>NZ_JBIAEC010000004.1:0-529093 GCF_042868225.1 Streptomyces sp. NPDC007856 | reverse complement strand
CGACATCTCGAAGCGTGGAGAACGGCCGTCTCCGCTGTCCCGTGAAGAACCGCAGGTCAGCAGGACGAGTGACCCGCGAGGTTAAACGCCAAGCTCGGAGGCTGCTCGGGAACCGATCTCGCGCGAGCCGGTGCAGCGGCCACGGCGGTGGCGCACTTCTCGGCGGCCTGGCCGACCGCGGCCACTCGGCCTGACCGGGCTCCGAGTCGCCGGCGCCCCGTTCGCCGTGCGCATCAGCCGGCTGGGGCTCGCCATGGTCGAGGAAGCGGCGGAAGGCCTGCAGCTGGGAGTGTGACCTCGTACGACACCACGGAAGCCAAGAACAGGAGCCGGTCCTGCACGCGATACCAGAACGAAGCGGAATCACCATCGATGCGGCCGGGGAAGGGAGTGTTTATCGTCAGGCAGACGACTATGATCGCGGCATGCCCTACGACCCGTCAGCCTTTCCGCCCTTCGCCGTCACCGTGGACCTGGTCGTGCTGACCGTGCGCCGCCATGCCCTGTGTGCGCTGGCGGTTCGCAGGGGCGAGCCCCCGTTCCAAGGGCGCTGGGCGCTGCCCGGAGGCTTCGTGCGGGCCGACGAGGACCTCTCACAGGCGGCGGCTCGTGAGCTCGCCGAGGAGACCGGGCTGTGTGCACACGACCCCTCGGCCCCGGCCCAGGGCAACGGGGCTCATCTCGAGCAGCTCGCCACCTACGGGGATCCCAAGCGGGACCCGCGCATGCGTGTGGTGAGCGTCGCGCACCTCGCGCTCGCGCCCGACCTGCCCGCCCCGCGTGCGGGAGGCGACGCCAGCAACGCGCGCTGGGCACCGGTCGAGGAACTGCTGCAGCAGGGCGGTTACGGCCGTGACGGCGAACCCGTGGCGCCGCTCGCCTTCGATCACGCCCAGATCCTCGCCGACGGCGTGGAACGGGCCCGGTCCAAGATCGAGTACTCGTCGCTGGCCACCGCGTTCTGCCCGAGCGAGTTCACCGTCGGCGAGTTGCGACGGGTGTACGAGGCGGTGTGGGGAGTGGCCCTCGACCCGCGCAACTTCCACCGCAAGGTCACCGGAACCCCCGGATTCCTCGTTCCCACCGGAGGAACGACCACGCGCCAGGGCGGCCGGCCGGCGCAGCTCTTCCGGGCGGGCGGCGCCACCCTGCTCAATCCGCCGATGCTGCGCCCCGAGGTCTGAGAAGCACAGGCGGTCGGCCGCGCGGACGATCAGGTGGGCCGACCGTGGAGGTGGGGCGCCGCATCCCTCGAACGGCGCATCTGAACCAGGTTGATCGGCAGCACGTGTGGTATTGGATCGGGTGATACCCGAAAAACAAGACATCGCGCGCTATCTTGCTGCAGATGATCCAGGCCTTCGGACTGACCAGCAATCCCCGCAAGGCGCACCCGCCCGCCGTCGACGACGTGTCCTTCGAAGCACAACCGGGGCATGTCACCGTGCTCCTCGGAGGCGCCGGCGCGGGCAAGACAACCGCGCTCAGGCTGATGCTCGAGCTTCAACAGGGGCGTGGCATCACCTACTTCAGAGGGCGGCCCCTGCACCGGATCGCCCACCCCTCGCGGGAGGTCGGCGTGCTCCTCGGGGACGTGCCGGGGCATCCGGCCCGTTCGGTCCGCGGGCATCTGCGCATGTTGTGTGCGGCTGCGGGAGTTCCCGCGCGACGGGCCGACGAAGTCCTCGAAGTGGTCGGCCTCGTCAGCCTCCGTGAGGAGCGCCTCGGCACGCTCTCGCGGGGGATGGACCGCGGACTCGGCCTGGCCTGCGCTCTGCTGCCCGATCCGCACACGCTCGTCCTGGACGAGCCCGCCCATGGTCTCTCCGCCCGTGAGGCACAGTGGCTGCACGGCATGCTGCGTGCCCACGCCGGCCAGGGTGGCACGGTGCTCTTCACCACGGCCGACCCCAAGGAGGCCGCGCGCACGGCCGACCGGGTCGTGACCCTCGACGGCGGCAGGCTCGTGGCTGACCAGGTGGCCGGCGAGTTCGCCCGCACCCGGCTGCGTCCGCGGGTGGCGGTCCGCAGTCCACACGCGGCTCGCCTCGCGGCCCTGCTCGCCAAGGAGGCCCGCACCGCTCGCCGGTCCGTGGAGGTCGTACGGGAAGGCGGCAATCGCCTCTCGGTGTACGGCTCCACGACCGCCGACGTCGGTGAGACGGCGTTCCGCCACGGCATCCCCGTGCACCAACTCGCTGACGAGATCCGCGACATGGGGCCGGGATCCGGTGCCGTGATCGGAGGCTCGTCCCAGGCGGCGACCGCTGAGGTGGTCAACGAGCCCCACACGGAGCTGGAACACGCCGGGCCCGGTTCACCGTCCGCGGGGCCCGAGCCGGCGGTGCGCGGCCTGCCGACGGTGGAGCCGGGTGCCTCGGGGATCGGTCTGGCCGCGTCCGCGTCCGGCCTCCCGGCGCCCGGCTCGGCGGCGGCTGAGTCCGCCGCGTCGGTGGTGGACGCGTCCGTGTCGGGGCAGGCCCCCGTGGCGTCCGGCCTCTTGTCGGGTGCGCCTGGCGCCGCGGCCTCGGGTTTCTCGGGGAGAGAACGGGCGGCCCTGCCGTTCGGATTCTCGGTGGGGGAGCGGGAGAACGCCCCAGCGCACACGCCGGTGCCGCAGCGGGCTGTGTCCAGCGCCTCCTCGGACGAGGAACCGCCGGAGGGCAAGCTGGCACAGGCCGCCGGCGGTGGGCAGCCGTCGCTCGGCGAGACGCCCAGTGCCCGGCCGGGGGCGGAGTACCTGGAGTCCCCCCAGCGCGAACCGGCCGAGGGCGCGTCGCCGGACGACGCGGCTCCGGGTACCGGCGGGACGGCATACGGCGATGTCGGTCCCTCTGATGACGACACGCTCGACGGAAGTGCCGGAGCGCTGCCCGCAGGGGTGCTCGCGGGAGCCGTCGGCGGTCGGACCGCCGACGCGGCGGCTGCCACGGAAGCCGGACGCGACGCTGCCTCCACGGCCCAGGAACCGCAGTCCGGCGGCCCGAGCGCTGTGGCAGCGAGCATCGCCGCCCTGCGTACCCGCCTCCCCGGCGCCAGGAAGCCCGGCACCCGTCAGCCGCAGACCACCCGTGCCGCCCACCCCGACGGCGTTCCCGATGCCCTTTTCCCCCTCCCACCCCCCATCTCCGTCCGCCCCGCCCCCAGCCCCCTGCGTCCTCTTAGCTACGAGATCCGGCGTGCCACCGGCATCGGCGTCGGCTTCGTCACCTGCGGTGCCGTACTGGCCGTGTCCGCGCTCATCGCCGTACTGCTGGCCAGGATCGGGCACACCCCCCAGGCGCGGCTGTTCGCCGCATGGCCGCGGGAGCTGCCGCTGCCGCCCGCGGCGTTCGCGGCGGGGTTGCTCGGTGCGCTGGCCTTCGGGGACGAGTTCCGCCACCCCGCCCTCGCGGCGGACCGCGGCACCGTGCCCCGCCGGCTGGGACTGCTCATCGCGAAACTGCTCGTCTCCGGAGCCACCGCCGCCATGCTCGCCTTCCTCACCGTGGGCTGCGACGCCGAAGCGCTCTACATCGTCTACGGGCGAGAGCTGACACAAGTTCCCGCGGACTGGCTCTCGCTGGGCGCGAGTTGGTTCTGTCTGGTCGTCGCCTGTGCCTGGGCCGGCGTACTGGCGGCCGGTGTGTTCCGGTCCACCACGGGCGGCCTGGCCACCGTACTCGCCGTACCCGTTGTCGTCGTCCCCGTCGTGCACCAGGCGATGCAGGGGCCCGCCCTGCGCATGGCCGCCGGGTTCCCGGTGCGGATGCGGGAGGTTCTCCTGCTGCAGTGGCCCTTCGGTGGCGAGCGCTACCTGCTCGGGATGGCCCGGGTGCTCGCCCAACCCGTGGGCAGCGCACTGGCGTTGTCGCTGTCGGTGCTGCTGTGCGCGTATCTGTTCACGACGCTGCGCACCCGGTTCCGGTGACATGTTGCGTCCACTTCCGATCCCGCCGTGTGCACAACTCCGCACGGCAAGCCCATTTCTTTCCGATAAGGCGTCAATTGCGACGGGGTGAGCGATCACCCTTTCGTGTGCTTTTCACCAAAGACCTCAAGGGAGTTGGAGACGGCGCCGACAAAGGATCCGTGAGTACCCTTGCGCACACCATGATGACCGCCGCCCGCTCCACCGACTCCGGTCTGGCCGGCCCGGGCGAACTCGACCGCTACCCCTACGCAGAGCCGCAGGTGGCCGACCGCGTCGCAGCGCCCTCCTGGGAGGGCGCGGACCCTGATCTGGGCCGCGTAGGCCGACGTGCCGCGGGCAGCCGCGGACGTGGACTGCACGGCCAACTCGTTCAGCAGCTGGGACAGATGATCGTGTCGGGCGACCTGGGCGCGGACCGACCGCTGGTGCCCGAGGAGATCGGCCAGCGCTTCGAGGTCTCCCGCACCGTCGTCCGCGAGTCCCTCCGCGTCCTCGAGGCCAAGGGCCTGGTCAGTGCCCGCCCGAACGTCGGCACGCGCGTGCGTCCCGTCAGCGACTGGAACCTGCTCGACCCGGACATCATCGAGTGGCGGGCCTTCGGGCCCCAGCGCGACGACCAGCGCCGCGAGCTGAGCGAGCTGCGGTGGACGATCGAGCCGCTCGCCGCCCGCCTCGCCGCCGGGCACGGGCGGGAGGAGGTGCAGCAGCGCCTCTGTGACATGGTCGAGATCATGAGCCATGCCATGGCGCAGGGCGACGCGCTGACGTACTCGCGCGCCGACAACGAGTTCCACGGGCTGCTCATCCAGATCGCCGGCAACCGCATGCTGGAGCACCTCTCCGGGATCGTCTCGGCGGCCCTCCAGGTCTCCGGCGGCCCGGTCACGGGGTGTGAACGGCCGAACGAGACGTCGCTCGCGCAGCACGCGCGGATCGTCGACGCGCTCGGCACCGGCGACGGCGCGGCCGCCGAGGCGGCCATGCGTCAACTGCTCACGGTCCATCCCGAGGTCGAGCGCGTGGTACCCGCCCCGCGCGAGCACTGACCCCCGCGGTCGTCGGTGTGCGGCGTGCTCGTGGCGGCGCCGGGCTCCTTGCCGGCCGCCGCTGGACCCCGCCGGACCCTGTGCGGTCCGGCGGGGTCCAGCGGTGCGGCGGGCCGCCGGGGGCATGTGCGCGACCTGGCAGGACGGCAATGGTGATCTCGTCTGCCCATGTCTGACTGCTTTTGACCGCTTACGGGGTGTGACTCGGGCCACGCAGATTGGGCGTAACGCTCGTGGGAACAGCGCGATGACCTAAGAGGTGACAGCCGCGGAGGGAATACGGACGCCAACACAGGCGCTGTGCATCTTCCCCGGCCCCCGCCCGCGCCGTCGGCCCATCCCCAGGCCGGTGGTCGGCTCCTGTCCGCAGTGGACGGTGCCGGAAGCCGTTTTCCAACGTTCCGAGAGGTTGTTCGTGTCGGCCAGCACATCCCGTACGCTCCCGCCGGAGATCGCCGAGTCCGTCTCTGTCATGGCGCTCATTGAGCGGGGAAAGGCTGAGGGGCAGATCGCCGGCGACGATGTGCGTCGGGCCTTCGAAGCTGACCAGATTCCGGCCACTCAGTGGAAGAACGTACTGCGCAGCCTCAACCAGATTCTTGAGGAAGAGGGTGTGACGCTGATGGTCAGTGCCGCAGAGCCCAAGCGCACCCGCAAGAGCGTCGCAGCGAAGAGCCCGGCGAAGCGCACCGCCACCAAGACGGTCGCGGCGAAGACGGTGACGACGACGAGGCAGGCCACCGCCACAACGGCCGCCCCCGCGGCGCCCGTCGCTCCTGCCGCAGCCGATTCCGCCGAGGAAGCCGCACCCGCCAAGAAGGCGGCCGCCAAGAAGACCGTCGCCAAGAAGGCGGCCGCCAAGAAGACCGTCGCCAAGAAGACGGCGGCCAAGAAGACCACGGCCAAGAAGGACGACGTCGAACTTCTTGAGGACGAGGTTCTCGAGGACACCAAGGTCGCCGACGAGCCCGAGGGCGCCGAGAACGCGGGCTTCGTCCTGTCCGACGAGGACGAGGACGACGCGCCCGCGCAGCAGGTCGCCGCGGCCGGCGCGACCGCCGACCCGGTCAAGGACTACCTGAAGCAGATCGGCAAGGTCCCCCTGCTCAACGCCGAGCAGGAGGTCGAGCTGGCCAAGCGCATCGAGGCGGGTCTGTTCGCCGAGGACAAGCTGGCCAACGCCGACAAGCTGGCGCCGAAGCTCAAGCGCGAGCTGGAGATCATCGCCGAGGACGGCCGCCGCGCCAAGAACCACCTCCTGGAGGCCAACCTCCGTCTGGTGGTCTCCCTGGCCAAGCGCTACACCGGCCGCGGCATGCTCTTCCTGGATCTCATCCAGGAGGGCAACCTCGGTCTGATCCGCGCGGTCGAGAAGTTCGACTACACCAAGGGCTACAAGTTCTCCACCTACGCCACCTGGTGGATCCGCCAGGCCATCACCCGCGCCATGGCCGACCAGGCGCGCACCATCCGTATCCCGGTGCACATGGTCGAGGTCATCAACAAGCTCGCGCGCGTGCAGCGCCAGATGCTCCAGGACCTGGGCCGCGAGCCCACCCCGGAGGAGCTGGCCAAGGAGCTCGACATGACCCCGGAGAAGGTCATCGAGGTCCAGAAGTACGGCCGCGAGCCCATCTCGCTGCACACCCCTCTGGGCGAGGACGGCGACAGCGAGTTCGGTGACCTCATCGAGGACTCCGAGGCCGTCGTCCCCGCCGACGCCGTCAGCTTCACGCTCCTGCAGGAGCAGCTGCACTCCGTTCTGGACACCCTGTCCGAGCGCGAGGCCGGCGTCGTCTCGATGCGGTTCGGTCTCACCGACGGTCAGCCGAAGACCCTCGACGAGATCGGCAAGGTGTACGGCGTGACGCGTGAGCGCATCCGCCAGATCGAGTCCAAGACCATGTCGAAGCTGCGCCACCCCTCGCGTTCCCAGGTGCTGCGCGACTACCTCGACTAGGTCAGGTCGTACGACGGCGAAGGCCCGGCTCCGCTCGCGGGAGCCGGGCCTTCGTGCTGCGCGCGACCGCGCGGTGGATCACTCTGGGTAGTCTGACACCACTGAGAGTGAGGAGTGTGTATGCGCTGTTCCGTTGCGCGGGCGCTGATCCGGCCGCTGGCCCTTGTGGCCGTCATGACCGCCACACCTCTGGTGAGCGCGCCTCCCGTGGCCGCCGACAGCGTGGTGGTCGGGGGCTTTCCGATAGACGTGTCCCAGGCCCCGTGGACGGTCGCGTTGTCCAGCCGTGACCGGTTCGGAGGTACGCGGGCGGGCCAGTTCTGCGGAGGTGTGGCCGTCGCCCGGACGGCGGTGCTCACCGCGGCCCACTGCCTGGCCGAGGAGGTCCTCGGGGCGCCCCCGAACCGCGTGCGCGACCTGCGGGTGATCACGGGTCGCACCGATCTGCTGTCGGACGAGGGGCAGGAGATCGCCGTGCGTGATGCCTGGGTCAATCCGGGGTACGACACCGGGACCCATGCCGGTGACTTCGCCGTGCTCACCCTCGCCGAGCCGCTGCCGCAGCGCGCGGTCATCGGCATGGCGGGTGCAGGTGATCCGGCCTACGCCCCGGGCACGCAGGCCACCGTGTCCGGGTGGGGGGACACGACCGGCGAAGGCACCTATGCGCACAGGCTGTACGCCGCACGCGTAGGCGTGCTGCCCGACGACCTCTGCGCCCGCGCCTATCCGGGCGGTCCCGACGGTGCGTACCGGGCCGGCACCATGCTCTGCGCCGGAGATGTTGCCGGGGGCCCGGACGCCTGCCAGGGAGACAGTGGTGGCCCACTGGTGGCGGGAGGGCGGCTGATCGGGCTCGTGTCATGGGGCAGCGGCTGCGGCAGGCCGGGCAGGCCTGGCGTGTACACGCGCGCATCCGACGTCATGAAAAGCCATGGAAGCGGCCTCGGGGCACCGTAGGAGGCCCCACGGAGGCTCCTGAGGCGCCCGCACAGGGACATGAGCACGGGCGGCCGCTCCCGGAGGGGAGCGGCCGCCCGTTCACCGGCCTGTGCCGGGGCTGGCTCGTCGTGTGTGCGAGATTCAGCGCTCTTCTTCGGAAGCGGTGTTCGGAACGGAGGTCAGCCGCTCCGTCTCGTCCTGTATCTCAGCGGCGATCTTCTTGAGTTCCGGCTCGAACTTGCGACCGTGGTGGGCGCAGAAGAGCAGTTCTCCGCCGCTGAGCAGGACGACGCGCAGGTATGCCTGGGCGCCGCAGCGGTCGCAGCGATCGGCGGCCGTCAACGGGCTCGCGGGGGTCAGAACAGTAGTCACGTCGCCTCTTCTCTAGCTCGACGAGCTGTCGTACCAGGGTCAACATCCAACCAGCCCGAAAACGTTCCCGCTCGTGGCTATTCCTCGAAAAAATCTTCCGGGGCGGCTGTCTGCTGCCGGTTGGCGGCGAATGTGCCGTAGTGCGTCTCTTGTGGTGCTTACGGTTTCGCGCAGTGTTGTGTCTCGGTCCTCCAGGCGGGGTTGCCTGTTGTTCATGAGGACGTGCCCGGAGCCTAAATGGTTCATGCCTCCAAGGGAACGTGATATGTACTTCACTCCATCGAGGGATCGAACATGCATACGAGTCTGGACTAGTCTGAGTTCTCGACGAGGGTGGCGTTACACCGGCTCTACCAGGCCTCGGTACCCTCTGAGCGGCGACCGAAGCCGTCCCCTTACCCAGTAGGGGGCAAACTGAAATTCAGCGAGGAGCGAACCGCGTGACCGCCGATACGTCCGTGCCGTCCACAGCGCTGCTGGCAGGAGCAGACCGGGACGGTTCCAACTACACCGCGCGGCACCTGCTCGTCCTCGAGGGCCTCGAGGCCGTACGCAAGCGCCCGGGCATGTACATCGGCTCGACCGACAGTCGTGGTCTGATGCACTGCCTGTGGGAGATCATCGACAACTCCGTGGACGAGGCCCTCGCGGGTGTCTGCGACCGCATCGAGGTGATCCTCCACGACGACGGTTCCGTGGAGGTGCGCGACAACGGTCGTGGCATCCCTGTGGACGTCGAGCCCAGGACCGGCCTGTCCGGCGTCGAGGTCGTCATGACCAAGCTGCACGCGGGCGGCAAGTTCGGCGGCGGCTCGTACGCCGCCTCCGGCGGTCTGCACGGCGTCGGCGCCTCCGTGGTGAACGCCCTCTCCGCCCGCCTCGACGTCGAGGTGGACCGCGGCGGCCACACGCACGCCATCAGCTTCCGGCGTGGCGTGCCGGGCGCCTTCGCGGCAGACGGCGCCGACGCGAAGTTCGAGGCCAAGAGCGGCCTGCGCAAGACCAAGAAGATCCCCAAGACCCGCACCGGCACGCGCGTGCGGTACTGGGCCGACCGCCAGATCTTCCTCAAGGACGCCAAGCTCTCCCTGGAGAACCTGCACCAGCGCGCCCGGCAGACCGCCTTCCTGGTGCCGGGTCTGACGATCATCGTGCGCGACGAATTCGGTCTGGGAGAGGGCGGCAGCAAGGGCGAGGAGTCCTTCCGCTTCGACGGCGGCATCAGCGAGTTCTGCGAGTACCTGGCGGGCGACAAGCCGGTCTGCGATGTCATCCGCTTCTCGGGCAAGGGCACCTTCAAGGAGACCGTCCCCGTCCTCGACGAGCACGGCCAGATGACCCCCACCGAGGTCACTCGTGAACTGGGTGTGGACATCGCGATGCGCTGGGGCACCGGGTACGACACCACCATCCGGTCCTTCGTCAACATCATCGCCACCCCCAAGGGCGGCACCCACGTCTCCGGCTTCGAGCAGTCCGTGACGGGCGTGTTCAACGACGTGCTGCGCGCCAAGAAGCTGCTGCGGGTGGCCGAGGACAACATCGTCAAGGACGACGCCCTGGAGGGCCTGACCGCCGTCGTGACCGTGCGCCTGGCCGAGCCGCAGTTCGAGGGTCAGACCAAGGAGGTCCTGGGTACCTCGGCGGCCCGCCGCATCGTGAACAACGTGGTCACCAAGGAGCTGAAGGCGTTCCTGACCAGCACGAAGCGGGACGCCGCCGCGCAGGCCCGGGTCGTCATGGAGAAGGTGGTGGCCGCCGCCCGTACGCGTGTCGCGGCCCGCCAGCACAAGGACGCCCAGCGCCGGAAGACCGCCCTGGAGTCCTCGTCCCTGCCGGCGAAGCTCGCCGACTGCCGCAGCGACGACGTCGACCGCAGCGAGCTGTTCATCGTCGAGGGCGACTCTGCGCTCGGTACGGCCAAGCTGGCGCGGAACTCCGAGTTCCAGGCCCTGCTGCCGATCCGCGGCAAGATCCTCAACGTGCAGCGGTCGTCGGTGACCGACATGCTCAAGAATGCCGAGTGCGGCGCGATCATCCAGGTCATAGGGGCGGGCTCGGGCCGGACCTTCGACATCGACCAGGCCCGCTACGGCAAGATCATCATGATGACCGACGCCGATGTGGACGGTTCCCACATCCGCTGCCTGCTGCTCACGCTGTTCCAGCGCTACATGCGGCCGATGGTCGAGGCCGGCCGGGTCTTCGCCGCGGTGCCGCCGCTGCACCGCATCGAGATCGTCCAGCCGAAGAAGGGCCAGGACAAGTACGTCTACACGTACTCCGACCGTGAGCTGCGTGACAAGCTCATGGAGTTCCAGAGCAAGGGCATCCGGTACAAGGACTCGATCCAGCGCTACAAGGGTCTGGGTGAGATGGACGCCGACCAGCTGGCCGAGACCACGATGGACCCGCGTCACCGCACGCTGCGCAGGATCAACCTGTCCGACCTGGAGGCCGCCGAGCAGGTCTTCGATCTGCTGATGGGCAACGACGTGGCGCCGCGCAAGGAGTTCATCTCCGGCTCGGCGGCGACACTGGACCGGTCGCGCATCGACGCGTAGCCGCTGCACCGGGCCTCGGCCGACGGGGCTTGCCCGAGGTGGGCTGACCTGGTCGGCCGGGGCGGCAGGGATCGGCCGGCGGGGGAGGGGAACGGTGGTCTGCCTCCGCGGCTGGGGCTTTCGCCGGTGGTCGCGTGGTCTTCCTTCGACGGTCGGGTGCGGTGGCCGGTGAGCCATGGCCTGGACACGGCAGACGGTGTCTTCGACCGCGACGACCGGCCGCTGGACGCCGGCCGCGCACCCGGCATCGTACCGGCGGCGTCGGCTGCGGTGCGGTCTGGGGCTCGCGGGCGTTCGGCGGCGCTTGTATCAGCCCCCCTCGTTCCCGTCCGAGTCGTCGTGAGCAGTGGGAGGTCCCGGCTCTTCTGGCGGTCAACCGGCATCGGAGGTGGTGCCGGATTCCCCGCTCACCCCGGCACCGGCACTCCCGGCCTTTGCACCGGCCCGGTCTGCGCACCCGCGGGATCTACACCCGTGGGTGGAGACGAGCCGCTCCAGGTTTCCACCCGTGATCCACCCCCGCTCCGATCTCCCGACCTGCGCTTTTCCGTAGCTTCGTAGGTGTCGGCAGCACCCGCTCCCGGCACCACCTTCTCGCTCACGGAGGCTTTGATGTCCGGGCTCGTCAACGCGCTGGTGATCGTGGCCGTCGCCGCCATAGTGATCGTGCGGCAGTTTCGCGCCCGCGCGACCAACACCGACCGGCGCTGGTGGCTGATCCCTGTGGTCCTTGCCGCCGTCGCGCTGCGCGAGCCCGGCATTCTCGACGCCCACCATCATGCGGAATCCGCCGCGCTGCTCGCGGTGGAGCTGATCATCGGTGTGGCCACCGGTGCCGGCTGGGCCTGGACGACCCGCGTCTGGAGGGAACCGGACGGCGTCGTGTGGACCAAGAGCACCAAGGCCGGCGTCGCGGTATGGATCGTGGGCATAGCCCTGCGCATCGGTATCTACGCCATCGGCGCCGTACTCGGCCTGCACCAGAACAGTTCCGCCCTGATGTGCGCTCTCGCCGTCACCCTGCTGGTTCGCGGCGGAATCCTCGTCTGGCGGGCGCAGGCCCTCGGCACCGCGGACCACCCTGCCCCGGCGTACGGTGACGGCACGCGGTCGGTATGGAGGGAGCGCGCGTGAAGGAAAACGCCTGGACGCGCTGGCCGTCACGAGAGGCCCTCGGCCGCGAGGGAACCACCCGGCCCCGGCGTCTGATCGCCTGGTCCGTCAGATGCCTGGTGATCGGCATGCTCCTGTGGGGCGCGTACAACCAGAGGCACGTCGGTCTCTGGGGCGCTCTCGGTGCGATGGCCGGGGTCCTTGTCGCCGCCCTCCTGGCCTGGGCTTTCTTCCGGACCACCTACCAGCACCGGTTGGTGCCCTCCTTGACGCTGATGGGCGCCCTCATGGGCATCGCGGTCGCGGCCGAGGCCACGGGATTCAGGGGGCCGGCCCTCGTGATCTGGTGCGGCTGTGGGATCGGCGCCCTGGAGCGGCTGCCGCTCGCGGCCGCGGCGCCGGTGACCTCGGTGGGCCTGGCAGCATATTCCGCTTTCAACAACGACGTCTGGCTGACCACGGCCACCTCGGTCGCGGGCATGGCCCTCGCTGGATACGTCCTTCGGCTGGACGCCGAAGCCCGCGGCCATGCGCAGCAACTGCTGGCCCAGGAGCGCGCAGCCCGGGCGGCCGAGGCGGAGTCCGCGGCGCTGGCCGAGCGAGCCCGCATCGCACGGGAGATCCACGACGTGCTGGCCCACAGCCTCTCGGCGCAACTGGTGCACCTGGAGGCGGCCCGGCTGCTGATCGAGAAGGGGGCGGACCGAGAACGCATCCTGGAGCGGGTGGTGGCTGCCCGGGGCATGGCCCGCGACGGACTCGCCGAGACCCGGCAGGCCCTGTCCGCGCTGCGGGGCGATCTGACCCCGCTGGAGGACTTCCTGAGCGAACTCGTCA
This sequence comes from Streptomyces sp. NPDC007856, assembly GCF_042868225.1. Classification (NCBI taxonomy): domain Bacteria; kingdom Bacillati; phylum Actinomycetota; class Actinomycetes; order Kitasatosporales; family Streptomycetaceae; genus Streptomyces; species Streptomyces sp. NPDC007856. The sequence goes on along the minus strand of NZ_JBIAEC010000004.1, from coordinate 516,346 downwards.
GCGGGGCCGATGGCGCCGAGGTCACCGTGACGGGTGAGCGCAGACCCCTGCCGGCCGAGGCCTCCCAGGCCGTGCGCAGAGTCGCCCAGGAGGCGCTGACGAACGTCCGCAAGCACGCACAGGGCGCCAAGGTGCACCTGCGACTCGACTACAGCGAGCACGAAGTGAGGCTGGACGTACGGGACACGGGCGGGCGGCCGGGCGAACTCACGGGGTCCGGAGCCGGGTACGGTCTGCTGGGGATGCGCGAGCGGGCCGAGCTGCTGGGCGGCTCACTGGACGCGCGGCCGCAGGAGGAGGGGTTCGTGGTGACGCTGAAGGTGCCTGTATGACGGAGACGGAGGGGGAGAAGAGTCCCGCACGGGTCGTGGTCGCCGACGACCAGACCGTGGTCCGGGAGGGCATCGTGATGCTGCTCGGGCTGCTGCCCGGAGTGGAGGTCGTGGGTGCCGCGGGAGACGGCGAGGAGGCGGTGCGGCTGGTCGGGGAACTGGCCCCGGACGTCGTCCTGATGGATCTCAGGATGCCCCGCTGCGACGGTGTCGAGGCCACCCGGCGGATCCGGGCGCAGTACCCCGGGACCCAGGTCGTGGTGCTCACCACGTACGCGGACGAGGAGTCGCTGTTCCCGGCACTGCGCGCCGGCGCGCGGGGTTATCTGACCAAGGACGCGGGCGGTGACGAGATCGTGCGTGCAGTGGAGAGCGTGCTCTCGGGGGACGCGGGTCTGTCGCCGAGTGTCCAGCGCCGGTTGCTGGAGCGGCTGTCGCAGCCCGAGCCCAGCCCGCCGGCGACCGTCCAGGCGCCGCCCGACGGACTGACCGCGCGGGAGACAGAGGTACTGCTGCTGATCGCCGAAGGGCTCAGCAATCAGGAGATCGCCCGCAAGCTGCATGTGTCGACCGCGACTGTGAAGACACACATCAACAATCTCTTCGCCAAGACGGGCCTCAAGGACCGGGCGCAGGCGGTGCGTTACGCCTACAGCAAGGGGCTGGTGAGACCGCCCGCACAGTGAATCACCTGATGGGGTGAAGAGCCCGAGGAAGAAGAGTCAGGGATCTTCCCGATCTGTCCATCCTTGGGCATGCAGTCAAGCAACGGTCGTGCCCATGGAGCCGGGGACGGTCCCGAGAGTTCGGCCGAGAACCGGCAAGACCACGGCGCGCCCTCCCGCGACGAGGCGTACGAAGACCCTTGGTACGACGCACTGGCCTCCGGCTGGGGCGAACTGGACGGTACCGGCGTGCCGACGCCGGCGGTGCCACCCGCACGCGGGGAGCGGAGCGGAGCGGCGGTGCGCGCACGTGATGCGTACGTCGAGGTGCAGCGCAGCGCTGACTTCCAGGAGGTGCGCACCAGGTACCGGCGGTTCGTCGTGCCGGGAGTCGCCGCCTTCCTCGCCTGGTACGTGGGCTATGTGGTCACCGCCACGACCGCGCCGGGGCTCATGGCCCGCCCCGTGGCGGGCGCGGTGAACGTGGCCATGCTGGCCGGGCTCGGACAGTTCCTCACCACGTTCCTGCTCACCTGGGCCTACGCACGGCACGCGCGGCTCCGTCGGGACCGGGCGGCGCTGGAGCTGCGCTGGGACACCCAGGAACTGACCCGCGAAGTGCGGGAGGTGCCTCGTGACCGGTGAGCATCAGACGCTGGCGCTGCTGCTGTTCAGCGTTTTTGTGGCCGTCACTCTCGGGATCACGACGTGGGTGAGCCGTCGGCGGCGTGGTTCGGCGGAGGAGTTCTATGCCGGAGGGCGGCTGTTCTCTCCCATGGAGAATGGTTTTGCCATCGCGGGTGACTATGTGTCGGCCGCCTCCTTCCTGGGGGTCACCGGGCTCATCGCGCTGTACGGGTACGACGGGATGCTGTACGTCGTGGGCTTCCTGGTGGCCTGGTTGGTCGTGCTGTTCCTGGTGGCTGAACTGGTACGCAACTGCGGGCGGTTCACCCTGGCCGACGTGGTGGCCGCGCGGATGAGCGAGCGGCCGGTGCGGATCGCCGCGGGAACTTCCTCGGTCACGGTGTCCGTTCTGTATCTGGTGGCGCAAATGGTCGGGGCGGGCAGTCTGGTGGCGCTGCTGCTGGGGCGGACGAGCGGGGCCGAGCAGGCCTGGGCGGTCATCGGGGTCGGCGCGCTCATGGTGATCTATGTGTCGTTGGGAGGGATGCGGGCCACCACCTGGATCCAGATCGTCAAGGCGGTGCTGCTGCTGAGCGGCACCATCGCGCTGAGCGTCCTCGTTCTGCTCCGCTTCCACGGCGATGTCGACCGCCTGCTGCTCACGGCCGCGGACCGCAGCGGTCATGGAAGGGCGTTCCTGGCCCCGGGTCTGAAGTACGGCGGGACCTGGACCGCTCGCCTCGATTTCATCAGCCTGGGACTCGCCCTCGTGCTGGGCACGGGCGGACTGCCGCACATCCTGTCTCGCTTCTACACCGTGGCCACCGCGCGTGCCGCCCGCCGTTCCGCGGTGTGGTCCATCGGGCTGATCGGCGGCTTCTATCTGATGACGATCGTCCTCGGCTTCGGGGCGGCTGCGGTGGTGGGCACGGATGCGGTGCGCGGCTCGAACGCGGCCGGGAACACCGCGGTGCCGCTGCTCGCCCTCGACCTGGGCGGTGGCGCGGGCTCCACCGGTGGCACGGTCCTGTTCGCGGTCGTCGCCGCAGTCGCCTTCGCGACGATCCTCGCCGTGGTCGCCGGCATCACCCTCGCCTCGTCGGCGTCGGTGGCGCACGACCTGTACGCGTCGCTGCGGCGCTCGCGAGGCAAGGCGCGCAGCGAAGTGGCGGTGGCGCGCTGGGCGGCGGTCGGCATCGGTGTCGTGGCGATCGCACTCGGTCTGCTGGCCCGTGACCTCAATGTCGCCTTCCTCGTCGGCCTCGCCTTCGCCGTCGCCGCTTCGGCGAACCTCCCGGTGCTGCTGTACTCGCTGTTCTGGCGCGGCTTCACCACCCGCGGCGCGGTATGGGCCGTGTACGGCGGGCTGATCCCGGCGCTCGGACTGGTGCTGCTCTCCCCGGTGGTGTCCGGCAGCCCCACCTCGCTATTCCCGGGGGTCGACTTCCAGTACTTCCCGCTGCAGAACCCGGGCATCGTCTCCATCCCGCTCGGCTTCCTCGCCGGCTGGCTCGGCACGGTCACCTCCGCGGAGGTCGCGGACGAGGCCAAGTACGCCGAGACGGAGGTCCGGTCGCTGACCGGCGCCGGCGCCGTGTAGCCGGTCACCGGCGCCGCGCACGGATCGCTACGGCGCCACCCAGGCGTACCGGTGCTCCGGCCGGCCGGTGTCGCCGTACTTCAGGGAGAGCCGGAGCCGGCCGGCCTGTTCCAGGTGACGGAGATAGCGCTGGGCGGTGGAGCGGCTCAGGCCGGTCCTGGCGGCCACCTCGTGGGCGGACAGCGGCTGGTCGGCGCGGTGCAGGACGCTGCAGATCAGGTCGGTCGTGGGCGCCGAGTGGCCACTCGGCACGCCGGGCGTGGAGGGGGCGGGAGACGTCCGCAGCGCCCCGAAGATCCGGTCGACCTGCTCCTGTCCGGTCAGGCCGCGGCCGCCCACCCGGTCCACCGTGCGACGCAGCGCCGCGTAGGAGTCCAGGCGGGTGCGCAGGGCGGCGAAGGTGAAGGGTTTGACCAGGTAGTGCAGGGCGCCCAGGCGCATCGCCTGCTGCACGGTCGCCACATCGCTGGCCGCGGTGATCATGATGACGTCCGTGCCGTGGCCCTGCTCCCGCATGAGGTGCACGAGATCGAGACCCGTCTGGTCCGGCAGATAGTGGTCGAGCAGGACCAGGTCGATGGTGCCGCGTTCTACGGCGGCCAGGGCCTGGGCAGCGCTGTGCGCGCGGGCGGTCACCCGGAAGCCGGGAACCTTCCCCACGTACTTGGCGTTTATCTCAGCGACGCGGAAGTCGTCGTCCACGACCAGGACGTCAATCATCAGGCCTCTCCTTCAAGGCCGACGAGCGTTAAGCCCGTGTTTCGGCTCCGCAGTTGTAGCGCGAGCAAAAAGAGCACAACAGGCTCTTGCGAACAAAAGAACGGCTTGCGCTCACAAGACTCCTGCTGTGGCCGGGGCCACACCTACCGTCCCGGGCCATGAGCGCACACACCAGCCCCGCCATCGAGCTGCGGGGCGCGAGCAAGACCTTCAGAACCCCGTCAGGGGGACTGCACACAGCCGTGCGCGGTCTGGACCTCACCGTCGAGCGCGGTGAGTTCGTGGCCGTCGTCGGCCCGACCGGCTGCGGCAAGTCCACCACGCTGACGCTGGTCAGCGGCCTGGAGGAGCCCAGCGAGGGCGAGGTGCTGGTGGCCGGCGAAGCCGTCGACGGCGTCGGCGACAAGGTCGGCTTCGTCTTCCAGCAGGACGCCACCTTCCCCTGGCGCACGGTCCTGTCCAACGTTATGGCCGGCCCCCGCTTCCGGGGCGTACCGAAGGCCGAGGCCAAGGAGAAGGCCCGGGAGTGGCTGGCCCGCGTCGGCCTCGCCGCCTTCGAGGACCGTTACCCGCACCAGCTCTCCGGCGGTCAGCGCAAGCGCGTGGCGCTCGCCGCCACGTTCGTCAACGACCCCGAGATCCTGCTGATGGACGAGCCCTTCTCGGCGCTGGACGTGCAGACCCGGGCCCTGATGTCGGACGAGCTGCTGGAGCTGTGGGAGGGCACGGGCGCCTCCGTCGTCTTCGTCACCCACGATCTGGAGGAATCCATCGCGCTCGCCGACAAGGTCGTCGTGATGACCGCCGGACCCGCGACCGTGAAGCAGGTCTTCGAGATCGACCTTCCCCGGCCGCGCAAGGTGGAGTCGGTGCGCCTGGAGCCGCGGTTCATCGAGATCTACCGCGAGATCTGGGAGTCCCTCGGCGAAGAGGTCCGCATCACCCGTGAGAGGGGTGCCGCCCATGTCGCCTGAGGTCATGCCCGAGGCCCAGGTCGCGCCGGCCACGACCGAGCCCGCCGACAAGACGAACCGCGCACAGACCCGCGCCCAGGCCGCCCGTCGTCGCAAGGCTCTCGTCGCCGTTGTGCGCTTGCTGCTGCTGGTGGCCGTCCTCGGCCTGTGGGAGGGACTGTCCCGGGCGAAGGTCATCGATCCGTTCAACTTCTCGATGCCGTCGAAGATCTGGGACCAGATCTGGACCTGGGTGACCCACGGAACCGCGCTCGGCTCGCTGGGCGAACAGATCTGGTACACGCTCTACGAGGCACTGCTCGGCTGGGTCATCGGTGTGGTCGCCGGTGTGCTCCTCGGTATTGCGCTCGGGCGGATCGGCTTGCTCGCCGAGGTCCTTGGTCCATACATCAAGGTGCTCAACTCGATCCCCAGGATCGTCCTGGCACCGATCTTCCTGATCTGGTTCGGGCTCGGGCCGTCCTCCAAGGTCGCCTCCGCCGTCGTGCTGGTGTTCTTCCCGGTGTTCTTCAACGCCTTCCAGGGCGCCCGGGAGGTGGACCGCAACCTGGTGGCCAACGCCCGCATCCTGGGCGCCGGCGACCGCCGCGTGACGCTCCAGGTGGTCATCCCGTCGGCCACCTCCTGGATCTTCACCAGCCTCCACGTCAGCTTCGGCTTCGCCCTCATCGGGGCCATCGTCGGCGAGTACATCGGCGCGACCAAGGGCATCGGCCTGCTCGTCGCGCAGTCGCAGAACACCTTCAACGCAGCCGGCGTCTACGCCGCGATGGTCATCCTCGCCGTCGTCGCCCTCGCCGCCGAGGGGCTGCTGACCTTCGCCGAGCGCCGCATTTTCCGCTGGAAGCCCTCCGGTTCCGACAGCTGACCGGCTCCTTTCACCAATCCATCTCCGGCCCCAGCCTGGCGCCCCCCGGGGACCCATGGCCCCCGCCCCCGGGCCCCTCCCCGGACCAGTCCCCCACGCCTTCCCCGTACCGCCCTCTCACAAGGACGTGAACCGCATGCGCAACACCGCCAGATACGCCTCCCTGGCCGCAGCCGGCCTGCTGGCGCTCTCCTCGCTCACCGCCTGTGCCAACGACGCGGCCAGCTCCACGGCCGACACCGGCAGCGATGGGGGCGGCGGCAAGGGCGAGACCGTCAAGATCATGGTCGGCGGCCTGGACAAGGTCATCTATCTGCCCGCGATGCTCACCCAGCGCCTCGGCTACTTCCAGGCAGAGGGTTTGAATGTCCAACTCCTCAGCGAACCCGCCGGTGTCCAGGCCGAGACCGCGCTCGTCTCCGGCCAGGTGCAGGGGGCGGTCGGCTTCTACGACCACACCCTCGACCTCCAGACCAAGGGCAAGTCGGTGGAGTCGGTCGTCCAGTTCTCGCACGCGCCCGGCGAGGTCGAGGTGGTCTCGAACAAGGCGGCCGGCGACCTCACGTCGCCCAACGACTTCAAGGGCCGGAAGCTGGGCGTGACCGGGCTCGGTTCCTCCACCGACTTCCTCACCAAGTACCTCGCGGTCAAGAACGGCGTGCAGGTCAACGAGTTCACCCCCGTCGCCGTAGGCGCCGGACCCACGTTCATCGCGGCCCTCCAGAAGGGGGCGATCGACGGCGGCATGACCACCGACCCGACCGTCGCGACGATCCTGGACAAGAAGGCGGGCAAGGTCCTCATCGACATGCGCACCCCCGAGGGCTCGCAGACGGCGCTGGGCGGGCCGTACCCGTCGTCAAGTCTGTACATGCAGACCGACTGGGTGAACGGACACAAGGACACCGTCCAGAAGTTGGTCAACGCATTCGTCAAGACGCTCAAGTGGATGTCCACCCACAGCGCCGACGAGATCGCCGCCAAGATGCCCGCCGACTACTCCCAGGGCAACAAGACGCTCTACGCCCAGGCCATCAAGAGCACCCTGCCGATGTTCACCGACGACGGCGTGATGCCCCAGGGCGGCCCGGAGACGGTTGAGAAGGTCCTCAAGTCGTTCAACCCGAACATCAAGAACGCAAAGGTCGACTTGAGCAAGACGTACACCACCGAGTTCGTCAACGCCGCCAAGTAGACGCGGTCAAGTACAGACGTCCGCTCAGCCGCGGGTCGCCCACACGTAACGGTGTTCCGGGCGGCCCGCGTCGCCGTACTTCAGGGTCAGCCGCGCCCGTCCGGTGCGCTCCAGCAGCTTCAGATACCGCTGGGCCGTCTGCCGGCTCACCCCGGTCCGCTCGGCGATCTCCTGGGCGGACAGCGGACCCTCGGCGTTCATCAGCTCCTGGCGCACCAGTTCTGCCGTCGTCGGGGAGTGCCCCTTGGGCAGTTTGGGCGCCGGCCTCGCGGACAGCGCGCCGAAGATGCGGTCCACGTCCGCCTGTTCGGCCTCGCCGCCGCCGTCCAGTGTGCGCCGCAACTGGGCGTATGCCTCCAGTTTGGCGCGCAGACCCGCGAAGGCGAACGGTTTCACCAGGTACTGCAGCGCCCCCTGACGCATCGCGGCCTGGACGGTCGACACGCCCCGCGCCGCCGTCACCATGATCACGTCAGCCTGGTGGCCGCGCCGGCGCATCTCGCGGACGACCGCGAGGCCGGTGTCGTCGGGCAGGTAGTGGTCCATGAGGACCAGGTCCAGCCGCGGCAGCCTCTCCACCTGCCGCAGCGCCTCGGCGGCGCTGTGCGCCTCGCCGGCCACGTGGAATCCCGGCACCTTCGCCACGTACGCGGCGTTGACCCGGGCGACGCGGGTGTCGTCGTCCACGACCAGGACCTCGATCATCGGGCCTCCTCCTCCGTGACGGCAGCGGGCCCCAGGGACTTCTCGGGCACCGCGGGCTCCAACTCCGGCTCGGTCAGCGCCTCCGGCAGGACCACGGTGAACTCCGCGCCGCCACCGGCCGCCTCGCCCGCCGTCGCGCTTCCGCCCTGTCGTTGGGCGAGCCGGCGCACCAGCGAGAGCCCGAGGCCCCGTTTGCCGTGCGCGGGCGGCTCCTTGGTGGACCAGCCCTCGGTGAATATCAACTCGCGCTGATCCGCCGGGACCCCGGGGCCCGTGTCGCGCACCCTGAGGACGACCGTACGGCCCTCGGTGCGCAACTCGACCTCCACGCGCGCGTGCAGCGTGCCGGCGACCGCGTCAAGGGCGTTGTCCACCAGGTTGCCCACGACCGTGACCAGACCGCGCGGATCGATCAGCCGGTCGGGCAGCCGGGTGTGCTCGGACACCCACAGCGCGACGCCCCGCTCGGCCGCCACGGTCGCCTTGCCGACCAGCAGCGCCGCCAGCAGGGGATCCTGGATCTTCTCGGTGACCTGCTCGGCGGTGGCCCGGTGGTCGCCGACCACCTCGCCGACGAACTCCACGGCGTCGTCGTACATCTCCAGCTCCAGCAGTCCGAGCATGGTGTGCATGCGGTTGGCGTGCTCGTGGTCCTGGGCGCGCAGGGCGTCGATCAGCCCGCGCGTGGAGTCGAGTTCGCGCCCCAGCTGTTCCAGTTCGGTGCGGTCGCGCAGGGTGGCCACGGCGCCGCCGTCGTCGGTGGGCATACGGTTGGCGACCAGCACGCGCTGGCCGCGCACGGTGAGCAGATCGGTGCCGGTCACCCGGCCGGCCAGGACGTCCGTCGTACGGCCCGCGCCGAGCGCCTCGTCCGGGGTCCGTCCGACGGCCTCGTCGCCGATGCCGAGCAGCCGCCGCGCCTCGTCGTTGAGCAGGCGGACACGGCCGCCGCGGTCGAGGGCGACCACGCCCTCACGGATGCCGTGCAGCATCGCCTCGCGCTCCGCGAGCAGCGCCGAGATGTCGGAGAAGGCCAGGTCCCGGGTCTGCCGCTGGACCCGCCGGGAGATCAGCCAGGCGGCCAGCGCGCCCACCGCGAGAGCGCCCCCGGCGTACGCGAACAGGCCCGGGATCGCGCTGATCAGCCGCGCCCGCACGCTGTCGTAGGCGATACCGACCGAGACCGCCCCGATGATCCGGTGGTGGGTGTCGTACAGCGGCACCTTGCCGCGGGCCGAGCGGCCCAGGGTGCCGTTGTCGATCTCCATGACCTCATGACCGGCCAGAGCCGGCCTGGGGTTGGTGGAGACATGCCCGCCGATCTCCGCGAGGGTGGTGTGCGACCAGCGCATGCCCCGCCGGTCCATCACCACGATGTACTGCGCGTGCGTGGCCCGTCGGATCCGCTCGGCCTCCTTCTGCACCGGACCGTTCGCGGTCGGTGAGGTGGTCAGCACGCCCTCCGCGATCTGCGGGTCCTGGGCCGTCGTCTGCGCGATGGCCAGCGCGCGGTGCTCCGCCTCCTGGTCCAGCTGCCTGCTCAGCGGTGCCAGGAACAGTCCGGTCGCGAGCACCGCGACGCCCCCGGCGATCGCCACCTGCATCAGCAGCACCTGCGAGAACACCCGCCGCGGCAGACCCACGCGCAGACGGCGTGCGGGGGGAGTGGGACTCATGCCCATGACGGTACGTGGGGTGACCGGACGCGCCCCAGGGGATGTGGTGGGGATCTCTTGACCAGTTCTTGAAACAGGCGGTCGCTGTGGGAGGGCGGTCGCTCAGCCCGCCGGCGCCGTAGGCCTGAGCTCGCGTACGGCGACGACGTCCATCCGCGCCGGCGTGCCGAGCACCGCCGCTCCGCAGCTCTCCGGGCGCGGCGGCAGCGACGCCCCCTGCGCCACGGTCACCCGCCAGCGGCGGCCGTCGGCGTGTCCGACGGTGACCTCCCAGCGCGGGGCCGCACCGTCGGTCCGTACGACGCTCAGCAGCCCCGCCCGGTACTCGCCCGCCACCGACCGGACGGCCAGCTCGGCCGCCTGACCGGGCCGTTCCCAGGCGGAGCAGCCGCGGCACCCCTCGACCACCACGCGCCCCTCCTGCGCGCCGTGCAGCGCCTCCTTGATGGTGTGCGCCTCGGCGCGGCCGTAGGCGTAGCCGTACGGCAGGACGAGCACGGTCGGCGAGAAGCGATGGCCACCCAGGTGGGTGACCTCCCAGACGCCGCGCACCCCCGAGGCGCACAGTTCGGCGGCGAGGGGACGGCCCAGGAGAGCACAGCAGCGGTCGCGCTTGCCGTTGGTGCACACGAGCGCGAGCGGCTCGCCGCCGTACGGCCTTCCGCCCAGCGCGGCGCCGAAGGAACGGTGGTCGCCCGCTCCGAGGGCGGCGAAGTCGAGGCCGAGCAGTCGGCGCGGATCGCGGGTCGTGGCGCTGTGCAGCCAGACGCGGCCCGGCACGGTGTGGGTGGCGTACACCTGCCGGACGGCGCGCGTGCCGGGGTCGGCATGGCGCCCGGGGCGCCGGATGAGCGCGACGCGTACGCCGGTTCCCTCGGCGGCCGCCTCCAGCGCCCGCCCGACGGCGGGGTCCAGGTGGCTCGAAGTGAGCGCCTTGGCACCCCACGGGCCGGGCTGTTCCAGGAGCAGCCACGTCGTCGCCGTGGCCGCCGTACCGGAAACGGGCTCGTCGAGGCTCCGGGAGACGGTCGCACAACTACTCACAGAGGTGAGCCTAACCTGACTCTCCCTGGGGCGACTTCCGGCCGGGGTCGTGTCCTACTCCGGGCGGCTTTCGGGGCCGAGCGGTGCGGGCAGCGGCTGCGGAGGGCGCGGACCGACGTACTGGCCCACCGGGCGCATGCGCAGCGGGCGCTCGCCGTACTCCTCCAGGGCGTGGGCGATCCAGCCCGCGGTCCGCGCGACGGCGAAGATGGTCTCGCCGGCCGTGGCGGGCATGCCGCTGGACGCCGTGAACACCGCCAGGGCCAGGTCGACGTTGGCGTGCAGCGGGGTGCGCCGGGCGGTGGTGGCGACGATGTCCCGGGCGGCGAGCAGGGCGGACTCCGCGCGCGGGACCCGCTCCAGGAGGCCGAACAGCACGCTCGCCCGCGGGTCCTCGCCGGTGTACAGCCGGTGGCCGAGCCCCGGGACCCGGCGGCCCGCGCGCAACTCGTCGGCGATCACCGGGACCGCTGTGCCCTGGTCGAGCACGTCGAGCAGCATGCGGTGGGCGTTGCCGCTCGCGGCGCCGTGCAGCGGGCCCTCCAGGACGCCGAGCCCGGCCGAGACGGCCGCGTAGGCGTGCGCGCGGGCCGAGGCGGCGACCCGGACCGCGAGCGTGGAGGCGGCCAGATCGTGGTCGGCGAGCAGGGCGAGCGCGGTGTCCAGGACGCGCAGGGACGCCTCGTCGGCGGGGTGGCCGGTGAGCCGGCCCCAGAGCCGGTGGGCGAGCGGGCCCTCGTCCTTGTGGTCGCGCCGGACCGGCGGCAGCGCGTCGACGAGCGTGGGGATCAGGATCCGCGCGGTGTTCAGCACGGTGTCTTCGGACAGGTCGAAGCGCAGCGGGTCCTCGGCCGCCGCGGCGACGGCCGCCACGCGCAGCCGGTCGGTGGGGGAGGCGTGTTCGGACAGCGCGTTCACCGCGCGGCGCGCCACCTCGACGGTCGGGGCGGGTGCGGAGAAGGTCACGCCCGGGGTGAGCCGGCCCGTCCACAGCCACTCCGCGACCTCCTCGTAGGAGTGACGGAGTGCCAGCTCTACGGCGTCCACGCCCCGGAAGTAGTACCGGTCCTGCTCGATCAGCGTGACGCGGGTCCGGACGGACAGGTCCCCGCCGGAGCCGGGGGTTCCCGCCGCCTCCCGGCGGTGGCGCCGGGCGAGGGCCTCGACCTCCTTCGCCTCGAAGGTGCTGGCACGTCCGCCGGGCTCGCGCCTGCTGCTGAGCAGACCGCGGCTGACGTACGCGTACACCGTCTCCGGCTTCACGCCGAGCAGTTCGGCGGTCTCCTTGGTGGTCAGCCTGCGCCCGGGACGGCCGGGAGCGGGTTCGTGATCGCGCATGGGGGTCACCGTAGCCGCCTCTGCACATGTTGATCGGAATGTATTGATGCAATCCATGTTGACAAAGAATTCGTCAAGCATGGACAGTCGGATCAAGTCCAGGGAGGAAATCATGGCGATCAACAGGACCGCGGCCCCGTACATCGACGCACCGCGCGGCCTCGCCGGCGTCGTCGTCACCGAGACCGAGATCGGTGACGTCCGGGGGCGCGAGGGCTTCTACCACTACCGCCAGTACTCGGCCGTCGAACTCGCGCGGACCCGTGGCTTCGAGGACGTCTGGCACCTCCTTGTTCACGGCACGCTCCCGGACGCGGAGCGCCGCGCCGCCTTCACCGCCGAGGCGGCGGCGCTGCGGCGGCTGCCCGAGGAGGTGGCCTCGGCGCTGCCCGGGATCGCCGCGGCGAGCCGCGTCTCCGGCCCGCTGTCCGGGCTGCGCACGGCCCTGTCCCTGCTCGGCTCGGCGCGCGGACTCCGGCCGGTGTACGACATCGACGCCGACCGGCGCCGCGCCGACACCCTGGCCGTCTGCGCGGCCGTACCCACGCTGCTCACCGCGCTGTACCGGCTCGGGCAGGGCCTCGAGCCGGTCGAGCCGCGCGAGGACCTCCCGTACGCGGCCAACTACCTGTACATGCTCACGGGCGAGGAGCCCGAGCCGCGGCGGACGCGTGCGGTCGAGCAATACCTGATCTCAACCATTGATCACGGGTTCAATGCATCAACCTTCACGGCCCGCGTCATCGCCTCCACCGGGGCCGACGTGGCCGCCTGCCTGGCCGGAGCCGTGGGCGCCCTGTCCGGGCCGCTGCACGGAGGCGCGCCCAGCCGGGCCCTGGACACCCTGGACGCCATCGGCACGCCGGACCGGATCGAGCCCTGGATCCGCGAGCGGGTGCTCGCCGGCGACCGGATCATGGGCTTCGGACACGCCATCTACCGCACGGAGGACCCCCGTTCCCGGATGCTGCGGGAGATCGCCCAGAGCTTCGGCGGACCGCGGGTGGACTTCGCGGTGGAGGTCGAACGCCGCGTCGAGGCGATCCTCGCCGAGCTCAAGCCCGGCCGCGAACTCCACACCAACGTCGAGTTCTACGCCGGCGTGGTCATGGAACTCTGCGGACTGCCCCGCGAGATGTTCACTCCCACGTTCGCCGCGGCGCGGGTGGTGGGCTGGAGCGCCAACATCCTGGAACAGGCGGCCGACTCGAAGATCATCCGGCCGGTCGCGCGGTACGTGGGGCCGACGCCGCCGGTCGCGGTGCCGGTCACCGGCTGACGCACCCGCCCCAGGCGCCCCTCCTATCCTGGACCGGCAGTCGGTCCACACGAGAGAGGTCGCCCGTTGGGGAACAGCCTGGCGAACAGCCCGGACAGCAGCCGTAGCCCGCAGCAGATCCCGGTCGTCGTGCTCGCCGGTTTCCTCGGCTCCGGGAAGACCACACTCCTCAACCACCTCCTGCACCGCAGCGGAGGCAGCCGGATCGGGGCGATCGTCAACGACTTCGGGGCCATCGAGATCGACGCGATGGCCGTCGCGGGCGCCCTAGGCGACTCGACCGTCTCGCTCGGCAACGGCTGCCTGTGCTGTGCCGTCGACGCAAGCGAACTCGACCGCTATCTGGAGCGGCTCGCCGACCCGGGCACCGGCATCGACGTGATCGTCATCGAGGCCAGCGGGCTCGCCGAGCCACAGGAACTCGTGCGGATGGTGCTGGCCGGCGAGCACCCGAGAGTCGTCTACGGCGGCCTGGTCGAGGTCGTGGACGCCGCCGAGTTCGACGACACGCGCGCGAAGCACCCCGAGATCGACCGGCACCTGGCGCTCGCCGACCTCGTCGTCGTCAACAAGCTGGACCGCGCGGACGACGCCGACGGGGTGCTGGCCCTCGTCCGCTCGCTCACCGACCGGGCCGCCGTCGTCCCCGCCACCTACGGCCGTATCGACCCCGAGTTCCTCTTCGACTGCAGGCCGAGCGAGGAGCGGATCGGGCAGCTGTCCTTCGACGACCTCCATGAGCACACCGGGGACGATGAGCACGCCGGTCATCTGCACACCGGCTACGACAGCCTGTCCTTCACCTCGGAGGTCCCCCTCGAACCCCGTCGGCTCATGCGGTTCCTGGACAGCCGGCCCGAGGGGCTGTACCGGATCAAGGGCCATGTGGACTTCGGGCCGTACGACACGCGCAACCGGTACGCCGTACACGCCGTCGGCCGGTTCCTGCGCTTCTACCCGGAGCCCTGGGCCGCTGCCGGCGACCGTCTCACCCAGCTCGTGCTGATCGGCTCCGGCATCGACGGCGAGGCCCTCGGCCAGGAGCTCAAGGGGTGCCGGAACGACGCCCCACACGCCGACGAACACGGCATGTGGGGCGTCCTGCGCTATGTCCAAGGCCCCGACGAGGCGGACCTGGAAGATCCGCCCGCCTAGAGCACCGGTCCCGCGACCACCGCCACCGTCTTCGGCAGCGACGTGCCCGAACCGTCCCGGCGCGGGTCCGGCTCCGGCAGGTCCGCCGGGGTGCCGTTCTTCTGCGCCGCGCGCGCGGGAACCGCGCCCGCCCAGGCCAGCGACAGACAGTCCTCGCCCTTCAGGAACCGCTGGCAGCGCACACCGCCCGTGGCCCGGCCCTTGCGCGGGTACTGGTCGAACGGCGTCAGCTTGGCGGTCGTCTGCACCGAGTCGTCCAGCGTGCCGCGCGAGCCCGCGACCGTGAACACCACCGCGTCGGCCGCCGGGTCGACCGCGGTGAAGGAGATGACCTTCGCGCCCTCGGTGAGCTTGATGCCCGCCATACCGCCCGCCGGACGGCCCTGCGGGCGCACGATGGACGCCTGGAAGCGCAGCAGCTGCGCGTCGTCGGTGATGAAGACCAGGTCCTCCTCACCGGTGCGCAGCTCCACCGCGCCGACGATCCGGTCGCCCTCCTTCAGCGTGATGACCTCCAACTCGTCCTTGTTGGACGGGTAGTCGGGCACCACGCGCTTGACGACGCCCTGCTCGGTGCCGAGCGCCAGGCCCGGGGACGACTCGTCGAGCGTGGTCAGGCAGACCACCGTCTCGTCGTCCTCCAGGGAGACGAACTCCGCCAGCGGCGCGCCTCCGGAGAGGTTCGGCGCGGTCGCCGTCTCCGGCAGCTGGGGCAGGTCGACCACGTTGATGCGCAGCAGCCGGCCCGCCGAGGTCACCGCGCCGATCTCGCCGCGCGCGGTCGCCGGGACCGCCGAGACGATCACGTCGTGCTTGACGCGCTTCCCGCCGGCCTCCTCCGGGAACGGCTCCGCCGTCGCCGTACGGGCCAGCAGCCCCGTCGAGGACAGCAGCACCCGGCACGGGTCGTCGGCCACCTGCAGCGGCACCGCCGCCACCGGGGCGCCCCCGGACTCCAGCAGGACCGTACGCCGGTCGGTGCCGAACTTCTTGGCCACGGCGGCCAGTTCGTTCGAGACCAGTTTGCGCAGCTCCGCGTCGGACTCCAGGATCCGGGTCAGCTCCGCGATCTCCGCGGTGAGCCTGTCCTTCTCCGCCTCCAGCTCGATGCGGTCGTACTTGGTGAGCCGGCGCAGTGGCGTGTCGAGGATGTACTGCGTCTGGATCTCGCTCAGCGAGAAGCGCTGCATCAGGCGCTCCTTGGCCTGCGCGGAGTTCTCGCTGGACCGGATCAGCCGGATGACCTCGTCGATGTCGACCAGCGCCGTCAGCAGACCCTCGACCAGGTGCAGCCGGTCGCGCCTCTTGCCGCGGCGGAACTCGCTGCGGCGCCGCACCACGTCGAAGCGGTGGTCGAGATAGACCTCCAGCAGCTCCTTCAGGCCCAGCGTGAGCGGCTGGCCGTCCACCAGCGCGACATTGTTGATGCCGAAGGACTCCTCCATCGGGGTCAGCTTGTACAGCTGCTCCAGGATCGCCTCCGGCACGAAGCCGTTCTTGACCTCGATGACCAGGCGCAGGCCGTGCTCGCGGTCGGTGAGGTCCTTGACGTCGGCGATGCCCTGGACCTTCTTGCTGTTGACCAGGTCCTTGATCTTCGCGATGACCTTCTCCGGGCCGACCGCGAAGGGCAGTTCCGTGATGACCAGGCCCTTGCGGCGGGCGGTCACCGTCTCGACCGAGACCGTCGCGCGCATCTTGAAGGTGCCGCGGCCCGTCGCGTACGCGTCCCGGATGCCGTCCAGGCCGACGATCCGGCCGCCGGTGGGCAGGTCCGGGCCCGGGACGTGCTTCATGAGCGCGTCCAGGTCCGCGTTCGGGTGCCTGATCAGGTGGCGGGCGGCCGCGATGACCTCGCGCAGGTTGTGCGGCGGCATGTTCGTCGCCATGCCGACCGCGATGCCCGAGGAGCCGTTGACCAGCAGGTTCGGGAAGGCGGCGGGCAGCGCCACCGGCTCCCGCTCCTGGCCGTCGTAGTTCGGCGCGAAGTCGACCGTGTCCTCGTCGATCGACTCGGTCATCAGGCTCGTCGCCTCGGCCTGCCGGCACTCCGTGTACCGCATGGCGGCCGGGGGGTCGTCGTTGCCCAGCGAGCCGAAGTTGCCGTGGCCGTCGACCAGCGGCACGCGCATGGAGAAGGGCTGGGCCATGCGCACCAGGGCGTCGTAGATCGACGCGTCGCCGTGCGGGTGCAGCTTGCCCATGACCTCGCCGACGACACGCGCGCACTTCACATAGCCGCGGTCGGGGCGCAGGCCCATCTCGTTCATCTGGTACACGATCCGGCGGTGCACCGGCTTGAGGCCGTCACGGGCGTCCGGCAGGGCGCGCGAGTAGATGACCGAGTACGCGTACTCGAGGTAGGAGCCACGCATCTCGTCCACGACGTCGATGTCGAGGATCTTCTCCTCGTACGAATCGTCGGGCGGCGGGGTCTTCGTGCTGCGGCGGGCCATCGCTGCCGGCTCCTTGCTACTGAAGCGTTTGATGGATCTGACGCGGACCATTGTGGACCGCGGCACTGACAACCGGGGCCATGGCCCGGTCTTCCACGGTCCGCCCGGCACCGCAAGGCGCACCGGACCGGCACCGCACAGTGCCCGCCGGCCGTCCTGCGGGCACGCGAGTCGCAGGCTACGCGATCCGCTGTGGGCGTACGTCCCGCGGGAACTTCGCCGAGGCCCCGCACGGTTTGCATACAGTGGCAGGAACGGCAGGAAAACCGCGGTTTTCACAACCGCCTCCGCTCGCGAAGGGATGTACATGCCCATGGGTCACACGACCACAGCCGAGGCAGGCTCCGGGGGCCTGACAGCGACCGAGCACCGCCTGGCCAACGGTCTGCGCGTGGTGCTCTCCGAGGACCACCTGACCCCGGTGGCGGCGGTCTGCCTCTGGTACGACGTCGGCTCCCGCCACGAAGTCAAGGGGCGTACCGGCCTGGCTCACCTTTTCGAGCACCTGATGTTCCAGGGCTCGGCGCAGGTCAAGGGCAACGGTCACTTCGAGCTGGTGCAGGGCGCCGGCGGCTCGCTCAACGGCACCACCAGCTTCGAGCGCACCAACTACTTCGAGACCATGCCCGCCCACCAGCTGGAGCTGGCGCTCTGGCTGGAGGCCGACCGCATGGGCTCGCTGCTGGCCGCCCTGGACGACGAGTCCATGGAGAACCAGCGGGACGTCGTCAAGAACGAGCGCCGCCAGCGCTACGACAACGTGCCCTACGGCACCGCCTTCGAGAAGCTGACCGCCCTGTCGTACCCGGAGGGCCACCCCTACCACCACACGCCGATCGGCTCGATGGCGGACCTGGACGCGGCCACCCTGGAGGACGCCCGCCAGTTCTTCCGCACCTACTACGCGCCGAACAACGCGGTGCTCTCCGTGGTCGGCGACATCGACCCCAAGCAGACCCTCGCCTGGATCGAGAAGTACTTCGGTTCCATCCCGTCCCACGACGGCAAGGCCGCCCCTCGCGAGGGCTCCCTGCCGGACGTCATCGGCGAGCAGAAGCGCGAGGTCGTCGTCGAGGAGGTCCCGGCACGCGCCCTGATGGCCGCCTACCGCCTTCCGCACGACGGCACGCGCGCGTGCGACGCCGCCGATCTCGCCCTGACCATCCTCGGCGGCGGCGAGTCCTCCCGCCTGTACAACCGGCTGGTCCGCCGCGACCGTACGGCCGTCGCGGCCGGCTTCGGCCTGCTGCGCCTCGCCGGCGCGCCCTCCATGGGCTGGCTGGACGTGAAGACCTCCGGTGACGTCGAGGTGCCGGTCATCGAGACCGCCATCGACGAGGAGCTGGCCCGGTTCGCCGAGGAGGGCCCCACGGCCGAGGAGATGGAGCGCGCCCAGGCCCAGTTGGAGCGCGAGTGGCTGGACCGGCTGGGCACGGTCGCCGGCCGTGCCGACGAACTGTGCCGGTACGCCGTCCTGTTCGGCGACCCGCAGCTCGCCCTCACCGCCGTCAAGCGCGTCCTGGATGTGACCCTGCAGGAGGTCCAGGAGGTCGCCCAGGCCCGTCTGCGCCCCGACAACCGGGCGGTCCTGGTGTATGAGCCGAAGTCCCCGGAGCAGGCCCCGGACGCCGACGTTCCCGAGGACCCGGAGCAGGAAGCCACCGTAGAGGCCGGTAACGAGAACGAGGAGACGGCCAAGTGACCGAGCTCGCCACCATGGACTTCCATCCCCAGCCGCAGGCCGGCGAGGCCAGGCCCTGGGCGTTCCCGGCGCCCGAGCGCACCGCGCTCGACAACGGCCTGACCGTGCTGCGCTGCCACCGCCCCGGCCAGCAGGTCGTCGCCGTCGAGGTGCTGCTGGACGCGCCCCTGGACGCCGAGCCGGCCGGCCTGGACGGCGTCGCCACGATCATGGCGCGGGCCTTCTCCGAGGGCACCGACAAGCACTCCGCCGAGGAGTTCGCCGCCGAGCTGGAGCGCGCGGGCGCCACGCTGGACTCGCACGCCGACCACCCCGGCGTCCGGCTCAGCCTGGAGGTCCCCGCCTCGCGCCTGGCCAAGGGTCTCGGCCTGCTCGCCGACGCGCTGCGCGCGCCCGCCTTCGCCGACAGCGAGGTGGAGCGGCTGGTCCGCAACCGCCTGGACGAGATCCCGCACGAGCTGGCCAACCCCTCCCGCCGGGCCGCCAAGGAGCTCTCCAAGGAGCTGTTCCCGGTGGCCTCGCGCATGTCGCGGCTCCGCCAGGGCACCGAGGAGACCGTCGAGAAGATCGACGCCGCCGCCGTACGCGCCTTCTACGGCCGGCACGTACGCCCCGCCACGGCCACCGCGGTGGTGGTCGGCGACCTCACCGGGGTCGACCTGGACGCGCTGCTCGGCGACACCCTGGGCGCCTGGACCGGCACGCCGGGCGAGCCGCGGCCCGTGCCGCCGGTGACCGCCGACGACACCGGGCGCGTGGTCATCGTGGACCGGCCCGGCGCCGTGCAGACGCAGCTGCTCATCGGCCGCGTCGGCCCCGACCGGCACGACCGGGTGTGGCCCGCCCAGGTGCTCGGCACCTACTGCCTCGGCGGCACCCTCACCTCCCGCCTGGACCGCGTCCTGCGCGAGGAGAAGGGCTACACCTACGGTGTGCGCTCCTTCGGCCAGGTCCTCCGGTCCGCACCGGACGGCACGGGCGCCTCGATGCTCGCCATCAGCGGCTCCGTGGACACCCCCAACACCGGCCCGGCGCTGGAGGACCTGTGGAAGGTGCTGCGCACCCTGGCGGCGGACGGTCTGACCGACGCCGAGCGGGACGTGGCCGTGCAGAACCTCGTCGGGGTGGCGCCGCTGAAGTACGAGACCGCGGCGGCCGTCGCGAGCACGCTGGCCGACCAGGTCGAGCAGTACCTGCCCGACGACTTCCAGGCGACGCTCTATCAGCAGCTGGCCGCGACGGGCACGGTGGAGGCCACGGCGGCCGTGGTGAACGCCTTCCCGGTGGACCGTCTGGTGACCGTCCTCGTCGGTGACGCCTCCCAGATCAAGGCACCGGTGGAGGCACTCGGCATCGGTGAAGTGACGGTCGTGGCGGCCGAGTAACCGCACGCGCGTGGGGCCCTGACGGTCTATGGACCGTCAGGGCCCCTGCCGTTCTCACTCCCTTACCGGGATGCCCGATTTGAGGCGGAGGTTGCCTGTCTGCCCTGTGGGATGCGCTACAAAAGTCCGGATCCGTTTGGGGTTCGAAAGCAGGCTTACGTAGCGTCACCCGGGCTGTTCGTCGGTAGCAGTGCGCCGCACCCGCGGCACCGGACAGCCATCGCCGAGTCCCCGCACGGCGCGAGCCAGGGGAGCCGGGGACCCACGCAGTCCCTGGGGTGAATCGGGCGCCCGCGCTCCGCGAGGGGGCCCGTAGGAGACCTTCCTGCTCCGAACCCGTCAGCTAACCCGGTAGGCGAGAGGGAAGGAAAGGACCAGCCACTCCATGGCGTTCATGTGCGCCACCGGGAAGCACCGCAAGCCCGGCCGGGTCAAGCGCACCACCGCTCAGGCGGCAGGCATCGCAGCCCTCACCACCACCGGTGTCATCGGCACCCTGGCCGCCTCCCCGGCGCTCGCCGCCGAGAACACCGTGGAGCAGACCGGCCTCACGCCGGTCCTCACCCTGAGCGACGACGTGGCCGAGCACATCGACGCGCAGGCCGCCGCGCAGCAGCGGGCCGCCGAGCACAAGGCGGCCGAGGAAGCCGCGGCGAAGAGGGCGAAGGAGGAGCACGAGGCCAGGACCCGCGCCGCCCGGGAGGCCGAGCGCAAGCGCCTGATGAACACCTTCGTCGCCCCGATCGCGAACTCCTACGTCTCCACCGGCTACAAGGCGAGCAGCTCGCTGTGGTCCTCCGGCTCGCACACCGGCATCGACTTCCACGCGGCGAGCGGCACCCCGGTGCACGCGGTCGGCTCCGGCACCGTCGTCTCCACCGGCTGGGGCGGCGCGTACGGCAACCAGATCGTGATCAGGATGGCCGACGGCATGTACACCCAGTACGGCCACCTGTCGTCGATCGGCGTCTCGGTCGGCCAGCAGGTCACCCCGGGCCAGCAGATCGCCCTGTCCGGCGCGACCGGCAACACCACGGGCCCGCACCTGCACTTCGAGGCCCGTACGACCCCCGACTACGGCTCGGACGTCGACCCCGTCGCCTACCTCCGCAAGCACGGCGTGAACGTCTGACGCCTCATCGCCTGGCATGCGAAGCCCCGGCTCACCGAGCCGGGGCTTTCGTCGTCTTTTCACGGGCGCCACCCGATCCGCTGACCAAAAAATATCCATGGATTCCGGCCCGCCGTCGGAAATTCCGGCTCATTGGAATAGAGTCACGGAACAGGCGTCCATCGTCGACGTTTCACGGGGATTAAAGCGGAGGTCGGTCATGCGTATTCCGGCGCACTCGGTGTGCACGGCCATCCGGGACGACATCGTCGCGGGGGTCTACGAGCGCGGCGGCCGGCTGACCGAGGAAGTCCTGGCCCGCCGCTACGGCGTCTCGCGCGTCCCCGTCCGCGAGGCCCTGCGCACCCTGGAGGCCGAGGGCTTCGTGGTGACCCGCCGGCACGCGGGCGCGTGTGTGGCCGAGCCGACCGAGCAGGAGGCCGCCGACCTGCTGGAGATGCGCCTGCTGCTGGAGCCGCTCGGGGCCGCCAGGGCCGCCCAGCGGCGCACCGAGGCCCATCTGAAGGTGCTGCGCGGCCTGGTCAGGCTGGGCCAGGAGCGGGCCCGCAGGGGCAGCAGCGACGATCTGCGGTCGCTGGGCGGCTGGTTCCACGAGACGCTCGCCCAGGCCTCGGGCAGCCCCTCGCTGACCGCGATGCTCAGCCAGCTTCGGCACAAGATCGCCTGGATGTACGCGGTGGAGGCGCCGTCGAGCCCGGTGGACTACTGGACGGAGCACGGCGCCATCGTCGACGCGGTGGCGCGCGGCGACGGGGAGCGCGCGCGGGCGCTCACGGCGCTGCACACCGAGCGCGCGACGGCCGTGCACCGGCTGCGCTTTTCCGGGGCCGGCGAGCGTGTGAGGACTTCGCAACACGCCGTAAACATGTCGGGCCTCCGGCATTAACACGGGCGCCGTATACAAAGAAGAGGTATTCGGCTGCGCAGTATTTACCGCTGCCTCAATTCCGGTGTGCGCGCAAAGAGCCCGGAAACGCAGAGCCGCGCCGCCCGAAAAGGGCGACGCGGCTCCGGTGTGTCAGCGTGCTGCTGTTCAGACCGTCTCGGGCAGTTCCTCGAGGCCCTCGGCGACCAGCTTGGCCAGACGGTCGAGGGCGACGTCCGCGCCCTCGGCGTCGGAGGCCAGCACGATCTCCTCGCCGCCCTGGGCGCCCAGGCCCAGGACAGCCAGCATGGAGGCCGCGTTGACGGGGTTGCCGTCAGCCTTGGCGATCGTCACCGGGACGCCTGCGGCCGTGGCGGCTCGGACGAAGATGGAGGCGGGGCGGGCGTGGAGGCCCTCGGCCCAGCCGACGTTGACGCGGCGCTCAGCCATGTGTTGCTGCCCTTCAGTCTTCAGGGTTGTCTAGACCAGTTTCCCATATCGCGAAGCATGCCCCGGAGCGGACCTTCGTCCGCCCGGCGTGGCGTCGGAACCGCGGCCTCGGTTCCGGCTTCCGTCCTCCACAGACTGCCCTGCGCCGTTGTCGGACGCGAGCCGTACTCTGGGGCCCATGCAGACCTCGGCGGACCGGCAGGACCGGCACCAGTACCCCGCCCACTGGGAGGCGGACGTGGTGCTGCGCGACGGTGGTACCGCGCGCATCAGGCCCATCACCGTTGATGACGCCGACCGCCTGGTCAGCTTCTACGAGCAGGTCTCGGACGAGTCGAAGTACTACCGCTTCTTCGCGCCGTACCCCAGGCTCTCCGCCAAGGACGTCCACCGCTTCACGCACCACGACTTTGTGGACCGGGTGGGACTCGCGGCCACCATCGGCGGCGAGTTCATCGCCACCGTACGCTATGACCGCATCGGCGCCGACGGCATGCCCGCCTCCGCGCCCGCCGACGAGGCCGAGGTCGCCTTCCTGGTGCAGGACGCGCACCAGGGCCGCGGGGTCGCCTCCGCCCTGCTGGAACACATCGCGGCAGTCGCCCGCGAGCGCGGCATCCGCCGCTTCGCCGCCGAGGTGCTGCCCGCCAACACCAAGATGATCAAGGTGTTCACGGACGCCGGCTACACCCAGAAGCGCAGCTTCGAGGACGGCGTCGTCCGCCTGGAGTTCGACCTCGAACCCACCGACCGCTCCCTCGCCGTGCAGCGAGCGCGCGAGCAGCGCGCCGAGGCCCGCTCGGTACGGCGCCTGCTCATGCCCGGCTCGGTGGCGGTCGTCGGCGTCGGCCGCGCCCCCGGCGGCGTGGGCCGCAGCGTCCTCGGCAACATCCGGGACGCCGGCTACGGCGGCCTGCTGCACGCCGTGAACAAGGCCTTCCCGGAGGGCCTCGGCGAGGTCGACGGGGTGCCGGCCTACCGGCGCGTGCGGGACATCGGCGGTCCGGTGGACCTCGCCGTGGTCGCCGTACCGGCCGAGCACGTGCCCGCCGTGGTCGCCGAGTGCGGGGAACACGGGGTGCAGGGGCTCGTCGTGCTCTCCGCCGGGTACGCCGAGAGCGGGCCCGAGGGGCGCGAGCGGCAGCGGGCCCTCGTGCGGCAGGCACGCGCGTACGGCATGCGGATCATCGGCCCGAACGCCTTCGGGATCATCAACACCGCGCCCGACGTGCGCCTCAACGCCTCCCTCGCCCCGGAGATGCCCCGCCCCGGCCGCATCGGGATGTTCGCCCAGTCCGGTGCCATCGGCATCGCCCTGCTGTCCCGGCTGCACCGGCGCGGCGGAGGGGTCACCGGGGTCACCGGCGTGTCCACCTTCGTCTCCGCCGGCAACCGCGCGGACGTCTCCGGCAACGACGTCCTCCAGTACTGGTACGACGACCCCGAGACCGACGTCGTCCTCATGTACCTGGAGTCCATCGGCAACCCGCGCAAGTTCACGCGCCTCGCGCGCCGGACGGCGGCGGCGAAGCCGCTGGTCGTGGTGCAGGGGGACGGGTCCGCCCCGCAGGGACACGCGGTGCGGGCCACCCGGCTGCCGCACGCCACCGTCTCCGCGCTGCTGCGGCAGGCCGGGGTGATCCGGGTCGACACGATCACCGAGCTGGTCGACGCGGGGCTGCTGCTCGCCCGGCAGCCGCTGCCGGCGGGGCCGAGGGTGGCGATCCTGGGGAACTCGGAGTCGCTGGGCGTGCTGACGTACGACCGGTGTCTGGCGGAGGGGCTGCGGCCTTCGCGTCCGCTGGACCTGACGACGGGGGCGACGGCGGAGGACTTCCATCGGGCGCTGGGAGCTGCGCTGGCCGACGAGTCGTGCGACTCCGTCGTGGTGACGGCGATCCCCGCGATCGGGGAAGCGTCGCCGGGGGATGCGGAGCTGGCGGAGGCGTTGCGGTCGGCCGCGGCTGCCGTTCCGGGGAAGCCGGTGCTGGTGGTGCATGTGGAGCTCGGGGGGCTTGCGGAGGCGTTGTCGGCTGCGGCCAGCACCGCACCCGCGGCCGTTGACAAGGCACCCGGTACCGAGGGCGGTGCCCGCCTGTTCCGCGCTGCGGAACGCCTGCCCACCGCGGGAGTGGCTGCGGCCAGTCCTCCGGAGGGCATGCACCTCATCCCCGCCTATCCCGCCGCCGAACGTGCCGTGCGGGCGTTGGCCGAAGCCGTCAAGTACGGGCAGTGGCGGCGGGAGGCCATGGACCCGGGGAAGGTGCCCGAGTACGACGACATCGACGAGAAGGGGGCCGCGCGGCTGATCGGTGAGCTGCTCGCGCGCGGGGAAGGGCTCACGATCTCCGACGCGGAGACCTGCGAGCTGCTCGGCAAGTACGGCATCCCCGTGCGGCGCGCGCTGCCCGCACCCACTGCCGACGCCGCCGCCGAAGCCGCCCGCGCCCTCGGCTACCCGGTCGCCCTCAAGGCCACCGCCCCGCACCTCAGACACCGCGCCGACCTGGGCGGCGTGCGCCTCGACCTCGCGGACGAGGAGCAACTGCGCCGGGCGTACGCCGAGTTGACCGAGCTGTTCGGCAAGCCGGAGGAGCTGCGGCCGGTGGTGCAGGGCATGGCACCGCGCGGCGTCGACACCGTCGTACGGGCCGTGATCGACCCGGCGGCCGGGGCCGTGCTGTCCTTCGGGCTCGCCGGGGCCGCCTCCCAGCTGCTCGGCGACATGGCGCACCGCCTGGTCCCGGTCACCGACCGGGAGGCGGCCTCGCTGGTGCGGTCGATCCGTACGGCACCGCTGCTGTTCGGCTGGCGCGGCTCCACGCCCGTCGACACCCCGGCGCTGGAGGAACTGCTGCTGCGGGTGTCCCGGCTGGTCGACGATCATCCGGAGGTGGTCGCCGTCACCCTGGAACCGGTCGTCGTCGCCCCGCACGGCGTGAGCGTCCTCAGCGCCACGGTACGGCTCGCGCCGCCACCGGCCCGCGACGACCTGGGCCCGCGCACGATGCCGGCCTACTGATCACCTGCTGATCAGGGGAGGGGGACCGCATGATCGTCTTCACCGACCCGGGCTTCGTCTCGTGCCCGTCCGCCCTCCAGGGTCCCGTCTTCCGTGAGCCCGCCGCCGAGGAGGCGGCACGGCTGCGGCGAGCGCTGGGCGAAACGCTGCCCGTCGTGGTCGCGTTCGAGGCGGACGGCGGCGGATCCGAACCCGTCTCCTGCCTGATCGCCGCGCAGGGGCTGGACATCCTGCCGGGGCTCGTCCCGCGGCGCCCACGCGCGCGTGCGCAGGCCGACCCCGGTCTTCGTGACTGGCCCGGACCCCCCATGCCCACGGATTAGGATGGACGCCATGGCCAAGACCAGTACGACGACCCAGGGGCTGCGCGCGGCGATCGAGCGCAGCGGCTACTACCCGGCCCTCGTGGCCGAGGCGGTGGAGGCCGCTGTGGGCGGCGAGCCCATCCGGTCGTACCTGGTCCACCAGGAGACCACCTTCGATCAGAACGAGGTGCGGCGGCATGTGACCGTGCTCGTCCTCACCGGCAACCGCTTCATCGTCAGCCACACCGACGAGCAGGCCGCCGACAGCACCTCCCCGACGCCGTACGCCACCACCTCCACCGAGTCCGTCAAGATCGACCGGATCTCGTCGGTCGTGGTCAGCCGGGTGGTCGCCAACCCCGAGCAGTACGCGCCGGGCACCCTGCCCCGCGAGGTCGTGCTGACCATCGGCTGGGGCGCGGTCAGCCGTATCGACCTGGAGCCCGCCGCCTGCGGCGACCCCAACTGCGACGCCGACCACGGCTACACGGGCAGCTCCACGGCGGACGACCTCAGCCTGCGCGTCAGCGAGGCCGGGGACGGCCCGGAGACGGTGCGCCAGGCGCTCGCCTTCGCCCAGGCCATCTCGGAGGCGACCGCGGACATCGCCCGCTGATGTCCCAGCTCTCCGCCTGGGACCACCCGGAACCGCTGGCCCTGGACACCGCGCCGCTGCCCGAGTACGGCACCGGCTCCCTCGCCGATCTGCTGCCCACCCTGGCCGCCGGCATGGGCGTCCCCGGCCTGACCGCCACGATCGAGGAGCTGACCCCGGCCGACCGGGTCTGTGTCCTGCTGATAGACGGGCTCGGCTGGGAGCAGCTGCGGGCACACGCCGACGAGGCGCCCTTCCTGACCTCGCTGCTCGGCACCTCGCGCGGCGGCACCGGCCGCCCGCTCACCGCCGGCTACCCGGCGACCACCGCCGTCTCCCTCGCCTCCGTCGGCACCGGTCTGCCGCCCGGCGTCCACGGCCTGCCCGGCTACACCGTGCGCAACCCGGCCACCGGCGAGCTGATGAACCAGCTCCGCTGGCAGCCGTACACCGATCCGCGCGCCTGGCAGCCGTACCCCACCGTCTTCCAGCTGGCCCAGGCAGCCGGGGTGCACGCCGCCCAGGTGACCTCGCCCATCTTCGAGCACACTCCGCTCACCAAGATCGCGCTCAGTGGCGGCAGTTTCCACGGCCGGCTCAGCGGCGAGGAGCGCATGGACCTCGCGGCGGAGCAACTGGCCGCCGGAGACCGCTCGCTGGTCTACACGTACTACTCCGAGCTGGACGGCGCCGGACACCGCTACGGCGTCGCCTCCGACACCTGGCGCGGCCAGCTGATGTACGTCGACCGGCTCGCCCAGCGCCTCGCCGAGCAACTGCCGCCGCGCAGCGCGCTCTACGTCACCGCCGACCACGGCATGGTCGACGTCCCGTTCGACGACGAGCACCGCATCGACTTCGACACGGACTGGGAGCTGCGCGCCGGGGTCGCCCTGCTGGGCGGCGAGGGCCGGGCGCGGCACGTCTACGCGGTGCCGGGCGCCGAGAACGACGTAGTGGCCGTCTGGCGCGAGGTGCTCGGCGAGCAGTTCTGGGTGGCCTCGAGGGACGAGGCGATCGCGGCGGGCTGGTTCGGGCCGCACATCGACGAACGGGTGTACCCCCGGCTCGGGGACGTGGTCGCGGCCGCGTACGACGACGTCCTGATCATCGCGTCCGAGCGGGAGCCCAAGGAGTCGTCGCTGGTGGGCAACCACGGTTCGATGACGCCCGCCGAGCAGCTGATCCCGCTGCTCGAAGTACGCTCCTGACCCTCCCGACCCGCACGACCTCTCGCCGAAAGGTGCTCAACTCCTCATGCCCGAGCTGGTGTTCTTCTCCGGAACGATGGACTGCGGGAAGTCGACGCTGGCTCTGCAGATAGAGCACAACCGCTCGGCCCGGGGGCTCGTCGGCATGATCTTCACCCGGAACGACCGCGCGGGCGAGGGCAAGCTGTCCTCCCGGCTCGGGCTGGTCACCGACGCGGTGGAGGTCGCCGACGACCAGGATCTGTACGCCTCCCTCGTGGACCACCTCTCGCAGGGCCGCCGGGCCGACTACGTGATCGCGGACGAGGCGCAGTTCCTCGCGCCCGAGCAGATAGACCAGCTCGCGCGCGTGGTGGACGATCTCGGCCTTGACGTGTACGCCTTCGGGATCACCACCGACTTCCGCTCCAAGCTCTTCCCCGGCTCGCAGCGGCTGGTGGAGCTGGCCGACCGTATCGAGGTGCTCCAGGTGGAGGCGCTGTGCTGGTGCGGCGCCCGGGCCACGCACAACGCCCGCACGATAGGCGGCGAGATGGTGGTCGAGGGCGCCCAGGTGGTCGTCGGCGACGTCAACCAGGCGGCCGGTGAGGTCGGCTACGAGGTGCTGTGCCGCCGCCACCACCGCCGCCGCATGACCGCCGCAACGGCCCGCGCGGCGGCTCTGTCGCCGGACGTGCTGCCGGTCTCCTCCAGCTGAACCCGACCGGGCGACCCGGCTGGTCCCCCCGAGCGCTCAGTGCGGGTTCTGGATCACCGAGAACTCCGCGCCCTCCGGGTCCGCCACCGTCGCCACCCGGCCGTGCGGGCTGTTGTGCGGCTGTCTGATGACACGGCCGCCGAGGTCCGCCACCTGCCGCACCGTCGCGTCGGCGTCGGCGACCTCGAAGTACGTCTGCCAGTGCGGTCCGCGGTCGCGGGGCAGCGCGTGGCCGACGCCGTGCAGACCGGCCACCGGGCGACCGGCGAGGTGGAGGGTCACGTAGTCGAAGTCGGCGGAGACCACCGGCTCCCGTTCGTAACCGAACACGGTCGCGTAGAACTTGGACACGCTCTCGGTCTCGAAGGTCACCAGCTCGTTCCACGCGGGCGTGCCGGGCACTCCGCTGATCGCGGTGCCGAGGTGCGCGGAGCCCTGCCAGATGCCGAACACCGCCCCGGAGGGGTCCGCGGCGATGGCCATCCGCCCGGCCTCGGCGGCGTCCAGCGGCCCGACCGCCACGGTTCCGCCGCACTCCCGCACCGTGTCGGCCGTCTGGTCCACGTCCTGCGAGGCGAGGTACGGCGTCCAGGCGATCGGCAGCCGGTGGTCCGGCGGCAGCTGGCCCATGCCCGCCACCTCGCACCCGTCGAGCAGCGCCCGCACATACGGGCCGAGCTGCTGCGGGCCCGGCCGGAACTCCCAGCCGAACAGCTCACCGTAGAACTCCTCGGTGGCGGCCAGCCCGTGCGCCATCAGGCTCACCCAGCAGGGCGTGCCGGGCGCGCGCCGCGCGTGCGGGCCGGCCGGCTCCCGTGCCTCGGTCATCGATCACTCTCTCCCCGGCCCCTCGCGGTGGCCGTGTCGCTTCCGCTCCCCGGAAGGGGTGTCCACGCCGACGGCGGGTTCGCCCGCGCCGGTGCCCGCATCCTCCACGCCGCGCCGGGACTTACCGCGCCGACGCTCGGCGACACCTCCGGGAGGATGCCCGGTCCGTCGTCTTTCGCCGCTTCCTGACGAGGGCCGGCGGGTGCCCGCCGGCTGTACAGCACGTGCTCGATCCCATACGCCGGGTGATCGAGCCTGTCCGGCCGAGCAGAGTAGCCGGACCTGGACGCCGCGGCCACCCCTGGCGTATGCATGGCGCCATGAGAGCCATCATCACCGCATCCGATCTCGCACACGAGCTGACCGGCGACCGCCCTCCGGTACTGCTGGACGTGCGCTGGCAGCTGAGCCTGGCGAAGGCGGCGGGCGCGCCGGCCTTCGACGGGCGGGCCGAGTACGCGGCCGGGCACATCCCCGGCGCGGTCTTCGTCGACCTGGACCGGGAGCTGGCCGGTGTGCCCGGGGAGCGGGGCCGGCATCCGCTTCCGGACCTCGCGGAGTTCGGCGCCGCGATGCGCCGCGCGGGCGTGTCGGCCGACCGGCCGGTCGTCGTGTACGACGGCGGCCAGGGCTGGGCGGCCGCGCGCGCCTGGTGGCTGCTGCGCTGGACGGGTCACCCGGACGCGCGGGTCCTCGACGGCGGATTGCCGTCCTGGCAGGGCGAGCTGTCCACGGAGGTGCCCGCTGTGACCGAGGGCGACTTCCGGCCGGCGCCGGACGCGTCGGGCCTGCTGGACGCGGACGCGGCGGCGGCCCTGGCCCGCGCGGGTGTGCTGCTGGACGCGCGGGCGGGGGAGCGGTACCGGGGTGAGGTGGAGCCGATCGACCGGGTCGGCGGGCACATCCCCGGCGCGGTGTCGGCACCGACGACGGAGAACGTGGGCCCCGACGGCCGCTTCCTGCCCGCGGCGGAGCTACGGGACCGCTTCAAGGCCCTGGGCGTCTCCACGGACACCGAGGTGGGTGTGTACTGCGGCTCGGGCGTCTCCGGCGCCCATGAAGTGCTCGCGCTGGCCGTGGCGGGCATCCCGGCGGCCCTGTACGTCGGTTCCTGGTCCGAGTGGTCCTCGGACCCGTCCCGGCCGGTGGCGGTGGGCGCGGATCCGCAGTAGCGGCAGTCGAGAGGCGGGGCACGCACGCGTGCGGCCGGAAGGCGGGCACGCGCGTGTGCACCCTGAAAACCGGGCACGCGCGCGTGCAGCCCGAAAGCCGGGCACGCGCGCGCAGCCGGAAGTGGGGGGCATGCGCGCGTGCCCCCCACGTTCCGCTTCCGTACGGCCGGTTACTCCTGCTTCTTGCGGCGCGTGCCGAACACGATCTCGTCCCAGCTCGGCACGGCGGCGCGGCGGCCGGGGCGGACGCCGTCGGCCTCGGCCTGGCGGTCGGTGGCGCCGATCAGCCGGTCGCGGTGGCTGCCGACGGAGCGGGGCATGAGGACGTCCGCGTACGCCGAACCGGCCGAGGCGGCGGGGGCCGGCGGCTCCTCGGCGGCCGTCTCGCCGTCGGGTTCCTCCGGTGTCTCCGCCGGGCGCTCCGGGACCACCAGGTCGCCCCGGAAGCTCGGCACCGCCTCCAGCAGGCTGGTCAGCGAGTCGCGTTCGCCCGTGCTCTCCTCGGGAGGCTCGGACGCCTGCGCGGGCAGACTCGGCCGCTCCCGCTCGCCCCGGTCCAGCGCGCGGTCCATCGAACGCTCGCGTGGCAGGCGGGCGATGCGCGGCACGAACGGGAAGCTCGGCTCGGGCACGGCGAGGTCGTCGGACTCGCCGATCAGCGAGCGCGCCTCGTCGTCCACGGCCTGGACGAGCCGCCGGGGCGGGTCGTACGTCCAGCTCGCCGAGTGCGGTTCGCCCGCGACCCGGTAGACGAGGAGCACCTCCCAGGTGCCGTCGTCGCGGCGCCAGGAGTCCCACTGCACGGTGTCCTTCTCGGCGCCGCGCAGCAGCAGCCGCTCCTGCACGGCCTCGCCGAGCAGCGGACCCGAGTTCTCGCCGGGGCGGCGGACCGGGGTCTTGCGGGCGCGCTCGGCCATGAAGGCGCGCTCGGCCAGCACGGGCCCCTCGAAGCGCCGGACCCGGTCGACGGGGATGCCGGCGAGCTGGGCGACCTCTTCCGCGGTGGCACCGGCGCGTATACGCGCCTGGATGTCACGGGGGCGGAGATGGCTCTCGACCTCGATCTCGATCTGGCCGAGGCGCGGCCGGTCGCCGCGCACGGCGGCGCGCAGCCGTTCGTCGATCGGAAGGGTGTACTCCGTTGCGTCGGCAGCCTTGAGCACCAGCCGTGTGCCGTCATTCGAGACGGCCACGACACGCAGTTCGGGCATGGGGACCTCCCGGGTGGTGCCTGCCGACGTCACGTGCGTCGCTGCTTCCGCTAGTCGAGTGTGGCCTGCCCGGGTGCAGCCTGCCACAACCTTGCCGAGTTGCCCGGCGTGTCGGGCACGGGCCCTGGGCCGCCGTTATGGCACGGTTACCTATTCGCAACGCTAAGTGACCAAATTCGTCACCCTGTGCAACTAGCCCCCTCCCGGCGGTCCTTCAAGGCCGCGGACACCCTGGTGGGAGACCAGGCCCAGGGCTCGCAACAGTACTCCATTTGGACCATGTGCGTGGATGGGCACGCCGCCCAACTTCTGGCAACGCTTGCGACTTGGCCGTCGGCAACCGGTTTTACGGATCATGAACGTGGCGAACTTCACGCAATCCCCAGAAACGGAACTAATGGTTTCCGCTGTATGTCCCTATCTCGTGCAGTCGGTGGATCAATGTCGATCAAGTACGGGAAAGGCAGGCAAGTTCCGGGTATGCGTGAGACGCCCGACGCGGGTCGCAAACGGATCGACCTGAGCGTTCCCCAGGTCGCGGGCAGCGCCCTCGCGGCCGTCGTGGCGGCCAAACTGGCGTCGTACTTCGGCGTGTACGGCACGATTCTCGGCGCGGGAGTCGTCAGCATCGTCGCCACCTGTGGGGGCACGGTGTTCCAGCACTTCTTCAAGCGGACGGGGGAGCAGTTGCGGGAGGCGACGGTCGCGGCCCGTCCCAGGGAGCAAGTGCCACCGGCTCCGGGCGAGTTCACCGAGGGCACCCTCTACCGCGCGCAGGTGAAGAGCCGGCGGCGGCCGGTGGTCGCGGCCGCCCTCGTGTTCGGAGTGACCATGGGCGGCGTCACGACGTATGAACTGGTGTCCGGCAACAGCTTCAACGGCGGCACGGGTACGACGGTCAGCGACGCCGTCACCGGCCGGGGCTCTTCCTCCGTGACGCCCGACGCGCCCGCCAAGTCCGAGGAGACACCGGCTCCTTCGGAGACTCCGTCCCGCGAGCACGCGCCCGGTGCCGGCGACGGTACGGCCCACAGCGCGACGCCGGCGCCCGGCGACTCCCCGGGCGGAGGGGCGAGCGACGGCCCGAGCCCGCCGCCGACCCCCACGCCCAGCGGGCCCGCCCAGACGCCTACGACCCCAGAACCCTCCGCAAGTAGTCGTTCTGGAACAGCCGTTCCGGGTCAAGGCGGTCCCTCAGCGCAGTGAACTCGCCGAAACGCGGGTACACGCGCGTGAAGTATTCGGCGTCCCGGGTGTGCACCTTGCCCCAGTGCGGCCGGCCCTCGTGGGCGGTGAAGATGCGCTCGGCGGCGGTGAAGTAGGCCTGATAGGGCGTGCCCCGGAACATGTGGACGGCGACATAGGCGCTGTCCCGGCCGGAGGCGGTGGACAGGGTGATGTCGTCGGCCGGGGCGGTGCGCACCTCGACGGGGAAGCTGACCCGCAGCCCCGAGCGTTCGACCATGCTCTTCAGCTCGCCGAGCGTCTGCGCCAGGGCCGCACGCGGGACGGCGTACTCCATCTCCACGAAGCGCACCCGGCGCGGCGAGGTGAAGACCTTGTACGGGATGTCCGTGTAGGTCCGCGCGGACAGGGCCTTGCTGGAGATCCGGGCGATGGCGGGAACGGTGGCGGGGGCGGCGCGGCCGACCCACTGGGCCACCCGGAAGACGCCGTTGGAGAGGAACTCGTCCTCGAACCAGCCGGCCAGCTGCCCCACGGGCTGCTCGGGACCGGCGCTGCGGTTGTTCCGCTTGGTGTTGGTGTTGCCGGTGTGCGGGAACCAGTAGAACTCGAAGTGCTCGTTCTCCGCCCAGAGTTGATCGAACTCGGCGAGGACCCGGTCCAGGGGCATCGGCTCCTCGCGCGCGGTGAGCAGGAAGATCGGCTCCACGGCGAACGTGATCGCGGTGACGATGCCGAGGGCGCCGAGGCCTATTCGGGCGGCCGCGAACACCTCGGGGTTCTCCTTCTCGGAGCAGGTGAGCACCGAGCCGTCCGCCGTGACGAGTTCGAGCGCTGTGATCTGGGCGGCGATCGAGGCCGACTCGCGGCCCGTGCCGTGCGTGCCGGTGCTGGTGGCCCCGGAGACGGTCTGCTCCATGATGTCGCCCATGTTGGTGAGCGACAGTCCCTCGCGCGCCAGAGCCGCATTGAGTCTCTTGAGCGGGGTGCCGGCCTCGACCGTGACCGTCATGGCTGCACGATCAATCTTGCGAATACCGGTCAACAGTTGAGGGCGGATCAACACTCCGTCGGTGGCGGCTATGGACGTGAAGGAGTGGCCGGTCCCGACCGCCTTCACCTTCAGACCGTCCTCGGCGGCCCGGCGCACCGCCGCCGCCAGTTCCTCCACCGACGCCGGTGCGACCTGCCGGGCGGGCCGGGCGGAGACATTCCCGCCCCAGTTACGCCAGGTGCCGTTCTTCCCGCTCGCTGTGCTGCTCAACGGTGCCTCCCCGACCCGCGGCCGGCCTGCGCAGCCGGCGGTACCCGAGGAAACCGACCGCGACCGCGACAGCCCCGGACACGGCCGGAACCCCGTACCCGGCCCGCGCCCCGGCTGCGTCGATCACCGAGCCGGCCACGGACGAGCCGAGCGCGACCCCGACCGCGAGGCCGGTGCTCACCCAGGTCATACCTTCGGTGAGCTGCGCGCGAGGTACGTGCTCTTCGATGAGGGACATCGTCGTGATCATCGTCGGTGCGATGGACAGCCCCGAAACGAACAGCGCCACGGCCAGAAGCGGCAGGTTTCCGACCAGTAGGAGGGGGATCATACTCACGGCCATCGCCGCCACGCCCAGCAGCCAGCGGCGTTCCGGCGCCCCGGCGAACCGCAGCAGCCCGAAGACCACCCCGGCCACGCAGGATCCGGCCGCGTACAGCGCCAGGACCACGCTCGCGGCGCCCTTGTGGCCGCGCTCGTCGGCGAAGGCGACGGTGACCACGTCCACCGACCCGAAGATCGCGCCGGTCGCCGCGAAGGTGGCCACCAGCACCTGCAGCCCGGCCGAGCGCAGGGCCGTACCGCCGCCGTGGTGCTCGCGCGGGTGCGGCTCCGGTTCGGTGGCGCGCTGGGAGGTGAGCCAGAAGACGCCGGCGGCCAGGAAGCAGGCGGCGAGCAGCGGCCCGGCCTCCGGGAACCAGGTCGTGGACAGTCCGATGGAGATGATCGGGCCGAAGATGAAGCAGACCTCGTCGACGACCGACTCGAACGAGTACGCGGTGTGCAGCTTGCCGGTGCCCCGGTACAGCGCCGCCCAGCGGGCCCGGATCATCGCCCCCAGGCTCGGCACCGAACCGATCCCGGCCGCGCACCCGAACAGCACCCAGTCCGGCCACTTCAGGCGCGCGGTGAGCAGCAGCCCGGCCGCCGCCGTGAGGGCCACCAGGGTCGCGGGACGCAGCACCCGGCGCTGCCCGTGCCGGTCGACCAGCCGGGAGATCTGCGGCCCGATCGCCGCGGCGGACAGCGCGATGGTCGCCGACAGTGCCCCCGCGAGCCCGTACCGCCCGGTCAGCTGGGAGACCATCGTGACCACGCCGATGCCCATCATCGACAGCGGCATCCGGCCGAGGAATCCCGCGGCGGAGAACGCCTTGGTGCCGGGTTCGGCGAACAGGGCTCTGTAGGGGCTGGGCACGGGGTCTCCGAAGCGGCTCGGTAAGGCGCGAATACGGCTGATACAGCTTACGAGTTAGGGGACCCTAACGGCACCTGATTTTGCCTGCGGGAAAAACCGGCATAAACCGACTGGAACCCGACTCGTCACCCCGCTGTTTCCTGGCTGTCAGTACCGAGTGGCAGGATCGAGACATGCCAGACGCGCTCGATGCCACCCCGTACGACGCCCTGCTCCTGCTCTCCTTCGGCGGCCCCGAAGGCCCGGACGACGTGGTCCCGTTCCTGGAGAACGTCACGCGCGGGCGCGGCATCCCGAAGGAACGCCTGAAGGAAGTCGGGCAGCACTACTTCCTGTTCGGCGGGGTCAGCCCCATCAACGACCAGAACCGCGCCCTGTTGGACGCCCTGCGCAAGGACTTCGCCGAGCACGGCCTGGACCTGCCGGTCTACTGGGGGAACCGCAACTGGGCGCCGTATCTGACGGACACCCTGCGCGAGATGGTCGCCGACGGCCGCCGCCGCATCCTCGTGCTCGCCACCAGTGCCTACGCCTCCTACTCGGGCTGCCGCCAGTACCGCGAGAACCTGGCCGACGCGCTGGCCACCCTGGAGGCCGAGGGCCTGCCGCTGCCGAAGATCGACAAGCTGCGGCACTACTTCAACCACCCGGGCTTCGTCGAGCCCATGATCGACGGCGTGCTGCGCGCCCTCGAAGACCTTCCCGAGGACGTTCGCGCGGGCGCCCACATCGCCTTCACCACCCACTCCATCCCGACCTCCGCCGCCGACACCTCCGGCCCGGTCGAGACCCACGGCGAGGGCGGCGCCTACGTCGAGCAGCACCTGGACGTGGCCCAGCTGATCGCCGATGCCGTCCGCGAGCGCACCGGCGTCGACCACCCCTGGCGGCTGGTCTACCAGTCGCGCTCCGGCGCCCCGCACATCCCGTGGCTGGAACCGGACATCTGCGACCACCTTCAGGAGCAGCACGCGGCGGGCGTCCCGGCCGTCGTCATGGCGCCCATCGGCTTCGTCTCCGACCACATGGAGGTCCTCTACGACCTCGACACCGAGGCCAAGGCCAAGGCCGGGGAACTGGGCCTGCCGGTGCGCCGCTCGGCCACCGTCGGCGCCGACCCCCGGTTCGCCGCCGCCGTCCGCGACCTGATCACGGAGCGCGCCGCCGTGGAGCGCGGCCAGGAGGTCGCCCCGTGCGCCCTGGGTGCGCTGGGCGCGAGCCACAACCTCTGCCCCGTCGGCTGCTGCCCCGCCCGTGCGCCCCGCCCGGCCGCCGCCGGCGCCGACAGCCCCTACGCGTGAGGAGACCCGTGACCGACCCCCTGTACCGGGAACTGCTGGAGCTGGCCCAGGAGGCCGCCCGCCGCGCCGGTGAGCTGCTGCGGGACGGCCGACCGGCCGACCTGGCAGTGGCGAGGACCAAGTCCAGCCCGATCGACGTCGTCACCGAGATGGACATCGCCGCGGAGAAGCTGATCACCGATCTGATCTCCGGCCGGCGGCCCGACGACGGCTTCCTCGGCGAGGAGGGCGCCTCCGTGGCGGGCACCAGCGGCGTCCGCTGGGTGATCGATCCGCTCGACGGCACGGTGAACTACCTGTACGGGCTGCCGACCTGGGCGGTGTCCATCGCGGCCGAGCAGGACGGCGAGACCGTCGCCGGGGTCGTCGCCGCTCCGATGCGCGGCGAGACGTACCAGGCGGTGCGGGGCGGCGGCGCGTGGGCCACCGGCGCATGGGAGGGCGAGCGGGCGCTCGCCTGCCGTCCCGCGCCCCCGCTGGACCAGGCGCTGGTCTCCACCGGCTTCAACTACGTCGCCGAGGTCCGCGCCCACCAGGCCGAGGTGGCCGGCCGGCTGATCCCGCTGCTGCGGGACATCCGGCGTGGCGGCTCTGCGGCGGTCGACCTGTGCGATGTGGCCTGCGGCCGGCTCGACGGGTACTACGAGCGGGGGCTGAACGCGTGGGACTTCGCGGCGGGTGACCTGATCGCCCGGGAGGCGGGCGCGCTGGTCGGTGGTCGGCCCGGGGAGCGGCCGTCGCGGGATCTGACCGTCGCCGGGTCGCCGGGGGTGTTCCAGCCGCTGCAGGGGCTGCTGGAGGAGTTCGGGGCGTGGCATGACTGACCGAGCCCGCAGGTGAGAGACGGACGGGACCCCCGGCGCTGGATTCGCCGGGGGTCCCGTTGTTGCGCTTTCGGGCCGATCAGACGCGTGACGCGCCGACCTCCACACCGTGTTCGGCGGCGAGGCGTCGCAGGTCGTCGAGCTCTGCCTGCTCCACTTCGACGAGGAAGTCGTCACCCTCGTCACGAGCCCGCGACAGGTCGGACTCGGTCGCCCTTATGCGCTGCAGAAGTCCTGCGGTGAAAGCGTCCATGCTGCGCCCCCTCGTCCTGGGTCGTGGGTCGGTGGCACGGGGGTGTGCCTGTTTGGGAAAGGGGCGATCACGTCTCTCACGGGTGCCCAGCGCTGCCCTGCTGGGCGGCGACGGTGCCGGACACCCGCGCCCACTCTGCGGAAGCGGATCGCGGAGTACCGCATGGTGCTGCGGCACATGCAGAGCGTGATCGCGGGGTGTAAAGCCGTCCTCCCCCCACTCCCTCACCCGGAAACCTCAACCGGAGGAGAAAATCTCGCATTCCCGCCCCGGAGCGCGGATCCGTGCGGTCCACAACCCGCCTTACAGCCGACTTACGGCCGAAAAGGGCAGGATGGAGGTCACACCCCACGAACACCCCTGCCCGCACGCGCCCACGGCGCGCTACGCGGGTGGACATGAGGAAGGACAAGCGACGTGCGCGTACTCGTCGTCGAGGACGAGCAGCTGCTCGCCGATGCGGTGGCCACCGGACTGCGCCGGGAGGCCATGGCCGTCGACGTCGTGTACGACGGTGCGGCCGCCCTGGAGCGCATCGGCGTGAACGACTACGACGTGGTCGTCCTCGACCGCGACCTCCCGCTGGTGCACGGCGACGACGTCTGCCGCAAGATCGTCGAGCTGGGCATGCCCACGCGCGTGCTCATGCTCACGGCGTCCGGCGACGTCAGCGACCGGGTCGAGGGCCTGGAGATCGGCGCCGACGACTATCTCCCCAAGCCCTTCGCGTTCAGCGAACTGATCGCGCGCGTGCGCGCCCTCGGCCGTCGTACGAGCGTTCCCCTGCCGCCGGTCCTGGAGCGCGCCGGCATCAAGCTGGACCCCAACCGCCGCGAGGTCTTCCGCGAGGGCAAGGAGATCCAGCTCGCGCCCAAGGAGTTCGCGGTGCTGGAGGTGCTCATGCGCAGCGAGGGCGCGGTGGTCTCGGCGGAGCAGCTGCTGGAGAAGGCCTGGGACGAGAACACCGACCCGTTCACCAACGTCGTGCGGGTGACCGTGATGACCCTGCGGCGCAAGCTGGGCGAGCCGCCGGTGATCGTCACCGTCCCCGGCTCCGGCTACCGGATCTGATCCGCCATGGCCGCCACACCCGCGCCGCCCCAGGCGCCACCGAAACCCACCTGGGACCCCAGAAGGCCGCAGCCGCCCTTCCCGTGGCTGCGCCCGACCATCCGCATACGGCTCACGTTGCTCTACGGCGGCATGTTCCTGATCGCCGGCATCCTGCTGCTGTCGATCATCTACCTCCTGGCCGCGCAGGCGATCAGCACCGGCAACCAGCCGCTGTTCAAGATCGTCAGCGGGACGAACATCCGGGTCACCAGCGACAACTGCCCCGCGATCACCGCGATCAACTCCAACCCGGTGCCGCTGTCGGACTTCAACGAAGTGATCGCCCACTGCGTGGACCAGCAGCGCCAAGCGGCCCTGGACGACCTGCTCAGCCGCTCCCTGCTGGCCCTGCTGGGCCTCGCCGTGATCGCCTTCGCGTTCGGTTACGCGATGGCCGGCCGCGTGCTGTCCCCGCTGGGCCGGATCACCCGCACCGCCCGTCAGGTGGCCGGGTCCGACCTGTCCCGCCGGATCGAGCTGGACGGCCCGGACGACGAGCTGAAGGAGCTGGCGGACACCTTCGACGACATGCTGGAGCGGCTGCAGCGGGCCTTCACCGCCCAGCAGCGCTTCGTCGGCAACGCCTCCCATGAGCTGCGCACCCCGCTCGCGATCAACAGAACGCTTCTGGAGGTCCATCTGTCGGACCCGAACGCGCCGGTGGAGCTGCAGCAACTGGGCAAGACGCTGCTGGCCACCAACGAGCGCAGCGAGCAGCTCGTCGAGGGTCTGCTGCTGCTCGCCCGCAGCGACAACCAGATCGTCGAGCGGGGGCCCGTCGACCTGGCCGAGGTCGCCACCCAGGCCATCGACCAGGTGCACGCCGAGGCCGAGGCCAAGGGCGTGAAGATCCGCGGCGAGCGCAAGCCGGCGGTGGTGCAGGGCAACGGCGTGCTGCTGGAGCGGATCGCGCTGAACCTGCTGCAGAACGCGGTGCGGTACAACGTGTCGGATGAGGGCTGGGTCGAAGTGACCACCGAGGTCCAGCACGGGCAGGCGGTGCTGACCGTCACGAACACCGGGCCGGTGGTGCCGGCGTATGAGATCGACAACCTTTTCGAGCCCTTCAGACGGCTCCGTACGGAGCGCACAGGCAGCGACAAGGGCGTGGGACTCGGCCTGTCCATCGCCCGGTCCGTGGCCCGCGCGCACGGCGGCCACATCGTGGCGCAGCCCCGCGAGGGCGGGGGTCTGGTGATGCGGGTCACCCTGCCCCTGTGATCCGTGACCGGCCCACCTGGGCCCGGAATCGACACGCACGGGAGATGTTCGCTTTACGCGGAATTTTTCAGCCTCCGAATGGGCTTGCCGTTGTGTGATCGATCACATGGACGGATTTTCAGCCATGTACTCTCTGTGATCATGAAACATGGCAGAAAGCCGGGAAAGTCCCAGTTTTCAGGGCTCATGATCACGGGAAGTACACGGTGAGGCGCCTTTGAGGTGCGGCATTCGAACCGTGTACGGTCCTCACCGCCATCCAAGCCGATCACTCTTGAGAGGTCGGGTTGGGTGTCGATTGAGTAACAGACCTTGATGTGAGGCAAAATCTCCGCCTCAGGTCGGGCACAAGTCCGGCCTCTCACGCGTTACGTGCGCTGGAGACACCGCAGACACCCAGAGGGGGAGAGCGATATGGCAACGGATTACGACACTCCACGCAAGACCGACGACGACGTCGACTCGGACAGCCTTGAAGAGCTGAAGGCCCGGCGGAACGACAAGTCCACCTCGTCGGTGGACGTCGACGAGTTCGAGGCCGCCGAGGGCCTCGAACTGCCCGGCGCCGACCTCTCGAACGAGGAGCTGGCCGTCCGGGTGCTGCCGAAGCAGCAGGACGAGTTCACCTGCATGAGCTGCTTCCTGGTGCACCACCGCAGCCAGCTGGCCCGGGAGAAGAACGGTCAGCCGATCTGCCGCGACTGCGACTGAGGAGGGGTCGGCCGTGTCTGGCTCGACCCCTCCACGGAAGCGCCGCTTCTCCCTGGGGAAAGCGGACGAAGAGCCGTCCGACGGCTCGTACGGCGCGCGTGACGACGAGCGGGGCGCACCCGGAGTGGTGGCCCCGCTCGAACCGGCGACCGACCGGGCGGACCACCCGGCGCCGGTGCAGCAGCCCGCGCCCGTCGCCCGGCGACGGGCCGCGGTGATGCGCGACAGGGCCTGGGACCTGGCCCGGGAAGGGGTCCGCAGGGGCGGCAGCGGCGCCCGCGCGGGCCTGGCCTACCTCGCGGACCGCATCATCGAGATCGCCCCGCGTGTCCCCGTACGCGACCTCGCGACCCTGCGCCGGCAGTTCCCGGGTCTCGGACCCGAAGAACTCGCCGACAAGCTGGTGGCGGGCGCGGCGGCCGGCACCTCGACGGTGGGAGCCGGGATCGGAGCGGCGGCGATGCTGCCGGTGCCGCCCGCGATGCCGACCGAACTGGCCGCGGAGATCACCGGGGTCGCCGCGATCGAGCTGAAGCTCGTCGCCGAACTGCACGAGGTCTACGGCCTACGGCCGCCGGGGAACCTCAAGACCCGCAGTACCGCGTATCTGTCCTCCTGGTCGGGGGAGCGCGGCATCGACGTGATGAAGCCGTCGACGTACGACGCGGCCCTCAGCGTCCGCATGAAGCGCGAACTGCGCCAGCAGATCATGAAGCGGGTGGTCCGCGACCTGCCCAACCTCATGCCCTTCATGGTGGGCGCCGCGGTCGGGGCGGTCATGAACCGCCGGGACACCAAGAAACTCGCCGCGCACGTCCGGGCCGACCTGCGCAAGATCCAGGTGCCCTGGGAGGAACTGGCCGAGCTGCCGCCGCTGGAGGAGCCGGCGGAACCGCTGAAGCTGCGCGACCTTCCCGAAGAGTTCTAGCCGGCCCGCCGGAGGGCTACGCGTCCGCCTTGCGCGCGGCCTCGATCGCCGCCGCCAGCTTCTCCGGCTCCCGCGTCGACAGATACAGGTACGGCGTCGGGTCCTCCGGGTCCGTGACCTCCACCCGCAGCGCCGTGGGGATGTAGGCGCGCAGCAGCAGGAAGGCGCGCGTGTCGGCCTTGTACGTCCGCCAGGCACGGGCCTCCTCCGCGTCCAGCACCTCCGAGTCGCCCAGCGCCGACACCGGGATCTTCGCCTCGCCCGCGATCAGCGAGTCGCCCACGACCCGGATGCGCAGGGAGCCGTACGCACTGGCGACCACCGCCGCCGCGGCCGTACCGCCGACCAGGCCGCCCAGCAGCGGCAGAGTGCCGAAGGGAAGCAGGATCAGGGCGAAGGAGACGCCCACCAGGAAGCTGATCAGCCACCACGAGCGGGGGGTGGTGAGGCGTTCTTCGTAGGGGGTGGCGGAGAGCTGCATGGAGCCAAGCTTGGCACGGGATCCGTATCGCCCCGACGCGCGGGTAAGGTCTGCGCCTGTGAGTGGTAGTTCCGCAAGCCTTCAGCCCCCCGCCGACGCGGTGAAACCGGTACGGCACCCCGACGCGCCCGCGCCCGGAGAACTCCTCGGCGCCCACTACGCACACTGTTTCGGCTGTGGCCCCGGGCAGTCGCACGGACTGCACCTGGAGGCCCGGGCCGGCGAGGGTGTCTCGCTGACCGCCGAGTTCACCGTCCAGCCCGCCCACCAGGGCGCCCCGGGCCTCGCGCACGGCGGAGTGCTGGCCACGGCCCTCGACGAGACCCTCGGCTCGCTGAACTGGCTGCTGCGGACCATCGCCGTCACCGGCCGGCTGGAGACCGACTTCGTGCGGCCCGTGCCCGTCGGCACCACGCTGCACCTGGAGGCCGAGGTCACCGCCGTCGCCGGGCGGAAGATCTACTCCACCGCCACCGGCCGCATCGGCGGCCCCGACGGGCCCGTCGCGGTCCGCGCCGACGCCCTCTTCATCGAGGTCAAGGTCGACCACTTCACCGACCACGGCCGCGAGGAGGAGATCCAGGCCGCCATGAGCGACCCGGACCAGATCCGGCGTACCCGCGCCTTCGAGGTGAACCCGTGAGCCGTGGCCCCCTGAACGTGCTGCTCCGGCGCGTCGACCCCGACGTACCGCTTCCGGCGTACGAGCATCCGGGGGACGCCGGAGCCGATCTGCGCACCACCGAGCCGTGCGAACTGGGTCCCGGGGAGCGAGCCGTGCTCCCCACGGGTGTGTCGATCGCCCTGCCCGAGGGGTACGCGGCCTTCGTGCACCCACGCTCCGGTCTCGCCGCTCGCTGCGGTGTCGCCCTCGTCAATGCCCCGGGGACGGTTGATGCCGGGTACCGTGGGGAGATCAAGGTGATCGTGGTGAATCTCGACCCGCGTGAGAGCGTGCGGTTCGAGCGCTTCGACCGGATTGCCCAACTGGTCGTCCAGCAGGTCGAGAGGGTCCGCTTCCAGGAGGTCGCGGAGCTTCCCGACTCCACGCGGGCCGAAGGGGGCTTCGGGTCCACCGGCGGTCATGCCGCGGTGGGCGGCGAGAGCGGCACAAGCGGTCAGGCCGCCGATGGCGGTCCGACGGGTGGGAATCGATACGCTTCGGTCGTATCCGACCGGGAAGGACAGTGACGTGTTCGGACGTCGCAAGAAGAAGGGTGCCGCCGAGGACGCGGCCGGCGAGGCCGAGCAGGTCGTCGACAGCGTCGACACCGAGGCGGACGAGGAAGAAGCCGAGGCCGAGCGCGAGCGCGTCCGGCTGGAGCCCGGGCCGCGGCCCGACGGGCCCTGGGACAGCAGCGAGGTGCGCGACCCAGCTGAGGGCCGGGTGGACCTCGGCGGACTGTTCGTACCGGGCGTCGACGGCATGGAGCTCAGGGTCGAGGTCGCCGGTGACGCGATCGTCGCCGCGACCGTCGTGCTGCGCGACAGCGCCATCCAGCTCCAGGCCTTCGCCGCGCCCAAGCGCGAGGGCATCTGGGGCGAGGTCCGCGAGGAGATCGCGTCCGGCATCACCCAGCAGGGTGGCATCGTCGACGAGGCCGAGGGCCCGCTCGGCTGGGAGCTGCGCGCCCAGGTACCGGTGCAGCTGCCCGACGGCACGGGTGGTTTCCAGGTCGTGCGGTTCGTGGGCGTGGACGGCCCGCGGTGGTTCCTGCGCGGTGTGATCTCCGGGCAGGGCGCGGTGCAGCCGCAGGCCGCCGGGCTGCTGGAGCAGATCTTCCGCGACACGGTCGTGGTCCGCGGTGAGGGGCCGATGGCGCCTCGCGACCCGATCGTCCTCAAGCTGCCGAACGACGCGCAGATGGTGCCCGAAGGGGTGCAGCAGGAGGAGGGCTCCCGCTTCTCGGGCGGGATGGGTCAGCTGCAGCGCGGGCCGGAGATCACGGAGGTCCGCTAGGCGCTCCGCTGGGTTCAGCAGGGATGTACGGGCCGTGCCTTTGCGGGGTGCGGCCCGTTTTGCGGTTCGCGCCGTCGCCGAGCGCGGGTTCGTCGTGGTTGCTCGGGCAGTTCCCCACGCCCCTTTGGGGCGCGATACTGGCGCCCCATCGATGGGGGAGGCCGTATGGGCGGACGGGTGGTCACCGGGACCATGGTGCGGGTCGAGGACGTGCACAAGTCGTACGGGCGCGGTGCCGCGGTGGTGCATGCCCTGCGCGGGGTCTCGCTGGAGGTGCGGCGGGGTGAGCTCGTCGCTCTCAAGGGGCGTTCCGGGTCCGGGAAGACCACTCTGCTGAACATCGTCGGCGGGCTCGACACGCCCGACCGGGGGCGGGTCGAGGTGGACGGGCGGCAGCTGGGGGAGCTGGGCGAGAGCGAGCTGCTGCGGCTGCGCCGGGACCGGATCGGGTTCGTCTTCCAGTCCTTCGGGCTCATCCCGATCCTCACCGCCGCCGAGAACGTCGGCGTACCGCTCAGGCTGTGCCGGGCCGACCCGCGCGAGCGCGAGGAGCGGGTCGAGCTGCTGCTCTCCCTCGTCGGGCTGGCGGGCCATGCCGCCCAGCGGCCCGGTGAGCTGTCCGGCGGGCAGCAGCAGCGGGTCGCCATCGCCCGCGCCCTCGCCAGCAGGCCGGCCCTGCTCCTCGCCGACGAACCGACCGGCCAGCTCGACGCCGAGACCGGGCACGCCGTCATGGAGCTGCTCCGGGCCGTCGTACGCAGCGAGGGGCCGGCCTCCGCCGACCCGGACGGACCCCCGTCCGCGCTGGTCGCCACGCACGACGCGACCCTCCTCGACCTGGCCGACCGAGTGCTGGAACTGCGCGACGGCGAGATCGTCGAGCACTGAACCGGGCGGCCGTCAGCACTCTCATCAGGGTTGCGTCAAAGTTGCCCGTCGCCCGCCCCTCTGTCACGTTGGGC
Source organism: Streptomyces sp. NPDC007856 (assembly GCF_042868225.1). Classification (NCBI taxonomy): domain Bacteria; kingdom Bacillati; phylum Actinomycetota; class Actinomycetes; order Kitasatosporales; family Streptomycetaceae; genus Streptomyces; species Streptomyces sp. NPDC007856. Next base: position 471,736 of record NZ_JBIAEC010000004.1, on the reverse strand, counting down.
CGTGATTGTTGGCCGTAAGGTCGACGCTGCGTAGGCAGCAGTCACCGGAAGACAATGGAGCCATGGCACGCGGCAAACTTCGGATCTACCTCGGTGCGGCACCGGGCGTGGGCAAGACCTACGCCATGCTTTCCGAGGCGCACCGCCGCGTGGAGCGGGGCACCGACTGTGTCGTGGCCTTCGTCGAGCACTACGACCGGCCGCGCACCGAGGTGATGCTGCACGGCCTGGAGCAGGTGCCGCGCCGGCGGCTGGAGTACCGGGACAGCACCTTCGGCGAGATGGACGTCGACGCCGTGCTGCGCCGGGCGCCGGCCGTCGCCCTGGTGGACGAACTCGCCCACACGAACATCCCCGGCTCCCGCAACGCCAAGCGCTGGCAGGACGTGGAGGAGCTGCTCGCCGCGGGTGTGGACGTGATCTCCACCGTCAACATCCAGCACCTGGAGTCACTCGGCGACGTCGTGGAATCGATCACCGGCGTGCGGCAGCGCGAGACCGTCCCGGACGAGGTGGTACGGCGGGCCGACCAGATCGAGCTGGTCGACATGTCCCCGGAGGCGCTGCGCCGGCGGATGGCGCACGGCAACATCTACCAGCCGGACAAGGTCGACGCGGCCCTGTCCAACTACTTCCGCCCCGGCAACCTCACCGCGCTGCGCGAACTGGCGTTGCTGTGGGTGGCGGACCGGGTGGACGAGTACCTGAACGCCTACCGCAGCGAACACCAGGTCTCCAAGATCTGGGGCTCCCGCGAGCGGATCGTGGTCGGGCTGACCGGCGGCCCCGAGGGGCGCACCCTCATCCGGCGTGCCGCGCGGCTCGCGGAGAAGGGCGCCGGCGGCGAGGTGCTCGCCGTGTACATAGCCCGCAGCGACGGGCTGACCTCGGCCTCCCCGAAAGAGCTGGCCGTCCAGCGCACCCTCGTCGAGGACCTGGGCGGCACCTTCCACCACGTGGTCGGCGACGACATACCGGCCGCGCTGCTGGACTTCGCGCGGGGCGTGAACGCCACCCAGATCGTGCTGGGCTCCTCGCGCCGCAAGGCCTGGCAGTACGTCTTCGGGCCCGGCGTCGGCGCCACGGTCGCCCGGGAGTCGGGGCCCGACCTCGACGTCCACATCGTCACCCACGAGGAGGTCGCCAGGGGCCGCGGGCTGCCCGTGGCCCGGGGCGCCCGGCTCGGGCGGGCCCGGATCATCTGGGGCTGGGCGGTGGGCCTGCTGGGCCCCGCGGTCCTCGCGGTGCTGCTGAACAGCGTGGCCCTCGGCCTCGCCAACGACATGCTGCTGTTCCTGACCGTCACCGTCGCGGCGGCGCTGCTCGGCGGCCTGCTGCCCGCGCTGGCCTCGGCGGCCTTCGGCTCGCTCCTGCTGAACTACTTCTACACCCCGCCCCTGCACCGGCTGACCATCGCGGATCCCAAGAACATCGTCGCCATCGCGATCTTCTTCGGCGTCGGCATGTCGGTCGCCTCGGTGGTGGACCTGGCCGCCCGGCGCACCCACCAGGCCGCCCGGCTGCGCGCCGAGTCGGAGATACTCTCCTTCCTCGCCGGGAACGTGCTGCGCGGCGAGACCAGTCTGGAGGAGCTGCTGGAGCGGGTCCGGGAGACCTTCGCGATGGAGTCGGCCGCGCTGCTGGAGCGGGCGGGCGACACCGAGCCCTGGACCTGCGCCGGGCGCGCCGGATTCGGCCGGCCGCTGGAGCGGCCCGAGGACGCCGACGTCGACATGCCGGTCGGCGACCACTTGGCGCTCGCGCTCACCGGCCGGGTGCTGCCCGCCGAGGACCGCCGGGTGCTCGCCGCCTTCGCCGCGCAGGCCGCCGTCGCCCTGGACCGCCGGCGCCTGCAGGAGGAGGCCGACCAGGCCCGCGCGCTCGCCGAGGGCAACCGCATCCGCACCGCCCTGCTCGCGGCCGTCAGCCACGACCTGCGCACCCCGCTGGCCGGCATCAAGGCGTCGGTGTCCTCGCTGCGCTCCGACGACGTCGAGTGGTCCGACGAGGACCGGGCCGAGCTGCTGGCCGCCATCGAGGAGGGCGCCGACCGGCTGGACCACCTCGTCGGCAACCTCCTCGACATGTCCCGCCTGCAGACCGGTACGGTCACGCCGCTGATCCGCGAGATCGACGTGGACGAGGTCGTACCGATGGCACTCGGGGGCGTCCCGGAGGGCAGCGTCGAGCTGGACGTGCCCGAGAGCCTGCCGATGGTCGAGGTCGATCCCGGGCTGCTGGAGCGGTCCGTGGCCAACCTGGTGGAGAACGCCGTCAAGTACAGCCCGAAGCGCAGGCCCGTGCTGGTCTCCGCCAGCGCCATCGCCGACCGGGTCGAGGTGCGCGTGGTGGACCGCGGGCCGGGCGTACCGGACGAGGCCAAGGACCGGATCTTCGAGCCGTTCCAGCGGTACGGCGACGCCCCCCGCGGTGCCGGGGTCGGGCTCGGCCTCGCGGTCGCCCGGGGCTTCGCTGAGGCCATGGGCGGCACCCTCACCGCCGAGGACACGCCGGGCGGCGGACTCACCATGGTCCTGAGCCTGCGGGCGGCGGGATCCGGTCCCGAGCCCCTGGACCTGGGCCCGGACATCGCAGAACCAGAAAGGCAGACCCTATGACGACCCGGGTGCTCGTGGTCGACGACGAGCCGCAGATCGTGCGCGCCCTCGTGATCAACCTGAAGGCGCGCAAGTACGAGGTCGACGCGGCGCCCGACGGCCGTACCGCCCTGGACCTCGCCGCCTCCCGGCACCCCGACGTGGTCGTGCTGGACCTGGGCCTGCCCGACATGGACGGCGTCGAGGTGATCAGGGGCCTGCGCGGCTGGACCCGTGTGCCCATCCTGGTCCTGTCCGCCCGGCACTCCTCGGACGAGAAGGTCGAGGCGCTGGACGCGGGCGCCGACGACTACGTCACCAAGCCCTTCGGCATGGACGAGCTGCTGGCCCGGCTGCGGGCCGCGGTGCGCCGGGCCGAGCCGGTCGGGCCCGGCGAGGACGACGTGACGAGCGTCGAGACCGAGGGCTTCACCGTCGACCTGGCCGCCAAGAAGGTCAACCGCGCGGGCAAGGACGTCCGCCTCACCCCGACCGAGTGGCACCTGCTGGAGGTGCTGGTCCGCAACACCGGCCGGCTGGTCGGCCAGAAGCAGCTGCTGCAGGAGGTGTGGGGGCCGTCGTACGGCACCGAGACCAACTATCTGCGCGTGTACATGGCCCAGCTGCGGCGGAAGCTGGAGACGGACCCCTCGCACCCGAAGCACTTCATCACCGAGCCGGGTATGGGGTACCGGTTCGAGAAGTGAGCGCTGCCAAGTGAGTGGGCTGCGAAGTGAGCTTGGCCACGGCGCTGTCGGTGTGCCCCGGTACGCTTCAGGTATGAGTGCTGTTCCTCGTTCCGAAAAGCCGGCCGGCCGGTTCCGGCGCATGCTCGACCGGCTCTCCTCGTCGCAGGAGGACCTGGAGTCCGAGGAACTGCGCGAGGACGCCGACGCCGCGGGCTGTACGAAGATCGGCGACTGCCACGACCGGCAGATCGTCACCGTAACTGGTACCTTGCGCACGGTCACCCTGCGTCCGCGCGCCGGGGTCCCCGCCCTGGAGGCCGAGCTGTTCGACGGCTCCGCCGCGCTGGACGTGGTGTGGCTCGGCAGGCGTTCCATCGTGGGCATAGAACCGGGGCGCAAGCTGATCGCATCGGGCCGGATCTCGATGAGCCGCGGCCGCCGGGTGCTGTTCAACCCGAAATACGAACTGCGACCCCTCGGACGGGAGTAGCCGGTGACGTCCCTCGACAAGCCGACCGAAGGCACCGACCAGAGTCCGCCCGACGGAACCGGCGATGCCCGTGCGGTGACCGAGGCCGCGCTGTTCGACGCGTTCGGCGGTGTCCGCGGCATGGTCGAGACGGTCGTGCCGGGCCTGCTCTTCGTCGCGATCTTCACGATCGACAAGAACCTGCACGTGTCGGCGATCGCCGCGCTGATCGTGTCCCTGGTCCTGGTCGTGGTCCGGCTCGCCATGAAGGACACCGTCAAGCACGCCTTCAGCGGTGTCTTCGGTGTGGCCTTCGGTGTCGTCTTCGCGATGTTCACCGGAAACGCCAAGGACTTCTACCTCCCCGGCATGCTCTACACGCTGGGCCTGGCGGTGGCGTACATCGTCACGACCCTGGCCGGTGTGCCCCTGATCGGCCTCATCCTCGGCCCGGTCTTCAAGGAGAACCTCTCCTGGCGCACCCGCAACCCCGGCCGCAAGAAGGCCTATGCGAAGGCGAGTTGGGCCTGGGGCCTGATCCTGCTCGCCAAGTGCGCGATCCTCTTCCCGCTCTACTGGTGGTCCGACACCGCCAAGCTCGGCTGGGTCCTGGTCGCCCTGAAGATCCCGCCGTTCCTGCTGGCGGTCTGGCTCACCTGGATCTTCCTCGCCAAGGCCCCCGCGCCCATCGACGTCTTCGCCGAGATGGAGGCCGAGGAGAAGGCCGAGGCGGAGCGCAAGGCGGCGCTGGCCGCCGAGGGCGGCGAGGCGACCGGCGGACGGCACCGCCGGGAGGCCTAGCCGGCACGGCACCGCGGCTTCCCAGCGGCCGACTTCACGTGAGAGGCGGCTGAAGGCTGAGGGAAACACCTGGGAGCTCAGGTGGTCGGGCCATTCGTACCGGCGGACCTCGCCCGCGTACGAACCCACTCCGTGGTGGGCATCCTCGGGGCATCCCTCCACCGCGACCGGGACATCTTCGAGGTGATGTACGGCAGCGCCCTGCCGGCGTGCTGCTGCGGCACCGGCGTGAGCGGCGGGCGGCCGGTGGCCGGGGCCGGAGTCCCCGAGCGTCCGCACGCGAAGGGCCCGGCGATCCGGCGATCCCGGGGCCCTTGGCGCGGCAGCGCATCCGCGGCCGGGGGACGGCACCGCCGGGAGGGTCAGCCGACCGTGGCACCGCGGCTTGGCACCGGTTCGGGGCTCACCGAGGGTCCCGGGCCGACCGCGTGGCCTTCTCGCGGTGAAGGGGCGTGTGCTGCCGGGGCGCCGGCGTGAGCGAGCGGGGCGCTGCCGACGGTCAGCGCAGCGTGAAGGGCCCGGCGGATCCGGCGATCCCCGGGCCCTTGGCGCGGCAGCGCATCGGCTAGCTCGTTGTGTCCTCGCGCCGCACCGACAGCAGCTCCTCCAGCTGTTCCTCGCGGGCCTGGGCGGCCACGAAGAGGAGTTCGTCGCCCGGCTCCAGGGAGTCCTCCTTGGACGGGGTCAGCACGCGGGTGCCGCGGATGATCGTGACGAGGGAGGTGTCCTCGGGCCACTGGACGTCGCCCACCTGGGTGCCGGCCAGGGCCGACTCCTCGGGCAGGGTCAGCTCGACGAGGTTGGCGTCGCCGTGGCTGAAGCGCAGCAGCCGGACCAGGTCGCCGACGCTCACCGCCTCCTCGACCAGGGCGGACATCAGGCGCGGGGTGGAGACGGCGACGTCCACGCCCCACGCCTCGTTGAACAGCCACTCGTTCTTCGGGTTGTTGACACGGGCGACGACGCGCGGGACGCCGTACTCCGTCTTGGCGAGCAGCGAGACGACCAGGTTGACCTTGTCGTCGCCGGTCGCGGCGATGACGACGTTGCAGCGCTGCAGCGCCGCCTCGTCCAGGGACGTGATCTCGCAGGCATCGGCCAGCAGCCACTCCGCCTGGGGCACCCGCTCCACCGAGATGGCGGTCGGGGCCTTGTCGATGAGCAGGACCTCGTGGCCGTTCTCCAGCAGCTCGCCCGCGATCGAGCGACCGACGGCACCGGCTCCGGCAATGGCGACCCTCATCAGTGACCGCTCTCCTCTTCCGGGCCCTGGGCGAACGCCGCCTCGACCTTCTCGACGTCGTCCGACCGCATCATCACATGCACGAGGTCGCCCTCCTGCAGCACCGTCTGCGAGGTCGGCAGGATCGCTTCGCCGAGGCGGGTCAGGAACGCCACGCGGACGCCCGTCTCCTCCTGCAGCTTGCTGATCTTGTGCCCGACCCACTTCGGGGAGGCGTGCACCTCGGCGAGCTGCACCCCGCCGGTGGGGTCGCGCCACAGCGGCTCGGCACCGGAGGGCAGCAGCCGGCGCAGCATCTGGTCGGCGGTCCAGCGGACCGTCGCCACGGTGGGGATGCCCAGACGCTGGTAGACCTCGGCACGGCGCGGGTCGTAGATACGGGCGGCCACGTTCTCCACGCCGAACATCTCGCGGGCCACGCGCGCGGAGATGATGTTGGAGTTGTCACCGCTGGAGACGGCCGCGAAGGCGCCGGCCTCCTCGATGCCCGCCTCACGCAGGGTGTCCTGGTCGAAGCCGACACCGGTGACCCGGCGGCCACCGAAGCCCGGGCCCAGCCGGCGGAAGGCGGTGGGGTCCTGGTCGATCACGGCGACCGTGTGGCCCTGTTGCTCCAGGGTCTGGGCAAGAGCGGAGCCCACTCTTCCGCAGCCCATGATGACGATGTGCACGACCGTCCTTCCGGTGTCCAAAAGTTACTGCTCAGCATCAGGGTCTCAGACCGAGGCCCAAAGCTACACACGGGCGCCGGGGGCGGGCACCCCCCTGCGCCGGTTCGCCATGATCACCCTCCGCGATCACGCGCCTGAGCAGCGTCAGCGATCGGAGTCCGCGATCAACGGGGGCGGAGTCCGGCGAGTGATGCTGCGCACGCTGCACAGGGTCAGGATTCCGATGCCGACGAGGGCGACAGTCGCCCCGATCAGCTCCGCGGCGGCGGGCATGGGTCCTCCGAGGTGCGCGATGACAAGCGGGGTCTGCCATCTAGGCACGGGGAGCGCGCGGACCACGGAATCCGCAGTTCCGTGCGCCCCTGATTTCACTCGTGAGGCAGATCGCACAGACCGGGTGGGCGGCTGCCAGTTCGAAGGCCTACCATCCTCTCTCGTGTCCAAACTGACCGACGTGCCCAAACGGATCCTGATCGGGCGCGCACTGCGCAGTGACCGGCTGGGCGAAACGCTCCTGCCGAAGCGCATCGCACTCCCCGTCTTCGCCTCCGACCCGCTGTCCTCCGTCGCCTACGCGCCGGGCGAGGTCCTGCTGGTCCTGTCCGTCGCGGGCGTTTCGGCGTACCACTTCAGCCCGTGGATCGCCGTCGCGGTCGTGGTGCTGATGTTCACGGTCGTCGCCTCCTACCGGCAGAACGTCCACGCCTACCCGAGCGGCGGCGGCGACTACGAGGTCGCCACCACCAACCTGGGCTCCAGGGCGGGCCTCACGGTGGCCAGCGCCCTGCTCGTGGACTACGTCCTCACCGTCGCCGTCTCCATCGCCTCCGGCATCGAGAACCTCGGCTCCGCCGTCCCGTTCGTGGTCGAGCACAAGGTGCTGTGCGCGGTCGCCGTGATCGTGCTCCTGACGCTGATGAACCTGCGCGGTGTGAAGGAGTCCGGCAAGCTCTTCGCGATCCCCACCTATGTCTTCGTCGGCGGCGTCTTCATCATGATCGCGTGGGGCGCCGTCCGGGGCCTGGTCCTCGGCGACACCATGCGCGCCCCGACCGCGGACTTCCACATCAAGGCCGAGCACCAGGGTCTCGCGGGCTTCGCGCTCGTCTTCCTCCTGCTGCGCGCCTTCTCCTCCGGCTGTGCCGCGCTGACGGGTGTGGAGGCGATCTCCAACGGCGTTCCGGCCTTCCGCAAGCCCAAGTCGAAGAACGCGGCGACCACGCTCGCGATGATGGGCCTGCTGGCCGTCACCATGTTCTGCGGCATCATCGCCCTCGCCATGTCGACCAAGGTCCGCATGGCCGAGAACCCGGCCACCGACCTGATCCGGGGCGGTCGCCCGATCGGCTCCGGCTACGTCCAGAACCCGGTGATCTCCCAGGTCGCCGAGGCCGTCTTCGGCAAGGGCAGCTTCCTGTTCGTGGTCCTCGCGGCAGCCACCGCGCTGGTCCTGTTCCTGGCGGCGAACACGGCGTACAACGGCTTCCCGCTGCTCGGCTCGATCCTCGCCCAGGACCGCTACCTCCCGCGCCAGCTGCACACCCGCGGCGACCGCCTCGCCTTCTCCAACGGCATCGTGCTGCTCGCGGGCGCCGCGACCCTGCTGACGTTCATCTACGGCGCCGACTCCACGCGGCTCATCCAGCTGTACATCGTCGGCGTGTTCGTGTCCTTCACGCTCAGCCAGACCGGCATGGTCAAGCACTGGAACCGGCACCTGGCGGTCGAGCAGGACCCGGCGGCGCGCCGCCGCATGATGCGCTCCCGCGCGATCAACGCCTTCGGTGCCTTCTTCACGGGGCTGGTGCTGGTCGTCGTCCTGGTCACGAAGTTCACGCACGGCGCCTGGGTGGCCCTGCTCGGCATGTGCCTCTTCTACGCGACCATGACCGCGATCCGGAAGCACTACGACGGCGTCGCCGAGGAGCTCTCGGCCCCCGAGGAGCCGGACGACGACCTGGTCCGCCCGTCCCGTGTGCACTCGGTCGTCCTGATCTCCAAGATCCACCGACCCACCCTCCGGGCCCTGGCCTACGCCAAGCTGATGCGCTCGGACTCCCTGGAGGCGCTGACGGTCAACGTCGACCCGGCCGAGACCAAGGTGCTGCACGAGGAGTGGGAGCGGCGCGGCATCGACGTACCGCTGAAGGTCCTGGACTCGCCCTACCGCGAGATCACCCGCCCGGTGATCGAGTACGTCAAGAGCCTGCGCAAGGAGTCGCCGCGCGACGCGGTCGCCGTGATCATCCCCGAGTACGTGGTCGGCCACTGGTACGAGCATCTGCTGCACAACCAGAGCGCCCTGCGCCTGAAGGGCCGCCTGCTGTTCACGCCGGGCGTGATGGTGACCTCGGTGCCCTACCAGTTGCAGTCCTCCGAAGCGGCCAGGCAGCGGGCCCGCAAGCGGCAGGAGTGGAACGCGCCGGGTGCGGTGCGGCGCGGTCCGGCGGCGGAGCGGCCCAAGGAGCCGTCGACGGCCAAGGACTGAGCCGGGGGCTCGGCCCCCTGAGCCCGGGCCTCGGCCTGTGGTGAACGGCCGGACGACAGCCACGTAGACTGGTGGGCTGTTGTCCGGCCGTTTCCCGTTCCCGATCTGGAGTCACCCCGCCATGCAGGCAGAACCGAAGAAGTCGCTGGTCGGGGAGGAGTACGAGGTCGAGATCGGCCCCGTCGCCCATGGGGGCCACTGCGTCGCCCGCACGGCCGAGGGCCAGGTGCTGTTCGTCCGGCACGCGCTGCCGGGAGAACGTGTGGTGGCGAAGGTGACCGAGGGCGAGGAGGGAGCCCGCTTCCTCCGCGCGGACGCGGTGGCGATCCTGGAGGCGTCCAAGGACCGCATCGAGGCCCCCTGCCCCTTCGCCGGCCCCGGCCGTTGTGGCGGCTGCGACTGGCAGCACGCCAAGCCCGGCGCCCAGCGGCGATTCAAGGGCGAGGTGATCGCCGAACAGCTCAAGCGGCTCGCGGGTCTCACGCCCGAGGAGGCCGGCTGGGACGGCACGGTGATGCCGGCCGAGGGCGACAAGCTGCCGGCCGGCCAGGTCCCGCAGTGGCGCACGCGTGTGCAGTACGCCGTCGACGCCGAGGGCCACGCGGGTCTGCGCCGCCACCGCTCGCACGAGGTCGAGCGGATCGACCACTGCATGATCGCGGCGGAGGGCGTCAGCGAGCTGGGCATCGAGCGGCGGGACTGGACCGGCATGGAGTCGGTCGAGGCGATCGCGGCGACGGGCTCGCAGGACCGCCAGGTGATCCTGACGCCGCGCCCGGGTGCCCGCCTCCCCCTGGTGGAACTGGACAAGCCGGTGTCGGTCCTCAGGGTCGACGAGAAGTCCGGCGGGGTGCACCGCGTCCACGGCCGCCCCTTCGTCCGCGAACGCGCGGACGGCCGTACCCACCGCGTCGGGAACGGCGGCTTCTGGCAGGTCCACCCGAAGGCGGCGGACACCCTGGTGACGGCGGTCATGCAGGGCCTGCTCCCGCGCAAGGGTGAGATGGCCCTGGACCTCTACTGCGGCGTGGGGCTGTTCGCGGGGGCGCTGGCCGACCGGCTCGGCGAGAAGGGCGCGGTGCTCGGCATCGAGTCCGGCAGGCGTGCGGTGGAGGACGCCCGCCACAACCTCGCCGACTTCCCGCGGGTGCGCATCGAACAGGGCAAGGTCGAGTCGGTCCTGCCGCGCACGGGCATCACCGAGGTCGACCTGATCGTCCTGGACCCGCCCAGGGCCGGCGCGGGCCGCGCGACGGTGGACCACCTCTGCTCCCTAGGCGCCCGCCGCGTCGCCTACGTCGCCTGCGATCCCGCCGCCCTGGCCCGGGACCTGGCGTACTTCCGCGAGGGCGGGTACCGGGTGCGGACGCTTCGGGCGTTCGATCTGTTTCCGATGACGTCGCACGTGGAGTGCGTGGCGATTTTGGAGCCTGCTGCGAAGGCGCTCTGACCTGCTGATTTCCTGACTCCCAGGATCCGGGCCGGCCGCGTCGACATGTTTCGGTGGGCGCATGACGTGGACCGGGTCGCGTGCCGGACGTACGCCCCTGACCTGCGGCTTTGATCAGTGACGGGGAAGGCGGGCGCGTGGTGCTCCCGGTCTTCGCAGGGTCCGCGCCAGGCAGTTCTGACGCTCATGTGACGCTCGCTCTGATGGTGCGTGAGGTTGTGAATGAAGGGGTGGACTGTGCGGTTCGTGCGTCGAGTCGGGCGGCGACCGGGCCAGGGCTGGCCACGCTGATGACAGACTCCCGGCCTCCGAGTGCTGCATCGCCGCGGCGGTGCTCTCCGATCAGAGCGCTGACGAGGCCCTTTTCACCGCTGGCCTCGCTGCCCAGGCGTACTGACGGAACCTGCGCGATGGTGATGGCGGCCAGGCGCGTCGAGAGCAGCACTCCGGCGATGATCGACGCGGCTCCGGCAAGGAACACGGTTCGGGGCGCCCAGTTCCGCTTGGGGCGCTGTGCCGCGACGGCCACGAAAGCGGTAGCGAGCATCCCGGCCAGGCCGCGATCACTTTCTGCGTCGCGAGGAGAGCTGCCGATGCCCAGAGCCTCGCTCAGCGGTACACCCAGCAGGGCGTTCCCGGGAGGCCGCCGGGGATGACTGGGTGCGGATGCGTCGGGGCGGTCAGTCGTGCCGCCGCCCAGGTGGTGCCGAGTGTGCGTACCCGGCCGGTGTCCATCGTGTCCTGCAACCAGGAGGGGAGGAGGTCTTCCTCGTCCCTGATGTCCTGCACCTTTCCTCCCGCCCGGGATCGCTGCTGATCTGCTGATGTTCTTCCTCGGCCCGGGCCGTCAGTTCCTCGCCGTCCGGGACTGAGGCTCGTACGGCGGGCCACAGCACCGTCTCTTCCACGAAGGCATGGCTGAAGACCAGTTGCACCACCTGCCCCAGGACGCGTTCCCGCTGGTGAAGGTCGTCGAGGGTCAGGTACTGATCCATCAGCCGGTCCATCTCCTCGCGCGCACGGCGTTGCCGCACCAGGATGCTGCTGCTTCCCCGAGCTGATCGACGGTCTGGTCCTTGATGGTCTTCGATCTGGCCGCCAATGCTCCCTGAAACGTTACGCTCCGGCTGGGTAAATATCTGTGCCCTCGAGCTGAGATTTCAACGGAACAGGCAGACAGGTTCTCTACCGCTTTAAGTGGAGTGGGATTCTTCGCCGTACACAGGCCGCTGCGGCGTGCTACTGTCGATCTCAGTTGCAGTTGTGGTTCCCAAAACTCCAAGTGTCCTCCGGGCGGCGCCTGTGCCGTTGGAAGCGCTTTTGTTATCCGGTCTTTTTCCGGACGGGCTGATCATCGCGGCGACACGGGGTCCGCGCAGTGCGGATCCCGATGCACTGCCCCAAAGGAGAATTGACATGGCTGCTGGCACCGTGAAGTGGTTCAACGCGGAAAAGGGCTTCGGCTTCATCGAGCAGGACGGTGGCGGCGCTGATGTGTTCGCCCACTACTCGAACATCGCCGCCCAGGGTTTCCGCGAGCTGCTGGAGGGCCAGAAGGTGACCTTCGACATCGCTCAGGGCCAGAAGGGCCCGACGGCCGAGAACATCGTTCTCGCCTGACGCCGACTGTCGCGTACTTGTAGCTGGGGCCCGCGTCCTTCGGGGTGCGGGCCCCAGCTGCTCGCATTTTCCCGCAGTGGTCTTGCCTGCGGACGACAAGCAGGAAACCCGTAGGCTCACCGCATACGGAGCATCCTTCAGAGGTGCACGCATCCCTTCATGGGCTTCATAGCAGCGGACGCCCGGACATTGCGTCCGCGTCGCGCCACTCATTCCAGCGCCTGTGCCCGCATGGATTTTCCGTCGGCCAGATTCGCTCTCGCATCCCACCGGTCCATTCTTGCAATTCTCTCTGCTGCTCATTGCTGCGGGAATTCCTTGATATGTGCCGTATCGAGGAAGGTTCCGCATGAACCGCACACGCACGAACGACCGCTTCGCCCGCACCCGTAACGGCAGTACCGACTCCGGCAGGGGCGGCAGCCGATTCGGCTCGTCGGCCAGGAGCCGCTCCGGCGGGCCGAGCCGCTCCGGTGGTTACGGCCGCGGGCCCGCCGCGGTCCAGGGGGAGTTCGCGCTGCCCAGGACGATCACACCCGCGCTTCCCGCCGCAAAGGGCTTCGCCGATCTCGACATGCCCGGGGCACTGCTGGCTGCGCTCGGCTCACAAGGCGTGACCGTGCCCTTCCCGATCCAGGCCGCGACCCTGCCGAATTCCCTCGCCGGCCGGGACGTACTGGGCCGTGGCCGCACCGGCTCCGGCAAGACCCTCGCTTTCGGGCTGGCGCTGCTGGCCCGTACGGCCGGGCAGCGCGCCGAGGCCAGGCAGCCGCTGGGGCTGATCCTCGTACCCACGCGTGAACTGGCGCAGCAGGTCACCGACGCGCTCGCCCCGTACGCCCGCTCCGTGAGGCTGCGGCTGGCCACGGTGGTGGGCGGAATGCCGATCGGCAGGCAGACGAGCGCGCTGCGCGGTGGCGCCGAGGTCGTCGTCGCCACGCCGGGACGCCTCAAAGACCTCATCGATCGTGGCGAGTGCCGGCTGAACCAGGTTTCGATCACCGTCCTCGACGAGGCCGACCAGATGGCCGACATGGGCTTCATGCCGCAGGTCACCGCCCTCCTCGACCAGGTCCGCCCCGAAGGGCAGCGCATGCTGTTCTCCGCCACTCTCGACCGCAACGTCGACCTGCTCGTGCGCCGCTACCTCAGCGACCCCGTCGTGCACTCCGTCGACCCCTCGGCCGGCGCGGTCACGACGATGGAGCACCACGTGCTCCACGTTCACGGCGCCGACAAGCACACGGCCACCACCCAGATTGCCGCACGCGACGGCCGCGTGATCATGTTCCTCGACACCAAGCACGCCGTCGACGGCCTCACCGAGCACCTCCTGAACAGCGGGGTACGGGCCGCCGCCCTGCACGGCGGGAAGTCCCAGCCGCAGCGCACCCGCACGCTGGCACAGTTCAAGAGCGGGCACGTCAACGTACTGGTAGCGACCAATGTTGCGGCGCGCGGCATCCACGTCGACAACCTCGACCTGGTCGTCAACGTCGACCCGCCGACCGACCACAAGGACTACCTCCACCGCGGCGGCCGTACCGCCCGCGCAGGAGAGTCCGGCAGTGTCGTCACCCTGGTCACCCCCAACCAGCGCCACGCCCTGACTCGCCTCATGGCAGCGGCCGGCATCGTCCCGCAGACCACCCGGGTCCGCGCCGGCGAAGAGGCCCTGCACCGCATCACCGGCGCCCAGGCACCCTCCGGCATCCCGGTCGTCATCACCGCACCGGTGGTCGAACGCCCCAAGAAGCGCGGCGCCACCTCACGCGGCCGACGCCGCCCCGTCTCGGCGGCCCGCCGTGCGCCCGTACGGCAGTCCACCGCGGGTGCGGCTGCATAGAGCCTTCGTGATCAGGAAGCCCGCCAACTCCGCAGGAGGCACCCTTTGACGCTGGACCAGACGCAGTTCCGCCCGGCGAGCGCCCACCCCGTGCACGGCACGGTGGCCGACACCATGGACACGGCCGGACCGCAGGTCTGGGAGGACATGACCGTGGAGGTGGCACTGTCCGTGATGACCGCCGCCCGTACAGGTCATCTGGCGGTCTGCGACGAGGACGGTCTGCGCACCGGCCTGGTCACCCGGGCCGGGCTCACGGCCGTTCGTGACGGCTCCGGATATACGGACCGGATCCGCCTGCGGGACATCGCCGACGTCATCGGGCCCTTCGCCCCGCCGCTGACCACTGGGGCCGAAGCCGAACGTGCGATGCGCTGCCGCTGGCTCGGGGCCGCACCCGTGGCCGACGAACACGGCAACGCTCTGAGCGCCCTCGCCCTTTCCCGCTGAACCGCCCTCACCCCCCCGGCCCCGTCTTCTCGTCTCCCTGGAGGCATCATGCGCTGTGTCATCGCCCGCTTCCCGTTCGACCTGACCAAGAGCGGCGTGGTGGAATCGATGAAGGGCGTCAGACCCGAGCCGGTCACCGGTGAGTTTGTCATCATCGGACGACGCCACTACCCCGCCAAGCAGGTCGGCCAGGTCATCACCCGTCAGGACCGCCGTGATTTCAGCACCGGCGAAGTCCTCAGGGCCATGACCCAACTCGGCTTCACCTGCCGCACCCGCCCCGCCGCCGCAACCGCGCCCATGGCCGGCCCGTACCAGCGGGCGTCCGTAACGCTCGGTGCTCCCCCTGTCCGCCTGACATACGGACAGGTGTGAGCCGAACCGAGCAGTGAGGCCCGACCGGCGTGTGCCGGGCGGGCCTCACTGTGTGCCGTGTCCTGGTGGGTCAGTGGCCGGAGTAGCTGAAGTCGCCCACGGTCCAGGCACTGACGTCCTCGATCGCAACGCGGTACATCCCGCCCGTCTCCGGAACTCCCACGACGCCCTGCTGGATCCGGGCGACGTGGAAATGCAGATGGGCATTGGACGGCGTAGACCACCGCGCCCGCGCTGTAGAGGAGACCGCCGGTCACTGTCAGGGTGACCACGGCCGCACAGGGACCATCGCGGCAGCCATGATGTGATCCGCCGGGGAGACCGGCTACGGCGTCCCCAGACACCACTTCCCGTCCTGTCTCGTTCTTCTGGGCATCATCGGCAACCATGATCATGCTGAGAGCCTGCCCGTGACAGCGTCCCTCAAGGTCGGTCTCGCCACCAACTGGGCCTGCGGAAGCCGTGTAAGCCGCCTGGCCATGGGAAGGACCAAGGTTTCCGAGCGCGTATCTCCGCCCACCTACGCCCAAGGACCGCCGATGCTTCCCGAGTTCCCCTCCCACGCATCCGCCCGCCTCGCAGATCAGCTGGAACAAAGATTGGGGCTGCCCTCACCATTCGAAACCGGCCGTTTCGATGTGGAGCGTGTCGCCGGCATAGCGGTCCTCGCGGCGGCCCACTCCGATGGCTACGCGGCCACCGCGCATCTCCTCGGACTGCTGGCCGCGCTCCCCGCCCCCACCGACGCAGGAGAACCTTTTTGGTCGAACCTGTGGAGATCCTCGGGCACCGCCTACCTGCTGCCGACCAATATCAAGGACCTGGTGCTGCGTTCGCTGGCCGGAGAGGGAACCGGTCTGGCCGGACAGATCCTCTCGGCCATAGACGAGATGACGCCTCCCCAGCGCGTTGCGGCCGCGGAGGTGATCGGCCAGGCGCTCGCCGAGTCCGACCACCTCCCGGATCTCAAAACACAGGTCATCGGCGAACTGTGGCTCCGGGACCTGGAACTCACCGCCTGGCGCGTTCTTCACGCGGGCCACAAGGCGCCCGATGCGGCCGGACGTAACGCCTTCATCGAAGCATGGACGAGTGTCTGACTCCGGCCGAGCCGGCACACGCAAGCATCCGAATTCATTCGGGACGTTCGAGCAGTGACCTGTGATCGAACGAATCCTGGCACGACTCGGACGGTGGTGGGAGGCGTCGGTCAGGTGGTCCTTGCCGAGAGGACGGGTTCGTGATGGCACGGCTGCGGCCCGTGGGCGCACGGGCTCGCCGCACTGTCCTGGTTCCTGAGCACCGACGGTGGCACTGTGCTGACCTGCGCACAGGGGGCCGGTGACGCCGCCTACGACCCGTACCTGCGGGGCAGCGGCTTGACAGCCGCACTCGCGGGGCCTTCTCGATATCGCCGGTACCTCGGTCTCGTGGTGACCGCACCTGGATCAGTGGAACGTTGCGGCGCCGCGGAGCCTTCCGTGGGCTTGGACCTGGCCAGCCACAGGCCGGTGAACACGGCCGTGGCCAAAGTCACGGTGCCGGCAACGAGGAAGGCGCTGTTGAGGCCGGTCGCGAAGGAGGCGCCGCCGGATTGCCGGGTGCGGACGATGGCTCCGAGTACCGCCACGCCGAGCACCGCGCCGATCTGCCGGGTGGTGCTGCTGATGCCTGAGGCGAGGCCGCCTTCCTGCGGGCTGACTGCTTGGATGGCGGCGCCTGTCAGTGGGGACAGGCCCAGTGCGAAGCCGATGCCGGCGACTCCCAGCCGCCACCACACGTTTCCGTAGCCGGTGTCGGCGTGCACCATGCCGAGCGCCAGCAGTCCGAGGCCGGCCAGGGCCAGGCCGGTGGAGACCACGATTCGGAAGCCGTACCGGGCGGCGAGTCGGCCCGCGTGCGGGCTGACGATCACCATGGCGAGGGATACCGGCAGGGTCTGCAGGCCGGCGCGCAGGATCGAGCTGCCCTGGACGTACACGAAGAACTGGGAGAAGAAGAACGACGAGCCCATGAGCGCGAATCCCACCACGACCATGGCGGTGTTGGACACGGTGAACAGGCGCTGCCGGAACAGCCGCAGCGGCAGCATCGGAGCGGAGCGACGGGCTTCGACGGCGACGAAGGCGGCGAGGAGGATCACCGCGGCGGCGAAGCTGCCCAGGATGACCGGTGAGGTCCAGCCGCGGGCGCCGCCCTCGATCAGCCCGTAGGTCAGTACGCCCACCGCCAGAACGGACAGCACCGTGCCCGGGATGTCGATCCCGGGGGCGCTCGGGTTGCGGGACTCGCCGAGGTGGCGCAGGCCGACCAGCAGCAGGACCACGCCGATGGGCAGATTGACCAGGAAGATGGCGGGCCAGCCGAAGGCTTGTGTCAGCACGCCGCCGGCCACGGGGCCTGCGGCCAGACCGATTCCGCTGAGTCCGGCCCACAGTCCGATCGCCTTGATTCGTTCTTGCGGCGTGGGATAGGCGGCGGCGAGCAGGGCGAGCGAGGCAGGGCTCAGCGCCGCGGCCCCGATGCCCTGCAGCACCCGGCCGGCGACCAGCCAGCCGAGCGAGGGCGCGAGGCTGCACAGCAGCGACGCGGCGGTGAACACCGCCACTCCGGTCAGGTACACCCGCTTGCGGCCGAAACGGTCGGCGAAGACACCGCCGGACAACAGCAGCATGGCGACCAGCAGTACGTACGCGTCGACGATCCATTGCAGTCCGGTCAGCTGAGTGTGCAGCCGGTGCTGCATATCGGGCAGTGCCGCTCCAACGATCGTGTTGTCGAGCAGGACCATGAATTGGCCTAGGCAGGTCACCGTGAGCGGCACGGCCCGGTTTGATCGACTGCCTACGGTCGTATGCGATGCGGCTATGGGATCCCCCTCAATCGTTGGTTGCGCCATGTCGCGGTCGAAGCGGGTGGCGATACACCTGAGCGCCCTAAAGCAGTCAGCAACTGCGTTAGATGACTTTAGGGAAGATCGCCTCGCAAACGCAAGTTCCGACTGCGTTAAGCTGGGGGCATGAACGAGCGACAGCGAGCCCGGCGGCCCGGCGGGCGCAGCGCCCGCGTCGGCGCGCAGGTGCACCAGGCCGTCACCGACCTGATCAGTGAGCGCGGCTACGGCAACTTCACCGTCGGCGAGGTCGCAGCCCGCGCAGGCGTAGCCGACAGCAGCATCTACCGCCGGTGGGGCAGCCTGGAAACCCTGCTCACCGACGTGGCGCTCACCCGCCTCAATGCGCAGTCGCCGATGCCCGACACCGGGAGCCTCGCCGGCGACCTGCGCACCTACGCGGCCCAAGTGGCCCGCGAGATCACCGGACCCGACGGTCCGGCGGTGCTGCATCTGGCCGTCGCACTGTCGAGCCGCGGTCAGCAGGGCCTGCAGGCTGGTGCCGACCTCCGCGCCGAACGCACCCGGCAACTGCAGTCCATGCTCGATCGCGCCCGCGACCGTGGCGAGCACGCACCCGACGCGTTCGAGGTGCTGGACCACATCCTGGCCCCGATGTATATCCGCGTCCTGTTCGGCATTGTGCCGCTCACCCCGGACTACATCGACGGGCTGGTCGACCGATTGCTGTGACCTCAACCCGGTTCCCGCGATCGGCCCTCGGACGCGGTGCCAGGGCTCCGCGAGGTGCTCGCCGACACGCGCCCGGCCGGCTCAGGCATCCGGCCCTTGGCCGGCTCACGCGGCCTGGCTGAATCCGTCGGTCGGCGGGCCGTTGCCGCGGATCAGAGTGAAGTCGACGTCCAGGTGCGGGTCGTAGGCGTCGATCCAGCTTGCGTATGCTCCGAAGCACAAGAGTCGGCGTCGAATCATCGTTCGCAGCTATGGTCTCCCCGGGGGCTTGATCAGTCGTTGTCCGGAGCACCGCCCTCTTCGAGGAGACGAGCAGCGAGGTCGTCGGCCCATTCCACAGCCCAGGTGCGGAGAGCGGTGATTGTGGTGTCATCGAGCCCGTAGGCGGCGAACGCTTCGTCGTCAGTCCACTCGGCGCCCGTGAGATTCGACTGCAGGTCCTCGCGCTCGAAGCGGCCACGCGCGTGACGGCGGCCGAACTCCTCCAGCTCGGCATTGGTCCTAGCGGCGCGAGGCTGCGAACACGTCGATCAGTCACGGGGTGCTCCGCGGTCGGCGAGGGCGCGGACCTTGGTCCCGATCACATACCTCCTCCGCGAGCGCGGGGCCGTACGCGCTCTGGGTGACCGGCCGCCAGAAGATCTCCTTGAGGATGTCGACTTCGCATTCCTGCCTCGTGATTGGGCCGGTCACGGTGAAGCGGGCGGACAGCGGAGCGGTCTCCAGCGCCTGCACCTTCCAACCGCGGGCTTCCAGGCCGGCCCGGAGCGTGGCCGCGATGTCGGTCATGGGCGCCGGGTTCTCGGTGGCGACGTCGAGGTCCTGGCTGGGGCGGTTCACGAGATGGTGCGCCCGCACGGCGTACCCGCCGGTGAGAACCAGGCGGTACGGGGAGCCGAGGGCGATCACGTCCGCCAGGAGCCGCGTGTGCAGCTCCGGCATGTCCGTCACGCGGCTGCCCGGGTGCGGGAGGCGAGCTGGGGGAAGGCGTCTTCCCAGACGGTGCGCACGGTGCGACCGACGAGGGTGCGCAGCACAGGCCACAGCTGGAGGAGCAGGTCCCGGTTGAGGTACCGGGGCAGGTCATCACGCAGGCCCTCGTGCAGGACGGTGCGGTACAGGCCCATGCGCTGACGAGGCTTGCTCATGTCGTACGAGGTCATTTCGTCCAGCGACTCCGGCAGACGCCGCCGGAACTTCTCCCGATACAGCGCGAGGTCCTCGGCATCCGCGGGCGAGAAGCCCCTTGATACGGATGCAGAGTGCGGGTCGCTGGAGGACATGAGTCCATGATGACGGCCGGAGAGGTGGTGCGGGCCATGATGTGAGGATGGAGGTCTGGAGCGCGCGAGGCGGATCCCTGGGAGTGATCTGGTTTGCCGCAGTCTGCTCCGTCCTGAGCAGCACGGACTGTCCGCCGTGACGCTCGTTTGACGCTGTGGGTGCCTTCAAGCTGCACAGCGAGCCGAGAAGGCGCCTCTGACCTGGCCTTTTCTGCGGCTCGCTCAGGCCGACACCTTCCCGATGACGCATCACGTGGAGTGCGTGGCGATTCTGGAGCCCGCAGCAAAGGACCTCTGATCAGTAGGCGTGCCGGTCGGGCTTCGTCTCCCAGGCTTCGTATGCGCTCGCACCCAGTTCCGGGTGGATCTGCTCGATGTGGATCCGGCGCCGGTCCCACGGCTTCTGGAAGTCCTCGTACTGGAAGGCGTCATCGAAGCCGATCTTCGCCGTGGCGTCCAGGTCGCAGCTGAAGTAGACGTTGTCGATGCGCGACCAGTAGATGGCGCTCATGCACATGGGGCACGGTGCGCCACTGATGTAGATCGAGCAGCCCTGGAGCATCCGGGCCCGTTCCGGGACCGCGTCGGGGGAGCCTTCGGGGCGCGGCACGTATTCCAGGGTGCCCTCGTTCTGGTGCTCTTCCGAGATGGTGGGCGCCTCCTCGTTGAGGAGCTGGGACGCCTTGCGGATGGTCTCTATCTCGGCATGCGCGGTCGGGTCGCCGGTCAGGAGGACACGGTTCTGGCCGCGGGCGATGATCTCGCCGTCCCGGGTGAGCACGGCGCCGAACGGACCGCCCCAGCCGTGCTCCACCGACTCCGTGGCCAGCCGTACCGCTTCCGTCAGGAACTCCTTGTGACCCATGACGACCTCCACTCCGCACCGGCTCGGGTATTCGGCTCGATTACACAGGGTTCCAATAGATTGATGGTATTTGCTCCATTTGTCTCATAAGTCCCTTTATGGCTACGCTACTCCGTATGAGCACCAGCGCAAACCGCGGCCATGGTGCGGCCGGAGCAACCGTGGTGACCTCGCAGAAGGTCGTCCCCGGTCGCGAGGAGGACTACAAGCGCTGGCAGGAACAGGTGAACCGGGCCGTACGGGCCTTCGACGGCTTCGAGGGAACGGAGCTCTACCCGCCCGACTCCGCCGAGGACAACGAGTGGGTCGTGGTGTTCCGCTTCTCGGACGTCGACCGGTTGAGCGCCTGGCTTGAATCGGCAACGCGCCGAGAACTCCTCGATGACAGCCGCAACTTGTTCGAGGAGGAACCCTCCCAGGAGGTTCTGCGCGGAGGGCAACCGGCTCAGGAAGCCGTGACGGCCGTAATCTCCCACACGGTGCGGCCAGGTCGCGAGCAGGACTTCGAGCGCTGGCAGGAAAAGGTCCTGAGGGCCCAGCAGAAGTACCGGGGCTTCATGGGATCCGAACTCTTCGCACCCGTCGAAGGCATCCAGGACCGCTGGGTCGCTGTGTTCCGGTTCGACACCCGCGAACACCTCGACCAGTGGCTGAAGTCGGATGTCCGCAGGAAACTGCTGGACGAGGGGCGCGACTACTTCGCCGACTACGACGTGCGCCAGATCGGGTCGGCCTTCAGCGGATGGTTCCGCTTCGGTGAAGGGGAGCAGGCGGGTGTCCCGCCCAACTGGAAGCAGGCCATGTCCGTTCTTCTCGCGCTCTACCCCACCGTCATGGTGCTCAACCTCACCGTAGGCCGCGCCTTCACGCATGCCGGCGTTGCGGGATACCTCGGCCTTTTCATCTCGAACGTCCTGAGCGTTTCGATTCTGACCTGGCTTCTGATGCCACTGGTCGTCAACCGCGCTCTGGCCTTCTGGCTGGCACCCGACCGACCGCATTCGCGCCGCACCGACCTGGTGGGTACGGCCGTGGTGGCGGTGTGTTACGCGGCGCTCCTCGCGGTTTTCCGTCTCACCGGCTGAGTTTCGGTCTCACCGTCAGGCGTATCATCCGCCGTCAACCGCCAAAGTGAATCAGCGGCTTGATGATGCCATCGGCCCCGGTCTCCATCATCCGGAATGCCCTTTCGACCTCGCCGAAGCCGAACGCGTGGGTCGTCATCGGGGTGGGGTCCACCCTGCCGTGCTCCATCAGCCGGAAGATCCGCCTCAGGCGCTCCCTGCCCCCTCGGTTCAGCCCACCGTGGACATGCTTGTCGGACATCCCGTATCCGAAGGGCTCCAGCGGGATCCTCAGTGGTTCAGGCACCTCGCCGTGGTAGCCGACATTGGAGATGTGGCCGCCCGGCTTGGTGACGCGGAACGTCGCCTCCCAGGTACCCGGTGTGCCCAGCGCCTCGATGGCCGCGTCCACACCCTGCCCGTCCGTCAGTTCAAGGATTTGCTGGACGGGATCGCAGCGTGTGTGATCGACGATCACATCGGCGCCGAAGTGACGGGCCAGTTCCTGACGCTCGGGCCGCGATTCGACGGCGATGATGAATCCGGCGCCGCGCAGCCGGCACCCGATGGTGGCCGAAAGTCCCACCGCTCCCTGAGCGAAGACGGCGACGGTCTGCCCGAAGTCGAGCTCAGCGTGTTCGGCGGCGACGAATCCGGTCGACAGCATGTCCGTCGCGTACAAAGCCTGGTGGTCGGACAGTGCCTCGGGAATCGGAGCGAGATTCGCCTGTGCGTCGTTCACCAGGAAGTACTCCGCCAGGTTGCCGTCCCGCTGCACGGTGAACCTGGCTCCACCCATCATTCTGCCTCCGCACTGCGAGGACAGACCGCGCTGACAGAATTCGCACCGAAAGCAGGGCGTGACTCCGCCCACCGCCACGCGTTCACCTTCGGTGAGTCCTTCCACCGCGGAGCCGAGCGCATGGATCGTTCCCACCGCCTCGTGTCCCAGGGTGACATCGGAGGCGACCGGGATCGCTCCCCTTACCGTATGGACGTCGGAACTGCAGATCATCGCGGTGGTCGTACGCACCACGGCCTCATTCGGGCCCGGTTCCGGAACGCGTTTGTCGACTACGGCGACCTCGCCGACGTTCCTCATGACGAAGCATTTCATGGTGTCTGTGGGCAATCCCTGCCGGCCACGAGTCGTTCCCCTGCGGGTCGCGCGGTAAGCTGTAAAGGCCTGAACCGGCCTGGCTCATCACTGGATGGCGACGTGCTTTCAGCGTCGTGTACAACGGCGGTCTCCGCAACTCCTCCGCTCGAGGGCGTGCAGACCGCGCGGGTGCCGGGGCAAGGAGTGCGGGATGAGCCGCTACACGCAGATTCACGGTCTCGGGGAACTGTCGGTACGGCGGAACGACGCCGGTTACGAAGACATCCGCAGGGCCGTCGTGTGGAACTCGTTCGCACCGGCGCGGTTCCCGGACGTCATCGTTCGCGCGGCGTCGGCCGGTGATGTCAGGGAAGCGGTGCGCCTGGCCCGGTCCCAGGGCCTCCAGATCGCCATACGGTCGGGGGGACACAGCTGGTGCGGGTCGCCCCTGCGCGACGGGGGCATGCTCATCGACCTGTCCGGGCTGCGCGGCTGCGCCGTCGACCCGGCCTTGGGGACGGCGACGGTGCAGCCCGGCGTCACAGGCGTGCAGCTCACCTCGGAACTCGGCCGTCACGGACTCGCTTTCCCCACAGGGCACTGCGGGTCCGTCGCCGTCGGCGGATACCTCCTCAGCGGAGGGCTCGGCTGGAATTCCGGGGCCCGCGGGCCGGCGTGCGCCAGTGTCGAGCAGATAGAAGCCGTGACCGCGGACGGGGAGCCGGTCACCTGCAGCGAGAGCGAGCACAGGGACCTGTTCTGGGCGGCCCGGGGAGCGGGCCCCGGATTCTTCGCCGCGGTCACCGCCTTCCGCCTCAGGCTGTATCCCCGCCCCGGCGCGATCACGAGCACCAGCTGGGCCTGCTCCCTCGCGAACGTCACCGAGGTGACGCACTGGGCCACCGAGCTGGCCGCAGGGCTCTCTCCGAACGTCGAGTTGAGCTTCTCTCTCGGCACGGTGGACCCCGGTACAGAGTCAGGCCCCAAAGGGGTGACCGTCACCGGCACCGCCTTCGCCGCGTCGCGGCAGGAAGCAACCGAGTTCCTCCGGCCGCTGCGTGACTGTCCGCTGCGCCAGAGCTCCCTCTCCCGTCGACTGGACGAGCCGACGACGTTCGAGGCCCTGTACGACTCCTCCGCCGCCCTGTGGCCTCCTCAACTCCGCTATGCAGCGGACACCCTGTGGTCGGACGCCGACTTTCCCACACTGCTCAGCGAGCTCGCGGATGTCGTGGACTCGGCACCTTCGAACAGATCGCTGGTCCTCGCACCGTTCTCGCCGGCAGGCCGGCCGCCGCCCGACATGGCCTTCTCCGTGCTCGGGGAGAGCTATGTCGTTCCCTACGCCGTCTGGGACGACCCCCGCCAGGACGCCGCCAACATCGGCTGGCTGCGGGAAGCGATGCACAGGGTGGAACCCTTCGGAACGGGGCACTACATCGCCGAGGCGGACCTCACCGCGGCATCGTCCCGCGCCCGCCGCTCCTTCACCGAGGACGACTGGCAGCGCCTGCGGAACCTGAGAACGCGGTACGACCCGGACGGAGTCTTCTGCTCCTACCTGTCACCTGCCGACGTGCGGGGAGATCGTGGGTAGTTCCACAGTGATGCGGATCCCGCCGGCGGGGCGCGGGGTGAGGGTGAGCGTTCCGTCGTGTGCCTGGGTGATGGCTCTGACCATGGTCAGTTGCAGCAGGAGCGTTTGCGATCCGCTCGTGGGGGTGATGCCGCCGCGGGTCTCGATGGTGACGCCATGCTTTTCCGCGAGGGGGAGGAGGTTTCGGTGGCTTCCTCCGCCAGGAGGGACAGGTCGACCTGTTCTCGGGTGAAGGACCGCTGTTCGGCGCGGCTGAGCAGGAGCAGCGCCTCGGTGAGGTCGATCGCTCGGGTGTTGACGTCGTGGAGGCGGTCGCTGATCTCGCCGGTGTCGCGGTCCGGATCGGTGCGGGTCACGTCGAGAAGCGTCTTCGAGATCGCCGGCGGGGTGCGCAACTCGTTGCGGCTCAGTCGGCCGGCGGCGGAGCCGTACGCACGCCGAACGCCTCCAGAATCCGTTCCGCCGCCAGGGTCGCCGTCAACCGGCCCTCTCTGACCTGCCGTTCGAGGTCCGGCGCGGCCTCGCGCACCGCCGGGTCGGCGTGGAGGCGGTCCAGCAGTTCGTCGCGGACCATCGCCCAGGTCCAGCCGACCTGCTGAGCGCGCCGCTTGGCGGTCAGCCTGCCGGTGGAGTCGAGCAGGGTGCGGTGCTGTTCCAGGCGCTCCCAGACCGTGTCCAGGCCCGTCGACTCACGGGCGCTGCAACTGAGCACCGGCGGGCTCCAGAACGCCTCCTTGCCGTGCATCAGGCGCAGCGCGCCCGCCAGTTCACGGGCGGCGGCCTTCGCGTCGCGCTCGTGCGGTCCGTCGGCCTTGTTGACGGCGATCACGTCGGCCAGTTCCAGGACGCCCTTCTTGATGCCCTGCAACTGGTCGCCGGTGCGGGCCAGGGTCAGCAGGAGGAAGGAGTCGACCATCTCCGCGACCGTCGTCTCCGACTGGCCCACGCCGACCGTCTCGACGAGGATCACGTCGTAGCCCGCCGCCTCCATGACCACCATCGACTCCCGGGTGGCCTTCGCGACCCCGCCCAGCGTGCCCGCGCTGGGGGAGGGGCGGACGAAGGCGGCAGGGTCCACCGCCAGGCGCTCCATCCTCGTCTTGTCGCCCAGGATGGAGCCGCCGGTACGGGTCGAGGAGGGGTCGACCGCGAGGACCGCGACCCGGTGGCCCAGCGAGGTCAGCATGGTGCCGAACGCGTCGATGAACGTCGACTTGCCGACACCCGGCACCCCGCTCACGCCGATCCGCCGCGCCCGGCCGCTGTGCGGAAGGAGCTGGGTCAGCAACTCCTGAGCCAGCGACCGGTGCGCGGGGCGCGTGGATTCCACGAGCGTGATCGCGCGGGCCACGATCGCGCGCTTTCCGTCGAGCACGCCCTTCACATACGTGTCGAGATCGATCGATGCCACCCCGAGAGCCCCCGCTACAGTTCGTGGCCCAGGTCGGCCGACAGCCGCCGCACCAGGTCGTAGGCCGCGTCCGGGATCACCGTCCCGGGCAGGAACACCTCCGCCGCGCCCATCTCCCGCAGCGTCGGCACGTCCTGCGGCGGGATCACCCCGCCGACCACGATCATGATGTCCTCGCGGCCCTCCTCGGCGAGCTTCTCGCGCAGCGCCGGGACCAACGTGAGGTGACCGGCGGCCAGCGAGTTCACGCCGACCACGTGGACGTCCGCCTCGACCGCCTGCCGGGCGACCTCCTCCGGGGTCTGGAACAGCGGGCCGACGTCGACGTCGAAGCCGAGGTCGGCGAACGCGGTCGCGACGACCTTCTGGCCGCGGTCGTGGCCGTCCTGGCCCATCTTGGCGACCAGGATGCGCGGCCGGCGCCCCTCGGCCTCCTCGAAGGCGTCCACCAGGGCACGGGTGCGGTCCACGTTCGGGGACTTGCCTGCTTCGTTGCGGTACACGCCGGAGATCGTACGGATCTGGCTCGCGTGCCGGCCGTACACCTTCTCCAGGGCGTCCGAGATCTCGCCCACGGTGGCCATGGCGCGGGCCGCGCGCACGGCCAGTTCCAGCAGGTTCTCCTTGCCCTCGGCGGCCCGCGTCAGCGCGTCCAGCGCGTCCCGGCACGCGGTCTCGTCCCGCTCCTCCCGCAGTCGCCGCAGCTTCTCGATCTGCTGGGCGCGTACGGCGGAGTTGTCGACCTTGAGGACCTCGATCGCCTCGTCGTTCTCCACGCGGTACTTGTTCACGCCGATCACCGGCTGGCGGCCCGAGTCGATGCGGGCCTGGGTGCGGGCCGCGGCCTCCTCCACGCGCAGCTTCGGGATGCCGGCGTCGATGGCCTGCGCCATGCCGCCCGCCTGCTCGACCTCCTGGATGTGCGCCCAGGCCTTGCGCGCGAGGTCGTACGTCAGCTTCTCCACGTACGCGCTGCCGCCCCAGGGGTCGATGACCCGGGTGGTGCCCGACTCCTGCTGGATGAGCAGCTGGGTGTTGCGGGCGATGCGCGCCGAGAAGTCGGTCGGCAGGGCCAGGGCCTCGTCGAGGGCGTTGGTGTGCAGCGACTGGGTGTGCCCCTGGGTCGCCGCCATCGCCTCCACGGCCGTACGCGTGACGTTGTTGAACACGTCCTGCGCGGTCAGCGACCAGCCCGAGGTCTGCGAATGCGTGCGCAGGGACAGGGACTTGGAGTTCTTCGGCTCGAACTGCGAGACCAGCTTGGCCCACAGGAGCCGGGCCGCCCGCATCTTGGCGATCTCCATGAAGAAGTTCATGCCGATCGCCCAGAAGAAGGACAGGCGCGGTGCGAACGCGTCCACGTCCAGGCCCGCTTCCCGGCCCGCGCGGAGGTACTCCACGCCGTCCGCGAGCGTGTACGCCAGCTCCAGGTCGGCCGTCGCGCCCGCCTCCTGGATGTGGTAGCCGGAGATGGAGATGGAGTTGTAGCGGGGCATCCGCTGCGAGGTGTACGCGAAGATGTCGGAGATGATCCGCATCGACGGCTTCGGCGGATAGATGTAGGTGTTGCGGACCATGAACTCCTTCAGAATGTCGTTCTGAATGGTTCCGGCCAGCTTCTCGGGCGGTACGCCCTGTTCCTCCGCCGCCACGATGTACAGCGCGAGCACCGGCAGCACGGCGCCGTTCATCGTCATCGACACCGTCATCCTGTCCAGCGGGATGCCGTCGAACAGCTGCCGCATGTCGTAGATGGAGTCGATGGCCACGCCCGCCATGCCGACGTCGCCGGTCACACGCGGGTGGTCGCTGTCGTAGCCCCGGTGCGTGGGCAGGTCGAAGGCGACCGACAGACCCTTCTGGCCGGCCGCCAGGTTGCGCCGGTAGAAGGCGTTGGACTCCTCGGCGGTGGAGAAGCCCGCGTACTGGCGGATCGTCCAGGGCTGGTTGACGTACATCGTCGGGTAGGGGCCGCGCAGATACGGCGCGATGCCCGGGTAGGTGCCCAGGAAGTCCAGGCCCTCCAGGTCACGGCCGGTGTACAGCGGCTTGACCCCGATGCCCTCCGGGGTCTCCCACAGCGGCTCTTCGCTCCCGGCCGCCCGCGCGACGGCCGCACGCCACTGATCGGCACTGCCGTCGGCGACCGGCGTCCCCAGCTCGATGCCGGAGAAGTCGGGGATTCCCATCAGGACACTCCCATGCGGTCGAGGGTCGCGGACAGCACGTCGATGGCGTCGCAGCCCGCGAAGACGTACGAGTCGATGCCGGCGTACTCGCCCCGGCCCGCCAGGAACACATGCCGGGCCCCGGCCGCCCTGAGCGACTCGGCGGCCTGCTCGGCCTGTTCGGCGTAGAGCGCGTCGCTGGAGCACAGCACGGCCTCGGTGGCGCCGCTGTCCTCGAAGGCGCCCTCCGTGACCGGCTCGATGCCGCCGGCCTGGAAGAGGTTGGCGGCGAAGGTCGCCCGCGCGGTGTACGCGGCGGCCGAGCCGAGGGTCGCCAGGAAGATCCGGGGGCGGGCGCCGGTCGCGGCCAGGTGGGCGTCGGAGCGGGCGCGCAGCTCCTCGTACGCCTCGTCGCGGCGCACCCGCGACAGACCGCCGGACGGCGGCTCGGGCGCGGGCTCGCGCTCCACCGGCTTCTCGGCCAGCAGCGGGAACTCGCTGACGCCGGTGATGGGTTCGCGCCGCTTGGCGAGCTTCTTGGAACGCTCCGCCCAGGTCGTCGCGAGGTCGGTGCGCAGCCGGCCGGAGCGCAGTACGGCCGCCTGGCCGCCGTCGCGCTCGATCGTCCGGAAGAACTCCCAGGCGGCCTGGGCGAGTTGGTCGGTGAGCTGCTCGACGTACCAGGAGCCGCCCGCCGGGTCGATGACCCGGGCCAGGTGGGACTCCTCGATGAGGATCGTGGAGGTGTTGCGGGCGATCCGGCGCGCGAACGCGTCGGGCAGGCCGAGCGCGTGGTCGAACGGCAGCACGGTCACCGAGTCGGCGCCGCCGACCCCGGCGGCGAGCGTCGCGACGGTCGTGCGGAGCATGTTCACCCACGGGTCGCGGCGGGCCATCATCACCGGCGAGGTCACCACGTGCTGCACCTGCGCGCCGGGGGCCCCGCAGACCTCGGCGACCCGGGCCCACAGCCGGCGCGCGGCGCGCAGCTTGGCGATGGTGAGGAACTGGTCGGCGGTGGCCGCGTAGCGGAACTCCAGCTGCCCGGCGGCCTGTTCCACGCTCAGCCCCGCCTCGGTGAGTTCCCGCAGATACGCCACACCGGTGGCGAGGGAGGCGCCCAGCTCCTGCGCGGCCGAGCCGCCCGCCTCGTGGTACGGCAGGGCGTCCACGGTGAGGGCGCGCAGCCCGGGGTACTGCCCGGCGCAGCGCGCGGCCAGGGCGGCGTACGGCGCGAAGTCCAGCGCCGTGCCGGTGCGGGCCTCGTACCCGAGCGGGTCGCCGCCCAGATTGCCGCGTACGGCCTCGGCGGCCACGCCCTTGTCCGCGGACAGCCGCAGCAGCGCCTCGGCGGCCCGCACGGTGTCCCGGCCCGCGTCCAGGACGACCGGCGCCAGGTCGAGGTAGACCCCCTCCAGCGCCCGGCCCAGCCCGTCGACCGGGATGCCGCCCTCGCCCAGCACCAGCCACAGCGAGGTGCCGCCGTTCTCCAGGTCGGCCAGCACGGCGCCGTCCGCGAGGGCGGTGTGCCGCTGCCGTACGTCCCAGCCGCCCGCGGTGTTGCCCTCGGGGCGGCTGCCGCGCACATACGGCGCGAAGCCCGGCAGACCGGGGTCGGGCGCGGCGTCGCGCGCGGTGTAGAGAGGCCGGGTGCGCAGCCCGTCCTCCAGCGTCGTGGACAGGGCGTCCTCAGCTGCCGCGCCCGAGACTTCCTTGCCCGACTTGCGCAGCACGCCCTCGACCAGGCGTTGCCACTGCTCGTGCGTCGCGTCAGGGAACTCGGCGGCCAGTGAGAGCCCGTCGTCAGGCAGGACCGTCATGGCTCGGATGCTAGGGCAGCATGCTCAAGTGAGTGCAGCGCGGGGGCTGTGAGGTTTCCCTCCTTGCGCTTGTGACCTGCGCCGCTCAGCCGCCGGCGGGCTCTTTGTCGAGGTCCGGGACCAGCGCGCACATGGCCGCGCGCTGGTCGGGGCCCATCGAGTCGGCGAGGGCCTGGCGGACGGTTCCGGCGAGCAGGGTGGACGTCTCGTTCAGGAGGTCGCGCGCCTTGTCGGTGAGGGTGACCTGCACGCCGCGCTTGTCGCCGCACACCGAGGTGCGGACGACCAGGCCGGCCCGCTGGAGGCAGGCGATCTGGTAGGTGAGCCGGGTCTTGGGGCGGCCCAGGAGGTCGGCGACCTGGGTCATGCGCAGTCCGGTGCGGGGCTGTTCCGCCAGCAGGCACAGGACCAGGAACTCGTCGTGCGAGACGTCGAGGGTCTCCTTCACGACCGACCGCAGCCGCTGCTCCACGGCGCCCGTGGCGGCCAGCAGGATCATCCAGGCGCGCAGCTCCGGGGGCAGCAGGCCGTCCGCGGAGGCGGGACATTCGAGCCGGTCGGCGGGGTGCGCGTCGGATGCGGACATGGGTCGAGTCTACCTGTTGTCCAATTTTGGACCAGAAGGTTGGTCAGTTTTGGATGAGTGGGTTGTTCAAATTTGGATGAGGCGCTAGCGTGAGCGTCAGTCATCCAAATTTGAATCACCTGAATCCGGAGTACGACCATGACCGTCGCCGTGCAGACAGGCACCTGGCAGCTCGACCCGGCCGCTTCCACCGTGGGACTGCGGCACAAGACCATGTGGGGACTCGTCACCGTGAAGGGCACCTTCACCGCTGCCTCCGGCGGAGGTGAGGTGCACGCCGACGGCTCGGCCACCGGCACCGTGACCCTGGAGGCGGCCTCCCTGGACACCAGGCACGCCAAGCGGGACACCCACCTGCGCTCGGCCGACTTCTTCGACGCCGACAACCACCCCGAGATCACCTTCGCCGTCCGCGGCGCCGACCGCCTCGACGGCGACGGCGTACGGGTCACCGGTCAGCTGACCGTGCGGGGCGTCAGCAGGCCCGTGACCTTCACCGCGCACCTGAGCGAGGCGGGCGCCGACGCGCTCACCCTGGACGCCGAGTTCAGCGTCGACCGCGACCAGTTCGGCATGGGCTGGAACCAGCTGGGCATGATGCGTGGCCTGACCACGGTGACGGCGAAGCTGCGCTTCACGCGCGCGCGGGCCTGAGCCGCCGGCTCAGCCCTTCATGCCCAGCTCGGCCCGGCTCACGTCCTCGGTGGAGAGCGTCTGCGGGGTCGCCGTGAAGGCGCGCAGCCGGATGTGCGTGGCCTTCTTCCCGGGCAGGGGGAAGCCGCCCTTGGGCGCCCGCAACTGGACCGTCGCCGTGGTGTGCGCGGGGATCGTGGCCGGACCGTGCGCGAGCGACCAGTACCGGCTCATGCCCTGGCCGGTCGTCAGCATGTAGTGCGGGGTCAGCGAGCTGCTCCCGGTGTTGGTGACCTTCACCGTCAGGGCCGACAGAGTGTGCGCCGAGGAGCGCCGGGCAGCCGTGACGTCCATCCGCAGCGGCGGCTGCCCCGTCACCGCGAGGGTCGCGCTCACCAGCGCGGGCAGCACCAGTACCGCCACGGCGGCGGCCAGCGCGGGCCGGCGGCGCCGGCCCGTCAGCCACCGGGGGCGCGGCTGCCAGGCGCTCCTGAACTCCGACAGGGGCACGGTGATCGCCGCCGCCAGCCACAGCGGCGTGTACATCAGGTAGTAGCCGTCCTGGGACCGGGTCGCCAGGTAGAAGGCACACCAGGGCAGCACGGTCGCGGCCGGGCCCAGCCGCCGTACGAACAGCACGAACAGCGCCAGCAGGGCCGCGGCGAGCAGCATGCTCGCGTGGCCGTACCAGTCGAGCCGGTCGCTGCCGTGGGTGAAGTACAGGGAGATGTCGACCAGACCCTGGCCGTGCAGCACCGCGCCCTGGGTCAGCGGCAGCGCGATGCCCCGGAACCACGGACCCGGCTCGGTCACGATGAAGTACGCGTTGATCAGCAGCCAGGTGAGGACCGCGATCCCGGCGATCCGCAGCACCACCCGCGTGGCCGCCCGCCCGTCGAGCTCACCGCGGCGCACGGCGTAGATCCCGGCCAGCAGGAACGGCGTGACGAACCAGGGGAGTTGCTGTGCCGCGCACGCGGCCCCGATGCACGCGGCGCGCGCGATCCCGGCGGGACCCAGCCGGCCGCCGGCGCCGAACCGCGGCCAGCGCACCACCACCGGGATCAGCAGGACCAGGCCCACGATCGCCGGGTAGCCCTGACGGGCGTACATCGGCAGGAAACTGAAGCCCAGGCAGACCATCGTGGCCGCCGACCGCCACGGCGTCGGCAGCAGCCGCCACAGCATCACCGCGCCCACGATCAGTACGACCGTCACCGCCAGCGTCGCCGGCGCCCCGGCGTGGCCGAGCCACAGGAAGGGCGCGGTGAGCAGCGGTGTCAGCGGGGGATAGCCGTACGTGTAGTCGTAACCGCCGGTCGTCGTCGCGGTCAGGGCGACGCCCTTGATGTGGAAGAGCCACGGCCACGGCTGGTCGTACACCAGGTGTCCGCCGACGATCTGTTTCGCGGCCTGCGTGGTCAGGACCGCCTCGTCGCCGCCCGCGTGGTTCAGCGCCCAGGCGCACAGGGTGAGCGCGATCGCGGTCACCAGCACGACGGCGTCGAGACGGGCCAGCGAACGCGCCCGGCGGACCGTCAGCGTGAGCACGCCGGTCACCAGGATCGAGGCGTAGCAGACGGAGATGACCCCCGCGAGGGCCAGCCTGTGCGTGGCCGCCTGTGTCCATACGGAGCGCGTACCGATGAACAGGCTGACGTCGGCGAGCAGCGTCAGCACGCGATGCCACTGCGCGGGGGGCTCATGGAGTTCCGCGCGGGCGACCGGTACGGCGGACACCGCCGACCGCGTCCGCCGGCCAGCTGTCACCTGCTGTGTTTCTGCCAAGTGCACGGGACCGGACGCTATCGGGGGTGGATGACCGACACGTGGCCCGGGGTGAAGAGAACGGTATGAGAGAGGTAAGAAGCGGGTGTATTCGTACATGTGCCTCAGGTTGCTCCGGGCGAGTTGACGCCGGATCGGTCGCGCAGTGTGTCGCTGTTGGGCCGAACGGGTGACTTGGCGTAAGAATTGGCTGGTGCAGGCATCGAGTGCGAGTCAGGTCGGGGGGAGCCGGTGAGCCGCTACGACGTCACCGATGAACAGTGGGAAGGGCTCGCCCAGGTCGTGCCGCTGCGGGGCCGGGACGCCTGGCCGTCCGCGGTGAACCACCGCTCGCTGCCGGACGCCGAGACCGAGACGCGGCGCCGGTTCGTCGTGCTGCGCGTCAACGTGTTCGCGGACGCCCGGGAAGTCGCCGAGACCCTGATGGCCGGCGCGCCGGTCCTGCTCGACCTGACCGGCGCGGAGACCGAGGTCGCCAAGCGCGTCCTCGACTTCAGCACGGGCGTGGTCTTCGGCCTGGGCAGCGGGATGCACCGCGTCGACCGCAACGTGTTCCTCCTCACCCCACCCGGCACCGAGGTCAGCGGGCTGATGGAGGGGGCTGGGGTGTCGGGCGGCTGACCCCTGGCCCCGGCGGCCGAGGGGGTGCTCGGGGTGGCTGAGTTTGCGGTGGCCGTGTGGTGGGTGCGTGGCCGGAGGGCGCGGGTGCCGGTCGTCCGGTGTCACTCGACCGAGTGTCTCCTGGTCCCGTTTGGGCCCGCCCGGCCGCCCGTTCGTAGGAAGGTCTCGGCAGGAAACGGTTCGGCAGGTGGGGCGGGCTTTACGGTCCCGGCATGGCCGTGCCTTCCGTGTCCGCTGAGTCCCCCGCCGTCGGCGCGCCCGCCGGAGCCGTCCCCGCGCGGTCCCGGCGGTCCCCCGATGTACGTGCCCGGATCACCGAGCTGCGGCT
Organism: Streptomyces sp. NPDC007856; assembly: GCF_042868225.1. Classification (NCBI taxonomy): domain Bacteria; kingdom Bacillati; phylum Actinomycetota; class Actinomycetes; order Kitasatosporales; family Streptomycetaceae; genus Streptomyces; species Streptomyces sp. NPDC007856. The sequence continues at coordinate 438,188 of NZ_JBIAEC010000004.1, read as the reverse complement.
GTCGGCGTTCGCCGGGCATCGGCGGGCCGGGTTTCCGCTGGGGTCCGTCACCGTGTTCGCCGGGCCCAGTGGGGCGGGTAAGACGACGGCGCTCACGGCGTACGAGGCGCTGGCCCGGCTCGGTGGCGGAGCCTCGCTCTTCGAGGTGTTCCCGGACCCGGTGGCCTGTGTGCCGCAGCGGGCGCGCCCCGACGCCGGCGGGCGGCGCGGCTTCCGGATCGGCTGCACGGCCGACGGCGCCGAGGGGCCGGTCCGGCTCGACGTGGCCGTACAGGCCGAACCGGACCTCAGGATCGTGGGGGAGCGGCTGACCGCGGGCGGGGTCGTCCTGCTGGAGACCGCCCTGCGCGATCCCGGGCGCGGTACCGTCCAGGCGGCCTGGTACACGGCCGGCTCCGCCCCGGTGACCCGCGCCCCACTCCCCGACGACCGCCTCGGCACCGCCCTGCTGCCGCTGCGCGTGGCCGGCAAGACCGACGGGCAGCGCCAAGTGCTGGCCGCCGCCGAGCAGATGGTGGTCGCCCTGCGCTCCGTCTTCCCCTGCGACCCCCGCCCCGAGCGCATGCGCACCCCCGTGCCCACCGGCTCCGGCCGGCTGCTGTCCGGCTGCGACAACCTCGCCTACGTGCTGTGGCGCACCCGCGCGGAATGCGCCCGCCGGCACGGCCTGCTGGTCGACGTCCTGCGCGCGGGCTGCGCCGGGCCGGTGACCGATCTCGTCGCGGAGCCGCTGCCGGACGGCACGGTACGGGCGCTGCTCGACCGCGGCGACGGACTGCGCACCGAACTCGCCCGGCTCGGCGACGGCGAACTGCGCTATCTCGCGCTGGCGCTGGTGCTGCTGACCGGGCCCGGCGTCCTGGACGTGGACACCCCGGGCGAGGTGCCCGACGCCCTGCGCACCCTCACCGTCCTCGCCGACGGCTTCGACCGCGGCCTCGACCCCGCCCAGCGCCGGGAGCTGCTGCGGACGGCCGTCCGGATGGGCGAGCGCGGCCACATCCGGTGGGTGGGCGCGGTGAGCGACGCCTCGTGGGCAACCGGGACCGAGGGCGTCACAGTGGTACACCTGGACGTGTGACGGAACCCCTCGACCTGGCCCGACTCCAGCGCAGGCTCGCCGAGTTCGCGGCCGCGCGGAACTGGCAGCCCTACCACACGCCCAAGAACCTCGTCGCCGCGCTCAGCGTGGAGGCCTCCGAACTGGTCGAGATCTTCCAGTGGTTGACACCCGAGGAGTCCGCACGTGTGATGGACGACCCGGACGCCGCGCACCGGGTCACCGACGAGGTCGCCGACGTCCTCGCCTATCTGCTGCAGTTCTGCGATGTCCTCGGCATCGACGCACTGGCCGCCCTGGCCGCCAAGATCGACCGCAACGAACGGCGCTTCCCGGTGCAGGGGGCGCACGGCGCGTCCGAGCACCCCCCGGAGGGTTGAACTCCGGTATCACGCTCCGGAGTTGAATCGCCTGTCGAATCCGAATTGTTGTCCACAGATTTCCGTCTACCTCTGGCTTTTCGCCCCGAGCGGTTTCACTCTGGGTAGTGACCAAGAGCGTTCAAGCGGGCGTGCGAGGAAGCACGCGGAAGGACGGGGGCGACGCATGGATGCGATACGGCTCATCCTGACGAGCAGGCGTGCGCTGGCGTGCGGCGCCGACGCGGCCGAGATCATGGCGGAGGTGTGGCAGGCGCAGGCCCTGGCCCAGGCGATCGGGAGCCGGCTCGCGGTCTCCGGCCCGCCCGAGCTGCGCGGCGAGGCGCTCGGCCTGACCGAACTGGCGGGCCGTGGCTGCGGAGTCCTGGACCCGCCCGAACTCGACCTGGGCGACCTGCGCGCCGCCCAGCTCACCGAGCTGGCCGACGCCCGCGAGACCCTGCTCAGCCTCGGGAGCCTGCTCGGCGAGGTCGGCATGGCCCTGGTCGGCATGGCGAGCGCGGCCGACGACGAGACGACGTACTGGCAGTGCATGGAGGCCATCGACGCGGCCGACGAGTCCCGCGACCGCGTCCTGGAGATGCTCCGCAAGCTGGCGGCGCGGGAGGAGTCATTGGAGGAGAACGGCAACCAGAACAGCCCGTCGGGCGTGTGACCCGGCCGAGAGGCCGCCGCCGTGCACCACGGCGGCGGCCCCCCGGCTGCCTCAGCCGCTCTGCGTGAAGCCGTAGTCGAGGATCTTCGCCGCGTCCTGCAAGCGCTGGTCCGCGGAGGTGTCGGCGAGCACCGTGCCCACGACCGTCCGGCCGCCCCGGGTCGCCGCGAACACCAGGCAGAACTGCGCCTCCGGTCCGGAGCCGGTCTTCACGCCGATCGCGCCCCGGTAGGAGCCGAGCAGCTTGTTGGTGTTGTCCCACGGCTGCATGGCGTGCGTTCCGCCGCCCGGCCGGTAGGACTGCATGTCCTTGTACTCCTTGGTGCCGACGACCTTCTTGAAGGTCGCGTTCTTCAGCGCGACCCCGGCCAGCTTCGCCAGGTCGCGCGGCGAGGCGAAGTTGTTGCCGTTGGACACCCCGTCGAAGGAGTCGAAGTGCGTGTCGGTCAGGCCCAGTTCGCGCGCCTTGGCGTTCATCCCGGCGATGAACGACTTGGTCCGCTGGTCCGTCGTCGACCCCGTGCCGTAGGTGTCCGCGAGCGCGTAGGCCGCGTCGCAGCCCGAGGGCAGCAGCAGCCCGTACAGCAGGTCGCGCACCTTCATCGAGTCGCCGAGGATCAGGTGGGCGCTGGAGTAGCGCTGGGTGTGCGTGGTGGGGTCGATGACGTAGTCCGTGTACTCCTTCTTGATCCTCACCTGGCGGTCGAGGTTCAGATGGGGCTGGGACAGCGCCACCAGCGCGGTCATGATCTTCGTCGTGGACCCGGTCCGCAGCCGTCCGTCCGGCTCCTTGCCGAACAGCGCCTTGCCGGTGGCGGGGTTCAGCGCGAACGCTCCCTGGGCCGACACCTGCGGTGCCGTGGCCGCCTGGGCGGGAGCGGCCGCGAGGACGCCCGTACCGAGAACCGCACCCGCCAGTGCCGCTACGACGGCTCTGCTGCCGGCGCGGACCTTGTGGCCGTGGGACATGGTTCCCCCTTCAGCCAGTGGTCAGTTGACGGTCGATCACTATGCCGTAGGTGTGAACGACTTGTGTGTGGACTGTGGGCTCCGCCACAGCGCGCAACTGATCAAGGCCCCGGGGGGGATGACGTGGCCACGATGAGAAAACCGGTGGTCAGCGAGCCTTGATACCGGAAGACTCGGTCATGTGTTCCTGACGATCTCCACGCGCGGCGACGCCGCCCACCCGGCCACCGACCTCGGGTACCTGCTGCACAAGCACCCCGACAAGGCGCAGAAGTTCTCCACGTCGTACGGCACGGCGCACGTCTTCTACCCCGAGGCGGACGACCTGCGCTGCACGGCCGCGCTGCTGCTGGAGATCGACACGCTCGCGCTGGTCCGGCGGGGCAAGGGCAAGGGCCGCGGCGGCGCCCCCGACGCGGCGCTCGCGCAGTACGTCAACGACCGCCCCTACGCGGCCTCCTCGCTGCTCGCGGTCGCGCTGAGCGGCGTGTTCTCCAGCGCGATGAAGGGCACCTGCCACGCCAGGCCCGAACTCCCGGAACGGGCACGGCCGTTGCGCATCGAGGTGCCCGCGCTGCCCGCCCGCGGCGGACCGGAGCTCGTACGGCGTCTCTTCGAGCCGCTGGGCTGGACGGTCACCGCCGAACCGGTCCCCCTGGACGCCGAGTTCCCCGAGTGGGGCGACTCGCGCTATGCGCGTCTCGTCCTGGAGGCCGAGGAGCTGACCCTCGCCGAGGCCCTGCGCCACCTCTATGTCCTGCTGCCGGTCCTCGACGACGCCAAGCACTACTGGGTCTCCTCCGACGAGGTCGACAAGCTGCTGCGGGCCGGCGAGGGCTGGCTGCCCGCCCACCCGGAGCAGAAGCTGATCACCAGCCGGTACCTCTCCCGCCGCTGGTCGCTGACCCGGCAGGCGATGGAGCGGCTGGAGCTGGTGCGGCTCGCCGAGGCCGACGACAGCGAGGTCGAGGAGATCGACAACGCCGTCGAGGCCGAGACCGAGGAGGAGGAGCGGCCCACCCCGCTCGCCGTCCAGCGCCGGGAGGCGATCCTCGCCGCCCTGCGGGACCGGGGCGCCGCGCGCGTCCTGGATCTCGGCTGCGGACAGGGTGAGCTGGTGCGGGAGCTGCTGAAGGACGTGCGGTTCACCGAGATCGTCGGCCTCGACGTGTCGGTGCGGGCGCTCACCATCGCCTCCCGCCGGCTGAAGCTGGACCGCATGGGGGAGCGGCAGGCGTCCCGGGTCAAGCTGGTGCAGGGCTCGCTCGCCTACACCGACAAGCGGCTGAGGGGCTTCGACGCCGCCGTGCTCAGCGAGGTGATCGAGCACCTCGACCTGCCCCGGCTGCCCGCCCTGGAGTACGCCGTGTTCGGGCACGCCCGTCCCCGTACGGTCCTGGTGACCACCCCGAACGTCGAGTACAACGTCCGCTGGGAGACCCTGCCCGCCGGACACGCCCGGCACGGCGACCACCGCTTCGAGTGGACGCGCGAGGAGTTCCGCACCTGGGCGGCGAGAGTGGCGGAACGACACGGCTACGGCGTGGAGTTCGCCCCCGTCGGCCCGGACGACCCCGAGGTCGGTCCGCCCACCCAGATGGCACTGTTCACGATCAAGACCGAGAAGGAGGCGAAGGCGGCATGACCGAGACACCAGAGAACAAGGGGCGGATCCTCCCCGTCACGGACCTCTCCCTCGTCGTCCTCGTCGGCGCCTCCGGCTCCGGCAAGTCCACGTTCGCACGACGGCACTTCAAGCCCACCGAGGTGATCTCCTCGGACTTCTGCCGCGGTCTCGTCTCCGACGACGAGAACGACCAGAGCGCGACCCTGGACGCCTTCGACGTCCTGCACTACATCGCCGGCAAGCGGCTGGCCGCCGGCCGGCGCACCGTCGTGGACGCCACCAGCGTGCAGCAGGACGCCCGGCGTCAGCTGATCGAGCTGGCCAGGACGTACGACGTGCTGCCCATCGCCATCGTGCTGGACATGCCGGAGGAGGTGTGCGCCGAGCGCAACGCGGCCCGCACCGACCGCGCCGACATGCCCCGCCGGGTCATCCAGCGGCACATCCGCGAACTGCGCCGCTCGCTGAGGCACCTGGAGCGCGAGGGCTTCCGCAAGGTGCATGTCCTGCGCGGCGTCGAGGAGGCCGAGCACGCCGCCGTCGTCACCGAGAAGCGCTTCAACGACCTCACCCACCTCACGGGCCCCTTCGACGTCATCGGCGACATCCACGGCTGCTCCGCCGAACTGGAGGCGCTGCTCGCCAAGCTGGGCTACACGGACGGCGTCCACCCGGACGGCCGTACCGCCGTCTTCGTCGGCGACCTGGTCGACCGCGGCCCGGACACCCCGGGCGTGCTGCGCCGGGTGATGTCGATGGTCGAGACGGGCAACGCGCTGTGCGTGCCCGGCAACCACGAGAACAAGTACGGCCGCTACCTGGCGGGCCGCAACGTCCAGCACACCCACGGCCTCGCCGAGACCATCGCGCAGATGGAGGGCGAGAGCGAGGAGTTCAAGGAGCGGGTACGCAGGTTCCTGGCGGGCCTGGTCAGTCACTACGTCCTCGACGGCGGAAAGCTGGTCGTCTGCCACGCCGGCCTGCCCGAGAAGTACCACGGCCGCACCTCCGGCCGGGTCCGCTCGCACGCCCTGTACGGCGACACCACGGGCGAGACCGACGAGTTCGGTCTTCCGGTGCGCTACCCGTGGGCCGAGGACTACCGGGGCCGCGCGGCGGTGGTCTACGGCCACACCCCGGTTCCCGAGGCGACCTGGCTCAACAACACCATCTGCCTGGACACCGGCGCGGTCTTCGGCGGCAAGCTGACCGCGCTGCGCTGGCCGGAGCGCGAGCTGGTCGACGTACCGGCCGAGCGGGTCTGGTACGAGCCGGCCCGCCCGCTGCGCGCGGAGGCGCCCGGTGGCCGGGACGGCCGGCCGCTGGACCTGGCGGACGTCTACGGCCGCCGGGCCGTGGAGACCCGGCACGCGGGCATGGTGGCGGTCCGCGAGGAGAACGCGGCGGCGGCCCTGGAGGTCATGAGCCGCTTCGCGACCGACCCGCGCCTGCTGCCGTACCTGCCGCCGACCATGGCACCGACGCCGACGTCCCAGGTGGACGACTACCTGGAGCACCCGGTGGAGGCCTTCGCGCAGTACGCGGCGGACGGCGTCGAGCGGGTCGTGTGCGAGGAGAAGCACATGGGCTCGCGGGCCGTGGCCCTGGTGTGCCGGGACGCGGAGGCGGCACGGAAACGCTTTGGAGTGAACGGTCCGAGCGGGTCGCTCTACACCCGTACCGGGCGGCCGTTCCTCGACGACGAGCAGGTGACCGAGGAGATCCTCGGCCGGCTGCGCTCGGCGATCACGGGGGCGGGACTCTGGGACGAACTGGCCACCGACTGGGTGCTGTTGGACGCCGAGCTGATGCCGTGGTCGCTGAAGGCCTCGGGGCTGCTGCGCAGCCAGTACGCGGCGGTCGGCGCCGCGTCCGGCGCGGTCTTCCCGGGCGCGCTGGCCGCGCTGGAGGCGGCCTCGGCCCGGGGCGTCGACCTCACCGGCCTGCTGGACCGGCAGCGGGACCGGGCCGCCGACGCGGCCGCGTTCACCGCCGCCTACCGCCGCTACTGCTGGACCACCGACGGCCTGGACGGCGTACGCCTGGCGCCCTTCCAGCTGCTGGCCGTCCAGGGCCGCAGCCTCGCCGCGCTGCCGCACGACGAGCAACTGGCCCTGATCGACCGGCTGGTGGAGCACGACGGCACCGGACTGCTGCAGACCACCCGGCGGCTGTACGTCGACACCGGCGAGCCGGAGTCGGTGCGCGCGGGTGTCGACTGGTGGCTGGAGATGACCGGTCGCGGCGGCGAGGGCATGGTCGTCAAGCCGCTCGGCGCGCTGGTCCGGAACACCGACGGCCGGCTGGTGCAGCCCGGCATCAAGTGCCGGGGCCGGGAGTACCTGCGGATCATCTACGGCCCCGAGTACACCCGCCCGGACAACCTCGCCAAGCTGCGGCAGCGGTTCCTGAACCACAAGCGGTCCCTCGCCCTGCGCGAGTACGCCCTCGGCCTGGAGGCCCTGGACCGGCTCGCGGACGGGGAGCCGCTGTGGCGGGTGCACGAGGCGGTGTTCGGGGTGCTGGCCCTGGAGTCGGAGCCGGTGGATCCGCGCCTGTAGCCCGGTGGATCCGCGCCTGTGGCCCGGTGGGTCCGCGCCTGTAGCCCGCCACGCCGCATCCCGTCCGTCACGGAACGCCCTTGTGTCGCTGCACCTTCTGCGGGCTCAACGGCTTCGCCATGACTTTCCGCGCCAAGCCCGGGGAGCGGCTGTGGGCGGAGTTCGACCGGCTGGTGCGCCGGCGCCGCCTGGCGGGCCGGGCACGCGCACTCCCGGCTGCTGTTCGAGGAGGACGGCGGGGAGCTGCTGGTGCACGACCGGCGGCACGGGCGGCCACCGGCCACCCACCGCTTCACCGGCTGGCGCACCGAGGCGCTGCGCCGCCTGGCGGGCCGGGCACGCGCACTCCCGGCTGCTGTTCGAGGAGGACGGCGGGGAGCTGCTGGTGCACGACCGGCGGCACGGGCGGCCACCGGCCACCCACCGCTTCACCGGCTGGCGCACCGAGGCGCTGCGCCGCCTGAAGGAGGGCCGTACCGTACCGGCGCTGCACCGGCTGCTGACCGCCGACGGCCAGGGGCCGGCCTCGGACGTCCTCACCGCATGGGTCCGGCAGGCCCTGGAGCTCGGCCTGTTGTTCCGCGACGGGGCCACCTATGTGGCCCTGCCGACCTGAGGCGAGCCGGTCCGCCTGGCTGGGGGCGCGGTATGAGCGCGCCTGCGACCGCCGTGCCGTACCGGCTCGCGGGACGGCGGGTCGAAGTGACCGGGCCGCTGGACCGGAGCGGCTCGGGGCGCAGCACGGCGGAGGCGGTGCGCTTCCTGCGCGAGTGCCGGAGTCAGGGGCTGCCGGTTGCCTGGCGGGCCGTGGCGGGGCCGTCGTACGACATCGGACTGCTGCACCACCTGCCCCCCCCGCCGAGGGAACTGTCCGCGGACGAGGCGGAGTTGGCCGCCTGGCGGGCCGGACACGTCTTCGGGAGCCTCCACCACCGCCGCGGCCCCGCCTTTGTGACGGTCCTGGATCGCAGGGAGAAGGGCACGGCCGTACGGCTCACCCTCGACCACCCCGATCTCCTCGCCGCGGTCCTCCGCCTCCAGGACCCGGCACCGCTGGACGCGGTCGTCGGTCGACCGGGAGGCCGTCGGTCTCCTCCGAGCCGAGCGGCTGGTGCTGGCCGCCGGAGGCTGGGCGGTGGCGCTGCCCCCGCGCGTCCGGCGCCCGCCGGTCCCGTGCACCACGGTCTGACCGGGCCTTCTCATCAGGGAGACGAAAACAGGAGGAGTCGGAAACGGTCAACAAGGGCGTGAAGACGGGCGCGGACGGCCAGGATGGAGGCATGGCATACCACGTCGACTCCGAGGCCGGGCGGCTGCGCCGCGTGATCCTGCACCGGCCCGACCTGGAGCTCAAAAGGCTCACCCCCAGCAACAAGGACGCCCTGCTCTTCGACGACGTGCTGTGGGTGCGCCGGGCGCGCGCCGAGCACGACGGGTTCGCCGACGTCCTGCGGGACCGCGGGGTCGCCGTCCACCTCTTCGGCGACCTGCTCACCGAGACCCTGGAGCTTCCCGAGGCCCGCGCCCTCGTCCTGGACCGGGTCTTCCACGAGAAGGAGTACGGCCCCCTCGCCGCCGACCATCTGCGCGCCGCGTTCGAGGCCCTGCCCGCACGCGAGCTGGCCGAGGCGCTCGTGGGCGGCATGACCAAGCGCGAGTTCCTGCGGGCGCACGCGGAGCCGACCTCCGTCCGCTTCCATGTGATGGACCTCGACGACTTCCTCCTCGGCCCCCTCCCCAACCACCTCTTCACCCGCGACACCTCCGCCTGGATCTACGACGGAGTCGCGATCAACGCCATGCGGCTGCCCGCGCGGCAGCGGGAGACCGTCCACTTCGAGGCGATCTACCGCCATCACCCGCTGTTCCGCGCCGAGACGTTCAACGTCTGGTCCCAGGGGCAGGCCGACCACCCCTCCACCATCGAGGGCGGCGACGTCCTGGTGATCGGCAACGGCGCCGTCCTGGTCGGCATGAGCGAGCGCACCACCCCGCAGGCCGTGGAGATGCTGGCGTACAAGCTGTTCGCGGCAGGCTCGGCACGCACCATCGTCGCGCTCGACATGCCCAAGCGGCGCGCCTTCATGCACCTCGACACCGTGATGACCATGGTCGACGGCGACACCTTCACCCAGTACGCGGGGCTCGGCATGCTGCGCTCGTACACCATCGAGCCGGGGGTCTCCGAGAAGGAGCTGAAGGTCACCGACCATCCGCCGGAGCACATGCACCGCGCGATCGCCGCCGCCCTCGGCCTCGGTGAGATCCGGGTGCTGACCGCCACCCAGGACGTGCACGCCGCCGAGCGCGAGCAGTGGGACGACGGCTGCAACGTGCTCGCCGTCGAGCCCGGGGTCGTCGTCGCCTACGAGCGCAACTCGACCACCAACACGCATCTGCGCAAGCAGGGCATCGAGGTGATCGAGATCCCGGGCAGCGAGCTGGGCCGGGGCCGGGGCGGCCCGAGATGCATGAGCTGTCCCGTGGAGCGAGACGCTGTATAGATTTGTGAATAGTCGTATAGACTTCCATTGTCATTCGTAGTTCGTACGTCTGGAGCGCGCCCCATGGCGACAGTCCCGACCGCCCTCGCCGGCCGCCACTTCCTCAAGGAGCTGGACTTCACCGAGGAGGAGTTCCGCGGCCTGGTCGAGCTGGCAGCCGAGCTGAAGGCCGCCAAGAAGGCGGGGACCGAGACGCAGTACCTGCGCGGCCGGAACATCGCGCTGATCTTCGAGAAGACCTCGACCCGCACCCGCTGCGCGTTCGAGGTCGCCGCCGCCGACCAGGGCGCCCACACGACCTACCTGGACCCGTCCGGCTCGCAGATCGGCCACAAGGAGTCCGTCAAGGACACCGCGCGGGTGCTGGGCCGGATGTACGACGGCATCGAGTACCGCGGGGACAGCCAGGCCAAGGTCGAGGAGCTGGCGGCGCACGCCGGCGTGCCCGTCTACAACGGGCTCACCGACGACTGGCACCCCACCCAGATGCTCGCCGACGTGCTCACCATGACCGAGCACAGCGCCAGGCCGCTGAAGGAGATCGCCTTCGCCTACCTCGGCGACGCCCGCTTCAACATGGGCAACTCCTACCTGGTCACCGGCGCCCTGCTCGGCATGGACGTGCGGATCGTCGCCCCGAAGGCCTACTGGCCCGCCGAGGACGTCGTCACCCACGCCCGCAAGCTCGCCGAGGCGACCGGCGCCCGGGTCACCCTCACCGAGGACGTCCGGGAGGGCGTGTCGGGAGCGGACTTCGTCGCCACCGACGTGTGGGTCTCCATGGGTGAGCCGAAGGAGGTCTGGGCCGAGCGGATCGAGGCCCTCGCGCCGTACGCCGTGACCACGGACGTCCTGCGCGCCACCGGCAACCCGGACGTGAAGTTCCTGCACTGCCTGCCGGCCTTCCACGACCTCGGCACCAAGGTCGGCCGCGAGATCCACGAGACCTACGGCCTGACCTCGCTGGAGGTCACCGACGAGGTTTTCGAGTCCGCGCACTCGGTCGTCTTCGACGAGGCCGAGAACCGCCTGCACACCATCAAGGCGGTGCTGGTCGCCACACTCGCCCGCTGACCCTGGCCCACCGCCCCGACCTGCCCTTATCCTGACCGGCGGCCCCGCACCACCCCAGCCCGGGCCGCCGCCGCGACCTCACCCGGTCGCCCGCACCACCCAGAAACGAGCACCACCCGCAATGCCCGCTCCCCGCATCAAGTCCCCGCACCTGCTCGTCGCCGAATCCGGCGCCGACCGCGAGGGCCACGGCCTCAAGCGCACGATGGGCCTCTTCCAGCTCATCTGCTTCGGCGTCGGCGCCATCGTCGGCACCGGCATCTTCGTCGGCCTCTCCGACTCCGTCGCCCAGGCCGGCCCGGCCGTCGTCGTCTCCTTCGTCCTCGCCGCGATCACCTGCGTCTTCACCGCCTTCTCCTTCGCGGAGCTGGGCGGCGCGATCCCGGTCTCCGGCTCCTCGTACTCCTTCGCCTACGCCGGCCTCGGCGAGTCCACCGCCTTCCTGGTCGGCTGGTGCCTGCTGCTGGAGTACGGCATCTCCATCTCGGCCGTCGCCGTCGGCTGGAGCCAGTACGTCAACGAGCTGCTGCACAGCCTCACCGGCGTCCAGCTCCCGGCCGCGCTGTCCGCGGGCCCGGGCGACGGCGGGATCATCAACCTCCCCGCCGTGATCGTCATCGCTCTGGCCTCCGTGCTGCTGGTGCGCGGGGTGCGCGAGAGCGCGCGGGCGACGGCCGCCATGGCCGCGGTCAAGCTCGTCATCCTGCTGGCCTTCTGCGTCATCGGCTACAGCGCCTTCAAGCACGGCAACCTCACCCCGTTCTCGCCGGCCGGCCTCGGCGGCATCGGCGCGGGCACCACGGCCGCGTTCTTCTCCTACATCGGCTTCGACGCGATCACGACCGCCGGCGAGGAGGCCAAGAATCCGCGCCGGGACATCCCGGTCGCGATCATGGTCTGCATGGGCATCGTGACCCTGCTGTACTGCGCGGTCGCGCTGGCGGCGATCGGCGCCATCGGCGGCAAGCAGGTCGCCGGCCGCCCCGCCGCGCTGTCGTACGTCGTCAACGAGGTCACCGGCTCGGCCGTCGGCGGCGGAGTGATCGCTTTCGGCGCGGTCGTCGCCATCGCCTCGGTGGTCCTCGCGGTGATGTACGGCCAGACCCGCATCCTGATGTCGATGTCCCGGGACGGCCTGATCCCACGGGTCTTCGAGAAGGTGAACCCGAAGACCTCCACCCCGGTCGCCGGCACGCTGATCGTCGCCCTCGTCTTCGCGCTCCCGGCGGCCTTCGCCTCCCTCGACGCCGTGATGAACCTGTGCACCATCGGCACCCTGGCGATCATGGCCGTGGTGAACATCGTGGTGATCGCCCTGCGCCGCCGCGAACCGGGCCTCACCCGCAGCTTCCGGGTGCCGCTGTACCCGGTGGGCCCGCTGCTCGGCGTCGGCTTCTGCCTGTACCTGATGTACGAGACGGGCTGGCAGACCTGGGTCCAGTTCGCCGTGTTCCTCGTGGTGGGCCTGCTGATCTACGTCGGCTACGGCCGCCGGCACTCCACGCTGGCCCGGGCGGCCGCCCCGGAGGTCACGCCGAGCGCCGCCGCTGAGCGGGAACCGCAGGCAGTCTGAACCACACCGCCTTGCCCGACGGGGTGGGGCGGTGACCGCAGGACGAGCTGAGGGCGCGGATCAGCAGCAGCCCGCGCCCGCCCTCCTGCCACACGTCTGGCTCCTCGATCACCGGCCGGGTCAGATGGCCGGGCGGCGCCGGGTCCGGGTCGTGCACCTCGACCTGGCAGCCGGTCGGCAGCAGCTCCACCACCAGCTCTATCGGGCCGCGCCCGGCGGTGTGCTCCACCGCGTTGGCCACCAGCTCCGCCGTGAGCAGCTCCGCGGTGTCGCTGTCGGCCGGGTGCTCCACCTCGGCGAGGGCCGTGCGCACCAGGGCACGGGCCACGGGCACCGCCGCGGCGGTGTGCGGCAGTGCGATGCGCCAGGAGGCCGGTTCGGTGGGGCGTTCGTGCAAGGCGAGTCCGTTCATGGAGCAGGCTGTCCTGCTTTCGACTGTAGGAATGGTACGGGCCCGGCCACTTCGGACCGTCGGCGGGCTTCGCCCGGGACCCTCGGCCCCGGTACGGGCGGCTTACCCCGGCGAACGCCCCGCCTCGCCCGCCCGGGCCCCTTGTTACGGCGCTGTCGAGAACCGGTGACGCACGTGACCGGATCCGGCCGATCGGCCGCCGTCTGTCGCGTAGTCGTGACGACAGTCACAAATGAGTGATAACTTCATGGGACAGTGCAACGTACGGCACCGCCGCCCTAGGAGGCCGCACGTCATGAGTCCCTTCACCGGCTCCGCCGCCCGCACCTCCGACTGGGAGCACCTGCGGGTCCGGCTCGCCGACGGTGTCGCCACCGTCACCCTCGCCCGTCCCGAGAAGCTCAACGCGCTCACCTTCGGCGTCTACGCCGACCTGCGCGACCTGCTGGCCGAGCTGTCCCGGGAGCGCGCCGTACGCGCCCTGGTGCTGGCCGGCGAGGGACGCGGCTTCTGCTCGGGCGGCGACGTCGACGAGATCATCGGCGTCACCCTCGGCATGGACACCGCGCGGCTGCTCGACTTCAACCGGATGACGGGCCAGGTCGTGCGGGCGATCAGGGAGTGCCCGTTCCCGGTGATCGCCGCGGTGCACGGCGTGGCGGCCGGTGCCGGAGCGGTCCTGGCGCTGGCGGCCGACTTCCGCGTCGCGGACCCGAGCGCCCGCTTCGCCTTCCTCTTCACCCGCGTCGGCCTGTCCGGCGGCGACATGGGCGCGGCCTATCTGCTGCCCCGTGTCGTCGGCCTCGGCCACGCCACCCGGCTGCTCATGCTGGGCGAACCGGTCCGGGCCCCCGAGGCCGAGCGCATCGGCCTGATCAGCGAGCTGACCGAGGAGGGGCGGGCCGACGAGGCGGCTCAAGCGCTGGCCCGCCGCCTGGCCGACGGCCCCGCACTGGCGTACGCCCAGACGAAGGCCCTGCTCACGTCCGAGCTGGACATGCCCTTGGCGGCCTCCGTCGAGCTGGACGCCTCGACCCAGGCCCTGCTGATGAACGGCGAGGACTACGCGGAGTTCCACGCGGCCTTCACGGAGAAACGCCCGCCGAAGTGGCGGGGGAGGTGAGCCTTCATGCGCGTGGCGATCATCGGTGGCGGCCCCGGGGGCCTGTACGCCGCAGCGCTCCTCAAGCGGCTCGATCCCACCCGTGAGGTCACCGTCTGGGAGCGCAACGCCCCGGACGTCACGTTCGGCTTCGGAGTCGTCCTGTCCGACGAGACCCTCGGCGGCATCGAACACGCCGACCCCGTCGTCTACGCGGCCCTGCAACGGGACTTCGTCCGCTGGGACGACATCGACATCGTCCACCGGGGTGTCACCCACCGCTCCGGCGGCCACGGCTTCGCCGCGCTCGGCAGGCGCCGTCTCCTGGAGATCCTGCACGAGCGCTGCCGCTCCCTCGGCGTGGACCTGAGGTTCTCCACCGAGGCGCCGCACCCGGACACGCTCTCCGCCGCGTACGACCTCGTGATCGCCGCCGACGGAGTCAACAGCACCACCCGCGCCGCCTACGCCGATGTGTTCCGCCCGCGGGTGACGACACACCGCTGTCGCTACATCTGGCTCGCCGCCGACTTCGCGTTCGACGCCTTCCGCTTCGAGATCGCCGAGACCGAGCACGGCGTGATGCAGCTGCACGGCTACCCCTATGCGGCCGACGCCTCCACCGTGATCGTGGAGATGCGCGAGGAGGTCTGGAAGGCGGCGGGATTCGACGAGCTCACCCCGCACGAGTCCGTCGAGCGCTGCGCCAAGATCTTCTCCGACGCGCTCCGCGGCCGCCCCCTGCGCTCCAACAACTCGGCCTGGACCACCTTCCGTACGGTGGTCGACGACCGCTGGTCGCACGGCAACGTCGTCCTCCTCGGCGACGCGGCGCACACCGCCCACTTCTCCATCGGCTCGGGCACGAAACTCGCCGTGGAGGACGCCCTCGCACTCGCGGCGTGCCTGCGCGAACAGCCCACACTCGAAACGGCACTGGCGGCCTACGAGGAGGAGCGCAAACCCGTCGTCGCCTCCACTCAGCGCGCCGCCCGGGCCAGCCTCGAATGGTTCGAGAACCTCTCCCTCCACCTCGGCCGGCCGCCCCGCCAGTTCGCCTTCGACCTGCTCACCCGCAGCCGCCGCGTCACCCACGACAACCTCCGGCTGCGCGACCCCCACTTCACCGCGGCGGTCGAGCGCGAGTTCGGCTGCCCGCCCGGCACCCCCCCGATGTTCACCCCGTTCCGGCTGCGTGGTCTGACCCTGCGCAACCGGGTCGTGGTGTCGCCGATGGACATGTACTCCGCCACCGACGGCGTCCCCGGCGACTTCCATCTGGTCCACCTCGGCGCCCGCGCCCTCGGCGGGGCCGGTCTGGTCATGACCGAGATGGTGTGCGTGAGCGAGGAGGGCCGGATCACGCCGGGCTGCGCCGGGCTCTACACCGGCAGGCAGGCCGAGGCCTGGCGGCGGGTCACCGACTTCGTGCACGCCCAGGCGCCCGGCACCGCGATCGGCGTGCAGCTCGGGCACTCCGGCCGCAAGGGTTCCACGAAGCTGATGTGGGAGGGCATGGACGAGCCGCTGCCGCGCGGCAACTGGCCCCTGGTCGCCGCCTCCCCGCTGCCGTACAAGCCGGGCAGCCAGCTCCCTCGGCAGCTCTCCCGGGCCCAACTGACCGACATCCGCGAGCAGTTCACCGCCGCCGCGTGGCAGGCCGCGCGGGCCGGCTTCGACCTGCTCGAACTGCACTGCGCGCACGGCTATCTGCTCTCCGGCTTCCTCTCCCCGCTCACCAACCGGCGCACCGACGCCTACGGCGGCTCGCCGGAGCGACGACTGAGGTTCCCGCTGGAGGTCTTCGACGCCCTCCGCGCGGTGTGGCCGGCGGAGCGGCCGATGACGGTGCGCATCTCCGCGACGGACTGGGCCGAGGGCGGTACGACCGCCGAGGACGCGGTGGAGATCGCCCGCGCCTTCGCCGCGCACGGCGCCGACGCGATCGACGTCTCCACCGGGCAGGTGGTGGCCGAGGAGCGGCCGGAGTTCGGGCGGTCGTACCAGACGCCGTTCGCCGACCGGATCCGGCAGCAGGCGGGTGTCCCGGTGATCGCTGTCGGCGCGATCTCGTCCTGGGACGACGTCAACTCCCTGATCCTCGCCGGGCGCGCGGACCTGTGCGCGCTGGGCCGTCCGCACCTGTACGACCCGCACTGGACCCTGCACGCGGCGGCCGAGCAGGGCTACGAAGGCCCCGGTGTGGTCTGGCCCGCGCCCTATCGCGCCGGCAGTCGCCGCCCGCAGACCGGCCGCACGGACGCCCCGAAGCCGCGGTTGTCCCTCGGTGGATGACTGTCAGTGCCGTCTGCTGTACTCGACTCGTGGGGCAGTGAGACGAACGGAGACGTCATGGGCGTGTCGCACGAGTACTTCCTCGCCGGTGACCGGGGCACGGCGGTGGAGCGGGTCATCGGGCCGGACGGTGAGTGGCTGGGCTTGGCCGGGGTCGATGTGGGGAACATGGACCCTCATCTGGCGCTGCCCCGGCTGATCGCCTTCGCGGCGGGCATACCGCCGGCCCGCGGGGAGCGGCCCGAACTGGTCTCGCCCGACCCGGACGAGGTGCCGTACCCCCATGAGACGCCGGTGGTGTCCGGGACCGCGTGGGACGAAGGGACGTTCCTCGAGGAACTGCCCGACGCCTGGCGGGACACCCTCGCCGACGTGGTCGAGGACGCGGTGCCGATGCTCGCGCTCCAGGCGTGCGACATCGACGAGGCGTACTTCGCCGACTACCTGCACGCCGAGGACAGCATCCGCACCTTCGTCGGCCTGGCCCACCGCGCCCGGACGGAGGGAGCACACCTGTACTGCCTGACCTCCCTGTGAGACCGCCCCGTCTCACACCCCCGCGAACTCCGCACCCGCGTCCCGCAGCCGCTCGTGCAGGGCGCGGAACACCTCCGCCGAGCGCAGGCCCGGCCAGCCGGTGGGCAGCAGTGGGGTGGGCAGGCCGGGGTCGGTGTACGGCAGGTGGCGCCAGGAGTCGAGGGCGAGGAGGTAGTCCCGGTAGGCCTCCTCGGGCGGGGTGCTGCCGCGGCGCTCCCAGGCCCGCAGCACCGGGGCGTGCGCGTCCAGGAACCGCTCGTGCTCCTTGGCGATCGCGGTCAGGTCCCACCAGCGGGCGACCGACTCGGCCGTCGGGGCGAAGCCCACGTGCTCGCCGCGGAAGAGGTCGACGTACGGGTCCAGGTGCAGCCGGCGCAGGGTGTGCCGGGTCTCCTCGTAGAGGCGGGCCGGGGCGATCCACACCCCGGGGGCCGCCGTGCCGAAGCCCAGGCCGGCCAGCCGGGAGCGCAGCACATGCCGCTTCTGCCGCTCTGACTCGGGCACGGAGAACACCGCGAGCACCCAGCCCGCGTCCTCCACGGGCGTGGTCGCGTAGATGCGCCGGTCGCCGTCCTCCAGCAACTGGCGTGCCCCCGGGGAGAGTTCGTAGCCGGCCGCGCCCTGCTCGGTGCGGGCCGGCAGCAGCAGGCCGCGGCGTTTGAGCCGGGACACCGAGGAACGCACGGAGGGCGCGTCCACGCCGACCGCGGCCAGGAGCCGGATCAGCTCGGCGACGGGCACCGGGCCGGGCATGAAGCGGCCGTACGCGCCGTAGAGCGTGACGATGAGGGACCTGGGGGCGTGCTGCTCGGACACGTTGATCATTTTAGGTCGTCGGCATCACTGCCGGTCACCTTCGCTGCGCAGCCGGAAACGCTGGAGCTTGCCGGTGGCGGTGCGCGGGAGCGCGTCGAGGAAGACGAACTCGCGCGGGCATTTGTAGGGTGCCAGCTCGGACTTGAGGAAGCCGCGCAG
Organism: Streptomyces sp. NPDC007856; assembly: GCF_042868225.1. Taxonomy (NCBI): domain Bacteria; kingdom Bacillati; phylum Actinomycetota; class Actinomycetes; order Kitasatosporales; family Streptomycetaceae; genus Streptomyces; species Streptomyces sp. NPDC007856. Next base: position 420,464 of record NZ_JBIAEC010000004.1, on the reverse strand, counting down.
GGCCTCGGGGTCGCGCCGGGCGCCCTCGCGCAGCACGGTGAAGGCGACCACCACCTGTCCGCGGGCCTCGTCCGGGCGGCCGACGACCGCCGTCTCCGCCACGTCCGGGTGCCGCAGCAGCGCGTCCTCCACCTCCGGTCCGGCGATGTTGTACCCGGCGGAGATGATCATGTCGTCGGCCCGGGCCACATAGCGGAAGTAGCCGTCCGGCTCGCGGACATAGGTGTCGCCGGTGATGTTCCAGCCGCCGCGTACGTACCCGCGCTGGCGCGGGTCGGCGAGGTAGCGGCAGCCGACCGGGCCGCGCACGGCGAGCAGTCCGGGCTCGCCGTCCGGCACCGGCCTGCCGTGCGCGTCCTGCACCCGCGCCTGCCAGCCCGGCACCGGCACCCCCGTGGTGCCCGGCCTGATCCGCTCGTCGGCCGCGGAGACGAAGATGTGCAGCAGCTCGGTCGCGCCGATGCCGTTGATGACACGCAGGCCGGTGCGCTCGTGCCAGGCCCGCCAGGTGGCCGCGGGCAGGTTCTCGCCGGCCGACACGCAGCGCCGCAGCGAGGAGACGTCGTGCCCGTCGAGCCGCTCCAGCATGGCGCGGTAGGCGGTCGGGGCGGTGAACAGGACCGAGACGCGGTGCTCGGCGATCGCGGGGAGCAGTTGCCGGGGGCCGGCCTGTTCCAGGAGCAGGGAGCTGGCGCCGGCCCGCATCGGGAAGACCACCAGGCCGCCCAGGCCGAAGGTGAAGCCGAGCGGGGGGCTGCCGGTGAAGACGTCGTCCGCGCGTGGGCGCAGCACATGCCGGGAGAAGGTGTCCGCGATCGCCAGCACGTCCCGGTGGAAGTGCATGCACCCTTTCGGGCGACCCGTCGTCCCCGAGGTGAACGCGATCAGGGCCACGTCGTCGGCGGCGGTGTCGACCGCCGGGTACGGCGTGCCGGGCGCCGGGCGGTTGAGGAGGTCGTCGGGGCCGTCGCCGCCGTACGTCGTGATCCGCAGCCCGGGTATGTCGGCCTTCGCCAGATCCGCCACCGACCGGATGTCGCACAGCGCGTGCCGCACCAGGGCGATCTCGCACATGGTGGCCAGCTCGTGCGGGCGCTGCTGGGCCAGCACGGTCACGGCTATCGCGCCCGCCTTCAGCACGGCCAGCCAGCAGGCGGCCAGCCAGGGCGTGGTGGGGCCGCGCAGCAGCACCCGGTTGCCGGGGACCACGCCGAGGTCGCCGGTGAGCACGTGCGCGATCCGGTCCACCCGCGCGCGCAACTCGCCGTACGTCCAGCTCGGCCCGTCCGGGGTGTGGAAGACCGGGTGGTCCGCCTCGGCGTGGTCGAGGAGTTCGGCGGCGCAGTTCAGCCGCTCGGGATAGCGCAGTTCCGGCAGGTCGAACCGCAGCTCGGGCCACTCGTCCGGCGGCGGCAGATGGTCGCGCGCGAAGGTGTCGACATGGGCCGAGCGGTGCATGGCGGTTCGCCCCCTTGCCGTGACAAGCGTCGAAGACGGGCGTCGTGGTGGGCACCGGCGTCCTGATGGGCTCGCGCATCGAGCGTATCGTCTTGGTGACGGCAGTCAAGGTTGCGCGATAACGTGGGTGGGGAGCCGGGGTGGCCAAGAGGGTGGCTCGTCGCCGGAAGGCGCTGGGGCGGGCCGCGGTGGTGCCGTCCCGGACGGTGAACGGGAAGGGTCAGGGTGGCCCGGACCGGAGGGAGGACCGGCAGTGCCCGCATTCTCGCTCGACCCGCGGCAGACCGCCTGGTGCGCCGAGCTGCGCACGACGGCCGCCGAACGGCTGCGCCCGCTCGCCGACAAGGGCGAGCCCGGACGCGTCAACCGGCCGCTCCTCGCCGAGCTCGGCCAACTCGGCCTGCTAGCAAGGCTGTTCACCTCGGGCGCGCTGGACCTGTGTCTGATGCGCGAATCCCTCGCCCAGTCCTGCACCGAGGCCGAGACCGCGCTCGCGCTGCAGGGCCTGGGCGCCCATCCGGTGCACGCCCACGGCAGCCCCGCCCAGCGCGAGCGCTGGCTGCCCCGGGTCGCCGACGGGAGCGCGGTCGCCGCCTTCGCGCTGAGCGAGCCGGGGGCGGGTTCGGACGCGGCCGCGCTGTCCCTCGCGGCCGAGCCCGACGGCGCCGGCCGCTGGCGGCTCACCGGCGCCAAGCGCTGGATCTCCAACGCCCCCGAGGCCGACTTCTACACCGTCTTCGCCCGCACCACGCCCGGCGCCAAAGCCCGCGGTGTGACCGCCTTCCTCGTCCCCGCGGACCGGCCCGGGCTCACCGGCACCCCGCTGGACATGCTTTCGCCGCACCCCATCGGCTCCCTGGACTTCGACGCCGTACCGGTGACCGCCGACGACGTGCTCGGCGAGCGCGATCGCGGTTTCACGGTCGCCATGGGCACCCTCAACCTCTTCCGCCCCAGCGTCGGCGCCTTCGCGGTCGGCATGGCCCAGGCCGCGCTCGACGCCACCCTCGGCCACACCCGCCGCCGCGAGGCCTTCGGCGGCCGGCTGATGGACCTGCAGACCGTCTCCCACCAGGTCGCCGAGATGGCCCTGCGCACCGAGGCCGCCCGGCTGATGGTGTACGCGGCGGCGACGGCGTACGACGAGGGCGCCGCCGACGTCCCGAAGCGCGCCGCGATGGCCAAGCTGCTCGCCACCGAGACCGCGCAGTACGTCGTCGACACCGCCGTCCAGCTGCACGGCGCCCAGGCCCTGCGTCGCGGCCACCTCCTCGAACACCTCTACCGCGAGGTGCGCGCCCCGCGCATCTACGAGGGCGCGAGCGAGGTCCAACGGGGCATCATCGCCAAGGAGTTGTACGCAAGGACCGAGGAGGCCCCCCGGTGACGACCGAGCGCGTCAACCCGCCCGAGCTGTCCCCGCCCACGGGGTTCTCGCACGCCGTCGTCGCCTCCGGCTCGCGCGTGGTGTTCCTCGCGGGCCAGACCGCCCTGGACGCCGACGGCAAGGTCACCGGGGACACGCTGCCCGAGCAGTTCGAGCGGGCCCTCGGCAACCTCCTCGCGGCCCTGCGCGCGGCCGGCGGCACCCCCGCGGACCTCGCCCGGGTCACCGTCTACGCCACGGACGTCGCCGCGTACCGCGCCCACGCCGGCCGACTCGGCCGCATCTGGCGGGACTTGGCGGGCCGGGACTACCCGGCGATGGCCGTCGTACAGGTCGCACGGCTGTGGGACGAGCAGGCGATGGTGGAGCTGGACGGGTTCGCGGTGCTGCCGTAGCGGGCCGGGGTCAGGCCGCTGTGGCGAGGCGTTCGGCCGGGACCCGGCACGGCGGGACCACGCTGCCGTCCGGGTGCAGTTCGCCGCTGTCGTCGAACACGATCGAGCCGTCGCACAGCAAGGTCCAGCCCTGCTCGGGATGGGCGGCCACCGGATGCCGCAGGGCGGGGCCGGACGCGGGGCACGAGGACTGGTTGGAGCACATGGCGCACCTCCACATCGGGATGTGAGGGGCCGGCGGGTTCGGCCGCCGCCCGTCATGCATAGACCATGCTCCCGCCGTGAACGCCCCGGAACCGCGCGCCGTGAAGCGTGACAACAACCGGACAACTCCCGGACGGTTCCAGGACGCGCCACCGATGGAGTGACGATCACGACCTGCGGCACGGCCGACCGGTACCAGTGGAAGCCATCGTCCCCCCACGGAACCGGGAGATACCCCATGCCCACTCGCCTCGCCCTCGCCGCGGCCCTCGGCGCCGTCGCCCTGCTGTGTGTCGCCGGCGGCCCGGCAGGCGCCGACTCCTCCGAGGCCGTCACCGTCGACACCACCGGCCGTATCGCGTCCGACGGCACGATCACGCTCTCCGGCAGCTACCGCTGCACCGCCGGCACCGGACCGGTGTTCGTCAGCTCCTCGCTCAGCCAGAGCGACGCCCGGGTCAAGCACGGCATCGGCGGCGGCGTCGCCCAGTGCGACGGCGCCGAGCACCGCTGGCAGAACAGCGGCAAGGTCGGCTCCGAGACCCTCAGGACCGGTCCCGCCCATGTGCAGGCCAGCCTCATGGAGTTGCGGCCCTCGGGCATCGCCCCGCTGCTCGCCTTCCACGGAGTCACGGACCAGGACATCACCCTCGTCCAGGGCTGAACGACGGGTGCCGGGCGGCCCGGACGCGGGACGCGCCGGGCCGTTCGGTGCTGTCGCGGGGTGCGCCGGTCAGGAGCGCTGCCAGCTGTGCGGCGCGTGGAAGGCGTGCGGGCGCCAGGAGGTGGTGCCGGGGGAGGAGGGCTCCGCATCGGCACCGGCGAGGGCGCCCCGGCTGAGGAGCAGCACCGCGAGGGCGGCCAGTTCCTCGTCGGTGGCCTGGCCCTTCTCGACCCGGATCGGCGGGGTGGGGGACGCGGGGGACACGGGCATGGGGACCTCCGTCACATGGCGGGACTCACCGGGGACACTCACTGCGGGGGGTTGCCGTGCTTGCGGGCCGGGCGCTCGGCGTGCTTGGTGCGCAGCATCGCGAGCGCGCCGATGAGGACGGCGCGGGTGTCGGCCGGATCGATCACATCGTCGACCAGGCCGCGTTCGGCCGCGTAGTACGGGTGCATCAGCTCGGCCTTGTACTCCTTGACCAGCTCCGCCCGCCTGGCCTCGGGATCGTCGGCCTCGGCGATCTGCCGCCGGAAGATGACGTTCGCGGCGCCCTCCGCGCCCATCACCGCGATCTCGTTGGTCGGCCAGGCGTAGGTGAGGTCGGCGCCGATCGACTGGGAGTCCATGACGATGTACGCGCCGCCGTAGGCCTTGCGCAGGATCAGCGAGATACGGGGCACGGTGGCGTCGCAGTAGGCGTACAGCAGCTTGGCGCCGTGCCGGATGATGCCGCCGTGCTCCTGGCCGACGCCGGGCAGGAATCCGGGCACGTCGAGCAGCGTGACGATCGGGATGCTGAACGCGTCGCACAGCTGCACGAACCGGGCCGCCTTCTCGGACGCCTCGATGTCCAGCACACCGGCCAGGGTCTGCGGCTGGTTGGCGACGATCCCGACGACCTGGCCGTCGAGGCGGGCCAGCGCGCAGATGATGTTGCGGGCCCAGCGCTGGTGCACCTCCAGGTACTCGCCGTCGTCGACGATCTCCTCGATCACCCGGGCCATGTCGTAGGGCCGGTTGCCGTCGACCGGCACCAGCTCCGTCAGCGACTCGCAGCGCCGGTCGGCCGGGTCGTCGCAGGGCACCGCGGGCGGGTTCTCGCGGTTGTTGCGAGGCAGGAGGGAGAGCAGATACCGGACCTCCTCCAGACAGGTCTCCTCGTCGTCGTAGGCGAAGTGGCACACCCCGCTGGTCTCGGCGTGGACGTCGGCGCCGCCGAGGCCGTTCTGGGTGATCTCCTCGCCGGTCACCGCCTTGACCACGTCGGGGCCCGTGATGAACATCTGCGAGGTCTCGCGGACCATGAACACGAAGTCGGTCAGGGCCGGGCTGTAGGCGGCGCCGCCCGCGCACGGGCCCAGCATCACGCTGATCTGCGGGATCACCCCGGAGGCTGCGGTGTTGCGGCGGAAGATGCCGCCGTACCCGGCGAGCGCGGTCACGCCCTCCTGGATGCGGGCGCCCGCCCCGTCGTTCAGGGACACCAGGGGCGCGCCGGCCGCGATGGCCATGTCCATGATCTTGTGGATCTTGGCGGCGTGGGCCTCGCCCAGCGCGCCGCCGAAGATCCGGAAGTCATGCGCGTAGACGAAGACGGTACGGCCCTCGACCGTGCCCCAGCCGGTGACCACACCGTCGGTGTACGGGTTCTTCGCCTCCAGGCCGAAACCGGTCGCCCGGTGCCGGCGCAGCGGCTCGACCTCGTGGAACGAGCCCTCGTCGAGGAGCAGACCGATCCGTTCCCGGACGGTCAGCTTCCCCTTGGCCTGCTGTGCGGCCGTCGCCTTCTCACCGGGGCCGGCGAGCACGCGTGCGCGCAGCGCGGCCAGTTCCGCGACCTGGGACTTCATGTCTCCCTGCCTCTGTGTGAGGTGGACATCGGATACCGCGCCGGCTGCCGGCCCCGGCGTGCGTGGGCACGAGCGTGGCAGGGCACGCTGACCGGCGACTGACGGGCGCTCACGGCCGTCGATCCGCACGGCCGTCAGACGGGTTGGAGCGGGGTGTGGATACGCGGGTCACCGGTGAGGGCCGGATCGTGGGAGAGGATCGCGGTCTCGACCTTGCGCAGCGCGGGGGAGGGCTGGATGCCGAGTTCGTCGTCGAGGTGGCGGCGCATACGGCGGAAGACGTCGAGGGCGTCGGCCTGCCGGCCCGCGCCGTACAGGGCGATCATCAGCTGCTCGCAGAACCGCTCCCGCAACGGGTGGTTGGTGTGCACCTCGGCCAGCTCGGCGAGCACGGCCGCGTGCCGGCCGAGCCGCAGCTCCGCGTCGAAGCGCAGCTCCATGGCCCGCATCCGGTACTCCTCGTAGCGGGCGCCGGCCAGTTGGCAGAGGGTGCCGCCGGGAAAGCCGCCGAACACGGGCCCGCGCCACAGCGCCAGGGCCTCGCCGAGCGACCGGGCGGTGCGCGCCGCGTCCCGGTCGGGCGCCGTCTCCGCCTGCCGTACGGCCCGCACGAACTCGGCCGCGTCCAGCTCGCCCTCGCCGACACTGAGCCGGTATCCGGCGGGATGGATGGTCACCCGCGAGGCCGGCCGGTCCGGTTCCAGCGCCCGCAGCCTGCGCCGGAGCCTGCTGATGTGCGCCTGCAGGGCGTTGGCCTGGCGGTCGGGCACGGCCTCGCCCCACATCTCCTCGGCCAGGCCCTCCCCGGAGACCGGACGCCCCTCGCTGACCAGCAGCGTCTGCACCAGGGTGCGCTGCAGGTCCCCGGAGACGTCCGCCGGACCCGCGGCGGTGCATATCTCCAGTGCCCCGAGAACGGAGAACCTCAGCATGTCTCTCCCCCTTGACGACAATTCCTCGGCGATGATGTTTCTGGGGTGGTGCTGCGGTGAAAGACAGAGTGACCGAACAGGCCGCGCCCCGGCGGGCCTCGACTCCTTCATCGGCCCGCCGGGGCGGCTGCTCCGCCGGGACGGGGGGTGGCCGGCGGTTTCTGGGGGTTCCGGTGCGCCATCGTCTTCGGCGGCGCACCGGCCGGGCGGAATCCGATTCCGCTCGCCGAATCGGTGAATTCCCTTTCACCCGGATGGGGAATTCCGTTCGGCGATGATTCCGGCGGTTGGCGGAGAGGGCAGGATTTGAACCTGCGTGGGCCTGCTGGGCCCGACCAGAGCTGTGCTCACGGTCCCCGATCAGCCACTCCGGGCACCTCTCCTCGTTCCCGGCCCGGATGCCCCGCGCCGTTCACATGGACCACATTGGCAGTACCGGCTGACGGAATGCTGACACGCTTCTGACGTAGGCAATGAATTTCCAACGACCCTTTTGCGGGACAACCTTCCGGTGCTGTACTCGATTCGACACTCCCGTGCCGTGAAAACGCTCCCGAAAGAGGTAAGGGAATGACCGCCACCACCACCGAAACCGCCACCGGCAACCGGATTCTCGACGCGATAGGCAGGCACACCGCGAGCGAGAATCCGAGTTCCTTCCTGGCGCTCAACAGCGGAAACAGCATCTTCACCGTCCCGGGCGCGGACGGCGTCGTCGTGTACCGCCGCACCGGCCGCTGGGCCGTGCAGTTCGGCGGCCCGTTCGCCGCCGAGCAGGACTACGACACCCTCCTCGACGCCTTCCGGCAGTACGTGCGCGACGAGGGGCTGAACCTCGTCGGCGTCCAGCTCCAGCGCACGGACGCCGAGCGCTACGCCCGGCGCGGCTGCACCGTCAACCAGGTCGGCGCCTCCTGGGCGGTTGCCCTCGCCGAGTTCACCCTGCGCGGCACGAAGTTCATGCAGCTGCGCAACAAGATCTCCCGCGCCCACCGCAACGGCCTGACGATCCAGGAGGCCGACGCGGCCGACGTGCGGGACGCCATCGCCACCATCGACAGGGCCTGGCTCGGCTCCAAGGGCGGCGCCCAGCAACTGGAGTTCCTCGTCGGCCAGATCGGCGGCGAGGCCCAGGCGCACCGTCGGCTGTTCACCGGCACCATCGAGGGCGCCCCGGTGGCCTACATCTCGTACTCGCCGGTGTACGGCAGCCGCGCCGGCTGGATGCACGACCTCAGCCGCCGCATCCCCGAGGGCTCCCCGGGGCTGATGGAGGCCATCAACGCGCACGCCATCGAGGTGTTCCGGGCCGAGGGCGTCGAGTGGCTGCACTTCGGGTTCACCCCGTTCACCGGCCTCGACGCGGGCCACGAACTCGACGGCCACAGCACCGCGTTCCAGTGGCTGATGCACGCCCTGTGGGCCGAGGGCGCGGCGCTGTACCCGGCGCAGACCCAGCTGTCGTACAAGCAGAAGTGGGCGCCGGACCTGATCATCCCCGAGTACGTCGCCTTCGACGGCCCGCAGGCCTCGCTGCCCGGTTTCGCGCACATCTTCCGTGCGTGCGGCGCCTTCTGACCGACCGCCATCGCCGCACGTCACCTCACGTCACCTCACCGAACAGGAGACTTCGTCATGAGCCCGTCCACCGAGGAACTCCAGCACGCCATGGTCGAGCAGCTGATGGCCGTCATCGGCGCGCCCGACGACGAGCAGGTCGCCGAGGCCGCCGACGCCGCCGTGCGCGCGCTGGACGAGCGGCTGTGCGCCGAGGCGGCCGCCTGACCACGCCGCCGGCGGCCGCCGGCCGGAGCACCAGCGGCCCGATCAGACCGGTATCAGTGCCACATCAGTACGGCACGGAACGCTGGACACACGTTCGCCCGGCGGCCCGGGCCCGGGAGCACCGCACTGTGTTCCCGTCGCCCGGACCCGCCGGGCGGACCCCGACAGGACCTGTCCCGCGACGGTGACCGCACGCGGGAGCCGAAGTCGAACTCGCGGCGCCCGCGGCTCCGCGCGGGCAGCGGCGCCGCCGCTCGCACCGGGCACTTCTCCCAAGGAGAGCAACGCATGCAGCGTCCGCACACCCAGACGGCCGGGGTCCCGGCCTCCGAGGCCGCCCCGCGCCCCGGCGCCTCGGCGACCTTCGCCGAACTGCTCAAACGGGTCAAGGCCGAGGGCCTGCTCGACCTCGACCCCCGCTACTACGTGGGCAAGCTCGCCCTCAACACCACCCTGCTGCTGATCGGCTTCGCCGCCTTCTTCGAGCTGGGCGACACCTGGTGGCAGCTCGTCACGGCCCTGTGGATGGGCCTGTGCGGCGGCCAGTCGGCGTTCATGTGGCACGATGCCGGCCACAAGGCCATGTTCCGCAGCAAGAAGGCCGCGTCCGCGGTCGGCTATGTGCACGCCAACCTGGTCAACGGGGTCAGCTACGGCTGGTGGGTCAACCACCACAACCGGCACCACAGCAACCCCAACCACCTGGACATGGACCCGGACATCGCCCGGCGCACCGCCATCTTCGACATCAAGCAGTACCCCACCCGCAAGGGCACCCAGAAGTTCGTCGTGCGCTACCAGAGCGTGCTGTTCTTCGTGCTGCTCGTGCTGGAGGGCTTCAAGATGCTGAAGACGGCCGTCCTGTCGATCGCCCAGGGCAGGACCAAGCGGCCCGTGCTGGAGACGTTCCTGATCCTGCTGCGCGCCGCCGTCTATCTCACCTGCGTCTTCACCGTGCTGTCCCCGGCGCTCGCGGTCGCGTTCGTCGTCGTCCAGCACGCCTCCCTGGGCGTCTACTTCGGCATGATCTTCGCCCCGAACCACAAGGGCATGCAGATCCGCGACGGCGAGGAGGAGACCCTGGACTGGCTGGAGCGCCAGGTCCTCACCTCCCGCAACATCCGGCCGGGACGGCTGGTCGACTTCCTCTACGGCGGCCTCAACTACCAGGTGGAACACCATCTGTTCCCGGCCATGCCGCAGAAGAACCTGCCGCGCGCCCGGGAGCTGACCATGGAGTACTGCGCCGAACGCGGTGTGCCGTACCACGAGGTCGGGTTCTGGGCCTCCTACCGCGAGGTCGCCTCCTACCTCCACGAGGTCAGCGCGCCGGTCCGCCGCGGCGATGTGGAGGAGCAGATCCGGCGCCGGGCCATGGAATCGGTCTGACCCCCCACCTGTCGCCGCGGCCGCACGCCCGGGCCCGCCGGCGGCCCGGGCGGTTCCTTGGCCAGGGGCGGACGTGCACCCCACGCAGGAACCCGTAAGGAGCCAGCCCCATGTCCCAGACCACCGCGGCGGCGGGCGGTCTCACCGCTCCCGCCCCGATCGGCGCCCGCCTGGACCGGTTGCCGATCACTCCGCTGCACCGCAGACTCACCGCGGTCATCGGTGTCGGCCTGTTCTTCGACACCTTCGAGAACAACCTGTCCGGCACCATCGGCAAGGTGCTGCAGAGCGACTTCGGCTTCGGCGCGACCTCGCTCAAGCTCGTCCTGGCCTCCGCGTTCCTCGGCCAGTTCCTCGGTTCGCTGACGCTCGGCCGGATCGCCGACCGGTTCGGCCGGCGCCGGGCCTTCCAGGTCAACCTGGCCGTCTACTCGGTCTGTTCACTGCTCGGCGCCCTCGCGCCGAACGCCGCCTGGCTGATCGTGACCCGCTTCCTCGCCGGGCTCGGCATCGGTGCCGAACAGGCCCTGTCCGACTGCTATCTGGCGGACGTGCTGCCCGCCTCGCGGCGCGGCCGGTTCATCGCCCGGGCCTACACCCTCGCCTTCTGCGGGGTCCCCGCGGTCGGCTTCGCCGCGCTGTGGCTGGTGCCGCGGACCCCGCTCGGCGTGGCCGGCTGGCGCTGGCTGTTCGTGCTCGGCGCGCTCGGCTCGGCCGTCGTATGGCTGCTGCGGCGCGGGCTGATCGAGTCCCCGCGCTGGCTCGCGGCGCAGGGCCGCGCCGCCGAGGCCGAAAGGCTGGTTGCGCGCATGGAGGCGGAGGCGGCCGGCCGGGGCCTGCTCCCGGCCCAGCCGGTGCCCCGGTCCCAGTCGCCCGCGCAGCGCGCCCGGCTGCTGGACGTCGTCCGGCCCGGCCTGCGCCGCCGCACCCTCGTGCTCTGGCTCTTCTGCGTGCTCTCGGTCGTCGGCTACTACGGCTTCGGCACGCTCGCCCCGCAGATCGTCGCCGCCAAGGGCTACGGCGTCGTCGCCGGCCTCGGCTTCACCGCGCTGTCCTTCCTCGGCTACCCCGTGGGCTCCGCCCTGGCCCAGCCCGTAGTGGACCGGATCGAGCGGCGCACCCTGATCGCCCTCTCGGCGGCCGCGATGGTCGGGGCGGGACTCGGCTTCGCCTGCGCGGGCTCCGCCGCCCTGATCGTGACGTGCGGCTTCGCCTACACGCTGGTCAGCAATGTCTTCTCCAGCGTCTCCCATGTGTACCTGTCCGAGCAGTACCCCACCGCGATCCGGGCCACCGCCGCCGGCGCCGCCTACTCGCTGTCCAAACTCAGCGCCGCCGCACTGCCGTTCGTCCTGCTGCCGGTCCTCGACGCACACGGCGCCGGTGCCCTGTTCACCGTCATCGCCGCCGCCATGGCCGTCGTGGCGCTCACCGTGCTGACCCTGGGCGAGCGCACCACCGGCACCCCGGTCGACTGAACCCACCGACCAGAACGAGGAGTTGAACATGGCCTACGTCATCGGACTGCCCTGCGTCGACATCAAGGACCGCTCCTGCATCGACGAATGCCCCGTCGACTGCATCTACGAAGGCCGCCGCGCCCTCTACATCCATCCGGAGGAATGCGTGGACTGCGGGGCCTGCGAACCGGTCTGCCCGGTCGACGCCATCTACTTCCAGGACGACCTGCCCGAGGAGTGGGGCGACGACCACGCGGCCTCCAACGCCGACTTCTTCGCGAACCTCGGCTCGCCCGGCGGCGGCAGCGCGCTCGGCCCCCAGGACCACGACTCGGCACTGGTGAGCGCGCTGCCCAAGGGGGTGTCGGTGGCATGAGCGGCATCCTCGCCGGCAAGCGGATCCTGGTCACCGGAATGGTCACGGACGCCTCGATCGCCTTCCATGTGGCCCGGATCGCCCAGGAGGAGGGCGCCGAGGTCCTGCTCACCGGCTTCGGCCGGCTCTCCCTGATCGAGCGGTTCGCGGGCAAGCTGCCCAAGTCCGCCCCGGTCATCGAGCTGGACGTCACCGACCAGGACCACCTGGACACCCTCGCCGAGCGGATCGGCGCGCACACCGACTCCCTCGACGGCGTCGTCCACTCCATCGCCTACGGCCCCCAGGGCGCCTTCTCCTTCCTCGACGGCACCTGGGCCGACGTGTCGACGGCCGTGCATGTCTCGGCGTACTCCCTGAAGTCCCTCACCACGGCCTGCCTGCCGCTGCTGGAGCGGCGCGGCGGCTCGGTCGTCGGCCTCACCTTCGACGCGAGCGTGGCCTGGCCGCACTACGACTGGATGGGCGTCGCCAAGGCCGCCCTGGAGTCCACCAGCCGCTATCTGGCCCGCGACCTCGGCGGCCGCGGCATCCGCTGCAACCTGGTCGCGGCCGGCCCCCTGCGCTCCATGGCCGCCAAGTCCATCCCCGGCTTCACGAAGCTGGCCGACGTCTGGACCACCGACCGCGCCCCGGCCGGCTGGGACCTCACCGACCCCGACCCGGCCGCCCGCGGCGTCGTCGCCCTGCTCTCGGACTTCTTCCCGCGCACCACGGGCGAGATCGTGCACGTGGACGGCGGGGTGCACATGACGGGCGCGTGAGCCGCGCAGGGAAAAGGGGCGGGAGTGCGACTCCCGCCCCTTTTCCCTGCACTCACTCGGTTCCGCCGCCCGGCAGGATCCGCCGGAAGCCGGTGTAGGGCACCAGCGCCTCGGGCAGCAGCACGGACCCGTCGCCCTGGACGCCCTGCTCCAGCAGCGCGGCCACGGTCCGCCCGACGGGCAGGGCCGAACCGTTCAGGGTGGCCGCCGGGGTCTTGCGGCCGTCGGCCCGCTTCACCCGGATGTCCGCGCGGCGGGCCTGGAAGGTGCCGCAGTCGGAGACCGAGGAGATCTCCCGGTAGGAGCCGCCGCCCGGCAGCCAGACCTCGATGTCGTACGTCATCCGCGCCGAGAAACCCATGTCGCCGGCGGGCAACAGCACGGTGCGGAAGGACAGTTCGAGCCGACGCAGACATTCCTCGGCGTGCCCGGTCATCAGCTCCAGCTGCTCCTGCGCCTGCTCCGGCGCGCAGATCCGCACCAGCTCCACCTTCTCGAACTGGTGCAGCCTGAGCACACCCCGGGTGTCCCGGCCGTACGCCCCCGCCTCCGCACGGAAGCAGGGGGTGCGGGCCGTGAAGGCGTACGGCAGGCTCCGCGCGTCCAGCAGCTGTCCGGCCACCAGGTTGGTCAGCGGCACCTCGGCGGTCGGGATCAGGAACAGCTCCCGGTCGCCGACCTGGGTGCGGAACAGGTCCTCCTCGAACTTGGGCAGTTGCCCGGTGCCGGTCATGGTGTCCCGGCTGACGAGGAACGGCACGGACTGCTCGGTGTAGCCGTGCTCGCGGGTGTGCAGGTCCAGGAAGAAGTCGCCGAGGGCCCGCTCCAGCCGGGCACCGGCACCCCGGGCCACGCTGAACCGGGCGCCGGACAGCCGGGCCGCGGCGGAGGAGTCGAGGATGCCGAGCGCCTCGCCGATCTCGGCATGATGGCGGGCCCCGCCCGCCGGACGCGGCGCGGGACCGCCCCGCCGTATCTCCACCGTCTCCTTCTCCGAGTCCCCGTCCGGGACCGCGTCCAGCGGCAGGTTGGGGATGGAGAGCAGCAGCTCGCACAGTTCGCCCGAGGTCTTCCGGGCCGCGCTCTCCGCGCGCTGCACCTCGGCCCGCAGCGCCCGCGCGGCCTCCTTCTCCGCCTCGGTCGGCGGGCCGGAGCGGCGGGCCTTGGCCGTGCGGTTCAGCTCGGTGCGCAGCCGGGTGACCTCGGCCTGGGCGGCGGAGCGGTCCCGTACGGCGGCGCTCAGCGCGTCCAGGTCCAGCGCGTGGCGGCGGCGGGCCAGGCGCCGTACGGCGTCCGGGCCCGCCTCGATCAGCTCGTGGGCGTCATGCATGGCGGTCTCCAGTCAGGGCGGGGGAGGGTGCCGGTGCGGGAGAGGCGAGGTGCCGGGTGCCGAGCCGGCGGTAGCGCAGCGGGTGGGCCGAGCGCATGCGGGCGGCGTACGCCAGACCGCCCAGCGCGACCAGCGGCAGCAGCCAGGGCAGGGCGGCGATCACCTTCGACGGGGAGCCGGTGAGCATGTCGAAGTTGCCGACGACCAGCCAGACGGAGGCGGCCAGCCCGGCGAAGCCGAGCAGCGGGGCGAGGGTCTCCCGCCACCAGTGCCCGCCGCCCCCGCGCAGTCGCAGCCCGAGCACCGACAGCGCGGCCAGCGCCTGCAGGGCGACGATGCCGAGGGTGCCGAGCCCGAGCATGCTGGTCGTCAGGTCGGCGTACGGGTCGAGTCCCGCGACGGCGAACCCGGCGACGACCGCGACCGTCAGCGCGCTCTGCGCGAGACTCGCCCGGTGCGGGGAGCCGTGCTTCGGGTGCGCGGCGGCCAGGGCGCCCGGCAGCAGGCCGTCCTCGGCGAGGACCTGCGCATACCGGTTGGCGGCGCTGTGCAGCGCCAGCGTCGCGGCGAACAGGCTGGTGCACAGCAGCACTTGGAGTCCGGTGCTGCCCCACTTGCCGAGGAAGTCGTCGCCGAGCACGAAGAACAGATCACCCATCTCCTTCCCGGCGACCTCCCGCACCCGGCCACTGCCGACCGCACCCACCGCCAGCCAGCTGGTCAGCGCGTAGAAACCGGCGATCAGCACGACCGCCGCGTAGGTGGCCCGGGGCACACTGCGCCGCGGATCCCGCGCCTCCTTGCCGTACAGCGCGGCCGACTCGAAGCCGATGAAGGAGACGAACGCGAACATCAGCGAGACCCCGGCACCCGGTCCGGCGGCCGTGTGGGGCGAGAACGAGACGGCGGGCAGCGCGTGCACCCCGTGCCGGACGAGGATCGCCCCGTCGAGGGCCGCCAGCACACCGATCTCCCCCAGCATCAGCAGGGCGAGCACCCGGGCGCTGAGCGCGATCTCCCGGTACCCGAGCACGGCGGTCAGCACCAGCCCGACGGCGGCGCACCACTCCCAGGAGATCGTCACCCCGTGGGCCGCGAGCACCAGTTGGGTGAAGTAGCCGAGCGCGCCCGCCAGCCCGATGGTGGCGCAGTTGTAGGACAGCAGAGCCACATACCCGGCCGCGACGGCGGGCGGCCTGCCGAGCCCGTCGGCGACGGAGGCGTAGAAGCCACCGGAGCCTCCGGTACGCCGGGCACTGACCGCGTATCCGACCGAGAAGCAGAGCAGCGTCACGCCGGCGAACAGGAAGGCCGCGGGTACGCCGGCGCCGTCACCGAAGGCGAACGCGAGCGGGACCGTGCCGACCATCGCGGAGAGCGGAGCGGCGGCGGCGACGATGAGGAAGAGGATGTGCCCGGTACCGAGCCGGCCGGGTGGGGAGGGGGGACCACTGGTGGACATGGGGACTCCAGAGCAGACGGGACGTGACAGGGGAACAGCCGCCCGCGGAGGCTTGCTCGGCGGACGGCTGCTTGCTCAGGGGCTCAGGCGGGCGCGATCGCCAGCGCCGTGTTCTGCCCACCGAAGCCCAGGGAGTTGCTCAGCGCCAGATCGATCGGCATCTCGGTCAGGGTCTGGGCCAGCTTGATCTCGATCCGGGGATCCGGCAGGACCAGGTTGGCGACGGGCGGAATCAGTTCGTGCTCCACACTCAGCAGGGCGAACGCGGCCTCGACGGCCCCCGCCGCGCCCAGCAGATGCCCGGTGACTCCCTTCGTGGACGTGACAAGCGGATCCCCACGCAGGGTCCGCTGGATCATGCGGGCCTCGGACAGGTCGTTGAGCGGTGTCGACGTGCCGTGGGCGTTCACGTGCTGCACGTCGTCCGGATCGGCACCCGCGTCCGCGAGCGCCGCCCGGACCGCCGCCTCGATGCCCGCGCCGTCCGGATGCGGTGACGTCATGTGGTGGGCGTCGGCCGTCGCTCCGTAGCCGATGATCCGGCCGTGGACATGGGCGCCCCGCGCCCGCGCGTCGGCCACCCGCTCCATCACGAGGATCCCGGCGCCCTCGCCCGCGACGAACCCGTCCCGGTCGGCGTCGAACGGCCGGGACGCGGAGGCCGGATCGTCGTGCCGCTTCGACAGCGCGCCCATCTGGGCGAACCCGGCCATGACCAGCGGGGTGATCATGGCCTCGCTGCCGCCCGCGAGCACAATGTCGCAGCGGCCCAGCGCCAGCAGGTCCCGGGCCGTGCCGATGGCGGTCGCACCCGAGGCACAGGCCGTCGCCACCACCAGGTTGGGCCCGGTCGCCCCGAACTCGATGGCCGTCTGACCGGCCAGCATGTTCGGCAGCTGCATGGGCAGCAGCAGCGGCGACACCCGGTCGGCGCCCTGCTCGCGCAGCACATGGTGCTGGTCCTCGACCGTGCCCGGACCACCGTCGGCGCAGCCCAGCACCACACCCACCCGCGCGCCGTCCCAGGTCTGCGGGTCCAGGCCCGCGTCGGCCACCGCCTCGTGCGCGGCGACCAGCGCGAACTGCACGAACCGGTCCAGCCGGTGGGCGCGCCGCGCACTCAGCAGGGTCTCGGGGTCGAAGCCGGGCACCCGGCAGGAGATCTGTACGGGGTTGTCCGCCAGCACCGGATCGAGGGCGGCGGCCGGCCTGCCGTCGCAGACCGCCGCCCAGCTCGGCCCGACCCCGATCCCGCCCGGGGTGACCAGGCCGAGCCCGGTGACGGCGATGTCCATGCCGGCCATCAGACCGTCGCGCTCCGCTCCTCCATGAGCCGGACCATGTCGGCCACGGTCTCGGCCTCCAGGAGGTCGTCGTCGCTGATGTCCAGGTCCAGCTCGGACTTCAGCAGCAGCGACAGCTCCACCACGGCCAGCGAGTCCAGCTCGATGTCCTCCCGGGTCGCCTCCGGGGTGATGGCCTCGGGCGACACCTTGAGCTTGTTGGACAGGATTTCCTTGAGCTGCTCCAGCATGTCGGTTCCTTTCGAAGGTGTACGCGCCCCGCGTACCGCTGACTACGAGTGGCTGACGTCGCGTCGGAAGATCCGCGCGTCAGAAGGTCTGCAGCTGAGGCCAGACGACCGTCGCCGCTCCCCACGACAGGCCGCCGCCGAACGCGGTGAGCAGCACCCGGTGGCCCGTGCCGAGCCGGCCCTCGGCCGTGGCCTCCGCGAGCAGGAGCGGGATGGAGGCGGCGCCGGTGTTGCCGACCCGTGCGATATTGCTCAGCCGCCGTTCGGCCGGAATGCCGAGCCGGTCCGAAACCGCCTCCAGGATCCGGGCGTTGGCCTGGTGGGCCACGAACCGGTCGACGTCGGCGAGGCGCCAGCCGGCCCGCTCGGCGGCCTCGGCGGAGGCGGCGGTCATGTGCTCCACCGCGTGCCGGTAGGTGTCCCGGCCGAGCATCTGGAAGTAGTGGTCCTCCTGGGCGGCCGGGCGGCCGGTGGACCGCTGCCGGGAGCCGCCCGCGGGCACCTCGATCAGATGGCTCAGCTCGCCGTCGCTGCCCAGCACCTGCGGACCGATCGCCCCGGGCTCGGCGGCCGAGCCGGCCCGCAGCACCACCGCGCCCGCACCGTCGGCGAAGATCACCGCGGTGGTGCGGTCGGCGGGGTTGATGATCGTGGTGAAGGCGTCGGCGGCGACCAGCAGCACGCTGTCCGCGATCCCGGCCGCGATCAGCCCGGCGGCGGACGCGAGGCCGTACAGGAACCCGGAGCACACGGCCGCCACGTCGAAGGCCGGCACCGGTCCGAGCCCCAGCCGCGCGGCCACCTGCGGTGCGGTCGCCGGGCAGGGCTGGTCCGGAGTGGTGGTGGCCAGCACCACCGCCCCGACCCGCTCCGCCCCGGCGGACTTCAGGGCCCTCAGGCCCGCCTCCACCGCCAGGTCGCCGGTGGCGGTACCCGGCGAGACGACGTACCGTTCGGCGATCCCGGTGCGGGACCGGATCCAGGCGTCGGAGGTGTCCAGCCGGGCCGCCAGGTCGTCGTTGGTCACCCGGTTGGACGGCACGTACGACCCGATGCCGGCGATCACCGCGGCCCGCCCGGTGCTCATGCGCCGGCCTCCGAGGCGAGGACCTCGACGGGCAGGCCCATGTACGCCATGCGGACCTCGGCCATCTCGTCGGTCCACCGCTCCGCCATGTCGTAGCGCTGCTCGGCGGTGGTGTCGAGCAGCCGCACGCCCGGCCAGATCTCGTAGTCGCCGATCAGATCCGCGTGCCGGAACATGCCCTCCTGGAACAGCTCCTCGCGGTGGATGACGAACTCCCGGTCCGGGATCTCGTCCCACAGCTTCACGCCCGCGCGCAGGATCTCCAGCAACCGCGGCCTGTACTCCGGGTGCTCGATCACGTGGTCGCGCAGGATGGTGCTGGCCACGGTGAGGTGCCTGATCTCGTCGATGGCCGTGCCGCGCGAGATCTCGCCGGTCGCCGGGGACAGCGGGGTCCACTTGCGCTCGCTCAGCTCGGCGGCCGGGGCGAGCACGCCCTCGATGACGATCGCGAACACGGCGACCCCCCCGGGGAAGTCGCCCCGATCGCGGACGATGTCCAGGGTGAAGTCCACCACCGGGTCCAGGACCCGCTTGCGGTAGTCCCGGGCCATCTCCTCGATGTCCTTCAGCAGGGTGTGCTGCGGGATGCCCAGTTCCACCAGGTGCTGGCGGAAGACCCGGGCGTGCCGGGCCTCGTCGAGCAGCTGGGTGGCGTAGAACTCCATCTGGGGGATGCCGGGCGCGATCGAGACGTAGTGGCCGAGGAGGCGGGTGGCCAGCTCCTCCGCCAGCGCCCGGAAGCCGAACTCCAGTACCAGGGCCTCACGCAGCGGGCCGGGCGCCTTCAGGAAGTCGGGGGTGAGCGCGTTTACGTGGTGGCCGGTCGCCCCGCGGTCGCGCAGGGTGCCCTGGGCGACGGAGGTGATCCAGTAGGCGAGGTCGCACTCCTCGGGGCCGAGGGTGAGTTCCTTCGCGCCGTCCAGCAGACCGGGCGCCTTGTCCCAGTCCGCCTCGGGAGCAACGGGTGACGAGGTCATGACGCGGCGGCCTCCTTCGCCGGGCGCAGGGAGCCGGCGTACAGCCCGCCGGCGTAGCTGAACAGCGGGAGCCCGTCGTCCGCGGTGGCCCGGACGACATGGCCGAGCAGCAACTCGCTGTCGCCCGCCGCGTGCGCGGAGTGGAAGCGGCAGACGTAGTGGGCGAGCGCGCCCGCGATCAGCGGGGCGTGCGCGTACCGGTCCGCCGTCCAGGCCAGGCCCGCGAAGGCCGCGTCGCCGTCGGGCCGCGTGCTGTCGGCGAACCGCCGGGCCACATCGGCCTGTTCGGCACCGAGCACATTGATGGCGAACCGGCCCTCGGCGGCCGCCAGCCGGGCGAACGACGAGCCCGCGCGCAGCACGACCCCGATGAGCAGGGGCGCGCGCGAGACGAGCGTGACCGTGCTGGCCGTCGTGCCGTGCATATGGTCCTCGGGGCCCGTGGTCAGCACGGACACCGGGGAGGCCAGGTGGTACAGGGCGCGCCGGCGCTCGACGGGGTCCTGTCGGACCGGACGCCGTACATCCGTGGCGGTGGTCATCGCACGGCCTCCGTCTCGCGTACGGCGGGCCGCGCCGGGACGTGCCCGACCGGCACCGGGTCCATGGCGTGTCCCACGGGTTTCGGGTGGGGCAGCCCCAGGTCGTCCAGGAGCCGCAGATAGCCCTTCTGGCGCACCGGCTCGAAGGGCAGCGCGAAGGACTTCATGAAGTTGCCGAACAGGCCGCGGTCGCCGAACAGATGGAACGGCAGCACCAGCAGTGCCCATTCGGGCCTGACGAGCCAGCACCACAGCGCGGCCACCGCGCCCTGGGTGATGAGGCTGTGCATGACGTTGTAGAGGACGTAGTACGCCTTGTGGATCGGCCGGCCGCCGCTCCTGCGGAACGCGATCGCGCCGGGGATGTAGCCGATCAGGTCGATGTAGAGGAACAGTCCGAGCGCCGGCAGCCAGCGGATGTCGCCGAAGTGGTAGACGATCAGGCCGGTGGTGACGGCGAGGCCCACCAGGTACTCGGCGCGGTGCAGCGAGTAGGTGCGCGGGGTCTCGAAGGGGTTCGCCTGGTCCATGGTCAGCTCCTCGCGCGGGTCCTAGGCGCCGACCGCGGCGGGCTCGGTGAGTTGGATGCCGCCCTGGATGCGCACGGCCGGGAACAGGCCGGTCAGCGCCCAGGCGACGGTCTCCTTGATGACCCGCTCGGCGATCGGGTCGAGGATGCCCTCCAGGCTCGGGATGCCGAAGTCGAAGTCGGCGTCGAAGCGGACGGTGACGTCCGCGCCGGACTGCTGGACGGACCAGGTCCCGGAGAAGGAGTCGAAGTCGCCGTCGGACTGCTCGAAGCGGATCGCGCCCTCCTCGGGCACGATCACGTCGTCCTCGGTCCAGCGCAGCAGACCGCTGCGGAAGTGCAGCTCCCAGCTGGAGGAGGCCTTTGGATCGGGGTAGGAGGCGTGCACGGTGGTCGCGTTGACGTGGGGCGCGAGGTCGGGGTACTTCTCCCAGCGCCGTACGGCGTGCAGGACCGTTTCGGCCTGCTCCGCGGGTATCAGGGCATCGAGTTCGACGTGCCGCACGATCAGTTACCGCCTTCCGGCATCTTGGCCGCGCCCTTGATCAGGTCGCGGGTGGCCAGGTCGAAGGAGTTGACGAGGAAGTCCACGTCGGTGTCGTCCAGCACGGCGGGCGGGGTGAACCGCACCACCGAGCTGCCGTTCATGGAGTGGTTGGCGACCACGCCGTGGTTGAACAGCTCGATCAGCAGCTCGCCGGCGAGACCCGCCTCGACCAGCTCGACGCCGATGAGCAGGCCCCGGCCGCGCACATCCACCACCAGCTCGGGGATGTTGCGCCGGGCGACCCCCGCGATCCGCGGCAGCAGCCGGGCGCCGAGGTCCATGGCCCGGGTGACCAGGCGCTCCTCCTTGACGGCCCGGATCGCGCCCTGCACCGCGGCCATCAGCACCGGCTGCCCGGAGAAGGTGGCCGTGTGGACGTAGGGGTCCTTGTCGAAGGGGCGGAACGCCTTGCGGGTGGCGACGGCCGCCGACACCGGCATCACCCCGCCGCCGAGCGCCTTCCCGGTGAGCAGGACGTCCGGTACGACGCCCTCGATGTCGGCGCCCCACCACTCGCCGAGCCGCCCGAACCCGGACTGCACCTCGTCGAGGATCAGGAAGCCGTCGTACTCCCGGACCAGCTCCTCGACCCGCTTCAGGTAGCCCTTGGGCGGGACGATCACCCCGCCCTCGCCCTGCACCGGCTCCAGGATCACGCAGACCTCGCCCGGGTGGGCCTTCAGCTCGGCCTCCAGGGCGTCGGCGTCGCCGTACGGCAGATGCTGGAAGTCGGGGACCAGCGGGCGGAACGGCGCCTGGTAGACGTCCTTGGCGGTCGCCGACAGCGCGCCCAGGGTCTTGCCGTGGTAGCCGCCGCGCATCGAGATGGTCCGCTTGTAGCCGCCCGCGCGGGCCAGCTTCAGTCCCGTCTCGACCGCCTCGGCGCCGGACAGCGCGAAGTGCACGCGGTCGAGACCGGGCGGCAGCACGGAGACCAGGGCCTCGGCGGCGCGGGCCACCGTCGGCTCCAGCAGGATGCGGGTCGCGGTGGGGTGGGTGCGCAGCTGGCGCTCCACCTCCTCCATGACGATCGGGTGCCGGGCGCCCATGATGAACACGCCGTAGCCGCCGGCGTTCAGGAAGCGCTCACCGTCACTGGTGGTGAGCCAGGCGCCCTCGGACGCCACCTCCATATGACTGCCGAACAACTCGGCGAGCGTGGCCCGGCCCTTGCTGAGGTGGGCGCGGTAGAGGTGGAGGATCTCCGCCTCGGTGTCGGCGGCCGAAGTCGCCGGTGATTCCTGGATAACGGTCACGTGTCGCTCACTCCAAAGAGGGTGGTCATAAGGTCGGTGGGGTGCAGCGCCCCCGGAGGGGCGCGGGAACTGCGCGATCAACCACGACGAACCCGCGGCCGCGCACACAGCTCTGCCGACCGAGCTCTACGCCAGAACCAGCGGCCCCCCGCCGAAGTAGGCAAGAAGCGGCTCGGCGGCACCGATCCGGGACGGCGGATGAAAGGCCAGTGCTCGAGTAGCGGCAGCGCCTTGCGCGGAGGCCGAGTTGCTGATGAACTCCAGCCCCCCGAGCAGCTCCAGTGCCCGCCCCACGATGTCCGGTAGCGCGTTCTGCACCGCGTACCGGGCGACCAGCACCCGCGCCACCGACTCCTCGTCACCGGGCTCGGGGCCCGTGCCGCGGGCGACGCCCTCCAGCAGAGCCAGCGCGGCCTCCATGTCGACGGCCAGCGCGGCCCGTTCCTCCACGCCGCCCCGCTTGCGCTCCAGCACCTGCTCCACCAGCGCGGCGGCGGTGCCGGCGTACCCGGCGGAGATCAGCATCTCGAACCAGACGAACCCGGCCGACTGAAGGTCGTCGAGGCGGCTGGGGTCGTCGGCGCCGGCCCGGACCACCATCTCGGCCGGCACGAACACGTCCGCCAGCCGGACCTCGTCGCTCTCCGCGCCGGCCAGCAGGTCGTTGCCCCAGAACGGGTGTACGGACAGACCGGGCGCGTCGGCGGGGACGATCGCGAGCGCCAGCTCCGGCTCACCGCCGTCCTCGCCGTGGATCGCGATGGACGCGGTGAGCAGGCTCATCGAACCGGACAGGCTGCACGGCTTCTTCGCCCCGGAGAGCAGGAACCCGCCCTCCACCGGGCGCGCGGTCACGGCCGGCTTGAGGATGTTCTGTGCGGTACGGCCCTCGGCCCAGCCGGAGGCCATCACCTGCTGCTCCGGCACGATCCGGTGCAGCAGCTCGGTCTGCGCGGCGGTGAGCCGGCCCGACTTCACTGCGAGCGAGTACAGCATGGCGGCGGTGAAGTGGTGCATGGACACGGCCGCGACCAGGGACGGCGACAGGGCGCCCAGGGCCAGCTGCACGCGCAGCGCCTCCAGCGGGGCCGCGCCATGGCCGCCGTAGGTCTCGGGGATGAGCAGGCCGACCCCGCCGTGGATGCGGAAGAGGTCGATCACAGGGCTGCCGGGCCGCTCCCGCTCGGCGTACGGGATCTGCTCCAGCTCCTTGAGCAGTCCGGGGTGGAACCGCTCGCAGACGGTCCGGGCGGCATCGAGGGAACGCACGGGAAACCTCCGCAGGTCGGAATGTGGTCAGGCGCCGAAGACCGCGTCGTACGGGCTCACGTCGCGGGCGATGCTGACTCCCTGCACATGGGAGGTCTTGAGCATCGGGTAGTTGGCCTCGCCGAAGGCGCCGCCGGTGCGGCCGGTGCCGCCGTGGCTCGGCAGGTACGGCAGGAAGCCGATGTGGGAGTCGTTGACCTTCAGCAGGCCGCCGTTGACCGTGCGCCGCACGAAGGTCTCCACGACGTGGTCCGAGCGGGACCACAGCGAGTTGCGCAGCCCGTAGTCGTTGCTGTTGACGAACTGCAGGAAGGCTTCCAGCAGGGCGTCGTCGTGGTCGCGTTCGGCGATCACGATCGGGATCAGCGGGAAGAACGTCTCCTCGCGGACCACGTCGTACGTCCGCGCCCGGTCCAGGCCGTCCACCCGCACCACCGTCGGCTGCAGGAACACGCCCGTCTCCGAGACCGTGCCGTCCAGCTCGGTGCGGTGGCCGCCGGTGACCAGCTCGGCGCCGTTGTCCAGGGCCTGCCGCAGCAGCCGGAAGAACCGCTCGCTGCGCCTGACCGGCGACAGCAGCACGTCCTCCTCCTCGGGCAGGCCCGGACGGATGCCCTTGACCTGCTCCTTCACCTCGGCGATCAGCGCCTCGGCGACATCGGGGTGGACGAGGACGTAGTTGGGCACCATGCAGATCTGCCCGGAGCCGTAGAAGGCCTCCGTGATCGCCTCGGCCGCCCACTTCACGTCGGCGTCCTTCCACACCACGATGCCGTCGTTGCCCGCGAGTTCGAGGATCGGCTTCTTGCCGTGCGCCACGCACTGCTGCTCGAAGCGCAGGCCCTCCTGGCTGCCGCCGATGTAGAAGATGTCGTTGATCAGCGGGTCGGCGATCCAGCGGTCCATGGTCTGCTTCGGGTTGGAGCACACCGCGTTGAGCACCCCGGCCGGCGCGTCGACCTCCTCCAGCAGCGGGGCGACGACGTCCCGCAGCAGCCACATCGTGGACAGCGCGATGCTGCGCGGCGCCCGCACCACCACCGCGTTGCCGGCCATCAGCGCCAGCACGCACAGGGCGGCGCTCGGCAGCGGGGCGTTCTGCGGCGGGTTGAAGGCGACCACGCCGTCCGGCTGGCGGTGCAGGATCAGCTTGCGGCCGTTGTACTCCTTCTCCACCCGCATCTGCTTCAGGTACCAGCGCAGGGAGCCGGGGGCGTAGATCTGCAGCAGGCAGCTCAGCTCCCAGCGGGCGAGCTTGACCGGGTGGGACTCGGCGACCAGCATGCGCAGGAACTCGTCCTGGTGCTTGATCAGTTCCTCGCGGAAGCGGGTGCCGAGGCGCATCCGCCGCTCCAGCGGTACGGCCGCCCAGTCGGGGGCGGCAGCGGCGGCGGCCTGGGTGGCCAGGTCGATGGCGGAGTCGTCCGCGATCGCGCAGCGTCCGACGACATAGGGGTGCCTCGCCGCCTCGGACTCCGGGTCCTGTTCGAGGGAGCGCTTCAGGCTCACGCTGGTGAACACGTCTTCCAGCAGGGAGCGTCCGCTGACGGTGTAGACCCAGCCGTCTCCGGCGACGTCCTTGCCCGCGATGTAGAGGTCGTAGCTCTTCAATCCGGAAGGTGCCTCAGCACTCTCCTCCTGCGCGGCTTCGCGAAGCATCTTCAGCCTTTCGGATATGGCGTGTGGATTTCTTGAAGCAAGGCGAGCGTGGCAGCGGAATCTGACCCCGCGCTGACGCCCGACTGACCGGCCTGATCCGGCCAACTGCCTTGTACGAAGCCGTCAGTGGGGCGTCAGCCGGCGCTGCTTGCATGAGGCGCATGCCACCTGTCGACAGCACCAGCCGGCGCCTGCGCGAGCTGCCGCGCAGCGAACTCGCCGAAGAGATCGAGGGAATCGTCCTGGCCAAATTCAGGACCGTTCTGCTCATGGACGATTCCGAGGATCTTCCGCTCGACATCAGCTATTTCGATCTCGGCCTCACCTCGCTGCGGCTGACCGAGATACGGCAGAGCCTGGAGCAGCTCCTGGACCTGTCGATCAACGTCAGCGTGCTCTTCAACGAGCCGACGATCGCCCATCTCGTGGACCACCTGACCCAGGCCGTCAAGGAAGCTTGAGGAGTCGCTCCATGCCGCGTACGGAGACAGAGCAGGCGCCCGAGCCGGTCGCGATCGTCGGAATCGGTCTGCGGTTCCCCGGCGGCAGCGGCTCGCCCGACGAGTTCGACGCCTTCCTCAACGAGGGCAGGAGCGGGATCGGGCCGATCCCGCGGGACCGCTGGGACGTCGAGGCGTTCACCCCCGAGGGCCCCGACGACAAGGGCAAGATCATCGCCTCGGCCGGCGGGTTCCTGGACCGCATCGACCTGTTCGACGCGGGCTTCTTCAACATCTCCCCGAAGGAAGCCCGCTACATGGACCCCCAGCAGCGGCTGCTGCTGGAGACCGCCTGGCAGGCCCTGGAGCACGCCGGCATCGACCCGGCCCCGCTGCGCCGCGGCAACGGCGGCGTCTACATCGGCGCCAGCTCCATCGACTACGCCCTGGAGCTGGACTCACTGCCGTACGAGGAGCTGGACGGCCATCTGGCGTCCGGCATCACCATGTTCCCGCTGTCGGGCCGGCTGTCCTACTTCCTCGGCTGGCGCGGCCCGAGCATGAGCGTCGACACCGCCTGCTCCTCTTCCCTGGTCGCCCTGCACCTCGCCGTGAACGCGCTGCGCGCCGGCGAGACCGACATCGCGCTGTGCGGCGGCGTCAACGCCCTGCACCACCCGCGCATCCCGGTGATGTTCTCCAACGCCCAGATGCTCGCCCCGGACGGCCGCTGCAAGACCTTCGACGAGTCCGCCGACGGCTACGCGCGCGCCGAGGGCTGCGGCATCGTCGTGCTCAAGCGGCTGTCCGACGCCGAGCGCGACGGCGACCGGATCCTCGCCCTGGTGCGCGGTACGGCCGTCGGCCAGGACGGTGACAGCGCGGGCCTGACCGTGCCCAACGGACCGGCCCAGGAGAAGGTCATCCGCAGCGCGCTCGCCGCCGCCCGCCTGACGCCCGGGGACATCCAGTACGTCGAGGCGCACGGCACCGGCACCCCGCTCGGCGACCCCATCGAGTTCGGTGCCATCGGCGACGTGTTCGTGGACTCCCACACCAAGGACCGGCCCGTGCTGGTCGGCTCGGTGAAGACCAACCTCGGGCACATGGAGCCCGCCTCCGGCATCGTCGGCGTCATCAAGACCGTGCTCCAGCTGCGGGCCCGGACGATCTACCCGCACCTCAACCTGGAGACGCCCTCCGGCCGCATCCCCTGGGACCTCTACCCGCTGCGGGTGCCCACCGCCTGCGAGCCGTGGGACGCCGAGGTACGGCGGGCGGTCGTCAACAGCTTCGGGTTCGCCGGCACCATCGGCGCGGTGGTGCTGGAGCAGGCGCCCGCGCCCGCGGAGCCCGCCGCGGGCGAAGGGGCGGCACCGCTGTTCACCCTGTCGGCGAAGAACGCCGCCGCCCTGCGCGAACTCGCCGCCGCCTACCGGGAGTCGGCCGACCGGCAGCCCCTGGAAGCGCTGTGCCACAGCGCCAACACGACCCGCGCCCACCACCCTTACCGCATCGCCGCCCCGGTCGCCGACCGGGCCGCGCTGGCGAGGCTCCTCGACCGGGCCGCCGAGCAGGAACACGAGGGCCCCTCGGGCATCCGCAAGACCGCCTTCCTGTTCACCGGCCAGGGCTCCCAGTACGCCGGCATGGGCGCCGCCCTCTACGCGGCCTGCCCCGTCTTCCGCGAGCACGTGGACGCGTGCGACGAGCTGTTCGCCGCCCGTCTCGGCCGTTCGGTATCGGTAAGGGACTTGCTGCTCGGCACCGCCGCCGACCCGGAGGCGATCGACCGCACCGAGTACACCCAGCCCGCCCTGTTCACCCTGGAGTACGCCCTCGCCCGGCAGTGGATGGCCTGGGGCGCCCGGCCCAACGTGCTCATCGGACACAGCATCGGCGAGGTCGTCGCCGCCGCCGTCGCCGGGCTGTTCGACCTGCCCGACGCGGTCCGGCTGGTCGCCGCCCGCGCCCGGCTGATGCAGGCCGTGCGCACCGCGGGCGGGATGGCCGCCGTCGCCGCGCCCGTCGAGGACGTCGAGCCCCTGCTCCAGGGACATGACGACCTGGCCCTGGCGGGCATCAACGCCCCCGACCAGACGGTGATATCGGGCGCCACGGCCGCGCTGGACGAGGTGGTCGCCGCCCTGGAGGCCAAGGGCGTCCGCGTGGACCGGCTCAAGGTCTCCCACGCCTTCCACTCCCCGCTCATGGCCGAGGTCTACGACGACTTCCGCGCCGCCCTCGACGGCATCACCTTCCGCGAGCCGGCCATCAGCCTCATCTCCAACGTCACCGGCCGCCTCGCCCGCTTCCGGGAGATCGGCGACCCGGACTACTGGGTACGCCACATCGGCGAACCCGTCCGCTTCCTCGACGGCATCCGGGCCGTCGCCAAGCGCGGGCGGCACGCGATGGTCGAGATCGGCCCGCAGGCCGCGCTCACCGCGCTCGCCCGGCGCGGCGTCACCGCCGAGGACCACCTGTGGCTCGCGAGCCTGCGCCGCCGCGACACCACGACCGCGACCACCCTCACCGCGCTCGCCGACTACTACACGGCCGGCCTCACCGTCGACTGGAGCGGCTACCACGCCGGACACCCGGTGCCCGCCCGCGTGGACCTGCCGACCTACGCCTTCCAGCGCAAGCGCTACTGGCTGCCCTCGGTCACCCCGCGCCGGTCCGCCGCGAACGGCAGCGCCCGGCACCCGCTGCTCGGCATCGAGGAGCGGTTCGCCAGCGGGGTGCGGGAGTTCACGGCCGAGTTCACCGCCGAGGAGCTGGGCGCGCTCGCCGACCTCGCCGACGGCGGCCGTACCGTGCTGCCCGCCGGCGCCTACGTCGACCTGCTGTTCGCCGTGCAGGACGCGGTCCAGGGCCACGCCCGCTCCGCCGTCCGCGACCTGAGGCTGCTCGCCCCGCTGGAGCTGCCCGCCGAGACCGTGACCGCGCTGACCACCCGCTGGCGGCCCCGGCACGGCGGCGGCGCCGAGGTCGAGGTGTTCACGATCGTCGGCGGTGAGGAGAACCTGCACGCCACCGCCGTCGTCGCCGCGGCGCCCGAACCCCTCGTCCCGGTCTCGGAGCTGGCCGAACTGGACGCCACGCTCGCCCCCGCCGCCCAGCACATCGACGACGAGGACATCTACACCGACCTCGCCTCCGTCGGCCGCCCCCAGGGGCCGAGGATGCGACTCCTGCTGCGCGCCGCCCGGCACGGCGACGGACTGGTCACCGGCGAGCTCACCGGCCGCGACGCCACCGCCGTCGAACACGTCCCGGCCGAGCTGCTGGAGGCCGCCGTGCAGGCCCTGGTCGTCCTCGACCCCGAGGGCCCGGTGTTCGTGCCGCGGGAGATCGCCGCCGTACGGCACTTCCGCAAGCCGCGCGGCGAGAACCTGAGGGTCCTCGCCCGGGTGCGCGGCGAACAGGACCGGCGCCTCGCGGACGTGCTGCTGCTGGAGAACGGCGAGCCGGTCGCCGAGCTGCTCGGGGTACGCATGGCCCGGCCCGAGGGTCGCGCCGGCCGCCGTCAGTTCCTGCACCGCCCCGACTGGGTGCGCCGCGCCCTGCCGGCCAAGGAGCACAGCCCGGCCCGGCATGTGGTGCTGCTCGACCCGTCCGCCGCGCGGGCCGCCGAACTCGCCGCCGAGCCCGGTCTCAAGGTCACCTGGCTGACCGGCCTCACCGACCTCAAGGCCGCCCTGGAGGACCCCACCGTCACCGACGTCTGCCGGCTGTGGCGGCAGCGCCCCGAGCCGATGTCCGCCGAGCGGCTGCGCGCCGAGTGCGAGGACAACTACCGCGAACTCCTCGCGCTCGTGGGCGCGTTGGAGGCCGCGGCCCGGCCGCCCCGGCTGTGGCTGGTCACCGAGGGCGCCCAGTGGCTGCCCGGCGACCCGGCCGGCGACGGCGGCCACCTCGGCGCCGCCACCCTGTGGGGCTTCGGCCGGGTGCTGCTCACCGAGTACCCGCAGTACCGGGCCACCCTGGTCGACCTCGCCCCCGGCAGCGGCCTCGCCCCGCTCGCCGAGGAGTGGCGGGCCGAGCCGCCCGGCGAGTACCAGGTCGCCCACCGGCCCGGCCGCCGCTATGTGCGCCGGCTGCTCGCCGGTGACACCGCGCTCACCTGGACCGGGGGCTTCGAACTGCGCGCCCCCGACTCCGGCGACCTCTCCGACCTGGCCCTCGCCCCGGTCCCCGACCGGGCGCCCGGGGCCGGCGAGGTCCAGGTCCGCGTGCACACCGTCGGCCTCACCGCCGAGGACGCCCGCGCCGCCCTGGACACCGGCCGGGCGGAACGCGCGGCGGAGGGCGAGGAGGAACCCCCGCCGCTGCTCGGGCGGCTGGCGCGCGGCACGGTCCTCGCCACCGCCGACGGCACCGGATTCGCGCCGGGCGACGAGGTGCTCGTGCGCCACGACGGCACCTTCCGTGCCACGCTCACCGTGCCCGTCCCGGCCGTTGTTCACGCCACAGGCTCCGACGACGCCGCGCCCCGCTTCCGGCTCGACGAGACCGGCGAAGCCCTGCGCACCGCCCTCGCCGACCCGGCCGGACGGGCCTGGGTGACCCTGCCCGAGGACCCGGCCGAGCAGCCGCCGGACGCGGTGCTCCTGGCGGAGGGCCGGGCCGGATCGCAACGGGACGCGGTGATCCCGCCGGAGGGCCGGCCCGAGCCGCAGCCGTACGCGGTCGAGGAGGACCCCGCCCGGCTCCGCGCCGACCGCACCTACCTGGTCACCGGCGGCCTCGGCGGTCTCGGCCTGGTCACCGCCCGCAAGCTGGCTGCCCTCGGCGCCCGGCACCTGACCCTGGTCAGCCGCGGCGGCCGGGCCACCGAGGAGGCCTCGGCGCTCCTCGCCGACCTCGCCGCAGACGCCGAGATCGACGTCGTACGCGCCGACATCTCCCGCCCGCAGGACGTGCGGCGGCTCGTCCGGCAGCTCGCGGCGGGCCCGTACCCGGTCGGCGGGATCGTGCACGCCGCCGGCTCCTACGACAAGAAACTGATCTCCGAGCTGACCTGGGAGTCCATCGACGCCCAGCTCGCCGCGAAGGCCTACGGCGGCTGGCTGCTGCACGAGGCCGCCGAGGAGGCCTTCCCGGAGCTGGAGTTCTTCGTCACCTACTCCTCCATCGCCTCCGTCCTCGGCGGCGCCACCCAGGGCCACTACGCCGCCGCCAGCGCCGCCCTCGACGCGCTCGCCGAGTGGCGCGGCCGGCGCGGGGTGCCCGGCCTGTCGGTCAACTGGGGCGCCTGGGCCCGGGTCGGTATGTCCGCCCGCCTCGAGGAGCACCTCAGCCAGGAGATCGAACGCAGCGGCGTCCGCTTCTTCTCCCCGACCCGCGCCCTGGACACGCTCGCCCGGCTCTGGGGCCGGCCGCGCACCCAGCGGATCGTGGGCGAGTTCGACTGGGACCGCTATGTCTCCGGCAGCGTCACCGGCGACCTGTTCTACGACCGGCTCGCCCGGCGGACCACGGACGAGGACGGCACCGGCCTCGACCTCGGCGCGCTGGCCGCGCTGCCGGAGGCCGAACGGCTCGCCGCCGTCACCCGCGTGGTCCGCGAGAAGGTCGCCGCCGTCCTGCACCTGGAGGAGGGCGACGAGCTGGACGCGAACGCCGAATTCGTGTCGCTGGGCCTGGACTCCCTGATGGCCCAGCAGGTCAAGGCCGCACTGGAGCAGGCGTTCCGGCTGCCCCTGCCGGCCTCCCTCACCCATGACCACCCCACGGTCCGCGCGCTGGCCCGGTTCGTCGACGGGCAGCTCGCCCCGGCAGCGTGAACAGCAAGGGACGGGAAACCGAGATGACCGACACACCGAGGGAGCGCTGGACGCTCCACCACTCCGTGCGCGCCCACGCCGGAAGCCGCCCGGAGCACCCGGCGATCGTCTGCGAGGGCCGGGTCACCACCTACGCCAAGCTCCACCAGGACAGCAACCGGGCCGCGCACGCCCTGCGCGCCGGCGGCGTCCGGCGCGGTGACCGGGTCGCCTACCTGGGCCGCGAGTCCGCGAACTACTACCTCGTGATGATCGCCTGCGCCAAGGCCGGCGCGGTCCTGGTCCCGGTCAACTGGCGGCTCACCCCGAACGAGGTCGACCACATCCTGCGCGACTCCGGCGCAACACTGATCTTCGTGGACGACGAGTTCTGGGACACCGTCGCCACCGTCCGCCACCAACTGCGCGGACTGCGCCGGGTGATCCGCGTCGACGGCACCGACGCCGACGGCGAACCCGCGCGCGGCGCCGGCGTGCTCGCCTGGGCGGCCGACCAGCCCGAGACGGACCCCACGCCCGGCACCGGCCCGGACGACGCGGTGATCCAGATCTACACCAGCGGCACGACCGGCCTGCCCAAGGGCGCCGTCCTCGCCCACCGCAGCTTCTTCACGCTGCCGCACGCGAGCCGCGCCGAGGGCGTCGACTGGATCGACTGGCGGCCCGAGGACGTGGCCCTGATCTCGCTGCCGGGCTTCGGCGTGGCCGGCATCGGCTGGTTCCTGCACACCCTCAACGCGGGCGGCACCAACGTCATCATGCCGCAGTTCGACCCGCAGGAAGCGGTCCGGCTCATCCGGACGCACCGCGTGACGACCACCTTCGCCGCTCCCGCGATGCTCCAGGCGATGGCGGCCGAACGCGAGGCCGGACCCGAGGCGTTCCGCTCGCTCCGCAAGATCGCGTACGGCGCCGCCCCCATGTCCGAGACCCTGCTCAAGCAGTGCCTGGAGACGTACGACTGCGAGTTCGCCCAGATCTACGCCAGCACCGAGACCGGCAGCGTGGCGGTGTGCCTCCCGCCGGACGCCCATCACCCCGGAAGCACCAGGCTGAACTCCGTGGGCCGCCCCTGCCCCGGCACCGACGTCAAGGTGATCGGCCCCGGCGGCGAGACCCTGCCGCCCGGCGCGGTCGGCCAGATCTGCGTCCGCACCCCCTCCCGGATGCTCGGCTACTGGAACCTGCCCGAGGCCACGGCCCGCACCCTGGTGGGGGAGTGGCTGCTCATGGGCGACGCCGGCTACCTCGACGAGGACGGCTACCTCCACCTGTGCGACCGCATCAACGACACGATCATCGTCGCCGGGCAGAACATCTACCCGGCGGAGGTCGAGAAGGCCCTCGCCGCGCATCCCGCGGTGGCCGACGTGGCGGTGGTCGGCCTGCCCGACGACCGCTGGGGCGAGAGCGTGCACGCGGTGGTCGTGCTGAAGCCCGGGGCGAGTGCCACCCCACGGGAACTCCTGCTGTCCCTGCGGGGCCGCATCGCCGACTACAAGATCCCGGGGACGTACCACTTCACGGCCTCCCTGCCGCGCAACCCCTCGGGGAA
Organism: Streptomyces sp. NPDC007856; assembly: GCF_042868225.1. Lineage (NCBI taxonomy): Bacteria > Bacillati > Actinomycetota > Actinomycetes > Kitasatosporales > Streptomycetaceae > Streptomyces > Streptomyces sp. NPDC007856. The sequence continues at coordinate 387,815 of NZ_JBIAEC010000004.1, read as the reverse complement.
GATCCTGCGCCGCGCGGTGCGGGAGGTACTGGCGGCACCAGCCAGGGACCCGCTGGGCCACGCACTATGACGACGTATCGACATCGCCCAGCGGAAGAGGAGTTGACCATGAGAGCAGAGGCCCTGCGGGTCGGCGTCCAGCTGCCCACCCGGGAACAGGCCATCAGGGGCAGCTATGCGGCGGCCCCCCTGCTCGACTTCGCCCGTCAGGCGGAAGCCCTCGGGTTCGACTCCCTGTGGGCCGGGGACTCACTGACGGCCCGCCCTCGCCTGGACCCGCTGATCGTACTGTCCGCCGCGGCCGCGGCCACCCGGCGCATCACCGTCGGCACCGCCGCCCTCACCCCCGCCCTGCGCCACCCCCTCATCGGCGCCAACATGATCGCGAGCCTCAGCCATGTGGCAGCCGGGCGGCTGGTTCTCGGGCTCGGCTCCGGGTTCCCCATGGCCGAGACCGAGGAGGAGTTCGCCTCCGTCGGCGCCTCCTTCCAGGGCCGCGTCGGCCGCCTGGACGAGATCACCGCGCTGTGGCGGACGGCCTGGCGGTCCCACGACGAGGGCGAACCCGCCGAGTTCCAGGGCAGGTTCTGGCAGGCCGACAACCTCGACCGGCTCCCCTCGCCGGCGGTGCCCGGCGGCCCGCCCCTCTGGCTCGCCGGCAGCGACACCCCGAAGGTCCTCGCCCGCGCGGCGGCCCGCTACGACGGCTGGCTGCCGTTCCTGCCCGACGTCGACGCCTACGCCCGCGCCCGCCGCCGTATCGCCGAACTCGCGGCGGAGGCCGGCCGCACGGTCACTCCCGCGCTGTACGCCACGGTCACCGTGAACAGCAACGAGAGCGCCGCCAGGGCCGAGCTGGAGCACTACATCAGCCACTACTACGGCCGCTCCCTGGAGCAGATGAGCAGCATCCAGGCCTACGCCTGGGGCAGCGCCGAGAAGTGCGCGGAGTGGCTCGGCGGATACGTCCGGGCCGGCGCCCGGCATCTGGTCGTACGGATCGGATCGCTCGACCCCGAGCCGCAGTTGAAGGAGATCGCCGAGGTGCTGCTGCCCGCGGTACGCGCCCTCGGCCCGTCCACCACCGTTGGGAGTACGCCGTCGTGACCACCGCCATCGGCACCATAGGCAGCCAGATGTCCAGCGAGGGGCACTGGTTCCACCCCGTGGAGCCCTCGCCCGACGCCTCGGTCCGGCTGTTCCTGCTGCCCCACGCGGGCAGTGGCGCCATCATCTACCGCGACTGGGAGCGCCTGCTGCCGCCGGACATCGCCCCGCAGGCCGTCACCCTGCCCGGCCGCCACAACCGCCGGGAGGAGCCGACGTACGAGGAGTTCTGGCCGCTGCTCGACGCCCTGCACGAGGCGGTGCTGAACGACCTGGACGAGCGGCCGTTCGCCCTCTTCGGGCACTGCCTAGGCGCCCAGCTGGCGTTCCGGCTGGCCATCCGGATGCAGGAGGAGGGCGGACCGGCGCCGGTGCTGGTGGGCATGTCCGGCTGGTCGCCCGAGGGCTTCTTCCAGCCGACGGAGGAGCAGAGCCGGATGCCGGAGCCCGAACTCGTCGAGTGGATCAAGAAGTTGGGGTCCTTCCCGGCGGAGATCTACGACAACCCCGAGATGCTAGCCCTGGTCGTGCCCGCGCTCCGCGCCGACCTGCGGGTCGCCGCCCAGTACGAGGACGACGGCAAGGGCGTCACCTGCCCGCTCGCCTCCTACGGCGGCCGCAGCGACCCGCTCCAGGAGGCCCCGGACGCCATGGCCCACTGGGCCGGCCGCACCCCGGCCTACCTCGGCCACAGCGAGTACGACGGCGGCCACTTCTACATCGACACCCACGCCCAAGCCGTCACCGCGCACTTCGCGCACCGGCTCCAGCGGCTGGCCGCGGCGGCGGTGCGCTGACCGCCGAGGGTCCGTGTCAGCGCCGTGTCAGCGGGGTGCGGGACAGTGCTCGGAGGACTGCCGTACCGAGTGCCGTCCCGTGCCCCTCGCGTGCTCGCGGACCTCTTCGGCACGCCCCCCACCAGCACGAAACGACCTAGGAGGGTCGTCCATGACCACCGAAGCGGAACTGACCGGCAGCGCGGCCTCGGCCGCCTCGCCACCGGACATCGAGGAGGCCGCGGGCAAGCCCGCCTGGGGTGCGCTCTGGGTCGTGCTGGCCGGCCTGTTCATCGCCAACGTCGACTTCTTCATCGTCAACGTGGCCATCCCGTCGCTCCAGCGGAACATGCACGCGACCAGCGCCGAGATCCAGCTGGTCGCCGCGACCTTCAACATCGGCCTGTCCGCCATGCTGATCACCGGCGGCCGGCTCGGCGACCTCTACGGCCGCCGGAAGGTCTTCTCCATCGGCCTGGCCCTGTTCACGCTCGCCTCGCTGGCCTGCGGCATCGCCCCGAACATGACCGAGCTGATCGTGGCGCGCGCGGTGCAGGGCGCCGCGGCCGCCCTCGTCATCCCGCAGGTCCTCGGCATCCTGACCACGGCCTACGCGGGCAAGGCCCGGGTCGCCGCGTTCAACGCCTACGGCATCACGATGGGCGCCTCCGCGGTGTTCGGCCAGCTGATCGGCGGCCTGCTGATCAAGGCCGACATCTTCGGCTGGGACTGGCGGACCATTTTCCTGATCAACGCCCCGATCGGCGCGGTGGTCCTGCTGCTCACGCCGAAGGTGGTGCCCGAGTCCCGGGCCGAGGGCCACACCGGTCTCGACTGGACCGGCGTGATCCTGGTGACCGCGGGACTCGCCGCCGTCGTGCTGCCGTTGGTGGAAGGCCGTGAGCAGGGCTGGCCGACCTGGACCTGGGAGTGCCTGGTGGCGGCCGTACCGCTGCTGGCCGCGTTCTGGTGGACCCAGCGCCGCAAGGCGGCCCGCGACAAGTCGCCGCTGGTCCACCCGAGCCTGTTCGCGGACCGCGCGTTCGGCGTGGGCGTCGTCTCGCTGCTGGTGTTCTTCGCCGCGATGGCCTCCTTCTTCCTGGTGCTCGCGCTGTATCTGCAGGAGGGCCGCGGCCTGTCCGCGCTCCAGTCGGGTCTGCTGTTCATCCCGCTCGGCCTCGGCTTCTTCATCGGCTCCGCGCAGTCCCCGAAGGTCGCGGGCAAGCTGGGCAAGCAGGTCCTGACCATCGGCGCGCTGCTCCAGGCGGTCGGCAACATCGCGCTCGCCGCCACGGCGTGGGAGCTGGGCGGCAGCGGCTCCGTCGGCTGGTGCATCCCGGCCATGGTGCTCGCCGGCTTCGGCATGGGCTTCGTCGTCGCCCCGCTCGCCTCGCTGGTCCTGGAGGGCGTCGCCCCGCACCACGCGGCCGCCGCCTCCGGGGTCTTCTCCACCGCCCAGGAGATGGGCAACGCCGTCGGCATCGCGGTCATCGGCGTCGTCTTCTTCGGCGTCGCCGGCCACCAGGTCACCGCCCACTCCTACGCCCACGCCTTCGGTGCGGGCCTGCTGGTCCAGGCGGGCATCTGCGTCGCGGTGGCACTGCTGGTCCAGCTGCTGCCGCGCCGGGCGCAGGCGTCCTGACCCACCGGCCGGGTGGACCACCGCCTGACGGGCGCACGGAGGCAAAGCCTCCGTGCGCCCGTCAGTGCTGCATCAGAACTCCGTCAGCCGTCTCCTCCACGCTGGCCGAAACAACCCACCGGATTTCGGCCGAGCCGACGGAGGACATCCGTGCCCGACACCCTTGACCCACTCCCCGCCTGGCCCATGCCCCGCTCCTGCCCCTACGCACCCCCGGACGCCTACGCGGAGCTGAGAGAGCGGCCCCCGCTGAGGGTGCGCATACGCGGCGGCGAGGCCTGGCTGGTCACCCGGCACGCGGACGTGCGCCGGGTGCTCAACGACCACCGCTTCAGCGCCGACGACCAGCAGCCCGGCTTCCCGATCCGGATCCAGCTGCCGCCCGAGCCCGGCGTGATGTCCTTCAGCCGCATGGACGACCCGGAGCACGGCCGGCTGCGGCGCATGGCGATGACCGAGTTCACCGCGCGCCGCACCCGCGCCCTGCGCCCCGAGGTGGAACTCCTGGTCGAACAGCTGCTGGACGAGCTGGCGGCGGGCCCCCGCCCGGTCGACCTGGTGGCGAGCTTCGCGGTCCGGCTGCCCTCCCTGGTGATCGCCCGGATGCTCGGCGTGCCGGAGGAGGACGAGGCGGACTTCACCGAGCAGAGCCGGGTCATCCTCTCCCAGGACGCCGGCCCCGAGGAGACGTACGCGGCCTTCGTGGAGATGTCGCAGTTCCTGGACCGGCTCGTCGCACAGCGCACCGCCACTCCGCGGGACGACCTGATCAGCCGGCTGGCCACCCGCTATGTGGCGAGCGGCGAGCTGACCCACGAGGACCTCGTGGCCATGGCCCGGTTCATCCTCGTCGCCGGGCACGAGACCACGGCCCACCAGATCAGCCTCAGCGTGCTCAGCCTGCTGCGCGACCCGGACCAGCTGGCGGAACTCCGCGCCGAACCGGGCCTGTTCAAGCCAGCCGTGGAGGAACTCCTGCGCTACTGGTCCATCTCGCAGGACAACCAGGTGCGGGCCGCCGTGGACGACGTCGAGCTGAGCGGGGCGAGGATCCGCAAGGGGGACGGCGTGATCGTCGCCATCCCCGCCGCCAACCACGACGAGTCGGTCTACCCCGGCGCCGCACGCCTCGACATCCGCCGCGACGCCTCCGGCCATCTCGCCTTCGGCTTCGGCGCCCATCTGTGCCCCGGCGCGTCGCTGGCCCGCATGGAGCTGGAGGTGTGCCTGAGCGCCCTCTTCACCCGCTTCCCGACGCTGCGCCTGGCGGTGCCGCCGCAGGAGGTCCGCTTCCGCGAGAACACGATCGTGTACGGCCTGGAGGAACTGCCGGTCACCTGGTGAACCCCGCGAGCCCCGGGGCCCGGCGTCAGCGCCGTGTCAGCGCCCCCCGGCACAGTGGGAAACGCGGCGAGACCGGGGCAGCACCACCCGGCCTGGTCGGCCCGCTGCCGTCCGACGAGAAGGAGCACGCCCGCCATGGCAGACACCGCAGCCGCGGCTCCCACCCGGGCGCTCGTCCTGGGCAACCCCGCCTCCGGCAGCCACTCGCCCGAACTGGTCGAAGAAGTATGGCAGTTGTGTGCCTCCTGTCTGGAGCACACCGAGGTGCACCTCACCACCGGCCCCGGTGACGCCACGGTCGCGGTGCGCCGCGCCCTGCAGCGGCCGGCCGCGGCATCCCCCGGTGCCCCCGACCTGATCGTGGTCATCGGCGGGGACGGCACCGTCCGGGAGGCCGTCCAGGGACTCGTGCCCGTGACCGGGAACGCCGCCCTCGCGGTGGTGCCCGGCGGCACCGGCAACTCCGGCTACAAGATGCTGTGGGGCGAGCGCCCCTGGAGCGAGTCCCTGAAGGCGGTCCTGACCGACAACGGCATCGGCGGCAGCGCCCGCCTGCGCCGCCTCGACCTGGCCCGCCTGGCCGAGACCCGCAACCACGTGTATCTCGGAGCCTGTTCGGGGGTGATCGCCGACGCGCTGATCACCGCCCGGGAGCTGCCGCTGACCGGGCGGGAGCGCTACGCCCGCGCCTTCGCCGACACGGCCGCCGGCTACCGGCCGTACCCGGGCCGGGTCACCGTGGACGGCCGGGTCGTGCACGAGGGCCCCACGGTCCTCGCCAACGTCGGCGGCGGCCGCTACCGAGGCGGCCGGTTCCTGGTCCTGCCCGGCTCGCTGCTCGACGACGGACTGCTCGACGTCTGTGTGATCGGCGGCGCGGTCCCGGCGGACCAGGTGCCCGAACTGACCCTGGAGGCCCGGCACATGGACCACCCGGCGACCGTCTACGCCCGCGGGCGCACGATCACCGTCGAGCGCACCGACGGCCGCCGGCTCCCGCTGGAACACGACGGCGAGTACCAGCACGGCATCGGCACCACGGCCACCTTCGAGGTGCTCCCCGGAGCCCTCCCGGTCTGGGCGCCGGCCACCCCCTGATCCACCTGTCCGAAGAACCAGACAAGCACGCCACAGAGGAGATCGCCCGCATGAGCGACCTGACCACCACCGTCACCCGTTACCTCGACATCTGGAACGAGGCGGACGCCGAGAAGCGCGCCGCGGCCATCGCCGAGCTGTTCACCGCCGACGCCCCGTACATCGACCCGCTCGCCGCGGTCGAGGGCCACGAGGGCTTCGGGGCCGTGGTGGCCGGTGCCCGCGACCAGTTCAAGGGCCTCGCCTTCGAACTGCACGGCACCGTCGACGCCCACCACAACCAGGCCCGCTTCCAGTGGGGCCTGGTGACCGAGCCGGGCGCCGAGCCGATCGCCATCGGCTTCGACGTGCTCGTCACCGACGAGGCGGGCAAGATCAAGGCCGTCTACGGCTTCCTGGACAAGGTCCCGGCCGCGTAACACCACCATGCACTGCGGGAGCACCGGGGCGACGGTGCTCCCGCAGCCGTGTTCCCCCGCACGTCCCAGCGCACGCACGGAAGGTACCCGCCATGACCGCCGTCCTCGCGGAGAGCGTCGCCCGGGCGCTGTGCGCCGACTGGGCCGAGCAGGCCCGCACCCCGGCCCGGGCCGCCCGCAGCCGCACCCCGGCCGACACCCCGTTGCGTGAGCTCTCGCACTGGGCCGCGACCCTGCGGCCGCAGGATGTGCCGTGCCGGGTGCTGAAGCTCGCCGCGAGCCAGGTCCTCTCGCAGATCGCCTCCATCCGCGCGGGGCTGCAACACCCGCTCGGCAGACGGCTGGTGGCCGCGTTCGGGCACCCCATGCAGCGCGATCCGCGCCAGGCGGCCGGCGTCTTCGCCGCGCTCGGTTCCTGGCTGAACCTGGACGACACCGCCTACGCCGGACACCTGTCGAACTCCACCGTGGCGGTGCCGCTCGCCTTCGCCTACGCCCGGCAGCTGGACGGGCTCTCGCTGCTCACCGCGGTGGTCGCGGCCAACGAGTGCGCGGCCCGGATCACCGCCTCCGCGACCCTCGGACCCCTGCGCGGCCAGAGCGCCGTACACACCCATCTGGCCGGCGCGGTGGCCGGGCGGCTGCACTGCGACCGGACCCCGGCAGCCCTGTTCGAGAACGCCTTCGGGCTGGCCTTCGCGATGCCCAACTGGCCGCTGATGCGCGCCTTCCTGGCCAGCGACGCCCGCCTGTTCAACACCTTCACCCCGGTGCGCACCGCGATGGACGCCTGTGACGCCGCGTACGCCGGGCTGCGCGGGGCGCCGGACATCATGGAGCACCGCGACGGCTTCCTGGCCCGCTTCGCCACCGTGCCGCTGCCCCAGGCGGTGGCCAAGGGGCTCGGCCGCCGCTGGCACACGGACACCCTGTCGTTCAAGATGCACCCGGGCGGGCCCGGTATCGACGCGGCGGTGGACTGCGCGGCCGAGATCCACAAGGAGATCGGCGCGCTGCGCCCGCGGGACGTGGCCGAAGTCGTCGTCGAGGCCTCCCTGTACACGCTGTTCGCGGGGCAGCGGGCCGCCCAGTACGTCACCGGGCCCGGCTCCCCGCTGGGCGCGCTGGTGCTGGACGTGCCCTACCCGGTGGCGACCACCCTGCTCACCGGCGAGTTCGGCGTGGACGACTTCTCCGCACCGCTGCTGGACGACCCCGACCGGTGGGCGCTGGCCAGGCGGATACGGCTGGAGCACGACACGGAGATGACGCGGGAACTCTTCCTGTCCGACGCGCCGTTCGGCGAGGCGGTGCGCGAGGCGGGGGAGCTGGCCGTGCCGTGGTTGCGCGGCTTCGGCGGTGACGAACTGGTGGACCTGGTGGGTGTGTCGGCGGCCGACGACCGGGACTTCTCCCGGTCCACCAAGGCCACCGGCGCCCGGGTCACCGTACGTCTGACGGACGGCCGTACGGTCTCGCGCACCCGGCTGATCCCGGTCGGGGCGGCCGGCCCGGAGACCCGGGCGGGCCATGCCGAGCTGGTGCGGGAGAAGTTCCTTTCGGTGGGCGGCGCGCAGGAGGTCGCCGACACCGTGGACCGGCTGCACCGGATGCGTCCGCGAGCGGTGCGCCGCTGGATCGAGACGGCGTTCCTGGACTGACGGTACGGCTACGGCACCCCGACGGCCGGCAGCACGGCGGAACACCGTCACTGCACGGGGAACCGCCCGCCCGCCGTATCGCCGTTGCCCTGCGCCGGACGGCGCAACGCGGCCACGAACTTGTACCGGGAGCCCCGGTACACCGAGCGCACCCACTCCACCGGCGTGCCCTGCGCGTCCCGCGAGTGCCTGGACAGCAGCAGCATCGGCAGCCCCACGTCGGTGCCGAGCAACTGCGCCTCGCGCGGGGTGGACAGCGAGGTCTCGATGGTCTCGTCGGCTTCCGCGAGATGGACGCCGTACACCTCGGCGAGGGCCGTGTACAGCGAGGGCTGGCTCGCCAGCGAGCGGCGCAGGCCGGGGAAGCGCCGCGCGGACAGGTGGGTCGTCTCGATCGCCATCGGATCGCCGCTGGCCAGCCGCAGCCGCTCGATGCGCAGCACGGGCTCGCCGAGGCCGATGCCGAGCAGCTCCGCCAGCCGCTGGTCGGCCGGGACCTCCCCGATGTCCAGCACCTGCGAGGCGGGGGTCAGGCCCTGGGCGCGCATGTCCTCGGTGTGCGAGGTCAGCTGGAGCGTGCGGTACAGCTTGGGCTGGGAGACGAAGGTGCCCTTGCCCTGGATCCGGTCCAGGCGGCCCTCGCCGACGAGTTCCGTGAGCGCCTGCCGGACGGTGGTCCGGGAGGTGTCGAACCGGACGGCGAGCAGCCGCTCGGCCGGCATCGCCGAGCCGGGCTGCAACTCCTCGGCCATGGCGAGCAGTCGCTGTTTGATCCGGTAGTACTTCGGCACGCGCGCGGTGCGGCCGGACGCCCCTCCATGCGGCTGGGCGCTGCTGACGTCGGTGGTCATGCCTGCCTTCCCGGCTGTGTCGACGGTCTCCCGTTATAGCGAGCAACTGCCCTATGGTCTAGTCCAACCCGCGCGCTCGGGTCCGGCCGGTCCGATGGCCGGATGAATCGGGCGGATGCGGACGGACGCGCTCCGGTGACGTTCTCGTAACGGCCGGAATCGGCTTCCCGGACCACCCTTGACACCCCGAAAGGTCTAGGCCAAGCTCCACCCTACTGGTCTACACCATTAGTGGCCAGGTCCCGAGCCCTACGTGCAACAGCGTCGTACGCAGGTCACCGCCGAGGGCGTGGGGGGATTAGTGGCATCCCTGAGGAGGGTGGCGTGAAGCGCAAGCTCGCTGCCGCGATCGTGATCGCGGGCATGATGGTCTCCGTTGCGGCGTGTGGCGGAAACAGCAAGGACAGCGGCAAGGACGCGGGACCGGACAGCTGGAAGGGCCAGACGCTCACCGTCTGGACCATGGACGGCTCCGCGCCGCCGCAGTGGAGCAAGGACGTCCAGGCCGCCTTCGAGAAGAAGACCGGCGCGAAGCTGAAGTTCGAGATCCAGAAGTGGGACGGGATCCAGCAGAAGATCACCACCGCCCTCTCCGAGGACAACCCGCCGGACGTCCTGGAGGTCGGCAACACCCAGACCCCGGCCTACGCGGCCACCGGCGGCCTCGCCGACCTCGCCGACCTCAAGAAGGAGATCGGCGCCGACTGGACGCCGTCCGTCTCCCAGTCCTCCGTGTACGACGGCAAGCAGTACGCCGCCCCGTGGTACTTCGCCAACCGTGTCGTCATCTACAACAAGGCGATCTGGGCGAAGGCCGGCATCAAGTCCACCCCGAAGACCCGCGACGAGTTCTTCAAGGACCTGGAGACCATCGGCAAGAAGACCGACGCCGAGCCCCTCTACCTGCCGGGCCAGAACTGGTACTTCCTCGACGGCCTGATCATCGGCCAGGGCGGCGACCTGGTGAAGAAGCAGGGCGACAAGTACGTCTCCAACCTCGCCGACCCCAAGGTCGCCGCGGCCATGGAGACCTACAAGAAGTACGCGTCCTACTCCAAGGCACCCAAGGACAAGGACGAGGCCACCCCGCAGCAGGCCACCATCTTCGCGAAGGGCAAGACCGGCGCGTTCATCGGCATGGGCTGGGAGGCCGGCACCGCCGTCCAGGCCAACAAGGCCATCGAGAAGGACCTCGGCTACTTCACCATCCCCGGCGCGACGTCCGACAAACCCGAGGGCGTCTTCCTCGGCGGCTCCAACCTCGCCGTCGCCCAGAACAGCAAGAAGCAGTCCCTGGCCAAGGAGTTCCTGAAGATCGCCCTGTCCGACCAGTACGAGGGCGAACTGGCCAAGCTCAACGGCATCGTCCCCAACAAGACGGCCCTGCAGAGCAACCTCACGGGCAACGCCGCCGCCGAGGCCGCGGCCCCCGGCGCCGCGGTCGGCGGCACCACCCCGCTGATCCCGGCGTGGGCCGCGGTGGAGAACACCCCCAACCCGATCAAGTCCTACATGACCGCGGTGCTGAACGGCAAGGCTCCCGCGGCGGCCGCCAAGGACGTCGAGGGCGAGATCAACAAGCGGCTGGCCCAGCAGAACTGATGACCCGCCGGGGGCGCCACCACAGGCGCCCCCGGCTCCCCGTGCCGTTCGCACATACGGCACGGGGAGTTCGTACGGCCACGGAAGAGATGGCAACTCATGTCAGTGCAGACCCAAGGCACGGACACGGCCGGGGAGCCCGCTGTCCGCAAGGCCCGGACACCGGGGCCGCCCAGGGGGGCGGAGCGTGACTCCAGTTCCCCGTCCCGCCGCGGTGCCGCCGCCCCCTACCTCCTGCTGCTGCCCGCGCTGCTGGCCACGGTGGTCCTGCTCGGCTGGCCCCTGGTCAAGAACGGCATGCTGTCGTTCCAGAACCTGAACCCGCGGCAGCTCATCCAGCACCTCACCGAGTGGAACGGCGTCGACAACTACCGGCAGGTGCTGTCCGAGCCGGAGTTCTGGCACGTCGTCGAGCGCACCGTCTTCTTCACCGCCGCCAACGTCGTGCTCATCATGGTGCTCGGCACCCTGATCGGGCTGCTGCTGGCCCGGCTCGGCAAGCGGATGCGGCTGCTGCTCCTGGTGGGCCTCGTCCTGGCCTGGGCGATGCCCCCCATCGCCGCCACCACCGTCTACCAGTGGCTGTTCGCCCAGCGCTTCGGCGTCGTCAACTGGACGCTGGACAAGCTCGGCTGGCACTCCATGGCCGACCACAACTGGCTGGGCAGCCAGTTCTCCACCTTCTCCGTGGTCGTCCTGCTGATCGTGTGGCAGTCGATCCCGTTCGTGGCGATCAACCTGTACGCCGCCACCACCACGATCCCCAGGGAACTGTACGAGGCCGCCTCCCTGGACGGCGCCGGTGCCTGGCAGAGCTTCACCTCGGTGACCCTGCCCTTCCTGCGGCCCTTCCTCTACGCGACGACCTTCCTCGAGGTCATCTGGGTCTTCAAGGCGTTCACCCAGATCTTCGCCATCAACCAGGGCGGCCCCGACCGCCTCACCGAGACCCTGCCGATCTACGCCTTCGTCGAGGGCGTCGGCAACCAGCACTTCGGAGTCGGCGCGGCGATCTCCTTCCTGACCATCCTGGTGCTGCTCGTCATCACCTCGTACTACCTGCGCATGGTGCTCAAGCAAGAGGAGGACGAGCTGTGAAGCGCTCGCTCTTCGGCCGCATCTGGCCAAACGCGACCGCCGTGGTCCTCTTCGTCGGCTTCGTGTTCCCCGTCTACTGGATGTTCGCCACGGCCTTCAAACCGACCGGCGACATCATCTCCGACAACCCCGTCTGGTTCCCGACGAACGTCACCCTCGGCCACTTCAAGAAGGCCATCCACGCCGACCACTTCTGGACACTGGTCGTCAACTCCGTCACCGTCACGGTGCTGTCGGTGGTCTTCTCCCTCGTCATCGCCCTGTTCGCGGCCTTCGCGCTCGCCCGGATGCGGTTCCGGGGCCGGCGCGGGCTCATCGTGACGTTCATGCTGGCGCAGATGGCCCCCTGGGAAGTCCTGATCATCGCCATCTACATGATCGTCCGCGACAACGACATGCTGGACAGCCTGGTGCCACTCACCGTGTTCTACACGATGATGGTGCTCCCGCTGACCATCCTGACGCTGCGCGGCTATGTGGCCGCCGTACCGAAGGACCTGGAGGAGGCGGCCATGGTCGACGGCTGCACCCGCACACAGGCCTTCGTCCGGGTCATCTTCCCGCTGCTGGCCCCCGGTCTGATGGCGACCTCGCTGTTCGGGTTCATCACGGCCTGGAACGAGTACCCGCTCGTCCTGATCCTCAACAAGGACATCGAGAAGCAGACGCTGCCCCTGTGGCTGTCGCAGTTCCAGACCGCCTTCGGCGACGACTGGGGCGCCACGATGGCCGCCTCGTCCCTGTTCGCGCTGCCCATCCTGATCCTCTTCATCTTCCTGCAACGCAAGGCCGTCAGCGGCCTGACCGACGGCGCCGTGAAGGGATGACACCGCCGATGACCACACTCGCCACCGGCCCGGACACCCTCACCCGCGACGCCCTGGCCGTGCTCCAGCCGGGGTTCGACGGCACCACCGCGCCCGACTGGGTGCGCCGCCGCCTCGGTGAGGGGCTCGCCTCCGTCGCCCTGTTCGGCCGCAACGTCGTCACCGAGAGCCAGGTCACCGCGCTCACCGCGCAGTTGCGGGCCGAACGGGACGACCTGCTGGTCGCCATCGACGAGGAGAGCGGCGACGTCACCCGCCTGGATGTGCGCACCGGCTCCTCCTTCCCAGGCAACCACGCCCTCGGCGCCGTCGACGACCCCGCCCTCACCCGGGCCGTCTCCCGCGAACTCGGCCGCCGTCTGGCCGCCTGCGGCGTCAACTTCGACTGGGCCCCGTCCGCCGACGTCAACGCCAACCCCGACAACCCCGTCATCGGAGTGCGCTCCTTCGGTGCGAGCACCGACCTGGTCGCCCGGCACACCGCCGCCTGGGTCGAGGGCCTGCAGTCCACCGGTGTCGCCGCCTGCACCAAGCACTTCCCGGGCCACGGCGACACCAACGTCGACTCCCACCACGCCGTACCCCGCATCGACGTCGACGCGAGGACCCTGTACGAGCGGGAACTGCCCCCGTTCCGCGCGGCCATCGCCGCCGGCACCCGAGCCGTCATGAGCGCGCACATCCTCGTGCCCGCCCTCGACGCGGACCGCCCCGGCACCCTCTCCCGCCGCATCCTCACCGAACTGCTCCGCGAGGAACTCGGCTACCGGGGGCTGATCGTCACCGACGGCATGGAGATGCGCGCGATCTCCGGCACCTACGGCCTGGAGCACGGAGTGGTCCTCGCCATCGCGGCCGGCGCCGACGCCATCTGCGTGGGCGGCGGGCTGTGCGACGAGGGCACCGTGCTCAGGCTGCGGGACGCGCTCGTGGCCGCCGTACGCTCCGGCGAACTGCCCGAGGAACGGCTCGCCGACGCGGCCGCCCGGGTACGGGACCTGGCCGCGTGGACCGCCGGGGCGCGCGCCGCCGCGTCCGGGACCGTGCCCGAACCCGAGGTCGGCCTGGTCGCGGCCCGCCGCGCGCTGCGAGTGACCCGCGCCGGCACCGCCGTACCGGTCGACAAACCCGCCTACGTCGCCCAGTTCGAACCCGCCCGCAACATCGCCGTCGGCGACCAGACCCCCTGGGGCGTGGCCGCCGAGCTGGAGCGGCTGCTGCCCGGCACCGACTCCGGCTCCTTCACCGGCGAGGGCGCCGGTGAGGCGGCCCTCGCGGCGGCCGACGGCCGCCGGATCGTCGCCGTGGTCCGCGACGAGCACCGGCACGACTGGATGCGCGCCGCCCTCGACACCCTGCTCGCCGTCCGCCCCGACACCGTCGTCGTCGAGATGGGCCTGCCCCAGGCCGCCCCGCGCGGCGCCCTGCACATCGCCACCTACGGCGCCGCCCGGGTCTGCGGTGTGGCGGCGGCCGAGGCCGTCGTCGCGGGCTGACGCACCTTCTCCACCGGCCGCCCGCAGGAGCGGGCGGCCCGCTCCACCTTGCCCTTTCCCCGGATCCCAGCCGCACCTTGTGTTCCAGAGGAATCGCATGCAGACGCCCCACCCCCACCCCCACCCCCACCCCCACCCCCACCCCCACCTCCACCTCCACCTCCACCGAGCCGTCTCCGCCCGCCCCTACTTCAGCGCCGACGGCGAGACCTACCTGGCCCCGACGCCCCTGCGCCACATCGAGAAGTCCCAGCCCCTCAGGGTGCTCTCCGAAGAGGACTTCGCCTTCTGGCAGACCTACGGCTACGTCATCGTCCGCGAGGCCATCACCCCCGGCGAGGCCAAACAACTCCTCGACTTCGCCTGGCAGTTCCAGGGCCTCGACCCCGACCGCCCCGACACCTGGTACGAGGAACCGGAGTTCCGCTCCGAACTCGACCGGCACCTGTTCATCTACGGCTTCGTCGAGGCCTACCACCACCAGCTCATCTGGGACAGCCGGCAGACCCGGCGGGTCTACGACGCGTTCGTGGACGTATGGGACTGCGAGGAGCTGTGGGTCACCCTGGACCGGCTCAACCTCAACCCGCCGAACACCCGCACCCGTTCCCGCTCCCTGATCGAACCCACCGACGAGGGCTTCGACATCGAGCTGCACTGGGATGTCGACACCACCCTCGCCGTCCTCCCGCAGCGCGTCCAGGGCATCATCGCCCTGGGCGACACCCGGCCCGAACTCGGCGGCTTCCAGTGCGCCCCCGAGCTCTTCCGCCGCTTCGAGGAGTGGCGCGTGGCCCAGCCGCCCGGCCGCGACCCGGTCCGGCCCGGCACCGACCGCGCCGAGTTCCCGGTGATCCGCCCCGACCTCCAGGCCGGCGACCTGCTGATCTTCAACGGGCTGCTGGCGCACGGCGTGGCACCGAACCTCTCCGACAACGCTGTCCGAGCCGTCCAGTACCTGTCGATGATGCCCGCGCTGGAGGAGCACACGACCCTGCGCGACTCCAGGATCGCCTCCTGGCGCACCCTCGCGACCCCCGACTGGAACGCCACCCTCCTCGGCGACGCCCGCGAGCCGGAGGCCGACCGCTACGGGCCCGCCACGCTCAACCCGCTCGGCAGAAGACTGCTCGGCCTGGACTCCTGGACCGCCACGGCGAAAGAGGCGCAGTGAACCACCGGATCTGCCTCTGCCTGCCGACCAACCGGGCCTGCTCCGCCACCCTCACCGCGATCAACGACGAGGCCGCCTACGCCGCCCGGCGCTTCGGCGCCGACGTCCGGGTACTGATCCTCGACTCCTCCGACGACCCCACCCGCGCCGAACACGCCCGGGTCGTCGCCGGACTCCACCCGGCGCCCGGAGTCACCGTCCACCACCTCGACGAGTCAGAGCAGCGCGCCTTCCTGCGCCGGACGATCGAGCGCGCGGGCCTCCCCGAGCCCGACCGCCTGCTCCACCTCATGCTCCCGCCGACCGTCTCCTACGGCGCCTGCACCAACCGCGCCTTCCTGCTGGCCGCCGCCCTCGGCTGCCGCTCGCTGCACCGCAGGGACTCTGACAGCACCTACCAACTCCACGCCGGACAGCCGGTGTACCCCGTCCACCACGAGCTGCCCTGGCTGGGCCGTCCCGCCGCCGAGGCCACGGCTGACGGCCTGCCCACCGACCTCGACCCGGCGCTGCCGGACCGTCCGGTGTCCCTGGCCGGAGCCTCCTTCATCGGCGAACTCTCCGTGGACATAGGGGAGATACGACAGCTGGACGAGGGGACGTACCACGACGTCGTCAGCCTCTGGGCGCCCGCCGACTGGCCCGAGGAACGCAAGCGGCACCTGGTCGAGGAGTCCTTCACCGGCGCGGGCACGGCACCCTTCACCGGCGACCGGGCGACCCTCACCGTGGTCGACCCGATGCGCGTCGACATGTGCAACATCGCCTTCGACCACGCGATCTACGCACGCGTCCCGCTCCCGCCCGCCACCGACACCATCGGCAGCGACTACTTCCTCCTCCACCTGGTCCACGACGCCGCCCTGCCCGGCATCCTGCACAACCGCCACATCGAGAACTTCCACACCCCCGAACGCCGCACCGACACCGGCTTCCCGGCCTACCAGCGGCGGTTCGTGAAGTTCCTGCTGTCGATGCTCTACTTCCACCACGTGTACGACCGCATGGCGGCCGAAGGCGCCGAGCTGCTGGACGAGCGGCACCAGGTGCGGGCCGACCGGATTGTGGAGTTCCTGCGGGAGAGCACGGGCCTGGACCGCACCGAGAACGTGTGGCGCCTGGACCGGGTGGACACGGCGTACCGCAAACTGGGCGGCCGTTACGCCGCATTCGCCGAGCAACTCGCCGAGGAGCGCGACCGGTTACTGGACGAGGCCGAGTCGGACATCGCGGACTACGCGTACCTGGCCGAGGCTTGGCCGGCGCTGATGGAAGCGACCCGCACATGAGCGCCCCGCAGGGGCGCGGGGCCCTGCCTGATATGCGGCTACCGCCGCGTGGGCGCGATCAACCACGATGGACCCGCAGAGGACCACTCAGCGAACCCCTCGCCACCGAACTCGCCGCAGCCGGATCCGACCGCATCATCTACGACCTCACCGGCATAGAGCAGCAATACGACGCCCTCCTGGCCGAGTTGCCCGGCACCCACATCCGCTTCGCCCTCAAGGCCTGCCCCGTGGACGAGGTCCTGCACACCCTCGCGACCCGTGGATCGGGATTCGACGCGGCAAGCCCCGCCGAAATCACCCGGGCCCTTCACGCCGGCGCGCACCCAGACCACATCCACTACGGCAACACCATCAAGTCCGACCGAGACATCGCCGAGGCCCACCGCCTAGGTGTCCGCACGTTCGCCACCGACAGCGTCGAGGACGTCACCGCCATCGCCGCCCACGCCCCGAGGGCTCGGGTGTTCTGCCGCCTGGCCACCGGAGGTGACGGCGCTCTGTGGGGCCTGAACCGCAAGTTCGGCTGCACCCCCGACGACGCCGTCCGGGTGCTGGCGGCGGCCCGCGCGGCCGGACTCACCCCGGCCGGCCTGTCCGTGCACGTCGGCTCCCAGCAGATGACCGGCGAGGCCTGGCAGCAGGCCCTCGACATCCTCGCCGGGACGCTGACGGCGCTGGCCGGGCGGGGGATCGTACCCGACCACGTCAACCTCGGCGGCGGCCTGCCCGCGCTCGGCTACCGGGACCGCCATGGAAACCCCCTCGACCCGCCCCTGGACAAGATCTTCACCGTGCTCCGCGAGGGCATGGACCGGCTGCGCGCCCGCACTCCCTCCCCGCTCCACTTCGTGATGGAGCCGGGCCGTCACCTGGTCGCCGACCACGGTGCCGTCCGCGCCCATGTCTCCCGCCTGACCCGCCGCAGGCAGCCGGACGGCACCGACGCCCACTGGCTCTACCTGAGCTGCGGCAAGTTCAACGGCCTCTACGAGATGGACCAGTTGACGCATCGCATGGTGTTCCCGGACCACCTCGGAGCACAGGAGCACGTCTCCGCGATCGTCGCCGGCCCCACCTGCGACAGCGACGACGCCTACGGCGAGGGCCGGTACCCGGTGCGCGTGCCGGCGTCCGTCAGCTCCGGCGACCCGGTGTGGATCCTCTCCGCCGGCGCCTACGCCACCAGCTATACGACCCAGGGCTTCAACGGCATCGGTCCGCTGCCCTGCGTGTGCGTCCGCGGCCAGGAAGGACATCACTGACATGACACACCTGATACGCGGCATCACCGAGGCCGACTGGCCCGACGTGGTGGCCCTGGAAGCGGAGGCCTACGCGGACACCGGGCTCACGGAGGGGGAGGCCGCGCTGCGCTCCCGGGCCTTCGCGGGCACCTGCCTCGTCCTGGACCTCGACGGCCGGATCGCGGGCTACGCACTGGCCCTGCCCTACCCGAGATTCCGCTACCCCGACCTGACCCGGCCCGAGAAGACCCCCCACTGCTCCTCCAACCTCCACCTGCACGACCTCGTCGTCACCGCGCCCCTGCGGCGCAGAGGGCTCGGCAGCCGTATGGCCCGCCATCTGACGGACGTGGCCCGCACCCGTGGATTCGAGACCACGTCCCTGATCGCGGTCGCGGGCAAGGAACCCTTCTGGCGGGCCAACGGCTACCGCCCGCACCACGAGGCACGCCTGCCGGCCGGTTACGGCAGCGGCGCGGTGTACATGTCGGCGCAGGTGGCCACCGTGCGGAAGGCGAGCTGATGCCCACCCCCTCCTTTCCGCGCGCCAAGTGGTCCATCGCGGCGCTGTTCTGCTTCCTCGGCCTCCAGTACGGCAGCTGGGTCTCCCGCCTGCCCGCGCTGAAGACCCGGCTGGACCTGGGCGCCGGGGAGGTGGGCCTGCTGCTGATGGCCTGCGGGGCCGGCGCGGCGGCCTCCTTCCCGCTGGTCGCCGCCCTGATGCGGCGCCTCGGCTCCCGGCGGCTGTCCCTGGCCTCGGCCGCGTGCCTCATCGCGGTCCTGGCCGCCCTGTCCGCCGTACCGAACTACCCGCTCGCCCTCCTGACCGTCTGCGCCGACGGAGTCGCGGTCGGCTGCCTCAACGTCGCCATGAACGCCCAGGGCGCCGCGCTGGAGAAGGCGTACGGGCGTACCGCCATGTCCCAGCTGCACGCCACGTTCAGCGCCGGTCTGCTGGCCGGTGCCCTGCTGACCTCGGGCGTGACCGCGTTGACCGCGTCGGTGCCGGCGCACTTCACCGTGGCCGGGGCCCTGTTGCTGCTCCTGCTCGGCGGCGCCCGCTCCGGGCTGCTCACCCAGACGGAACCGGGGAGGCCGGACGAGCCGAAGCGGAACCGCCGCCGGGGCCGTCCCTCCTGGACGACCTTGCTGATGGGCTGCGCCATGGCCTTCGGCACCATCACCGAGGGCGCGATGAACGACTGGTCGACGCTCTATCTGAAGGACGTCGTCAAGGCCTCGGCGTCCGTGGCCCCGCTGGGCATCGCGGTCGTCTCCGCGATGATGCTGCTGGCCAGGGTGTGCGCCGACCGCTGGCGCACCCGGTTCGGCGACGGCCGGGTGGTCCGGGCCGGCAGCGCGGTGGCCGCCGCCGGACTGGCCCTCGCCCTTCTCGCCGGCGGGCTGGTCCCGACGCTGCTCGGCTTCGCCTGCGTCGGCCTCGGCGCGGCCGCCGTCACCCCGTGCGTCTACGTCGCGGCCGCCGGCCACGGCTCCGACGCCCTGGCGCTGGTCGCCGCGATGGGCACCACCGGCCTGTTGGCGGGCCCGGCCCTGATCGGCTTCGTCGCGGGCGCCACGAGCCTCACCCTCGGCATGGCGACCGTCGCCGCGTCGGCCCTGATCGTGACGCTGACCGCGTTCCGGATACCCTGGCCCGACCACCGCACCCCGGCACCCGCGGCCGAACCCCGCCCTTCGCTCAGCGGTCCGTGAGGATCTCCAGGCAGTGGCGGTACTGCATGACGCCGAGCGCAATAGCACCGGCTCCGCCGGCACAGCGCGGGCGCCCGAGAAGGCTGCCGTGAGGGTTGCCTCGGCCCGGTGACCCGCCCAGGTGCCCTCCTCGGGATCACTGCCACTAGTGCGACGCCCACAGCCCCAGGACGCGACGGGCAGCGGGGTGGACCCAGCCCTGACTCTCGACCGCTTCGGCGTACGGACGCAGCGTCGCGGCCGTGGCGGCCCGGCCCTCGGCCCGGAAGCGGACGTAGAGCTCGCCGATCTCCACCTCCGTCATGCCCGAGTAGTCGGCGGCGCCGACGGCGCGGTCGAGGAACTCCCAGAAGACGTCGGCGAGGACCGAGGTGGCCCGGTACATCACGTCGGTCCACAAGAGCCCTTTGAGGTGGCTCGGGGCGAGGGGCTTGGACGGGGTGACGGTGACCGGGGCGAGCAGGACGCGCCGGCGGTCGAGACCGGGCGGGGCGAGTGCGCGGAGACCGGCGGTGCTGTCTTCCGCGACGATGGTGTCCGGCATTCAGCGCCGCCTTCCCCGGACGAGGAAGACCCGCGGTACCCCGGACACGGTGCGGGGCGGCACCGGGTCCGGCCATCTGCCGTAGTCGGCGGCAGGGTCGCCCGGTTGTACGGCTTCCACCGTGAACCCGTGCTCGTGCAACACCTGCTCCGGCTCCTCCGTCCCGTAGCGCCAGGGGCACCCCCAGTCGGCGAAGACGTCCAGCAGGGGGCGGGTGCCGGGCGTGGTCAGGGCGGTGGTGTTGACCAGGTCGGCGGCAATGTGACTGCCCGGCGCCGTGACGGCGGCGATGCCGGCGAGCAGCCGGTGCACGTCCTCGCCCGGCAGGTAGTACAGCAGCCCCTCGATCAGCCATGCCGACGGAAGCGACGGATCGTACCCCGCGGCCAGGAGCGGGTCCTCCCAGTCGTCGGCCGTCAGATCCACGGTGACGGAACGGTGGTCGACCCGGGGTACGGCGTCCCGCATGCGTTCCTTCTTGTACGACAGCACGGCCGGCTGGTCGAGTTCGAAGTACCGCGCCCCGGACGGCCAGTCCAGTCGGTAGGCGCGCGAGTCCATGCCCGCCGGCGCGAGGACGATCTGGGGGGTGTGTCCGTCCCATGCCACCTGCTGGAGGTGCTCGTCGAAGAACCGGGTACGCGTGGCGTTGAAGTCGGGTGTGCTCGGCGTGGTGCGCCGTCCGTCCGACGGGAAGGTGACCTCCCGGACGCGGCTCAGCAGCCGGAGGCCGGTGTCCCCGGCGAGCCGGGCCGCGTAGGGATCGTGGTACAGCCGGTCCTCGCGGGCGCTCTCGGCGGCCCGCAGGGCGGCGGTCAGCAGCGCAGTCCGTTCGACGGCGCTCAGCAGATCGGTCATGTCGCCTCGTTTCCGGTGACGTCCGCCGTGCCGCCGGTCAGCCGGGCCCACTGTGCGGGGTCCTGCTGGAACAGCCGATCCTTGACCTGTGTGGGCCGTATGCCTGTCGCGACGGTGTTGTGCCAGTCGCGCCGGAACGCGTCACCGTCCAGGCGGGTCACCGATGCGGCACCGAGGCGGCCCGTGGCACGTGCCGTGCGGTAGCCGGGCGCCTGTCGGCACAGCTCGCCGTCCAGTGCCTCGGCGAACCGGTCGCCCTCCCCGGGGCTCCAGGGCGTCCGGTGCGAGACGGCGAACTCGTAACGGTGGCCGCCGTCCGCGCCGGCGGACACACGGCAGGCCGCGTTGCCGGGCTCCAAGCCGGTGGCGGTGGCGGCATGGGCCAGGGCGCGGATCACGGGCGCCTCCAGCAGACGCTCTCCGGCCACGTCGGAGCGGCCGCCGCGGCCCGCGTACTCGACCCGTGGCACCCCGCCCAAGCGGTCCACGACATGGACGACGTCGCCCACGGCGTAGCGGAAGAACCCGCCGATGTGGCTGAAGACGACGTGGTAGTCGCGGCCGGCCTCGAGGTCCTCGGGCCGCAGTGTCTCGACGTCCTCCGAGATGTCGGTGTCGGCTTCGACGAACTCGTACACCGAGGCGGTGACGACCAGGCTGCCGGCCGAGCCATGCCGGTCCAGGGCCACACCCACCGGCCCTTCCGACGCCGCCACCGGTGCCGGCAGTACCGTCACGCCCGTGCCGAACTCCTCGCGCAGGCGCGGCAGATACAGCGAGGCGAGGCCGGTGGTCCAGCAGAAGACGGCCTTCATACGGGGCCAGACGTGGGCGGGGCGTACGGTGCCGAAGTGGTCGGCGAGCCGTTCCAGTTCGGCGGCCCGCTCGTGGTTCCGCCGGCCCCAGGGCACCCCGCCCAGCGTTCCGTCCCTGATCTCCTTGATCAGATGGGGCCACCAGAGCTTCAGCTGGTAAGGGAGGGCGGCGACCATGGCCGGGTTGATCCCGATGACGCAGCGCACGTCGCTCTCCAGGGCCAACCGCAGCCGCAGGTACATCCGGTGCAGGTGGTCGTCCGCGGCGACCGGTACGGGAAGGGTCGCCCAGGTGGCCGACGAACCCGGCTCGGCGGCGAGCGGTTCGCCGAACGTGCCACCGAGGTCTACCTGGCTCGCACCCACATGGGGCCGTCCCGAACCGGTGGTCGGAGGGGCCGCCAACGGGTCGTGCTTGAGGTTCAGCACGGCGTCGCGATCGGTGAGTACCTCGGGGAAGTGCTCGATCAGCGGAGCCCACGCGGCGTAGTAGAAGGGGAAGAACGTCCGGCGCATGAACGAAGGAGTCACCGGTATCTTCTTGTGCGCGCCGGTCGTGCCGCTGCTCGTGAAGTAGACGGCCGGGTCGTCGGCGGTGAGAACGTTGCGCGCGCCCGCCGCCATCTTCTCGATCCAGGGCGACAGGCCTCTGTAGTCACGCACCGGAACGGCTTTGCGGAATTCCTCGAAGGAGCGGATCGAGGCGAATCCATGCTCCTTCCCGAATTCCGTGCCGGCGTTGTGCTCCAGTAGCTCCCGCAGCACCCGGTCCTGGTGGAGTGCGGGCTGCCGGGCGGCGTCCCGGAGCGCGGCGCGTTCGCTGAACACCCGCTGGCGGTAGCGTGCGATCCGGTCCGGATCCGATGCTGAATCGGACGTGTACATGTCCGATGACCTCTGTGATGTCTCGTACGGTGTGATCCACCGAGGTGCGGGGCGGCAGGAAGGTCACCGGCAGGTGCCGGACCTCTTCGAGCATGAGTTTGCGCAGATCCCTCTGGTACCTCTCGAACGACGCCCGACCAGGGGCTTCGCCGTAGTGCTCCAGTCCGTTCACCTCGGCGCCCGCGTGGCTTCGCTGCCAGGCCAGTTCCGGGGGGACGTCGAGGAAGAGGACCCGGCGGGGCTGTGGGAAACGCCGCCACCAGTCGAACATCGGGTTCTCGGCCACTCCCGCCAGCCGGCACTTGGCGAGGATCTTGTAGTAGTAGGAGTCGACCAGGACGGGCACCGTCGGTTCGCTCTCCAGCACCCGGTCCCGTAGATGGACGACCGCGGTCTGCAGCAGGGCCGCCATGAAGTCGGGGGAGTAGGAGCGGCCGAGCCCCGGCACCACGTCGTCGACCAGCGCGCGCCTGAGCTCCGCCAGCAGCTGGTGGCCGGACCCGAGGAAGGCGTCGTCGACGGAGACGATCCGCGCCCCGGAGCCGGAGGCGGCGAGCCCGGCCATGGCGGAGGACTTGCCGGCGTGGTCGGAGCCGAGGAGCACGTCGAAGTCGGGGTGCACGTTCACGCCCGGCCGCCGGCGCGGGCGGTCCGCCCTGTCCGGGAGGTCCGGTGGACCTCCGCCACCATGAACGCGAGGTCCAGGGCCTGGCTGCGATTCAGCCGGGGGTCGCAGGCGGTCTCGTAGCGCAGCTCCAGCTGGTCCGGGAGGATCTCGTGGCCGCCGCCCACGCACTCGGTGACGTCCTGACAGTGGGACCAGGCCCCGCTCGTCGTCCACGGCCTGGAATGGCTCGCCGTCGCCGGCGCCGCCGTCTTCGACGAGCGCCCGCGCCGCGAGGCCGACGACCCCCCGTCAAGGGCATCGGCCCCGCCGCACGCCGCCCGGCCGGCCGGAAGGGCCTGGTGACCGAAGACGCCTGTGCGCGATCACGAGCGTGTCGTCGGATCCCCTCGGACACGGAGTTGCCCCACGGCGCCCCGTTTCTCAGGCGTTGGGGGTGCGGCGGCTGACGACTTCAGGTCTGCGGGGTGAGGGGGATCGGCTCGGTGCTGTCCGGATGGACCGCACCGAGCCGATGACGCCGGTGACCTCAGATGGTGCGGCGCTGCCTGCGGCGCAAGGTGAGGTAGGTGCCTGTGGCGCCAGCGGCGAGCAGGGCGCCCGCAGCCAGGCCCACCGGAAGGGTGGGAGACGACGAGGCGTCGGAGGTTGCGGCGGTGTTCGGCATCGCCGGGCCCGGGATGATGTGCGTGGACACGGGTGCCACGTGGTGGATGGGGCCAACGGATTTGACGGAGCCATCGGTGTTCAACAGCACCTGCTTGTTGTTGAGGCGCCGGAAGTCGAACATGCCCGCGAGGGAGCCGGCCGTGGCATCGAAGGAGTGGTCGCCGATGCGGCCGGTGTGCCAGTTGTCCTCGATGAACCGGGTGATGGACGCCTGGTCGGTCAGCGTGTGGTCGACCTTGTCGACCTTGCTGTACGGCGAGATGGCGAGTAGCGGCTGGCGGGTGCCGGGGCCGCAGCGGTCGGCGTAACCGCCTGCCGCCTTCGGGCCCTTCTGGCAGGCCGGGCTGTCGGTGGCCTTGCCGTTGGAGCCGAGCGAGGTGTCCGTCGAGCCGTTCCGCGGGGCGACGTAGGCGTGGTCGTACCAGCCGTCGGAGTCGTCGTAGGCGACCATGACGGCCGTCGACCTCCACTGCGGCGAGCTCTGGATTGCGTTGATCTGGTTCACCAGGAAATGCTGCTCGTCGATCGGGTCGGAGTAGCCGGCGTGGCCGTCCTGGTACGCGGGGGCTTTGACGAAGCTGACGGCCGGCAGCTTGCCCGCCTTCAGGGCGGCGGAGAAGTCGGTCAGGTCGTAGTTGTGGTTGGCCTGACCGTCGTGGCCGATCTCCGAGACGCTCTTCGGGGCCAGGTGGTGCGGGTTCGACGTCGACTTGTAGTACGCGAACGGGTTGTGGTGCGGGCTGTAGTCGACCACGGAGGCGCCGCCCACGTTGGTGTGGGTGGTGTCGCACTTGGCGTACGAGCCGGACTTGCCGTCCCAGGCGGCCGAGGGACGGAAGCCGCCCTGGAACCAGCCCCAGGTGACATGCCCGGCGTCAAGGACGTCACCGATGTTCTTGCCCCGCATCGCCGCCAGGGCGTTGCCGCTGGTGTGGTCCTTACCGGAGCAGTCGTCGTAGGCCGGATCCGGGTCGTTGACGAGTGTGCCCACGCCGTTCGCGTCGGGCGACTTCACCGCGTAGGCGTCAGGGATCGAGGTCTGCTTCGGGTTCTCGGTGCCGCTGGACGGGTCCACGGAGATCACGCCGTGCGTCTGGCCGGAGACCAGGTTGATGGCACCAGGTGTGGAGGGGCCGTAGGTCAGGCTGTAGGAGCGGTCACTCATCGCGTACCGCTGGGCGTAGTTCCACAGGGCGGTGACGGTGTTGCCGTCGTAGTAGTCCATCACCAGGCCCGGCTCGCCGAACAGGCCGCCGGAGCACTTGCCGACCTCGGTGTTCTGCACGTACTGGTCGGCCTTGCCGCCGTTCGCCGCATACTGCTCCGGGCCGTAGATGTGGTTCTGGTCGCATGTCGTCGCCTGGGCGGGAGTGAGCCGCTTCGGCGGGTACTGGTTGGGGTTCTTCGTCAGAAGCCCGGCGTGCGCGAGGGTGTCGATGTCCTTCGGGGTGTTCTTCGACGCGGTGAACTTCGTCCCGTCGGTGTTGGCGGCCTTCGGGTAGGTCGCGAAGTAGTGGTCGAAGGAGACGTTCTCGTCGAAAAGGACGACCAGGTGCTTGATCGGGGTGGCCGTCGCGGAGTGACCGTGGTCGCCGGCAGGCACGGTGGCCCATGACGGCGCGCTGCCGGCCATGACCGTGAGGACGGCCGCGCCCGCGAGTGCCCCCAGACTCCGGATCATTGCTCGTCTGCTGCTGTCGGCCATGCGGCCTCGCCCTCCGAACACAGTTGCTTGCGCGTACAGTTCGGGATCGTAACTCCTGCTCGCCGAGCGAGAGCGGGCCCCCGACCGCCACCAGCACGACTCAACCACCGGCACATGCACGCAGATCGCGGCGGTTACGCCTGACGTTTCGTTGTACTGTGGCAGGGTGAGGTCGTGCCCTTCAACCACAACGACTTCTACCACCGCGTGCTCTTGCGCCGTGTGCCACGCGGTTGCCGTACCGCCCTGGACGTCGGATGCGGAACCGGTCGGTTCGCCCGTCGGCTCGCACACTTGGGGATCGAGGTCGATGCCGTAGACCCCTCGGCGGAGGTTATCGAGGCGGCCCTCATGGCGTCACGGGTGAATCCGGGGCGGCGAGAGCCCCGCTTCCGGCAAGCGGACATCACTCGGCTCGAGCTGCCCAAGGGCAGGTACGACTTCATCTCCTGTCTGGCGAGCATTCACCACATGCCGTTCAGCACCGTCGCGGCCTTGCGGGACGCCCTGGCCCCGGGCGGTGTGCTGGTCGTTCTGGGCTGCTATCCGGAGCGGTCGCGGATGGACTGGGCCTGGAGCCTCGCCGCCGTTCCGGTCAATGCCGGAGCCCGGATCGCCGTCGCGGTCCGGGACCGTGCACGCTCGGTCTCCGGGGGCGGGGCCGACGCGTCAGCTACCGTTCAGGCACCTGTCATGCGTCCCGAGATGCCGTTGTCGGAGATCCGAAGAGAGGCGGCGAACCTGCTCCCGGGGTGCACCATCCGTAGGCTGCTGTTCTGGCGGTACCTACTCGTTTTCCGCAAGAGCCAAAGCACCTGATCCCGCGACGGGAGGCCGCTCGGCCCCCCGATGACATGGGCCGGCCCCGGGACCGAAAGCCGTCGGGCAGTGGTGTGACCCGTCGCAGAAGCCGGCCCCGCCCCATGCCGGGCCGGGCGCACTCGAGGAGAACCCCGGCAACCGCACCGGACACGACTCAACCGGTTTCGCCGGGCACTTGAGGACGAAGCGCCGGAAGACCGTCCGGCCGGATCGACCATCGGAGGCGGTGGCTGCCGCCGCCAGGCGCAGCCGGACGCGGTCGGCAACACGTTCGCCGGCGGCAGCACCCGCCCGAACATCTTCACAGCTCGTACGGCACCGGATGCCCGCCGGCCCGGGCGACGGAATCGCTTCCATCGAGGACTCGGCGATCGGTTGCCCCGGGGAACGTCCCGTGAAGCGGGGACATGCTCCAAAAGTCGTCCGTCCGGTAAGAAGTAGCGTGTAAACAGCCGACTCGCCTCCACGAGAGCTCTCGGCTTCGACTGCGACACAAAAGGGGTTGCCGGTGGACTCTCGAAACAGTCGACCCCTCGCTGTCGACGTCCGCAGGCTTCACCGCGTCTATCAGGACAGCGGTCGAAAGTTCCGGAAGGTTCCGGCGAAGGTCGCCCTGGAATCAGTCGATCTCGGTGTCGAGCAGGGAGAGGTCCACGGCCTTCTCGGTCCCAATGGTGCCGGCAAGACGACCCTGGTGAGGATCCTTTGCACGGTCCTGCTCCCCACCTCGGGCGAAGCTCGTGTCATGGGTCACGACGTGGTGCGGGAGACTGCACGGGTGCGCTCGCTGCTGGGGGTGACATTCGGCGGCGACCGCGGGCTGCACACGATGCTGACGGCTCGGCAGACGATGGATTTCTGGGGTGCATTGCACGGGCTGGACAAGAAGGTCACCGCTGCGCGGACCGAGGAGCTGCTCGGTCGATTCGGTATCCTCGACCGCGCCGACTCGCGGGTGGAGACCTATTCCCGCGGCATGCGACAACGCCTTCACCTGGCCCGCGCATTGCTGCCCGACCCGCAAATCCTGTTCCTCGACGAGCCGACCATCGGCATGGACCCGGTGGGCGCACAGGACTTCCGCAAGGTGGTCCTCTCCCTCAAGGCCGACGGCAAGACGATCATCCTGACCACGCACGACATGGCTGAGGCGGAAGCCGTCTGCGACCGGGTGAGCCTCATCGACAAGGGCCGGGTGCTTGCGACCGAGCAGCCCACACAACTCTCGCGCTGGCTTTCGGAATACGAGAACGTCGAAGTCGAGGACGCGGACGCGGAAGTGCTCGCCCGGGTGGCCGAGCTGCCCGGTGTCCTGGCGGTCGGTCAACTGCCCACCGGGGCTTTCCGCATTCAGCTGGGGGAGGACGGTGTGTGCAGCCGAGTGCTCAGAGAACTCGTTGACGCCGGCTGTACTCAGGTCCGCACGACACGACCCGATCTGAGCGAGGTCTATGTCGCTCTGCTGGAAGACCGGAAGATCGGGGGCTGACCGTGCACGCAGTCAGGGCGGGTGCGTGGTTCCAATGGATGCTCTTCCGCAGACGGATGGGAAGCGTCACCATTCTGCTGGCGATCCCGTTCCATGTGCTCAACTTCCTCTCGGTCGTGCAACTTTCCGGCCGCACCGACCTGTACGGCGCCGTCGTCCTGGCGCCCGCGCTTTCCGGCATCTGGTCGGTGGCCCTCGCTCTGGGGTCCACGACCATCACGGCTGAGCGCTCACAGGGCACATTGGAATTGCTCATCAGTTCGCCGGCCTCGGTTGCGGCATACCTGTGGGGAAGAATGCTGGCCTCCACCGCGGTCGGTCTCATCGCGTTCCTTGAGTCCTGGGTCTTCGCGTTGGCCGTCGTGGATCTCCGGCCGGTGATCTGGCACCCGGGCTGGTTCGCCGCCGTGCTGGTCGCCACCGCCCTTGCGACGGTCGCCTCTTCCGCCGTACTCGCCGCGGTGGCCGCACTCTCCAGGACGCCGGAGGCCCACCAGAACTTCCTCAACTACCCCATGTTCGTGTTGGCCGGCATCTTTACTCCGGTGGCGTTCCTCCCGATCTGGTTGAAGCCGGTTTCCCGGTTGATCTTTCTGTCCTGGGGCGCCGACCTCTTCCGCGGAACGATGAGCCCGGAGCAGTTGCCTCATCCCTGGCTCCAGATCGGCGCCGTGGTCTTCCTCGGCGGCGCCGCCTTCGTGGGGGGCGGCTATCTCATCTCAAAGATCATGTCCCGGCTTCGGAGCACCGGAAGACTGGCGGTCGGCTGATGGCACGAGTCAGGAACTGGCCAGTGATCCGCGAGGCCGCGGTGGCCGGCTACCACGAGTTCCGGGTGTTCTTCACGCTCCGGATGTGGCTCGGTGGCTGGGTGGTCCGGCTTTTCTTCCAGGTACTCTTCTTCGCGCTGGTCGGCGTGTACGTCGCCCAGGCGCAGCGTACCTCGTTCATCCTTGTGGGAAATGCGCTGGCTGTCATCGCTCTCGAGGGCGCCGTTGTGGCACATGCGGCAGCGTTCGAGCGCAATCAGGGCACACTCGCCGGGCTGATCGTCAGCCCGGGGAACCACGTGGTGAGCCTTTTCTCCCGCAATCTGATCCGGATTCCTCTGGGTGTGGCGAGTTCGACGATCGTCATGGTGTCCGTGCTCGGCGTGATGCGGATCCAGTTTCCGTGGGCGCGCATTCCGTGGATCGCTCTGATTCTCGTCGTCGTGTCCTATTCATGCTATGGCTATGGCTGGTTCTTCGGTGCACTGGTATACAAGTTCCGAAAGTTTCAGCAGGCCTCCACCAATATCGCGTACCTGGGCGTCACGGTGATCTGTGGCGTCAACGTGCCGACGAGCTACTGGCCGGTGCCGGTCCAGAAGCTCGCGCAAATACTGCCACTCACCCATGGCCTGCTCGCGGTGCGCGGCATCGTCGGACAGGTGCCTTCCGTGAATATCCCGCTCGAAATCCTGACGGAAGGTGTGATCGGCAGCTGCTGGCTGGTCGTGGCGGGCTGCCTCCTTCATGCATTCGTCGAAGCGGACCGGGCGAACGGGCGGCTGGAGCTCGCATGAGCCGGACAGTCACGGTTCAAGTCGTCTCGGAAAAGCACTCGTAAACCGCCGTCATCGCCCAGGGTCGGGGCCCACCTTGAACGAATCTAGGAGTCGAAGCATGCAAGCGCTGGAGCCGATCGCCATCATCGGCATGGCAGGAAGATTTCCTGGGGCCAGCGATCTCGATGAGTTCTGGGAAAACCTCGTAGCGGGCCGGGACTGCATATCCGAGCTCACCGACGAGGCCATACTCGAGTCCGGAGAGAGTCCCGAGCGGCTCGCTCACCCCGGTTACGTCAGGAGGCGTCCGGTCATCTCCGACGTCGAGTCGTTCGACACGACCGCCTTCGGTATGACGCCGCGCGAGGCGGAGATCAGGGATCCCCAGCACCGACTTCTCCTCGAGTACTCCCACGCCGTGCTGGAGCACGGTGGGTACGACCCGGCCACGTACTCCGGACGCATCGGTGTCTACGCGGGGACGAACACCAACCGCTACCGGATCGACCACGTCGAGGACTCGGACGTCACCCAGAACGTGGGCTGGACGACGATGGAGATCGCCAATGCGTCGGACTACCTCACGACCTTCATCTCCTACAAGCTGGGCCTTCGCGGGCCCAGCATGACGATTCAGACGGCCTGCTCCACGTCTCTGGTCGCCGTTCACATGGCCTGCTCGGCGCTGCGCCTGGGTGAGTGCGACATGGCGATCGCGGGCAGCGCCAGCCTGGAGATGCCGCTCAACCGCGGCTATCAGTACCTGGAGGGCGATTTCATCGCCCCCGACGGCTTCCCGAAGCCCTTCGACGCGAGCGCCAACGGCACCAACTTCGGCAACGGAGTCGGAACGGTCCTGCTGAAGCGACTTTCGGACGCCCTGGCCGACCGGGACACCGTCTATGCCGTCATCCGTGGCTCGGCCATCAACAACGACGGCGATCGCAAGGCCGGCTTCACCGCTCCGAGCCCGATGGGCCAGACGGCCTGCATCGTCGAGGCACTGACCAAGTCCGGCACGGCACCGGAGACCATCTCCTACGTCGAGGCGCACGGGACCGGCACCGCGCTGGGCGACCCGATCGAGCTGGCTGCACTGACCGAGGCCTTCCACCAGGTGGCCGGGAAGAAGCTGCCGGCGCAGTCCTGTGGCGTCGGTTCGGTGAAGTCGAACGTCGGCCACCTCAGCCAGGCTGCCGGAGTCTCGAGCCTCATCAAGGCCGTTCTCTCGCTGGTCAACGAGCAGATCCCGCCGAGCATCCACTTCTCGGAGCCCAACCCGAAGCTGGAGCTCGGCCGTACGCCGTTCTATGTCAATTCCGAGCTCAGGCCGTGGCCCAGGGTGGCCGGCAGGCCGCGACGCGCCGGTGTGAGCTCGTTCGGCATCGGCGGCACCAACGCCCACCTGATCCTGGAGGAAGCCCCTGAGCGGCCCGCCCGGTGCGGCCCGAGCAAGCCGGAACTGATCGTATGGTCCGCAGCGGAGGACGCCGCCGAATCGGCTCTCAGGGATCGGCTGGCAGCTCACTTCGCGACGGCCGACGAGCGGTCGTTCGCCGACGCCGCACACACCCTGCGGGTGGGGCGTTCTGCCCGGCGCGTCCGCGGTGCCGTCGTGGCGCACAACGCGGCCGAGGCAGCCGAACTCCTGCGGGACGGAGGCCGGGTGATCCGGCCGGACGGTGTCAAACGTGGTCTCACCCTCCTCTTTCCCGGCCAGGGTGCTCAGCATCCGGGAATGGCACGGTGGTTGTACGAGACCGAGCCGCTCTTCAGGCAGGGCTGCGACCGTGCCTTCGCCGAGCTCGAGCCGCTGCTCGACCGGGACCTGAAATCGCTCTGGCTGTCCGACGCGCAGGCGGACGAGCTCGCCGAGACGGCTCTGGCGCAGCCGCTGCTCTACGTGCTCAGCTACACCTGGGCGCACTGCCTGATGCGCTGGGGCGTCCGCCCCGACCGGCTGCTCGGACACAGCGTGGGCGAACTGGCGGCGGCGGCGGTCTCCGGGGTCTTCGGCTTCACCGAGGGTCTCCAGGCGGTGGCGGCCCGGGCCACTCTCATGCAGGGGATGCCGCGGGGCTCCATGCTGGCGGTGGCGGCGCCGCACGAGGCGGTCCTGCCGTATGTGGGCGGCGAGGTGTCACTCGCCGCGCTGAACGGGCCGCGGCAGTGTGTCCTTGCGGGTCCGGAAGCGGCCGTCGCGGAGGTGGCGGAGCGGCTGAGGGACACCCGGATCGCCAGCCGCCTGCTGCACACCTCGCACGCCTTCCACTCTGCGATGATGGCGACGGCCGCCGAGGACTTCGAGAAGGTCCTGGGCACGCTGACCCTCAACGAGCCGAAGATACCCGTGGTCTCCTGCGCCACAGGCGCCGAGATCACCTCGGAGCAGGCCACCTCGCCGGCGTTCTGGGCCCGCCAGTTGGTCGATCCGGTCGACTTCGCGCACGCGGCTGCCACGGTGCTGGGCCACGGACCCTCCTTCCTGGTCGAGACGGGGCCGGGCCACACCCTTTCCGCGCTGCTCACATCCCATCCGGAGGTCCGCTCCGGCGCCTCCGCGGTGCTGCCCACCATGCCGTCGCCCGACGCCGACGAGGGCGCCGAGCACCGGGACCTGGAGGAGGCGCTCGGCCGGCTCTGGGTGGCCGGCGTCCCCGTGGACTTCACCCGTCGGGAAAAGGACACCGACCACTCTCGAGTGGCCGTACCGGGCTATCCGTACCAGCGCAAGCGCCACTGGATCGAGCGGCCGGACCTCCCGGCCGCGCAGCACACCGACACGGCATCGCCCCCCGCGCCGTCGGCCGTGGCCGAGGCGGCACTCGGCTCCTCGGCCGAGCCCGCCGCTGCCGCCGGGGACGAAGAGGCCGCCGTGCAGGTGCCGGCACACGATGAGACCAGCTGGAGCCTGGGCGCGGTCGACTGGGTCCGCCGTACGTCGGGCCGCGGTCCCGTCTCGCTGCCCGAGGTGGGCGGTGAGACGGCGGTCGCGCTGCTGCCCGCGAGCCGGCCGGATGCCGTCCTGCTCCGCACTGCCCTGCAGCGGGCCGGATACCGGACAGTCCGGGCGCACGCCGCGGTCCCCGGGACGGCGGCCGCCACCGACGGCTTCGATCCCCTGTCCGAGGACGAGTGGGAGCAGCTGCTCCGGTCCGCGGAGGAGTCGCGGGCACCGGCTGTCGTCGCCTACGGAGCGATGCTGGACGCTCCCGACACCGTCACCCTTGCCAGTCTCGACCAGCAGCTGGATCAGGGCTTCTTCGGTGTCCTGGCGTGTGCCAGGGCGGTGGCACGTGCCCAGCGGAGGGCCCGTCAGCCGGTCACCCTCGTGGTACTCGTGCGGCATGCCGTGGACGTGAGCGGTGCCGACCGACTGAATCCAGCGAGCGCAATGATCGCCGGCCTCACCCGCACCATCGAGCAGGAGTACCCGGACGTCCGCTGCGTGATGCTGGACGTCTCCGGCGAAACCGGCGTCGAGGCGCTCGGCGAGCAACTCGCCCGGCTGGACGAGCCGCTGGTCGCCCTGCGCGGCAACAGCAGCTGGACCCCGGTGCTGAAGCCGTTGTCCCGCACCTCGGCCCCCGGTCGCCTGCGGTTGCGCCAGCGGGGCGTCTACCTCGTCACCGGAGGACTCGGAGGCATCGGTCTGGTCGTGGCGAACGCCCTCGCCGACACCGGGTTCCAGCCCCGGATCGCTCTGCTCGGCCGGTCCGGAATGCCGGCCGCCGACACACCCCGCGGTCGGCGGATCGCGGCGGCCGTGCACGAGATGGAGGACGCGGGCGCGGAGGTCATCGTCGTGCGGGGCGACGCGAGTGCCCCCCAGTCGCTGCTGGCTGCGGTCGAGGAGGTCGAGCGGACCTTCGGCACGGTGCACGGTGTGGTGCACTCGGCAGGACTGCCTGGCGGCGGGCTGATCGAGCGCCGGTCGCGCGAGGACGCCGACGCCGTCATCGGCGTCAAGGTCCGCGGGGCTCTGGCGATCGAGGAAGTGTTCCGCAGCCGGCCCGAACTCGACTTCCTGGCCCTCTTCTCCAGCCAGGCCGGGGTGGCAGGTCTTTACGGCAGTGCGGACTACGCCGCGGCCAACGCCTTCCTGGACGCGCACGCCCAGCAGCACGGCCGCGGCAGCCGGTGGACCGTCGCCGTCGACTGGCCGGGCTGGGCCGAGGTGGGGATGGCGGCGGACTCCGATGTCTCGCTCACCCTGCTGACCGGTGGCGAAGACGCGCGCAAGGGTGCCTCGGAGGAATCCGTTGACAGCCTCGAGTTCCGCCGGACCCTGGTTCCGGGACGGGACTGGGAACTCGACGAGCACCAGTTCGACGATCAGCCGGTCGCACCGGGCACCGCGCTGCTCGAGCTCGTCGTCACCGCCGCGCTCGCCCTGGAACTCCACCCCGCAGGGACGGTGCTCGAGCTTCGGGAGAGCGTCTTCCTTGCGCCGGCCGCCGCCTTCGGTCCGACCGAGTTCGCAGTGGTGTTCTCGCCCATGGCCGGTATGCACCGGTTCCGGGTGCAGACCCGGCCGGCGGGCAGCGAAGGCCCGTGGACGCTGAACGCCAATGGCGTCCTGGCCGTCCCCGAGACCGCCACGGCGACGGTCCGTCCAGACCTCGGCGAGCTCAGGGAGGGCCTCGAGTCGGCCGAGCACCTCGGCTTCGGCTCGTGGATCACCTTCGGACCGCGGTGGGACAGCGTCGGCCCGGTCCAAGGCACCGCCACCGAACGCGTCGCCGAGCTGCGCCTCCCGGAGGAGTTCCACGGCGACCTCGAGCACCACCCGATGCACGCGGCGATTCTGGACGTCGCAACCTCGCTCCTGCCCTTCTTCAGCCAGGACGTCCGGTATCTGCCGTTCCTGTACCGCCGACTCACCTTCTTCGGCCCTCTGCCCGCCCATGTCCTGGTACACGCCCGGCTCGGTGACGGGGAGAAGGGCGTGCGCGTCATGGATCTGGACCTGTACGACCTCGAAAGCGGTGAACTCCGGCTGAGCGTCGGATCCTTCACCCTTCGCGAGGTGAAGGGCGACCAGTTCGTCGGCCGCCTGGCGGACGCCTCCCGTACGGTGGCGGCGGGACAGGCGCCTGGGAAGGCCGCCCCTTCCGCTCCGGCTGCCCGGACCGCGGATGCGGCCCCCGACCGACCCGGGCTGCTCACGCCGGTCCACGGCGCCGAGGTCTTCCTGGAGCTCGTCAACGGCTCCTACCCGCAGGCGGTCATCGTCGATGCGCCGGGCGCGCGGATGCGGGCGCGCGGGCTGGACTGGGCCGATTCCGTGCCGTCGGCGCCCAGGCCGGCGCCCGCGCCGCAGGTCGCGCCCCGGCACAGCGCACTCCCGCCGGCTGCCGCCGCAGCCCCGAAGGCCGCCGCCGTGCCCATGACCCCGCCGACGAGGACCGCCGTCTCCGGTGGATCGGATGACGTCATGGCGAGTCTGATGGAGCTGTGGTCCGAGGCTCTGGGGCACACGCGGATCGACTATGACGAGGACTTCTTCGACGTCGGCGGCAACTCCCTGGCGGCGGTGCAGCTCACCGCCCGGATCAAGGAGCGGTTCGGCATCGAACTGAGCGCGGGCAGCATGTTCGAGTTCAACACGATTCGGCTGCTGGCGGCAGAGATCGTCCGGGTGGGTGCGTGAATATCCGGCGCATCTTCGCACCCGATCTCCTCGCGGGGGAGGTGGCGGTGGTCACCGGTGGCGGATCCGGACTGGGTCTGGCCATCGCCCGCGATCTGGTGGCCTGCGGCGCCGATGTGGTCATCACCTCGCGATCCGCGGCTCGGCTCGAAGCGGCCGAGCTGCGGATCGCCGAGGAGACCGGCCGGCTCTGTGCCAGTCTCCCGTGCGATGTCCGCCACGACGAAGAGGTGGAGCAGCTGCGGGATTACGTGCTGAGCAGGTTCGGCACGGCCACCATCGTGGTGAACAATGCCGCGGCCAACTTCCATGTGCCTGCCGAGCGGATGACCCGGCGTGCCATGGAGACGGTGGTGGACATCGACCTGCTCGGCACGTTCGCCATCACACGGGCCTTCGTGCCCGGCATGATCGAAATGCGCCGGGGCACCATTCTCAGCATCACGGTGCCAGGTGTCGACCGTGGCTTCCCCGGCTTCTCGCACGCCGGGGCCGCCAAGGCGGGGATCGTCTCGCTCACCGCGTCGTGGGCCCGGGAATGGGGCCGCTACGGCATTCGGGTCAACTCGCTTGCGCCCGGCCCGGTTCAGACGGAGGGCGTCACGACGAACATGCTCGGCATGCACGCGGGCGAGACCAACCAGGCATTCCTGCCCCAGGTCGAAGGGGTCGCGCTGCAGCGGCTCGGCACTCCCGAGGACATCTCCAGCGCCGCGGTCTTCCTCTGTTCGCCCGCTGCGAGTTGGGTCACCGGCGTCGACCTGGCCGTTGACGGCGGTGTCATGCTCTGCCATCCCATCTTCGGGGCGGTGACCCCATGACCACGCAGCCGCGCGTCCACCTGACCGGCATCGCGCACCTGGCCGACCAGATGCCCTCGATCCGCTCGCTCATCGACGACGACAGCGTCGGCTTCTACGCCTCGCAGCCCTGGTTGGCGGCCACGGAGGCGCTGGACGAGGGCACGGATCACGGCTACCTGCTGGCGGAGGACGGCGAAGGCCACCCGGTCGGGCTCATGCCGGTGGCGCTGCCGGACGGAGAGGTCAGCCCCGGGTACCGGCCGGATCGGCTCTTCCCCTACCGGGAGGAGGAGCCCTATCTGCTGTGCGGGCCCCGGCGCGGTTACCGGACCGAGCTGGCCGTCCGGGGCTCCGACGTGACGGCGACCGTGGCGGGCCTTCTCGACGGTGCGGTCGAATTCGCCGACGACCATGGCCGGGAGTGGGTGTACGCGCTCCATCTGACCACCGCTGCGGCTCGTGCGCTCGCGGAGACCGAACGCGTCGTGCCGATCCTGTCGCCGCTGGCCGACTGCTGGCTCCCGGCACCCGGCACCTCGATGGACGACTACCTCGCCTCGCTCGGCGGCCACCGCCGGCACAGCATCCGCACCGACCGGCGCCGCGCGGCCCGGAGCGACGCGAGGATCGAGCGCGCGTCATTGGCCGACTGCCTCGACGAAGTCATCCCGCTGGTGCAACAGTCCCGGGCGCGCAAGGGCGTGATGTGGACCCTCGACAGCCTACGGCGGGAGTACGAGGGGATGGCACGGTCGGCGGCTCGACAGGAGATCCTGCTCACCGTTCGCCATGACGGTGAACTCAAGGGCTACGCCCTGTGGTTCGCCTGGGGAGACCTGCTCTGGGGGCGCAGCCTCGCGTTGACCGACGACCTGCGCACCAACGCGGCACCTGTGCTCTTCGAGCTGCTCTTCTACCGGCCGCTGGAGATCTGCTACGAGCTGGGACTGCGGGGGCTGCACCTGGGCGCCACGAACTACTCGGCCAAGCTGATGCGCGGAGCGCGGCTGGAACCCATGTGGCAGGTCGGTCTTCACCGAGGGCGTGAGGTCTTCCCCCGGGAAGCCGTGCTGCCCTGGACCGAGCACGTGCTCGGCCTGCTGCGCGAAGAGTGTGGCCGGCGGCTGCCGGAGTCGCGGCTGGAGGAGTTCCGGGCGGAGGCCCTCGGCTTCGCCGACGGGCGGTCGGTGGGGCGGCGCGAGCAGGGGGTGCACCGAGGTGTCCGATAAAGCTCAGGCGGCACCGAGTTGCCCGCACGGCGGACGGGATCAGGGAGGCCCCGCGGCCGCTGCGGGGCGCCGGGCCTCCCGGTGGCGTGACGGCCGATCAGAGCCGCGACGGCATGCAGTCGGCGATGGCACGCCGCACCCGGGGCTGGTCGAGCAGCTCCGCCCGGCTGCAGTCGACCCTCACCACCCGGGTGCTCCGGGCTCCCGGCCAGGGACCTTCGAAGGGCTGGTCCCTGGAGGACACCAGGACAACGTCTCCTTCCCACTGGAGGAACGAGGCGTTGTGCGCGGCGACCAGATGCGTCAGCCAGTCAACCGTGTGGTGGACCAGATCCTCGACCATGTCCTGGATCAAGTCCTCCTCGAGCTCCTCTTCCCTCAGGCTGCGGGCCGCGAGGTCCGTCAGTTCCCGTTCCATGGCGGCCAGGACATCCTTGGGCCGCTCGATCAGGTCGCTCTCCGTGGGCTGCAGCAAGTGCACGGCGTCGTCCTCGGCGAACCGCACGGCTGCCTCGCGGTAGGCGCTCAGCACGGACTCGGCCGGACACGGGGAACCGTCCAGTGCCACGAGCACCGGCGCAGAGCCCTGCCGGGAGGTCACTTGCCGGGCGACCTCGTAGCCGATGGAAGAGGCCAGGCAGTAGGACACCACGAGGCCGACCGGGCGGGTGCACCCGGAGGCCGCAAGGAGTCGTGCCGCGTATTCCTCGGCGTAGAACTCCTGAGGAAGCGGAGACTTCATCAGCGGAAGCATTTCGAATGCAAGGCTCCCGTCGGCCAGATCGCCGATCCGCCGCCTTTCCTGATGTCCAGGGTAATCGAGCGTCATTGCTATGGGATCCACGGAATTCCTATCTCGAAGTGAGGAGTGCGCCGGAAGCCTAGCCCACATCATTGAGCCGACTCAATGACAGTTCTCCATCGTCACCGAGGAAAGAGGGAAATGCACATCCGCACTGCCGCCGAATCGGCGTCCGAACAGTGGCCGATAGGCCCCAGGGAGCGGGCGCTCTGGCTGCTGCAGCAGATGGTCCCCGATCTCGGGATCTCGAACGTGGTATTCGGCGTGGAATGCGCTCACCCGGTCGACACTGTCGTGCTGGGCGAAGCGGTGAACTGGGCGGTCCGACGTCATCCTGCGCTGCGGTCCTTCTTCTCGGACGTGGACGGCGTACCGATGCGGGGCTTCCGGCCGCCCGAGGTGACCTCCCTGGAACTGGGCGTGGCGCCCGCAGACCCCGAGGGGCTGGCTGAGCAGATCAAGGCGTTCGGCGCGCCGGCCTTCGACCTGACCTCCGACCTGCTGATCAGGGGCTGCCAGTTCGTGCTTCCCACCGGCGGCAGCGTCATCGCGTTCGCGGCACACCACCTTGTCTTCGACGGTGGCTCCGTGCGGTTGTTCCTCCAGGATGTCGATGCCGCTTTCGAGAGCCTGATGACCAGCGGAGGCTTTCCCGATCTCCCGCCGGTGGCGCCGCCGCCTGTGGACGAGGAGCCTTCCGCGGAAAGCCTTGCCTACTGGCGCGAGCGACTCGGCGGGATCGGGCCGACCACCATGGAACTCGCCTGCGCCCGGCCGATGCCGCAGGCGCCCACCTTCGCGGGCGCGCGGCTGGTCATGCCGGCCTCGCCCTCCGCTCTGCGCGCCCTGACCAGCCTGCGCAAGGTCCTCCGGGTCACCGACAACGCAATCCTGCTGAGTCTGTACTACCTGCTGCTCGCCAAGCACGGTGCCACCGGACCGGACCTGGTCGTCGGCGTACCGCTCACCCTGCGGTCCCCGCAGTCCGGCGCGGTCGGCTACTTCGTCACCACGGTCGCTCTGCCCGTGCGCCTGGACGAGGGGCTGTCGTTCGCGGAGTTCGCGCACCGCGTCCAGGACTCGTTCATGGCCGGGGTCCAGTACCTCGATGCCCCCTTCGAGGTGCTGGACCTCAACGGTGCCACCGACGCGGCGTGGCATCGGCTCGTTTTCCGGCACATGTTCAACTTCATCGACCAGGCCGAAACCGACACGTGGTTCGCGGGTGGCCCCGCACGCCGGTTGCGGCCGGCGGAACCTGACACAGGGCTCAGCCGGCTGGACATGGAGGTGGTGGCCGAACGGTCCGAGCAGGGGCTGGTCCTCCAGGCCGTATACAGCACCGAGGTCCACGACGAGGACCAGATCCGTGCCCTGCTGGAGAGGTTCGAGAACCTGCTCGCCCAGGTGGCCGCCGATCCGGAGTGCGGCGTCGACGCGCTGTCGTACTGGACGCCCGCGGACCGCCGGCTCGTGGATCGCGCCAACGACACCTCCAGGCAGTGGTCCGGGCCGGCCACCGTGCTCGACGTCGTGCGCGCGCAGGTGCTGCGAACGCCTGAGGCGGTCGCTCTCATCGAGGGGGAAGAGCGCTTCACTTACCGGGCGTTGGCCGCCGCCGCGACCCGGATGCGGGACGACCTGGCCGCTGCGGGGGTGCGCCCGGGGGACGCGGTGGCCCTGGCCTGTCCGCGGGGCGCCCGCGCGGTCGCCGCCGTGCTCGGGATCTGGGCGGCCGGGGCGCACTACCTGCCGCTCGACGCGTCGCACCCGGCTGACCGTCTCGCCGGCCAGCTGGCCGACGCGAACGTCTCCTGCGTGGTCCACGACGGGGATCTTGCGCCTTCCTGCCTGGTCGGCCGGACGGCCGTGCCGACACGCGAGCTCGGCGAGACCGACGCACTGCCCGCCGACATGCTGCGGGGGCCGGTGCCTTCGCGGGCGGA
Source organism: Streptomyces sp. NPDC007856 (assembly GCF_042868225.1). Classification (NCBI taxonomy): domain Bacteria; kingdom Bacillati; phylum Actinomycetota; class Actinomycetes; order Kitasatosporales; family Streptomycetaceae; genus Streptomyces; species Streptomyces sp. NPDC007856. The sequence goes on along the minus strand of NZ_JBIAEC010000004.1, from coordinate 348,074 downwards.
CGATCCGGCCTACGTGATTTTCACCTCGGGTTCCACCGGCCGCCCCAAAGGGGTGAAGGTCTCCCACGGAAACCTGCGGAATGTCACCGCATGCTTCGCCGACCTGCTGGAGGCAGGGCCGGGCGAAACCATGATGTGGCTGACGACCTTCGCGTTCGACGTGTCCGCGCTGGAACTGTTCCTGCCGCTGACGGTGGGTGGATCGGTGCTGGTGGCGCCGGACGAGGCGCGCTCGGACGCCGAGGTGTTCGGCGAACTCGTGCGACGCCATCGCCCGGAGATCCTCCAGGCCACGCCGACGACCTGGCGCCTCGCCGTCACCGAGTTGCCCGAGAAGTCGCTGGCCGATACCCGGGTGCTCTGCGGTGGCGAGCCGCTCTCTGCCGCACTGGCCCAGAGGCTTTCCGCAACCGGCTGCCGACTCTTCAACGTCTACGGCCCCACGGAGACGACCATCTGGTCGGCCGCAGGTGAGGTGGACGGCAGCGGCGTGATCACCGTCGGCCGGCCGATCGCCAATACCCGGGTCCACATTCTCGACGGCACCGGCGCCGAGATGCCGCCGGGCATGCCGGGGGAGCTCTGCATCGCCGGGGCGGGGGTCGCCCTGGGCTATCTGGACCGGCCCGAACTCACCGCCGAAAGGTTCGTCCATCACCCCACGCTCGGTTCTCTCTACCGGACGGGGGACATAGCCCACTGGACGCACTCAGGTGAACTCCGCCTGGTCGGCCGTGCGGACCGGCAGGTGAAGATCCGCGGGAACCGTCTGGAGCTGGGCGAGGTCGAGGCCGTCCTGGAGCGCCATCCGTCGGTCGAGGAGGCGGCGGCCGTGGTGGTGGGCGCCGACGACGACGTCCGCCTGCTCGCCTTCGTACGAGGCAGCGCCGAGGGGGAGTCCGCAGGTACCGACCTGTGGCAGCACATCCAGGATGCGCTGCCGCCCTATGCGCGTCCGTCCGGCCTTGTGCCCGTCGAGACCATGCCCCGAACCGCCAACGACAAGGTCGACTACCGAGCGCTCGCCGCGCTCGGGGAGGTTCGGGCCGCGCAGGGTGATTTCACCGTACAAACGGAGACTTCAAATCCGGAGGACGTCAGCGAAGAGCTTCTCGAGCAGCTGGTCGACCTCTGGCGGACGTTGCTCAAGAATCCCGATCTGGGGCCGTCAAGCCACTTCTTCCGCAATGGCGGGCATTCCCTCCTGGCCACTCGCCTCGCGGCCAGACTGCACCGGCTGGTCGCGCTGCGACTGGCCATTCGGGAGATATACGACGCACCGACCCCCCTGGAACTGGCCAGGTACATCGAAACCATTCAGTCCGACGTGGATCACGACAAGTAGAAAGGCTGCCAATCGGATGCGAATCCTGGTGACGATTTCCGACCAGGTCTGGGGCGGGAAGCACCGGTACATGTTCGACACCGTGCTCGGCCTGCACCGAGCCGGACACACGGTGATCACGATGGCCGAGCGGAACAGCCCGATGCTCGCGGCCGTCCGGGCCGCCGGACTACCGACCGTTACGGCCCCCGTGTTCGCGGACTCCCGTGAGGAGGCCGCCGCGGTACTCGAAAGCACCCTCCGCGCCGAGGGAGTGGACATCGTCTGCGTCAGCGGACGCCATGACTCGGCCGCCTGGCTCCAAGTGGATGCCGACCTCGCCGACGGCCCTGCGCTGGTGCTCTACCGTCATTCGGCCTTCCCCCTGCCGGACGCGCCCGACACCGACAGACTCCTGGAGCGCACGGACCTGGTCATCGCCACATCCCGTGAGCAGGCCGACGCCCAGTTCGGTGGCAGAGCGGCCCGAGTTGCCGGCCTGACGGAGCGGGTCGAGGTCATCACCAGCGGCGTCGGAACCGAGTTCCTGGAGCGCACGGCCGCTGCCGACCGCTCCGCGATGCGAAGGAGACTGGGGCTGGATGCCGAGGACTTCGTCTTCGCCGTGGTTGCCCGGCTCTCCTGGGAGAAGAACATCGAGCAGGCCATCGAGGCGTTCGCCAAGGCGGCCCTCACGGAGGGCGAGGCATCCGCCAGTTTGCTGGTGGTGGGCGACGGACCGATGCTCGACGAGCTACGCCGGCTGTCGCGCGAACGGGGTGTCGCCGACCAGATCCACTTCCTCGGCCACCGGGAGGACGTCCCCGAGATACTCGCGGCGGTCGACGCCGTCATGCTCACCAGCAGCGTCCCGGAGACGGGACCGCTTGCGCTCAAGGAGGCCATGGCGGCAGGCCGCCCGGTGATCGCGGCGGCGGTCGGCGGCATTCCGGAATTCGTCGAGGACGAAGTCAGCGGACTGCTCGTCAAGGACACCGATCAGCTGATCCGCGCGATGCAGCGCCTGATCCTTGACGAGGCGTTCGCGGCGGAGCTGGGGCGGCAGGGCCGCGAGGCCATCCTGACCGGCCACCTCCTGGAGCGCCGGATCGAGTTCCTGGTGTGGCGGCTCGACCTGATGGCGATCACGGCCGGCCCGTTGCGAACCGTTCTCGACGAGATCGAGTGGGACGACATCAGACTGCGGGCCGAGGCGGAGGGCGGCTTCGTGTTCGTCCCTCGTACGTCGCAGATCCTCCCGGTCGACGGCCCTGCGTACGAGTCGGTCCAGTGCGCTGTGGCAGCGGGTGACCCGCGGCTGCTGATCACGGACGACGAAGCGGAATCGAGGAAGTTCATCGGGACGCTCTTCCGGATGGGGGCGCTCGTTCGGCGCGGACGGTTCTCGGAGCGGGACCGATGAGGGCGCTGGTGATCGCCGCGCACCCGGACGACGAGGTGCTGGGGGCCGGCGGCACGATCGCGGCCATGTCGGCGGCCGGTGTCGACACCACGGTGTTGATCGTGGCCGAAGGAGTCTCGCTCCGGCACACCGAGGTGTCCCTCGACCGGGCTCGCGCGACCTGCCGCGCCGCGGGGCGGGTGCTCGGTGTGGACGACATCAGGTTCGGCGGTCTCGCCACGGACGGGACCCTGATCGGCGACGGCCCGCAGAGTGCGGTCGTGTCGCTGGTGCGTGAGGTCGTTGACGACGTCCAGCCTGCGCTCGTCCTCACCCACCATGCCGGTGACATCCATGTGGATCACCGGGTCGTGGCCCGGTCGGTGGAGTACGTCACGCGCGCCATGGCCGGCGGGCCGGTGCGCAAGGTCCTCCACTTCGAGGTGCTCTCCTCGTCCGAGCAGCAAACCGGTCAGACCACACCGTTCGTGCCGAACGTCTTCCATGACATCGCGGCCTTCGTCGAGCGCAAGTGCGAGGCGCTGGCGGTCTACGACTACGAGATCTTCGACGGGCCGCATCCCCGCTCTGCGCACGGCGTCCGTGCCCTCGCCGGCTATCGCGGAGTCACGCTCGGCGTGACTGCGGCCGAGGCGTTCGTGCTCGGGCGGGAGTTCCGGGACGCCGCGGCGTGGACGGGAGGTGCGCTGTGAAAGTACTGCTCACCGGCGGGGCCGGGTACATCGGTTCATTTGTGGCGCGCGAGCTGACCGCACGTGGTCACGCCGTGCTCGTACTCGACAACCTCTCGACCGGTCGTCGCGAGGCGATTCCGGACACCGCGCTCGACGTCGCCGACATCCGGGACGGGGATGCCGTGATGCGCTCCTTCGCGAGGTTCCGTCCCGACAGTCTCATCCACTTCGCCGCGCTCAAGTCGCCCGAGGAGTCGATGAGTGATCCAGCGCGCTACTTCGAGGTCAACGTCTCCGGCACCGTCAACCTGCTCGCGGCCGCTGCTCGGTACGGCGTGGAGCGGTTCGTCTTCTCGTCGTCGGCGGCCGTCTACGGCACCCCGCAGGTCTGTCCGGTCGACGAGACGGCTCCGGCCGGCCCGCAGAGTCCGTACGGTGAGTCCAAGTACCTGGGTGAGCGGATGATCGAGAGCCAGTCCGCCACGACCGGGATGAGGTTCGCCTGCCTGCGCTACTTCAACGCCGCCGGCGCCGCGACGGACGGCTCGCTGGGCGAGTTCGCTCATGAGGGTTCCCGCCAGTTGGTGCCTCAGGCCGTCGCGGTCGCCCGTGGCCTGCTGCCACGGCTGCAGATATTCGGCGCCGACTACCCCACTTCGGACGGGACGGCCGTCCGGGACTACATCCATGTGGAAGACCTCGCCGAGGCCCATGTCCGCGTCACCGAGGGACTTGACCGCCCCGAGCGTTCCGGGACCTACAACCTCGGTCAGGGCCGGGGCACCAGTGTCCTGGAAGTGACCGGGGAATTGCGGAGGATCAGCGGCGCCGAGATACCGATGGAGTTCGCAGCCCGCCGCGCCGGAGACCCCGCGGTCTCCTGGGCGGACGTCGGACTGGTGCAGCGCACCTTCGGCTGGGCGGCGCGTCGTGACCTCCAGGACATTCTCAGCTCGGCCTGGGCCTGGCACACCGGCGTGACCGCGGAGGCCTGACGTGCACATCTTTCTGGTCCGGCACGGCCGTGACAGCCGTGTTCCCGGTTCCCGGTCGCTATCGCCCGAGGGACTGCGGCAGGCGTGCTCGGTCGGGGCCCGGCTCTCCGGCCAGGGCGTGACGGAGCTGTGGACCTCGTCCCTGGAGCGCGCTCGGGCCACCGCGCAGGCGATCTCCTGGGCGGTCGGCCTGGATCCCGTCGTCGACCGGCGTCTGGACGAGATCCGAGCGGGAGCGGCGGGCATCCCGGACCTGCCACCGCCCCGGGAACGCCGCCGCGGACCGGCGCCGGACGGCGTCGAGAGCTGGGGGGAGTTCCTCGAACGGGTCGGCTGCTTCCTCTCGAGCCTCTGCGGCGTCCCCGACCCGAGGCGTCGGATTGTCCTGGTGACGCACAGCGGGGTGTTCGACGCCGTCTTCGAGATCCTGTGCGGCACCGGAGCCCGGGTGGAACTCGCCGTCGAGAACTGCGCGGTGACGCGATGGGAGTACCGCCCGGGCTCCCCGGCCGGCGCCTGGCTGCTGCACGGCCACAACGACACCGCCCACCTCACGAACACTTCTGGGCGTTCCGAGAGACCGAGGGAGACCGTGTCATGCCAGTGACCAAGGCCGGCGCCCGGCGCAAGCTGCTCATCTTCTGCGTCGACGGCGGCGTGCCGGGACTCGTGGCCGAGCACGACTTCTTCGCCCTTGACCGTAGGCTGTCGGCGTTCCGGAGCAGCGCGGTCTCGGCGCTCCCCTCCGTCTACCCGTCCTCGACCGCTCCCGCGCACGCCTCCTTCCTCACCGGCCGGCACCCGGTTGGCCACGGCATCGTCGGCAACCGGTTCTTCGGGGCGGAGACGGTGGCGGAAATCAGGGAGCGGGCGAGCAACCCGTTCGCTTCGGTGCACCCGTACGAGACCACCTCGCTGACCTGTCGCTCCCTCATCGACCGATTCGCCGAGCGCGGTCTGTCGACCGCCGCGGTCCACTTCCCGCAGACCTTCTCCCGGACAGTCGGGGACGCGGGCATACCCAGCGTCTACTGCCTCTACGCCCCCGCGGCGGACGGGACGGCTGTTCCCGGCATCCCGGGCGAACAGCCGGGATCGGCCGTCGAACTCACCTACTTCCAAAGAAAGGTGGCACTCACCTTCTCCTTGACCGAACAGGGCGGCATCACGGTCGCCGGCGCTCCGGGCGCACCGCCGGTGCCGCTGGAGCGGGGCCGGACGCGGCGACTGGAACTGAAGCTCGACGGTGTCGGGAGGCTGTCCGTGCCCCTGACCGTGCACCGGGCCGACCGGAAGCAGGTGGTCTTCTCCGCGGGAACCGCTGTGCTGACGATGGCGTTCGGCGCAATGGCCGACGTCGTGGAAGCGGCGGACACGGGAGGCGGCCCGTCCTCTCTCACGGTCGACTACACCGCCAACCCCGAGCACCGGTTCCACGAATCACCGCGGGCCCCCTGGGTGAAGAGGGTGGCGCTCGGCGCTTTGGAGCGGCTCGACCCGGACGTACTCCTGATCCGTTTCAACCAGGCGGACCACGCACAGGAGTTCCTGTACTGGCATGCGATGCGTGGGGATCCGGCCGAGCGCGCGCAGGCCGGCGAGCAGATGCTGGACGCCTACCGGCTGATCGACCGCCAGATCGGCGAGATCGTGGCGACCGTCGGAGACGCGGCCGACTACCTGTTCTTCTCGGACCACGGCATCGACTACGTCGACACGCACATCGCCCTGAACACGGTGCTGGCGGAGCTGGGTTGGGACGACCGGATGGTATTCCAGGGGGACAGCAACATCGCCTACCTCTACGCGGACACCGGGCTCTCCGAGGGCGAGCGGCTCGAACTCACGGAGACGCTGGCGGCGCTGGACTCCACGACGGAGGTTCTCACGAGGGAGACGGCGGACGTCTGGAAGCTTCCCTGGGGCGATCCGCGGCTGGGAGAGCTGGCGGTGACCTGCGGGCCGCACCGGGAGTTCCAGTACGGCGGGGGAGCGCCTCGCCAGACCGTCCGCTCGGCGTCGCACGGATACTTCCCGACCGCACCCAGCATGAACGGCTTCTTCCGGATGTACGCCCGCGACTCCGCAGCGATCTCCCGCCCGCGCCATCTGGTGGACGTGGCGGCTGCGATCGAAAAGCTGTTGGTCGGATGAATTCAGCTCTCCATGTATTTCTCTTGCCATGATGTTTTCGCCTGTGCCAGGGTATCCGCCCGATCAGGTGAATTCTTTTCCGACGCCGTCGCAAACCGTCGGCGAACCCAGTTGGGAATCAACTCAGATGCCGTTCGAGTCACCGGTGGTCAGCCGGGTTCTCACGACAGGTGGTGCCGGATTCATAGGCAGTCATCTGGCCGATTGGTGGGAGGCCCAGAATGTCCAGGTGGTTACTGTCGACGATCTCCGGGCAAAGCCCCTCGTATCCATCCGGGGATCGTTCAAGGAAAAGTCCGTCCTGGACATGGAGCCAGATGACCTGGACGGCGTCGACGTCGTCTACCACCTGGCTTCGCACAAGAGCGTGCCTGAATCCTTCAGCCAGCCGATCGAGTATCTGGAAAACGTCGAATCGGTGAGCCATCTGCTTCGCCTGGTCGCTGAGGCGGGGACGCCGCGTGTGATCATCGCGAGTACGTGCGAGGTCTACGGCCAGGCCACCGTGCTGCCCTCCGAGGAGGGGGCGCCGCTTGCGCCGCGCTCCCCGTACGCGGCGACGAAGGTCGCGCTGGAGATGATTGCACGGGCATATCAGCAGGCAGCGGACGTCGGGGTCGACATCACTCTCGTCCGCTTCTTCAACGTCTACGGCCCCAGGGAACGCCCGGACGCACTCGTCCCGTCCTTCTGCAAGAGCGCTCTGGAAGATGGCCGGCTGCTCCTGGAGGGAAGCGGAGACCAGCGCAGGGACTTCACTTACATCTCCGATCTCATCCCGCGGCTGGCCCGACTCGCCTCGGTACGCTCGGTTCCGACACTCAATCTCGGCAGCGGTGAGTCGCATTCGGTCCGGGATGTGGCGCAAATTCTGCTGGAACTGCATCAGGGTGCGGTTGTGCAGCAGATGCCGGAGAGACAGAACGAAATCCAGGAATTCCGCGCCGACGTCACGCTCGCGCGCAGGCTGCTCGGTAACGGGCGCACCCGTGTCGGCCTGCGCGAAGGAATCGGCCTGACGTACAAGTGGTGGCAGGACCGGCTCCGCGATGAGGTTTCGCTGCGGCATTCAGAGAGGGAATTTGTGTCATGAGCGGTTACTATGCTCCGGTGCGGGCCAGCCTGGATGTCACGTATGCCTGTGACCTTCGCTGCATTCACTGCCGCACCAACACCGGTGAGATCCCGGTGCACATTCGGCGCCGCATGCTGTCCATCGAGCAGCTTCAGGAGGTCATTCTCGATCTCGACCGGATGAAGACCTTCGAGATCACGCTGACCGGCGGCGAGCCGACCATCCGGAAGGGTTTCTGGGATCTCCTGGACGTCGTCCCCCGGCTCGAGCACTCGACCGTCACGCTGATCACCAACGCGGCCAATCTGACCCGCGACCAGATGGACCGCATCATCGACAGCGGCATCTCGTCCATCAGGGTCAGCATGGACGGAACCAGGGAGACCTTTGCCGCGGTACGGCTGACAGACCGTTTCGACCAGGTGATCGAGAACTCGATCTACCTGCGCGACCGGGTCGAGAGCTTCAAGGTGCTGACCACGGTGATGAAGACCAATCAGCACAACGTCTTCGCGCTGGCCGACTACCTCCGGCGCCACGGTTTCCGCCGCCAGGATCTCATCCTCGTCCGTTCCCATGGACGCGGAGGGCGCAACGGGCTGCTGCTGACCGAAGCGGAGACCATGGCCATCCACGAGAGGGTCGAGGAGTTTCGCCGGCGAGTCCCGTCGATCGACTTCGACCTCAATCTCAACGCTCCTTACCTCGTGCCCGGCGTCGAACCGACCGAGCATCAGGACGTCGTGATGTTTCCCTACTTGGTGAAGGACACCAGCGTCGCGATCTCGGCCACGGGGGACGTCACGATGAGCCGTCTGTACAGTGCGCATCCGCTCGGAAACACCAAGGACGCATCCGTTTCCCGGATCTGGGCCGCGGGACAGGAGCAATTGGCGCGTGAACAGGAGGAGTTCAGCGACGAGAAGCTGCGCCAGATCTTCTGGGACTTCGCGGCGGCCGAGAACCCGAACGCCGCTCCGCCGGTGCTGACCTCACTGCTCGACCGGCAGCTCTTCGAGGGCTACGAGGTTCGTTGAGACCCAGTGAAAACGAACGGAAGGACGGAAAGCCATGCTTGATCAGCGTGACCTCATAGAGATGCTGAAGCTTCGGGGGAACGAGCAGGAGCAGCTGTTCGAACAGGCTCGGAAGGCCCGGGAGAGCGTGTTCGGGAACAGGGTCGTCGTGCGGGGCGTGACTGAGATCGGCAACGCCTGCCGGGTGAACTGCGAGTTCTGTCCCATGCGCCGCGAGAACACGCGTATGAACGACCGGTTCCTGGCCGAGAGCGATGATCTGGTTGAAGCTGCGCAATCCATCAAGGAGAGCGGCATCAATGTCGTCTTCTTTCAGGCGGGGGAGGTCCCTCAGACGACGAAGATGGTGGGCGAGGCGATCCCCAGGATCCGGGCTCTCTACAGTGACGACGTGGAGATCCTGCTCAATTTGGGGAACAAGACGAGAAGTGAGCTGGAATACCTGCGGGAACAGGGTGCCGACAGCTACATCCTCAAGCACGAGACGAGCGATCCGGAGCTCAATGCGCGTATGCGGCACGAGTCCCTGGTAAGTCGCCTGAAGTGCATGTCGGACCTTGTCGAGCTCGGCTTCAAGGTAGGAACTGGCGGAATCGTCGGCCTGCCGGGTGACAGCCTTGAGTCAATCGCCAACGACATCATGCTGGCCTATGAGATGGGTGCACACATGTGCAGCTTCTCTCCGTTCGTTCCTGCACCGAACACCCCGATGTCACATGTCCCGCCAGGAGATGTGGACACCACGCTCAATGCGATAGCGGCAACGCGGCTGTTCAACCCCGAGTGGCTCGTGCCCTCGGTCAGTGCGCTGGCGAAGAACAAAGAGGGGGGTCAGCGCCGCGGGTTCGAGGCAGGGGCCAATGTCCTGACGATCAACTTCACGGGCGAGCGTAATAGTGAGCGTTATCTCATCTACGGAAAGAACCGTTTCGTGGTACGCAGGGACTACGGCACCCGGCTGCTCGATGACCTGGGTCTGAAGGCCGGCCCGTCCGTCTTCGTCGGATCCCAGGCGCTCCCGGTGTTCCGGTGATCGAAGGTGGTCCGGATCATCGAGGGCGACCGGAAAAATGGGCGGTCCCGTAGGACCGCCCATGGGACGACTGCCGCGAGGGGTGCCCGATCAGAGGGCCGTCGTCATACGCTGCTCGCTTGGTGGGAAATCGACAAGGCCGCCCGCGTCAGTTCGGCCTTGTTTCCCAGATCGAGCTTCTGACGAATGCGCTTCACGTACGTGTCCACGGTATGTGAACTGATGCCGAGTTCCCGGGCGATCTGGGAGTGCGTCAGTCCGCGGGAGATGTACAACAGCACCTGCCTTTCCCGCGGGGAGATCGGAGCGCGTTCGTTGGCGGGGGCCTGGGGTGGCCCCGGTGTCTCACCGGCCTCGCCCCAGAACTGCCCGCCGGAAGCCACGGTACAGATCGCCTTTACCAGGGTATTGGGCGGGACTTGACGGTGAACGACACCTTGCACTCCGTATCGGGAGTATTGTTCGAACGACGTGTCCTTGAGGTTCTGGAGGAGCAGGACTACCGGCGCAATCCGTGCGGCCTCTGTGATGAAGTCGGACAGCGGCACCTCTTGGACCGCTTCCGGATCGACGACGAACACATCGGCTCGCCAATCCATGTCTTCCGCCGATGACTGCTTGACCGTCGGCTTCAGACCGTTACTGGTGAGCACGGTCATGAGGCCGGTGGTGAATATGGGTGATCGGTCGAAAATCCCTACTTTAAGCAACGAATCCCCCGTTGTGTGATGAATCTTGGTGAAGTGAAGTCGCACGGTCGATGTGCGGATTGCGCCAGGGCCGGTCTGGTCCTCGGCATCGGCCGGCGACTGATCGTTCTCGAGCATAGCGACGAAGATCTTCGGCGAAGGTAAAATATTGTTTTACCTGGGACCGCGCAACGGTGCCGACGGGGATGACCTCTTCCCTATAAGGGGTGTCTCCATGGAGCTTTGACCATGTGTGTCCGATCTGGCGGTTATGGCGTCTTGTGAAATATGAGCTTGCTGTAGGTCAATTATTATGCTTGTCTGTGTCATCCGCTGCCTCTCGCCCTATTCATGGTGCTGATATTTCCGGCACGGTCTCTCTTGTTCCGTCGCCAGGCATGCGGGCTATTTTTAGTGGGAGCGACTGCCGCCATCGGGCGTGCAGGCCGGTATTCAGTTGGGTGTGCCCGTGAACAACGACAGTAGGAGCGGATCGTCCTCGGCTGCGGTGACGGAGCTGGTGGCGATCTGGCGTGAGGTGCTGCAGGATGATTCGCTCGACGCGTCGAGCCACTTCGAGCCGAACGGCGGGACTTCACTGAAGGCGGTGCGCATCCGGGCCAGGATCCGCAAGAGGCTCAACAAGGACGTCAGCCTCCTCGAGATCTTTTCGCAGTCGACTCCGAAGGCGCTCGCCGCTGCCTTGAACTCGGCGCCCGACTGGTCGGACGAGGAGTGACGAGACTCATGTCATGGGATGTGACCGGCTATCGGCTGCTCGGCGACGTCGAGTTGAGCCCGGATGGTGCTCGGGTCGCCTTCACCCTCAAGGAGCCGGCTCCGGCAAGGGACCGCTGGGTCTCGTCCATCCGCGTCACAGGCACTTCGGCGCCCGGTGAGGCGTCCGAACAGGTGGGCCCGGCCGGCGCCGCATCGCCGCGCTGGTCGCCCTGCGGGCGGGCACTCGCGTATCTTGCGAAACCCGAGGATCCAAGCGACGGGCCCCTGTGGGTTCAGGCGGAAGGCGGTGCGGAGGCCCGCGCGTTGCTGCCGGGGTTCCGTGGCGTGAGCCAGATCTCCTGGTCGCCCGACGGGCGGCGGATCGCCTTCGTCGCCCCCGTCACGGCCTCGCGCCAGCCGGTCCGAGGAAGTGCCGCCCCGCCGGCCGTCATTCGCCGCCTCACCTTCAAGGCCGACGGCATCGGCCTGCTCGGCGACAGCCGTCTCCACCTGCATGTCGTGGACGTGGAGACAGGTGAAGTTCGCCAGCTCACCCGCGGCGACTTCGACGTGAGGGTCCCGTCCTGGTCACACGACGGCCGGCGGATCTGCTTCAGCTCTGCCATGCACGACGGCCGGGAGATCGACCGGGTCACGCATCCGTTCATCCTGGATCTCGCCGACGACAGCGTCCGCCAGGCCGCCGATTGGGCAGGGACCGCCAGTTGGACCGGCTGGGACCGTGACGGTCGGTCACTCATCCTGGCCGGTCAGCACCGGCCCGGGCCCAACCGGCTGACCACGCTGTTCCGGGTGGGGCTGGATGATGCGAGCGTGACCGATCTGCTGCCGGACTTCGACCGCCGCGTCCTCGTGCCGTCCTCGGGCGGCCCTGGGGCCGTCATCCAGACGGACCGGGGAGACCTGGTCTTCTGTGCCCGCGAGCGCGGGTGCACCTGGCTGTACCGGCTGCCGGCTGGGGAGACCGTGCCACAGCCCCTGGTCGCCGGGCCCTCCACAGTGGTCACAGCCGTCAGCCCGGCGCGGAACGGAAAGCTGCTCGCGCTGGCCGTCTCCGACCGGACGAACGCGGGCGACGTGCACCTCCTGGACCCGGCCGACATGTCGCCCCGTCGGCTGACCGACCTCAACCCCGGACAGGATCCCGACACGATCCATGCAGCGGAGGACTTCGCCTTCCGCTCTCCGTCGGGGACCGTGCTCCACGGCTATCTCATCCGCGGCGTGCCGGCTGCCGACGGAGCACCGCCGCCGTTGCTGGTGGACATCCACGGCGGGCCGGACAACGCGTGGCGGCCCAACTTCTCCCCCTACTACCTGTACCGGCAGGAACTCGCGGACCGCGGATGGACCATCCTCCTGCTGAATCCCCGTGGCAGCGACGGTTACGGCGAGGGCTTCATGCGCAGCGGCATGACGCGTCTTGGGTTCAGCGAGGAGGAGGACTTCCTGGCCGCCATCGATCATCTGGTCGAGCAGGGGTCCGCCGATCCGGAGCGGATCGCGGTCATGGGTTCGAGCCACGGCGGCTTCATGACCAACTGGCTCACCGCGCGCACCGATCGCTTTGCCGCAGCCGTATCCACGGCGTGCGTCTCGAACTGGCTCAGCCTGTACGGCACATCCTCGACCGGGTCGGGCTTCGTGATCGAGCAGATGGGCGGCAGTCCGTACGACGTCCCGGCCCGTTACACCGCGTCTTCGCCGCTCACCTACGCCGACCGGGTGCGGACGCCGACGTTGATCGTCCACGGGGAGCAGGACATGCTCAACCCGATCGGCCAGTCCGAGGAGTGGTACACGGCACTCGTCCGGCAAGGCTGCGAGGTGGAGTTCGTGCGCTACCCCCAGGCCGATCACCTCTTCATGTACAACGGACGCCTCTCGCACCAGGTCGACTATGCGCGCCGCGTGGTCGACTGGCTGCTGGAGCACACGCGGAACGAGAAGGGGTGGGCGAGGAACCCGTCAGGGGAGTGCCCACACCCCATCGGCAGTCCGACGGCCCCTGTCCGAACGCGCCCCTGACACGCGTCCGTACGTGCGAGTGGCCGGCGAGAGGGAACGCGGGCGGCGCCGCGGGCAGGAGCGTGGTCGCCCAGTCCGTCAGCGCCCGCAGTGCTCGGGGCGCCACTCCCCGGCCCGTGCACGCGCCGCGGTCCAGTAGCCGACCGCGGCGGACGACGCCCGCGGGGTGATGCTCTTGAGGACCACGTGACCTGCCAAGCGAGATCACGGGCGACGGCGACCAGGTCCGGGCGCGGTCGGGCGCCCGGCAGCGGCTGCTTGTAGTCGCGGATGACCGTGACGCCGGGCCGCGACCGCGCCGCAGCCGGCCCTCCCCCCAAGGCCGCGGCCCGGCACCGTCATGCTGCTGCCCCGCTACTGCCACCCGTGCCGCGAGCTTCTGAGGGGTCAGGTCAGTGCCACGGCTATCTGGTCGCAGATGTCGATGACGGCTGTCGGCTCCGCGTGCCGCCGAGTCCAGAACGCCTCGACCACCGCGCGGGTCTGGGCCCACCGGCGGACGCTCTCCAGATCGAGCCCGGCACCCTCAGCGAAGGCTTGGAGCCGGGTCGTCAACGCACGACGGATGCTGGACTCCGAGGCAGCCTCCGCCCACCGGGTGCGGATCAGCGCGATGCCGTCATAGGCGGGGTCGCCGACGAAGCCCTTGGGATCGATGGCGAGCCACCGCTGACGCCGTGCGCGCAGCACATTGCCGAAGTGCAGGTCGCCGTGGACCATCGTCTCCGGTTGGCGCGTGCTCAACTCCCGGGCGGTCGCGACCGCATGGTCGATGACCCGACGGGGCAGCGGTTGTCCGAGTGAGCGGGCTTCCGCAGCGATCTCCGCGCTCCACCCCGCAAGGACCGCCTCCAGTCTTGGCAGTCCCGGCGGTGGTGCAACGGCCATCTGCCGTGCCAGCAGCCCGGCCTCAGTGAATGCCTCGACCGGGTCTTCGACATGGTGCAGCGAGTCCTGTCCCAACGCCTCGAGCAACATGGCGAAGTTGTCGTCGTCGCGTTCCAACAGGAGGACGGCACCTCGTCCTCGCCAGGCGGCCAGTGCGCTGGGCTCGGAGCGGTTGCCGGGGTGCGGCCAGGAGACCTTGAGGACGGCGTCCGTGCCGTCGGCCCGGCGCACGGGCAGCGCGATCGCCACCATTCCGTGGAGCATGGGCCCGGCCGGGACACAGCCCCAGGTTTCCAGCAACCGGTCCATGAGCGCCGGTAGTTGCTGGGCCCACAGAGAGCCATCCCGGCCCTCCCTGGCAACGGTGTTGCGGACAAAAGCCTCAGGGAGACTGATCACGCGATGACCCTCCGACTCGGCTGCTCGTTTGCGGCCGTCGTCAGCGGTTTCAGTCCCCTGGCCTGTTCCCGCAGCACGAACTTCTGCACCTTGCCGGCCGCGTTCCGCGGCAGCTTCGTGATGATCTGCAGCTGTTCGGGCCAGTAGTGCTTGGCGACCCCCGCTTCGTTCAGATGGCGCTGCATCTCCGGGAAGTCCAGCTGCCGGCCCCGCGTCTCGACGACGAACGCGCAGGCTCGCTCACCGAGTCTGTCATCCGGCATCGCCACCACCGCGACGTCCTCGACCGCGGGGTGCCGATAGAGGACCTGCTCGATCTCGCTGACCGGGACCTTCTCACCCCCGCGGTTGATCACGTCCTTCACACGTCCGGTGATCCGGAGGTAGCCCGACCGCTCGAGCACCGCCAGGTCTCCGGTGCGGTACCAGCCGTCCGTGGTGAAGATCTCCGTGTCCCACTCGGGGCGCTGGAAGTAACCGGTGAACGCGAAGGCGCTGCGGACAATGAGGTTCCCCTCGATGCCCCGGGGAAGTTGCCGATCGAGGCCGTCGACAATCCGAAGCTCGACACCATCCAGCGGCCGCCCGTCGGTCCCCCACACGAGAGCCGGGTCGTCGTCGGGGGCGGACAGGGTACCCATGCAGGTCTCCGTGCTGCCCCAGGCTGTGCACACACTGGCGCCAAGGACCCGCGAGGCCCGTTCCGCCAGTGCACGTGGGACCGCTGCCCCGGTCACCACGAACATCCGCAACCCGCTCGCCGGCTCGGCACCGCGCTCCACGGCGGTGACCAGATCCATCAGGAACGGTGTCGCGGCCTGGATGAAGGTCCCGCCCCATTCACGCAGGGCCCGCAGGGCCGTCCGGGCCTCCCATACGGGCTGCAGCACCTGGGTGGTGCCGAGCAGCAAGGAGAGCCACATTCCGTAGAGGAACCCGCTGTGGTGGGCCATCGGCGCGGCCACGTGGACACGGTCGCGCTCGGTCAAACGGAGCCGGGCGGCCGTCGCGGCGGCGGCCCGGCCGAGAGTGTCCGCCCGGTGGAGCACGCCCTTGGGTTCCCCCGACGTCCCGGATGTGAACATCAGCTGGGCGAAGCAGTCGTCCGCGGGCCGTCGGTCGTCGAGTATCGAGGCGTCGGCCGGCGGCTCCGCCAGCAGCGTGGTCAGTGAGTGCCAGGCCGGGCCCTGATCCGGCGCGGGGAGTGCGCGGTGCCCGGAGCCCTCAGCAGCTACGACCACGACGTGTTCGAGGGACCCGCCCCGGCCCTGCTCCCCACGACCCGGTGTCCGGACCAGGCCCTCGGTCTCGTCCATGTGGTCACGGCCGCGGAACTCGTCCGGAACGACCAGCACCCGGGGGCGGGCACGCCGCAGCACCTGCTCCATCTCCCGCTCACGGAAGATCGGCATCACCGGGCAACACACAGCGCCGATCCGAAGGGTGGCGAGACACAGGACGACGAGCTCGCCGATGTTCGGCAGCTGCAGCATCACGGGCTCGCCGGGGCGGACACCGAGCCGCAGCAGGGCGGAAGCAGCCCGGTCGGTCTGGTCGGCCAGCTCGTGCCAGGTCCAGGTCCGGCTCCTCCCGTCGGTGACATCCACCACCGCGAGGCCGTCGGGGTCTGTCAGGGCCCGCTGCCGCACCAGATCCGTCAGAGCCGTCACCGCGATCCCCCTCCGCCCAGATCGGCAGTGTCCTCGTAGACGGCCTGACAGAGGAGGTTCAACCGGAAGCCCGCCACCGCGGAGCTGACGTAGCTGTTGAAGGAGAAGGTCAGCACCAGCCCGATGGCAGGGTCGGCCAAGGCCATCACCGTCCTCTCGCCCGGCTGACCGAACACCTGGCGGGAAGCCTGAGGACAGTACATGTCCCGGTCGGTCACAAAGCCTCGCGACCAGGTCATGCTGTTGATCGACCAGCCACTCGCCCAGTTGTCCCAGTCCTCGGACGGCTCCGGGATGGGGTGCTGCTGCCGGAGGATGTCCGAGACCCGCGCCCATACGGCCCGGTCCGGTACGTCGCCGCAGCCGAGCAGAGCCTCATAGAGCTTGGCCAGGTCGCGCATGGGGCCCATGCCGCCGATGCCGGGGATGCAGGCCGCCCGCAGCCTTGGATCGCCGGCCACGAACCCGTCGTGGCTGGTGGACGAGCCGGCCTTCCTGGTGCCGCCGTAGGTCATGGCGACGAGGTCGCTCTCGACCAGGGAGTATTCGTCCGGCGTCATCCCGACGAACGTGCGGGCCATGCCCAGGGGGTCGAGCACCCGGGTCCGCAGGAAGTCGCGGTAGTCCTGCCCACTGGTACGCGCGATGATCTCGGCGAGCACCTGCGCGTTGATCCACGTGCTGTAGGTGCGGACGGCGCCCACCCCGACCGAGTCGTCGATCTCCGCCAGGCAGGCCGCCCGGAGGTTCTCCCGCCAGTCCAGCGAAGGTACGAACTGGGACGATCCGTCCCGGTAGGGCACCGTGTGGCTGAGCAGGTCCCCGATCCGCGCGCCCTCCTTGCCCGCGGCACCGAACTCGGGGACATGGCGGGTGACCGGATCGGACAGGGCGATCGCACCGTCGTCGACCAGGAGCGCGATCGCGACCGAGGTCAGTGGCTTGGTGGCGCACAGCCAGTGCAGGAGGCTGTTCGCGGTCACCTTGTTGCCGAGTACGCGGCCGTAGGCGAAATCCGCGACCGGGCTGCCGTGCACCGAGGCGTAGAGCTGGAAGCCGTGGTGAAGGCCCTCTGCGAAGTCCTTCTCCAGGAACTGCCGTGTCTTCGCAAGCCGTTCGGGTACGGCAGCGGCTATGCCTGGGTCCAGCACCGCGTCGAGCGGCTCGGACGTTCCATTCACGTGGGTCCTCCGAATGATCTGTTGCGTTGGCTCCGTGCCAAGACGGACGACGGCACGGCGACCGGTCAGACGCGGTCACGGGACGGCACGGTGGCCGGCAAGGCCCCGATGATGTCCTGCCCCTCGTGCACCCGGAGCGGAGCGGTACCCGAAGCTCGGAGGGCGTCCTCCAGGCGGGGCCGGTACAGCGGGCTCAGCAGAGTCCGGGCGGTGTCGATGCCGGCCCACCGGACTTCGCTCGCCTCCGCGCTCGGTCGCGGGGCGCCTCCCACGGGCGCGGCGACGAACACAGCCGCGAGGATGCCGTGGCTCGGGTGCTGGTAGACGCCGGCCAGGCCGGACACCTGCACGGTGACCCCGGTCTCCTCCTCGGTCTCCCGGGCAGCGGCCTCGTACAGCGCTTCACCGGGGTCGACGAGCCCACCGGGCAGCTCCCACCGCACGGGGGAGCGCCGCAGCTGGATCAGTACTCGGCCCTGGTCGTCGAGCACGACGCAGGTGGCGCCCAAGCGGTACCAGCCCGCTGCCACGTGCTCTCGCTGCGAGCTGTTCATGGTGTGGTGTCAGCCAATCGTGTGTCGTGGGCACAGGCCAGTTCGAACCGGCAGTCGGTCAGCAGCCTGCGAAGTCCCGGGTGCGGCTCCTTCTCCAGGAGCTCGTCCACCAGCCCGAGCGTAGCGGCGTCCGCGTGGAACCGTGGGAGGGCCAGGGTGGACAGCCGGGCGGCCGACCAGGCGTCACACTCCGTCCACAGCCGGGGGAGTGCGGCGAGAGCCGGCTCGACGTAGGGGGCGCAGAGAGCGAGCTGGTCCGCTTGGAACAGACCGGCCGTGTGGGCGGCGAGCAGGGCCGGCGGCATGGATCCGGGGTTGTGCAGCAGGTCCAGGGCGTGTTCCTTGGCCTCGGCCGTCGCGCGGGCCGTCATCGCCGTGGCTGCCGCCAGCTCACCCGTGTGTGTCGGGTCCCGCGAGAGTTCGTCCAGGATCTCGTCCCGGCCGTACCGCCCCAGTACCGCAAGCCGTCCGACCGCGCGCCAGCGGAACTTCCGGTCGAGCTGCACACCTGATGGGACGTCGGCCCCGGACAGCCAGCTCGCCAGCACCTCCACGCTTGCGGGGGTGTCCACGGAGTCGACGAACGCTGCCGCGAAGATCGGCCGCAGAGCGCTCTCGCGGCCGTGGGCGGCGTCCACGAAACGGCGCGCGGTCAGGCGCTGGCGGGCGGCGCGGAGGTCGGTCCGGCCGAGTGTGTCGATGCTCGCTCGGACCCAGTCGACGGCTAGCCGTGCGAGGTTCGGATCGGTCTCCGCCGCGAGGGCGCTCAAGGAAGCGGCCAGGAAGTCGCTGACGGGCAGCTCGGCGTCTTGAGTCAGGTGCCAGAGCGTCCGCCAGGCGACCGCTCTGGCGAGTGGATCCGCCACGTGACCGAGGGAGGTGAGCGAGGTGGTCAGCGAGTGGGGGTCGAGCCGGACCCTTGCCCAGGCATGGTCGCCGTCGTTCAGGAGCAGGAGAGCGGGAGCGCGCCGTCCGGCGAGCTCTGGCACTTCGGTACGGGGACCGGTGAGCCGGACGACAGCGCAGTCGCGTCGCACCAGCCGGGTCCCGTCCCGGTCGAAGAGGCCCACGGCGACAGTGTGCTGGCGCAACAGCGGACGGTCCGCAGGCGCCGTCTGCTCGATCAGCACGCGGTCGATCCTGCCGTCGGTCGTCTCCACCACCGGGCGCAGCACGTTGACGCCCGGTGAGTAGAGCCATTCCTCGGACCAGTTCTCGAGGCTCTGCCCCGACGCGCGCTCCATCGCCGTGATCAGGTCGTCGAGCGTCGCGTTGCCGTACGTGCGCTGCCGCAGATGGTCCCGGAGGCCGTCGAAGAAGTTCTCGCGGCCCACGGTGGCCATCAGCTGCTGGAGCACGCCCGCGCCTTTGGCATAGGTGATCGCGTCGAGATTCAGGACGACCCCGGCCGTGCTGAGGACATCGAAGGCGACGGGGTGCGCGGCCGGCCGCCGATCGGCCCGGTGTCCCCACTCCTTGCGTCCGGCGCAGAAGGCCGCCCATCCGGTCT
The DNA here is from genome assembly GCF_042868225.1 of Streptomyces sp. NPDC007856. NCBI lineage: Bacteria > Bacillati > Actinomycetota > Actinomycetes > Kitasatosporales > Streptomycetaceae > Streptomyces > Streptomyces sp. NPDC007856. The sequence goes on along the minus strand of NZ_JBIAEC010000004.1, from coordinate 328,699 downwards.
CGTGGCGGGTCGCCTCCGACACCGCGAGGACGGCCAGGAGCTCGGCGCAACTCTCGTTCAGCCACAGGTCGTCCCACCATCGCGGGGTCACCAGGTTGCCGAACCACATGTGAGCCAACTCGTGCGCGACGATGACGGTGCGGAGCTGCCGCCTGTCGTCGCTCGCGGTCGGAGCCAACAGGTATTTCTCATTGAGGGTGACCAGCGCCGGGTTTTCCATTCCGCCGTGGTTGAACTCGGGAACGAAGACGTAGTCGAGCTTCGGAAAGGGATAGGGAATACCGAAGAGTCGCTCGAAGTAGTCGAGCAGTTTGCCCGTGGTTTCGAAGAGGTCGGCGGCTTCGGATTCCATGAGCGGCACCGCGGACCGGCGGCAGTGTATTCCCAGTGGCAACCCGTTCCTCGCTCCACTCACCTCGTGGAAGTGCCCCGCCGCCAGGGCCGTGAAGTATGTGGAGAAAGGCTGCGTCCGAGCGAACTCCCAGTGCCCTTCGGAAACCTTTCGCCCGGCCGCCTGGCCCAGCACGGTCCAGTCGTCGGGAGCGGTCACATGGAGGCGGACCGGTGCCTTGAGGTCCGGCTGGTCGAAACAGGCGAAGAAACGGTGTGCGGCATAGGGCTGCGCATCCGAGTAGACGTAGATCCCGCCGTCGTCCGGATCCGTGTGGCGCTGCAACCCGAGGCCGTCGTGGGAGTAGGAGAACACCGCCTCCACCTCGAGGGTGTTCTCCGCGGCGAGGTTCTCGAGCCGGATCCTGCCTTCCGTGAAGACCTGACCGGGACTCAGTTCCGTTCCGTTGAACCGGATTCTTCCGATCACGTCGGCGGAGCACTCGACGAAGGAGTCGGCACCGGGCCGCGTGCAGGTGAACGAGATGTGGGTCCGGGACGAGAACGTCTCGCCACTCGACCTCAGATCCAGGTCGATGCCGTACTCCTGCACCCGCAACAGCCGTGCACGGCTACGGGCCTCGGTGTACAGCAGGTCTCGAACCTGCGTCATTGGCCGGTACCGGCGGGCGACGGTGCGGCGGAAGCCCCGGCGCGCACACAGGCGTCGACGAGCGGTTTCGCGTACCGGTCGATGCTGGATTCGGGAAATGTGACGTCACGCCATGACGCCGCGGCCTTGCTGACCCCTTTGTCCGAGGTGTTGACCAGGGCTGCCGCAGCCTGGTTCAGACCTTCCTTGGTCACCGAGGTGCGGTCCGTCTCGTACGAGCGGTATGTGGCGATGAATTTCTCGCATGCCGACTTGTCGGCCTTGCTGAATTCCCCTCCGGCGCAACCGCTCAAAGTGGTTGCGACGACGGCTCCTGTGATCGCCATCATGAAGAACCGGTGACGTCGGTAGTGCGCAGGGTGCTCGATCACCGGGCGACTATAGCAAGCGACCGGGACGGCGGGAGTAGGGGTGTTGTCCCTGAAAGACGGGACCTGAATATTTCCCGAGCTGGTGGAAGCATTAAGGGGTTCGGCTTGAGTTTTCCCGAAAGGTTGAGACGTGGAGGCATCCGCGGGATCGGTCGGCGGCCTCTACGCCATCAGCGACCTGCATGTGGGGTACGAGGAGAACCGGCGGCTGATCGAGCGCATCCACCCCCGCTCGCGCGCGGACTGGCTGATCGTGGCGGGCGACGTGGCCGACACCGTCGCGGATGTCGAGTGGACCCTCGGCCTCTTGCGGGAAAGGTTCGCAAAGGTCATCTGGTGCCCGGGGAACCACGAGCTCTGGACGCCGGCCAGGGACCCGGTCCGGTTGCGTGGCGTGGCACGCTACGAGCACCTGGTCGACACCTGCCGGAAGTTGGGCGTCCTGACACCGGAGGACAGCTACCCGGTCTGGCGTGCGGGCAGCACCGCGCTGCGCATCGCGCCGTTGCTGCTGCTGTACGACTACACCTTTCGGGTGGCCGGGACGGATGACAAGGAGGAGTCCCTTGCCCTGGCGTACGAAGCCGGCGTCGTGTGCACCGATGAGCGCCTCCTCCACCCCGATCCCTACCCGAGCCGTGAGGCATGGTGCCGCGCCCGGGTGGCCTTGACCGAACGGCGGCTGGCGGCCTGCGGTTCCGATGTGCCGCTCGTGCTGGTGAACCACTGGCCGCTGGTTCGCGAGCCGACCGAGGTGCTGTACCACCCGGAGTTCGCGCAGTGGTGCGGAACCGTCCTCACCGCCGACTGGCACCGGCGGTTCAACGTCGCGGTAGCGGTGTACGGGCATCTGCACATCAGACGCTCCACCGTCTATGACGGGGTTCCTTTCGAGGAAGTGTCCCTGGGCTACCCGCGGGAGTGGCAGCCTGCGGGACCGCCCACGCCGCTGCTGCGGCGGATCGGTTAGCGAGGCCGCCCTGTCCCCTCCCCGCGGAACGGGCGCGGCTTGACCGGTTTCCCGATCGGTTGCCGATGACCGGACTTCGCGGCACAGCGCGGCCTGCGCGTTCGGTGGATTTCCGGCCAGGACACCTTCCGTGTCGCCCTGTTTCCCTGCACGTCCCCCAAACCTGCGACAGGTTGCGTCTGGCGGCTGTCGTTAGGGTCATGGTCAAACGACTATCCGGCCGAATCTGGTTTCCGTGGCCGCTATTTGAGAATGCGCAAGCTGTACTGGGAAGGATCGTCCATGCTCATCGACGCCGCCAAAGCGGCGACGGGCCGGATCGCGATAGCCGAAGACTGGCTGCTGTGGAAGCTGGCGGCGCTGCGGTCCGCCGGACTGCCGTTCCAGCGCCTGGACGCCTTCGCCGTGGCGGGGGAGCCGGAACGCCCTTCGGGAACGGAGCGCGACGCCGAGGCCCGGGCCGCGACCAGGGCAGCAGTGAACGGCTTTCTCCTCGACGAGACCTTCGCCTCGGCTTTGACCTGGCAGAACCCCGAGGTCATGGCGAACTGGGCAGCTGACTACGCCGCTTCGGTGCGGGCCGGGCGACCGGCCGGACTGCCGCGGATGGCGCGCCGCGAGGCACTGATCGCCCGTTACGCGCAGCGGTACTGCGCGAAGAACGACACGGTCGGCTTCTTCGGGCCAGTCGCCTGGGCCGAGTTGGGCGGCACCGACACGGTGGTGTCCGGCAGCGGCGGGATCGTCCGAAGCGCTGTCGGCTTCGAGATCTGGGCGCTGCAGGCGGTCGCGCGCCACTGGAACGCCGACCCCGAACTGCGCCCCTTCCTGCCCGTGCGGATCGACCCGGCCGTCACCGTCGCCGGTGACGCGGCCCGGCGCCCACGGCGTCCGCTGCTTGCCCTGCCCCCCGGTGCCGCCCGTCTGCTGGCGGGTCTGCCCGCATCGGTCGAGGAGCTGACGGACCGCCACGGCGAAGGTGCCGGGGCGCTCATCGACCAGCTCGCCAGGGAGCAGGTGGTCCGGGTCGGCTTCGCCGTACCCATCGACGGCAGTCCCGAGCGTCACCTCCGTGAGCAGGTTGAGCAGATCACCCATGTCCCGGTGCGCCGACGCCTGCTGGCCGTACTCGGGGAACTCGAGGCAGCGCGTGCCGCGGTGGCGGCTGCCCGCGGTTCCTCCGCTCTCGCCGAGGCACTCGGCCTCGCGGACGCGGCCTTCGGCGGAGCCATCGGCGTCCTGCCGGCGTCCGAGGAGCGGGGAGCCGCCGACCCGACGCCCGTCCGGCGCCGACCGGCTGCCCAAGAACGCGCCGCCCGCTCTTCTGCCTTGGCGGCCGGCGGCCGCACACCTCTCTACACCGACTGCCGCCGTGACCTCGACGCGGTCATCGGGGACGACGCCCTCAACGCGCTCGCCGGGCCGCTCTCCGTCGTTCTCGACGCCGCCCGCTGGCTGGCAGCGGAGATCGGGCAAGCGGCGAACGAGGAGTTCATCCGCCGGTACCGGGAACTGCGCCAGGGACGTGAGGTCGTCACGCTGGCGGAGTTCCAGCTTGCCTGCGCCGATGTCCTCGACCCGGCCGCCGAGCTCTATGCGGAGGTCCGCACCGACTTCCAGCTGCGCTGGGCCGAGATCCTGCCCGAGGGCCCGGACGACGCCGTCGTTCCCGTGGACCGCGCCCGCGAGCTGGCCAAGGTGCTCTTCAAGCCCCGTGGCCGCCTGTGGGCGGCGGCCAAGGTTCACAGTCCCGACGTCCTGCCCCGCCGGGCGGAAGACGGCAGCCTGCACTGGGTTCTCGGAGAACTCCACGTTGCCCTCAACACCCTGGAGAGCCGGGTCTTCGCCACCATGGCGGACGACGCCCGGGCACTGACGCAGGCGGTCGCCGACGACGCGGTACCGCATCGTGTGGTGCCCGTCTATCCCGCCTCCGCCGCGGAGATCAGCTCCCGGACGTACCCGCCGCTCGCGCTCGATCCTCCGGGGATGTACCGCTACTGGTCGTACGGGTCCGACGACGGGCATCCGTCCGGTGCCCCCAGTACACCCGCGAGCGACCTCGTCGTCCACGAGGCGGACGACGACCTGCTGGCCACGTCGGCTCAAGACGGGTGGCAGGCCCCGGTGGTGGAGTGTTTCGGCGAATTCCTCACCGCGGTGGTCGTCAACATGTTCAAGATCAGGTCGCCCCGGCGCAGCGCTCCCCGGGTCGCCATCGGTGACCTCACGGTCTGCCGTCGGCAGTGGCGGGTCGATGCCGCGGAGACCGGTCCGCTCCCCGAGCGCAGCAGGGACCCGGTCCAAGGCGCGCTGCGCGAGTGGGCGGCGCGTCGGGGGCTGCCCCGGCATGTGTTCGTGGGCAGTCCGCTGGAGCCCAAGCCCTTCTACGTGGACTTCCAGGCACCCGCGCTTGTCGACAACTTCGCCCGAGCAGTCCGCCGCGTCGCGGCCCTTCCACCGGGCCGGGCACACCTCGACATCGCCGAGATGCTTCCTGCGCCGTCGGAGCTCTGGCTGAGCGACCCCGAGGGGGGCCGCTACACCTCGGAGCTGCGGATCGTCGCGGTCGACCAGCACATGTACCCGGCGGCGTCCTGGGCGGTGGACGGGGCGCGCCAGCACCAGGAGGGGGTTGGACTTGCCGCCCGTTGACGGCACCGATGAGCTGCTGCTGCACCGGCTCTTTGCCCGGGCCTGCCGCAGATTCCCCGAGCGGACCGCTGTCGTCGCCGGTCGGCAGCGACTGAGCTATGCGCAGCTCGATGCAGCGTCCGACCAGCTGGCACAGCGGCTCATCGCGGCCGGGACCGGTCCCGGCGTGCCGGTCGCCGTACTCGTGGACAAGGAGCGGGTGGAGTCCGCCGTCGCGGTCGTTGCCATCTGGAAGGCGGGCGGTTGCTACCTGCCGATCGACCCGGCGACACCGACCGCCCGGATCCACGCCATGCTCACCGCGGCCGAGCCCGCGGTGCTGATCGGCGGGGCGGAGGACAGCGCCCCGCACGCTGAGCTGGTCGGCCGGGTCGAGCCATGGCTGCCGTGGTGGGAGAGCGGGGAAGCACCATGTCCCCCGCGGACGCGCGTGTCACCCGACGACCTGGCCTACCTCGTGCACACCTCGGGTTCGACCGGCCTTCCGAAGCCGGTCGCCGTTTCGCACCGTGCACTGGCGACGATCTACCACGCCTGGGCCCACTGCTACCAACTGGCCCCGGAGCCACGCGTCCACCTGCAGGCGGCGGGACCGGCCTTCGATGTCCATGTCGGGGACATCGCCCGGGCACTGCTTTCCGGCGGCTGTCTGGTGCTCTGTCCCAAGCGCGTCCTGCTGGATCCGCCGTCGCTCGCCGATCTCATAGCCGCGAACGGCGTCGACACCGTCGAGTTCACCCCGGCCGTACTGCGGCTCTTCGCGTCGTGGCTCGCCGCGGAGAAGAGGGCGACGCCGTCACTGCGGCTGCTGATCTCCGGTGGCGAGCGGTGGACCGTCCGCGACTACCAGGCCGTGCGCGCGACGTTCGGCCCCCGGGTGAGCATCGTCAACTCGTACGGGGTGGCCGAGGCGGCCATCGACAGCACCTGGTGCGAGGTCGACGACGGACTCCTGCGCAGCCTGCCCGACGGATCGGTCCCCATCGGCCGGCCGTTCCCGGGAGTCCACGTCCGAGTGCTCGACCGGACCGGCCGGGACGTCGGCGACGGAGAGACCGGCGAACTGTGGCTCGGCGGTGCCACCCTGGCGGCCGGCTACCACCGCAGACCCGACCTCACCGCGGAGCGGTTCGTCGCCGCCCCCGACGTTCCCGGCGGCCGTCTGTACCGGACGGGCGATCTGGTACGGCGCGTCGGCGGGATGCTCGTCCACATCGGACGGGCTGACGACGAGGTCAAGGTCCGAGGTGTGCGGGTGCAGCCGGCCGCCGTGGAGGCGACCCTCGCCGCTCACGAGGCGGTCCAGGCGGCCGTCGTCGCCCGTCACGAACAGGCGGGGGAGGCGGTGCTGATCGCGCACGTCGTCGCGCGCAGCGACGAGGAGCCGCAGGCACTGGCCGACCGATTGCGGCGCCACTGCGCCGAGACCCTGCCCGACGCCATGGTGCCGGCCGAGGTCATCCGCCACGACCGACTGCCGCTCACCCCCTCGGGCAAGGTCGACCGCGACGCCCTGCGACGGTCGCGGGGCGGGGACGAGCAGGCGTCCGCCGACGGCACGTCGACCGAGGAACTGCTCGTCGCGGCCTGGACCCGGTTGATCGGCCGCCCGCCGCGCGATCTCGACGAAGACCTGTTCGAGGCGGGCGGCAGCTCCCTCACCGCGGCGCTCCTCGCCGTCGCCGTACGGGAACGGACGGGCGCGTGGATCCCCATGGCGGCGGTCTTCGCCGCACCGACCATCAGAGCACTCGTCAGGGCGGTCCATGACCAGGCCCGTGCCGACACGCCCCTCCCCGCCAGTGACGCCGAGGGCGGACCCCTCGACCCTGAGCAACGGCGGCTGTGGCTGTTGCACCAGATCCGTCCCGACGACCCCACGTACAACCTCCCGACGCTGTTGCACGTCGACGGTCCCCTGAAGACCGACGTCCTTCGTGAGGCGTTCACCTACCTGGTGGCCCGCCATGAGGCCCTGCGCACCGCGTTCGAGAACGGACCGGACGGACCGGTGATGCGGGTGCTGTCGCAGGTCCGCGAAGAATGGGAGGTCGTCGACGCCGCATCGGACACCGCGGCGTCGGTGGTCGAGGAGATCGTCCGGCGGCCCTTCGACCTCGGCCTCGGACAGGTGGTCCGGGCCGCCGTGGTCCGGCATGGCGCGGACCGCTTCGACCTCCTCCTCGTCGTCCACCACATCGCTTTCGACGGTTGGTCGGAGCGCATCCTGGTGGAGGAACTGGGGGCCGTCTATAACGCCCTGCTGGCGGCCCGAAAGCCCGACCTGCCGGAGCCCGCGGTGCGCCCGCTCGACCTGAGTGCCCGGCGCAACGCTCGGCTGGTCGGAGAGCCTGGTGACACCCAGCGGGCCTACTGGAGGGAGCGGTTCGCCGATCCGGTACCGACGCTGCCGCTACCGGTCCGTGATCCCGGGCCGGAAACGGCGACGCCCCGGGCCGCGACGCTGCGCCGCGAGCTCGGTCCGGTCGCGGCCCGGGCGGTGTCCGAGACGGCCGCGGCGCGCCGGACCACCGAGCACGTGGTCATGCTGGCCGCGTTCGCCCTGCTGCTGAGCCGGTGGTCGGGCCGCCGGGACCTGGTGGTCGGCGTGCCGTACGGCGACCGGGACCTGCCCGAGACGCAGCGACTGGTCGGTTTCGACGTCGCCACGTTGCCGCTGAGGTTCTCCGTCGCCCCGGAGACGGACTTCGACACGCTGCTGCGTGAGGTGCAGTCCGGATTCACCGACGCCCTCGCCAACTCGGAGATCCCGTACGACGAGATCGTCCAGCAGGCGCGTGGGCCGGAGACGGAGCAGGCCCCGCTGTTCCGCGCCTGGTTCAACTGGCTCGGGCGCCCGCTGGAGCCGCCGTCCATGGCCGGCCTGCGGGTGACGGTCGGGGAGCCCCCGATTCCCGGCGCCCTGTTCGATCTGTCGATGTACGTGACCCGGTACGACTCGGGTCACCGGATCGATCTCGTCTATGACGCCGACCGCTTCGACGAGGCAATCACCGAGGAGTTCGCGGACCAGTACCTGGCGCTGGTCGCCGCAGTGTGTGCCGCGCCGGGCGAGCCGGTGGGCAGCCACCGCCTTGCCGCGCCGGAGCCCGCCTGGCCCGATCTCCGTGACGACGTGCCCGACCTTCTGGCCGGCCTGACGCGGGTCGCCACGGCGTCTGCCCGGGAGACCGCGGTCGTCGGTCCCGAGCTGGAACTCAGCTATGCCGAGCTGTACGCACGTGCCGGCGCCTTCTGCGCCGCCGTCACCGCTGCCGGGGCCGGGCCGGGAACCACGGTCGGAATCTACGCGGCCCGCACGCTGGAACTGGTGCCCGCGCTCCTCGGAGTGCTCGGCGCCGGTGCCGCCTTCACGATCCTCGACGCGAAGTACCCGGCGGCACGCCTGGCTGCTCAGTGCCGGTCGGCGGACGTGAGCGTCGCCTTGGCGGTCGGAGCCGATGCCCCGACCGAGCTGCGGGCCACGGTGCCGGACTGGCCCGCCGTCCCGGCGGATGCGCAGATGCCGTGGCCGTCGGCACCGTCGAGTCCGGAAACGCCGGCCTATGTGGCGTTCACCTCCGGTACGACGGGCGAACCCCGTGCCGTCGTCGGCAGCTCGCGCCCGTTGGCGCACTTCCTGCACTGGTACGTGAGTGCCCACGCCATCGGGCCCGCCGACCGGTTCGCCATGCTCTCCGGCCTCGGTCACGATCCGCTGCTGCGGGACGTCTTCACGCCGCTGTGGACGGGTGCGACGCTGTGCGTGCCACCCGCCGGGCTCACCAGGGCGTCCCGTGAGTTGCGGGAGTGGCTCGCCGTACAGAGGGTGACGATCGCGCACGTCACTCCCGCGATGTGCCGGCTCGTCGCACTCGCCCGGCAGGCTCCGGTCCTCACCGATCTGCGGCTGGTGTGCTGCTCCGGTGACGCTCTCACGGCGGCCGACGTCGCGGCGATCCGGCACTGGGCCCCGCGGGCCGTCGTGGTGCACGGATACGGCACGACCGAAACGCCGCAGCTGGTCAGTGCGCGCGTGCTCGATCCCGGAGAGCCGCAGTCGGATCCGGTCACGATCGCTGCCGGGGCTCCCGGTGCCGAGGTGCTGGTCCTGGACCGGTACGGCAGGCGCGCGGCGGTGGGGGAACTGGGCGCCGTGGTGGTGCGCAGCCCGTACCTGGCCTTGAGTGCCGGTGCGCGAGGCGAGCAGGCCGAGGTGTTCGCGCCCGATCCGGTGCCCGGCCACCGTCGGTTCGCCACCGGGGACTTGGGCCGCTACCACTCGCAGGAGCTGATCGCGCTGGCCGGACGCGGCGACGACCAGGCCAAGATCCTCGGAATCCGCACCGAGCCGGCCGAGATCGACCGTGCGCTGCTCGGCCACCCGGCCGTCCGAGACGCAGCGGCCGCCGTCCGGCGGGGTCCCGACGGAGCGCCGAGACTGATCGCCTACGTCGTGCCTGCGGCGGACGGCCCGGCCCCGAGCGTGGAATCGGTCCGTGCCTTCCTGCGGGTCCGCCTGCCGGAACACATGCTGCCGGTCGCGGTGGTACCGATCCCCCGTATCCCTCTGACCCCGAACGGCAAGACCGACCGAGCCGCACTGCCGGCGCCGCCCCCGGCAACGCCGACGCCGGCCGCAGGGCCGCAGACCGAACTCGAGCGCCTGGTGGCCGAGGTGTGGGCGCGGCTGCTGGGTGTGGACTCGGTACCTGTCGACCGCACCTTCTTCGCTCTCGGCGCCAGTTCCCTGCTGATCGCCCGAGCCCATCAGGAACTCGAAGAGACACTCGCGCGGGAATTCCCGGTCGCGGCCTTGTTCGAGCACACCGGAGTCCGCGCCCTGGCGGCATACCTGTCCGGCGCCGTCTCGTCGACCCCGGCCCGCTACCGGCGGGAACCCGTCACCCGCTTCGCCGATCTGCGCTCCCGCCGGCTGGCGGCGCGAGCATCAGCGCGACTGAAGGAGAGCAACGCGTGAACACGTACCCGGACGACAGCATCGCGGTGATCGGGTTGGCAAGCCGCTTTCCGGGTGCCCGCAACACCGCGGACTTCTGGGACAACCTGACCAAGGGTCAGGAAGCAGTGACGTTTCCCGAGGATGCGGAGCTGCTCGCCGCGGGCGTGCGCCCGGAGCTGCTCGCCGACGCCTCATATGTGAAGGCGTACGCCGAGACACCCGACATCGAGGCGTTCGACGCCGAGTTCTTCGGGTTCACCCCGCGGGACGCGGCCGTACTGGACCCGCAGATCCGGATGTTCCTCGAGGTGGCGCACGACGCCGTCGAGAACGCCGGATACGACCCCCAGCGCATCGCGGAGGGGGTGGGCGTCTTCGGCTCCACCGGTGTCAACACCTACCTCGATGTGCATGTCCGTGCCGGCGCGGGCTACCAGCTGCTCTCAGCCAGCGGCCTGGCGTCCAGCACGCTGAGCTACCCGGACTTCCTGGCGACCCATGTCGCCTACCGGTTCGGATTCCGCGGACCGGCGCTCACGATCTCGACCGCGTGCTCCAGCTCGGCCGTGGCCACCCACCTGGCCTGCCAGGCGCTCCGGGCCGGAGAGTGCGACTACGCCATCGCAGGCGGATCCGAGGCCGAGATACCCGTGCACCACGGCTACCAGTGGGACCCGGGCGGCCCGATGTCATCCGACGGCCACTGCCGGCCGTTCGACAAGCATGCCAGCGGAACGGTCTTCAGTACCGGGGCAGGTGCGATCCTGCTCAAGCGGCTCTCCGACGCCATCGCCGACGGCGACCACATCTGGGCGGTCATCCGCTCCTCCGCGGTGAACAACGATGGCGCCACCAAGGCAGGCTTCTCCGCCCCCAGCGTCGTCGGACAGGTGGGCGCGATGGCCGAGGCGATGGCCCTGGCCGGAGTCACCGCCGCCGACATCGACTTCGTCGAGGCTCACGGCACGGGCACCTCACTCGGCGATCCGATCGAGGTGGCGGCGCTCACCGCCGCTTTCGAAGCCGCCGGGGCGGCTGAGCGCACCAGCCCGGTGGCGCTCTCCTCGGTCAAGGGCAACATCGGTCACCTCGGTCACGCGGCCGGGATCTCGGCACTGGTCAAGGCGGTGCTGTGCCTTGCCCACGAGCAGCGCGTGCCGACGGCCAACTTCACCGAGCCCAACCCACGACTGAAGATCGAGCAGTCCCCGTTCAGGGTGGACGACGCCCTCGTGCCCTGGCCGCGCACGCCGGACCGGCCGCGTTTCGCAGCGGTGAACTCGCTCGGTTTCGGCGGCACCAACGCACACCTGATCCTGCAGGAAGCGCCGGTGCCGACCATCGGCGAACCCCACCAGCGGCCCCAGGTGATCGTCTGGTCCGCGCGCTCCGAGCAGGCTGTCCGCGACTACGAGCCGCTGCTCGTCGAGCACCTGGGCGGCGAGGCCGCCGCCCCGCTCGCCGACGTCGCGGGCACCCTCCAGGACGGCCGTACGGAGCACCCCGTCCGAGCGGCGGTGGTGGCCGACGAGGCGGCGGAGGTCGCGGAGGCCGTGGCCCGGGACAAGGTGGTCCGGTCGACCGGCGGACAGCGGCGCCCCATCGTCTTCGCCTTCCCGGGACAGGGATCACAGCATCCACGGATGGCGGCGGGCCTCCACGGTGCGGACCCCGTCTTCACCCGGACGCTGGACGAGTGCTTCGAGCGGTTCGAGCGTCTCGGCACATCGGGCGCCGCCCTCCGCGAAGCGTGGTCGGCGGGAGACGCCGAGGCGGTGGTGGACACGGCGGTGGCCCAGCCGCTGCTGTTCGCCGTCGAGTACGCGCTGGCCGCCATGTGGCGGTCCTGGGGCGTGGAGCCGGCCGGGGTGGTGGGGCACAGCGTGGGCGAGATCACCGCTGCCGCCGTCGCCGGCGTTCTGGAACCCGATGACGCGGCCCGCCTGGTGCTGGCCCGCGCCACGGCGATGGCGGCTATGGAGCCCGGTGTCATGGCATCCGTCGCGGCGACCCCGAGCGAGGTCGCGGCGTTGCTCCCCGACGGCGCCACCGTCGCAGTCGTCAACGGGCCGCGGCAGACCGTGGTGGCCGGCGCGGCCGACCGAATGACCGAGGCGCTCGCCGTGCTCGACGAAGCCGGCCTCTCCTGCCGCAGGTTGGCGACATCGCATGCCTTCCACAGCCCGTCGATGGCCGCGGCCGTCGACATGTTCGCGGCGGCGTTCGACGGTGTGGTGCTGCGCGAGCCGCAGGTGCCGATGGTGTCGGCGGCCACCGGCGAGCAGGTGTCCACGCAGGCGCTCGATCCGATGTTCTGGGCGCGCCAGCTGGTGGAACCGGTCCGCTTCGATCTGGCGCTCGACCAGGTGCTCGGTGACTCGGGCGCGCTGGTCATCGAGGCCGGGCCCGGACGCGTGCTGACCAGCCTGGTACGGCAGTATCCGGCGGACCGGTCCGTCCTCGCCGTGCCGACGCTCACGCGTACGGGCGAGGGGGACGATCTGCGGGCCGCGCTGTCGGCGGCCGCCACCGTGTGGGTCGAAGGCCACACGGTCGACTGGGAAGCGATCCGCGGCCGGCGACCGGTGCGCCGGGTGCCGCTGCCGGGCTACCAGTACCAGCGCTCCAGGCACTGGCTGGAACTACCGGGCACCGCCGAGACCTCCGCCCCCACCGAGTCCCCGCGTCCGGAACCGAATCCCACGGAGGAGCCCGTGACCTCTGCCGGAGCCGATCCGTTCACGACCTTCACCTGGGTCGAACGCCCCCACCTGGAGCCCTCCGTCCACGGCGAGGACCTGGGGACAGCGCTGGCCCTGCTGCCGGAGGAGCCCGAGGACGCGCTGCGGGTCCTGCTGAGCCTGCGTCAGGCCGGTTACCGGCCCGTCGGGGTGCGGACGGGCAACGTGTTCGAGGCGGCCGACGACGAGTTCCGGGTACGCCTCGCATCCGAGGACGACCTGGACCGCGTTTTCGAGGCTCTGGCACATCGCGGGGAAGTGCCGCGGTTGCTGGTGCACGCGCTGACGGTGCCCGCCTGGCCGCAGCCGACCGCGGGCAATGCCGCGGGACAGTTGGACGAGGCCTACCACAGTCTCACCGCGCTGGTCCGCTGCGGCACCCGTCATGTCGGGACCGGGGGCGTGCTCGTCATCACCGGCCGCTCGGCGGATGTGACCGGTGCCGAGCCGGTCGACCCCGTGAAGGCCGCACTGCACGGCGCGGTCCGCACCCTGGCGCTCGAGGCACCGGAGCTGACGTGCCGTCTGGTGGACGTCTGCGACTCCTACCGCGAGGAGGACCTGGCGGCCGAGATCGCGTCCCCCGCGCCGGAGCCGGTGGTCGCACTGCGCGGCCGGGGGCGGTGGGTCCGCGCAGAACGGGTGTACCGTCCGGCCGCGTCGACGGCTCCGGCACTCCGCCGCTGCGGCGTCTACGTGCTCACCGGCGGATTCGGCGGACTCGGCGGCGCTGTCGCCCAGGCCCTCGCCGGCACCGGCATGCGCCCCCACCTGGTGCTCGCCGGACGCAACCTGCCCTCCCCGGAGCGCCTCAAGGCGCAGACCGCGCAGTTGGAACGCCTCGGTGCCACGGTGCAGGCGGAAGCCTGCGACATCGCCGATGGCCGGGCGGTCCGGCGGCTGTTCGACAAGGTCAGGGCACGGCACGGAGCCGTCAACGGCGTCGTGCACCTCGCGGGTATCGCGGGAGACGGCCTGCTGCTCGGCCGGCGCCGAGAGGAGGCCGAAGCGGTACTGCGGCCCAAGGTCCAGGGGACGCTCGCGCTCACCGAGGCCTTGTCCGACCACCCTCCGCTCGACTTCATCGTCCTCTTCTCCAGCCGGGCCGCCCTCAACGGCCTCGTCGGCAGCGCCGACTACTCGGCGGCCAACTGCTTCCTCGACGCCTATGCCAGGTCCTTGACCCGTGAGGGCGTCACGGCGCTGAGCGTCAACTGGCCCTCATGGCGTGACGCCGGCATGGCGGCGCGGGACGACCGCCCCGCGGGCACCCGTGTGTGGACCGGCCGGCTGGACGCGGCCACCGACCCCATGCTCGACGAGCACCGGGTCGGCGCCAAGCCGGTCATGCCGGGCACCGGCCACCTCGACATGGTGGTCCGCGCGTTCCGCGAAGCGATCGGCCCTCGCCGCACCCCCGTGCGCCTGAGCGATGTGGTGTTCCAGCAGGCCCTGGTGGTGGAACGTCCCCGGGACGCCGAGATCGCCTTCGAGCCGGACGGAGCGGGCTGGCGCTTCACCCTCTCCTCGCGGACCGCGGAGGGCAGCGGAGCCGCGATCACCCACTCCACCGGGACGATCGCCGTGCTCGACACGCCCCGGCTGGCACCCGGCAGCGATCTCTCGGCTCTGCGGGCCAGGCTCAGCACGCCCGCGGTCTTCGAGGTCGCCACGCAGATGAACGACGCGTTCTTCACCTTCGGGCCGCGCTGGGACAACATCGAGAAGGTCACCGTCGGCACGGACGGGCACCTGGAGAAGCTTGTCGACATGGTGCTGGCGGCGCCCTTTGCGCACGAGGTGGCCGACTACCCGCTCTACCCGACACTGCTGGACAACGCGACCGCCGAGGCCCGGACCTCGGGCATCGACGCAGCTCATCTGCCCTTCGGGTACGACGCGTTCGAAGTCTACGAGGACCTCCCCGCCAGGCTGACGAGCCACATCAGGCGCCGCCCGGCCGGTGACGGGCTGATCGTCGCCGACATCGGTCTCTACGCGGCGGACGACGGCCGGCCCGTCGGCAGGATCGACGGCTACACCATGCGCCGGATCAGCGACGACGGGTTCGTCGCGGGGCCGCCGGCCGGGCAGCGTCCGGCTGACAGCGGCACCACGGCGGCTACCGGTGTCGAGGGCATCGCACCGGCAGCCGGCGGACGGCTGTTCCTGGCGCTTCTCGGGGCCGGCCGACCCTCCCAGGTGGCCGTGCGCCCGTACGTCGACGACAGCCCGGTGCCCCTGGCCGAGGCAGAGCCGGCAGGCGCCGTAGCGGTACCTTCGGTTCCTCTGCCGGTCGCCGTCGTACGACCGGCGGTGCCGGCCGCGGATCAGGCCCCGACCGTCGCGCCGGTGCCGGTGATGGTGCCGGCACAGGCACAGGCACAGGCACCGGCGGCCCAGGGCGGAGCGGTCCTCGAGCGGCTCGGCGCGCTCTGGACGAAGCTGCTGGGCCGCGAGGTCGCACCCGACGACGACTTCTTCGAGCTCGGCGGGTCCTCGCTGACCGCCGTGGAGCTGATGGCAGGCATCAGGGAGGAGTTCGGAATCCGCGTCGGAATCGTCACCATGTTCGACAATCCGACCCTGCGTGCGTTCGCGGATGTGCTCCAGGCACAGGGGGCGAGCTGACGTGTCCTCGGCCTTGGCGCACGAGCGCCAACTCCCCGTCACCGCCAAGGAACGAGCCCAGTGGATGCTGCACCGGCTGGCGGCCGGACGCGGCATCTGCAACATCGGCTTCGCCCTGCGCGTTGACGCGCCCCTGCGCTGGTGGCCGCTGCAGGAGGCACTGAACCAGATCGCTCGCCGCCACCCGGCGCTGCGCACCACCTTCCCCGGCAACGGCTCACGGTTGACGAGGCGAGTCCTCGATGCCGGCCGGGCACGCATGGCGCTGGAGACGATCGCGTGCGCCGAGGAGGAACTGGACGAGACGCTCACCGAGCTGATCGCCACACCGCTCGACGTCGAGAACGGGCCGCTGGGCAAGGCCTATGCGGTCATGCTCCCCACCTCGACCGTGGTCTGCTTCGTGCTGCACCACCTGATCGCCGACTGGACCACGGCATGGGTGGTCATGCGCGAGACGAGCCTCCTCTACGACGCCTTCGCATCCGGGCGTGAGCTGCCGCCCGAGTTGGCGGGCGAGGTCCCGGCATCCCCGGAATCCGCCCCCGACCAGGAGGCGCTCGACTACTGGTGTTCTCATCTGGCGGGAGCCGACCCGGCCGAGTCGGTCCTGCCGGGGGCCCGGCAGGTCCCCGCCCGCCCCACCTTCGCGGGCGGGCGGCTCGACCGGTCGCTGAGCCGTGAGGCGGTGGCCGCCGTGTCCCGGCTGCGGGCCCGGACCCGTTCCACCGAGAACATCGTGATGCTCGCCGCGTTCTACCTGCTCCTGGTCCGCCACGGCGCCGGCCCTGACCTCGTCGTGGGCGTCCCGGTCAACACGCGCCGCAGCGGCGCGGGAGAGACGCTCGGCTATCACGTCAGCACCCTGCCGCTGCGCGTACCGGTCGACCTGGACGCTCGGTTCGACGACCTGGTGAAGACCGTGCGTTCCGTGTTCCTCACCGGGCTGGAACACGGCGAGGCGTCCTTCGAGGCCGTCCAGCCGATGCTGGAGAACCGGTCGGGGCACTGGCGCACGCCGCTGTTCCACCACTCCTTCAACTTCCGTCCGGCCATGCCGGACGAGGAGCTCAGCATGACGGGCCTTCCGGTGACGCTGCTCGACGTGGGCCACGGACTGAGCCGTCTCGACCTGGAGTTCATCGTCTTCGCCGGGCCCGACGCCATCGACGTCCGCGCCGTCTTCAGCACCGAAGCGCACGACGCCGACGACATCGCGGCACTGCTGGACCGCTACGAGAGTCTGCTCATCGGTCTGGGCGGCGACTCTGCGGCACCGGTCGGCGCCGTGGACCTCAGCAGCGAGGACGACCGGAGAATCGGCACCCGGCTGAATGCCACCGCCTGCGACTGGCCGACCCACTCCCCGGTCACCGTTCCCGAACTCGTCTTCGCACAGGCGCAGCGGAGCCCGGACACGCTCGCCGTGGGCGACTGGAGCTACCGTCGGCTGCTGGAGACGGCGGCCGGGGTCGCTGAGCGTCTGAGCGAGGCCGGCGTGGGCCCCGGCGACGTGGTCGGTCTCTTCGCGGACCGCGGGCCGCTTGCGGCAGCCGCGGCGTTGGGCGTCTGGACGGTAGGAGCGGCCTATCTTCCGCTCGACCCCGGCCATGCGGCACAGCGCATGGCGCACCAGATCGCCGATGCCGGGGTGAAGGTGCTCGTCACCGACCGGCCGGTGCCGGCGGACTCTTCGGCCGGCCTCGTCGTCGTGCCCGCCGACACCGTCGGCCGGACGGCTCCGCGCGCGCCCGTCCCGGGCCCGTTGGCCTACGTGATCTACACCTCGGGTTCGACCGGCCGCCCCAAGGGGGTCGAGGTCGATCACCACGCCCTCGCCAATGTGGTCAGGCACTTCGCCGACGCCCTGGCACTGACGGCCGAGGACCGGGTCCTGTGGCTCACCACGTTCTCCTTCGACATCTCGGCACTCGAGCTCTTCATGCCCCTGTGCCGGGGTGCCCGCGTCGTCCCGGTGCCGGACGACGTCAGG
Organism: Streptomyces sp. NPDC007856; assembly: GCF_042868225.1. Taxonomy (NCBI): domain Bacteria; kingdom Bacillati; phylum Actinomycetota; class Actinomycetes; order Kitasatosporales; family Streptomycetaceae; genus Streptomyces; species Streptomyces sp. NPDC007856. The sequence continues at coordinate 311,372 of NZ_JBIAEC010000004.1, read as the reverse complement.
CTGGATGCCGCCGCACTGGCCGCCGTCATCGACACGGAGAACGTCACGGTGGCCCAGGCAACCCCCACGACCTGGCGTCACCTGGCAGCGGAGCCGACCGTCCGACTGCGCGGCATGCGTGTGCTGTGCGGCGGCGAGCCGCTGACGGCCGCGCTCGCCGACCAGCTTCTGAGCCACGGCTGCCGACTGTTCAACGTCTACGGCCCGACCGAGACGACGATCTGGTCGACCGCCGCGGAACTGCACCGTCCGGTGCCGGAACGTGTGCCCATCGGCACGCCGATCGCCAACACGACGGTGACCGTCCGGGACGTCGCCGGCCGGCCGGTTCCGCCCGGCGTGCCCGGGGAACTCTGCATTTCGGGCGTGGGCCTCGCCCGTGGCTACCGTGGCGACGAGGAACTGACGGCCGCACGGTTCCGGCACGACCCCGACCAGGGCCGCTACTACCGCACCGGCGACATCGTGCGGTTGCGCACGGACGGCGTCCTCGAGTGCCTCGGCCGCGACGACCGGCAGGTGAAGGTCCGCGGCCACCGCATCGATCTCGGCGAGGTCGAGACAGCCCTGGAGGAGCACAGCGAGATCGCCACCGCCGTCGCCCTGACCCTCGCCGGGGCGGACGGCACGGTCATCGCCGCCGCCTGCCTTCCCACGGCCGGCCCCTTGCCGCCCGAGCAGGCCGACGCGCTCGTCGTAAGGCTCCACGCGCACGCCCGCGGACTGCTGCCGACGGCGGCGGTGCCGGCGCGCTACCTCGTGGTGGACGAGCTTCCGCTGACCGGCAACGGAAAGATCGATCACCGCGCGCTGGCCGAGCGGTTCACGCTGCTCCCGACCGCTGAACCGGCCCGGCTGCCCGATGACCCGACGCTGCGCGCTCTGGTCGAGGCCTGGCGCGAGATCCTCGGTGATCCCCGGCTCGGCGTGTCCTCCCACTTCTTCGCGTCCGGCGGCCACTCCCTGGCAGCCGTCCGGCTGGCTGACCGGATCGGGCGCGAACTCGGCGAGGACATCGGTTTCGATGCCGTCTTCCAAGCACCGACCCCCGCGGACTTCGCCGTCTGGCTCGGCGAGAAGAGACCACAGACATGACCTACACCATTGACGACACGGCGTGGTTCCTGCCGCTCTCGGCCGACAGCGAACGGCGGGTCTTCGGATTCCCGCACGCAGGTGCCGGATGCGCCCAACTGGTGCCACTGGCCCGTGAGCTGGCGGGACACGGCCTGGCACTCTGGTCGGCCAACTTGCCGGGACGCCAGGCCAGGCTGGCCGAGCGGCCACGCACCGACCTCGCGGAACTGGCCGGGGAGCTCGCCGACGCGCTGGCGGACCTCTTGGACGGCAGGCCGTACGGCCTGTTCGGCTACTGCGGCGGCGCGCTGGCCGCCTTCGAAGTGACCCGCATACTCGCCGACCGCCAACTGCCGTTGCCCCGCTGGCTGTTCATCGCCTCCTTCGAGGCGCCGGACATCGCCCGCCGCCCCTACCGGCTGCCGACGATGCCGTCGAGCGCGCTCTGGTCGCATCTGGCCGAGGAAGGGGGCGTCTCGGGCGAGGTCGCCACCGACGAGCGGCTGCGTCGGCTCGCGGAACCGGCTGTCCGCGGCGACTTCACCTGGCTGGGGCACTACCGGTACCAGCCGGGGCCGGCCCTGCCCGTACGGATCGTCGTCCTGCACGGCCGACACGACACCACCACGCCACGGGGCGCACTGCTGGGGTGGCGCAGACACAGCACTTTTCCGGTGCAGCTCCGCCCGTTCGACGCCGGGCACTGGCTCCTGGAGGACACCTGCCCGGGTGTCGCGCAGGCGATTGCGGAGGGTTTCCCCGCGGACGAGAGGAGCTCCCGATGACCGGACCGGTGGACGAGGGCGCGCAGGCCCTCTGGATGCTCCAGCAACTGGTTCCGGACATCGGTGTGTCGAACGCGGCTGTCGCCATCGAGCTGGAGGGACCCGCACGCTGGTGGCCGCTGCAGGAGGCGCTGAACCTGCTGACCGCGCGCCACCGGGCGCTCCGTCGGGAATTCCTGCTCCAGGACGGCACGGTGGTCAGCCGCGAGCTGCCCGTCGACGGCATCGGCCTCGAACTGGACATGCTCGCCAGCGACCCACAGCGGATCGAGGCGGATCTGCGGGCATACGCTGCCCGGCCGTTCCGGCTCGACCAGGCACCGTTGGTGCGGGTCGGTCTGTTCACCGTCACCGCACAGCGGCAGGTCCTGTGCCTCGCCGCTCATCACATCATCGTGGACGCCGCCAGTCTGGGCCGGCTGACGGCGGAGCTCGGCCGGGCCTATCTGGAGATCGCGGAGAACGGCGAGCCGTCCCCACTGCCGGAACCGGTCGAGGTGTCCTCCTTTGACGCCGAATCCGCCCGCGAGTACTGGCGCGAGCACGTGGCCGGCTTCGACCCGGTGGCGATGCGCCTGGACGGCGCCCGCGAGCCCGGAGCGGAACCGACCTTCGCAGGGGACCAGCTCGAGCGCGACCTGTCGCCCGAGGCCGCACGAGGTCTGGCGGCGTTGCGCGGCACATGCAAGGCCACCGACGCCATCGTCCTCCTGGCCTGTTACTACCTGCTGCTGCGCCGCCACGGCGCGGCCGCCGACCAGGTCATCGGGGTCATGGCCGACACCCGCGGCGGGCGGGAGGCGGATGCGATCGGTTACCACGTGGCCACCCTGCCGCTGCGCGTGGAGGTTGCCGACGAGCTGCCCTTCGTCGACCTCGTCGCACGAGTGGCCGCCGCCCTCGTCTCGGGCCTGGAACACGGCCGGACCTCCTTCGAGACGGTCACCGCCTCGTCCGCCGGACCGGTCGACGGCCCGGCGTGGTGGCGCTCCCGGCTCGTACGGCATCAGTTCAACTTCAGGCCGGAGCACCCGACGCACCATCCCGCCGGCCAGGGGTCACGGCTGCGTGAGGTGGCCACCGGTCTCAGCCGGTTCGATCTGGAGCTGACCGCCCAGCCGGTGGGTTCCCGGCTCACCGTCAAGCTGCTCTACAGCAGCGAGGCCCACAGCGCGGAATTCGCCGAGGCCTTTCTCGACCGCCTCGACGCGGTCCTCGTCCGGGCCGCGGCCGATCCCGGGTGCAGGGTCGGCGACATGGACCTGCGCACGGAACGGGACCGGCGGCTGGCGGAGGCCGTGAACCGCACCACGGTGCATTGGCCGGGGCCACAGAGCGTGCTCGGCCTGTTCTCCGCGGCTGTGCAGGCCGCACCCCATGCCACGGCGGTCGTCGACGGCGCGCACAGCGCCACCTACCGGGAGCTCGCCGCCGCGGCGGCCGGCTGGCGCGCCCGGGTCGAGGCGGCGGTGAACGGTCCGGACGCGGTCGTCGCCATCGCCTTGCCGAGGGGCATCACGGCGGCGGCGGCCGTCCTGGGAGTGTGGGCCGCCGGAGCCGCCTACCTGCCCTGCGATCCCGGACACCCCGCTGATCGGCTGCTCTACCAGCTTGACGACGCCGGATGCCGGACCGTCATCGGCGCCGAGTACCTGCCACCCGCGTGCCGTGAAGGCCGGGTCCTGCTGGACGCTCCCGGAGGGCCCGAAGACGACGCCGAGCTCGTGGTCGGATCCCGACCCGGTCATGAGGACTGCGCCTATCTCATCTACACGTCCGGGTCGACCGGTCGGCCCAAGGGCGTTCGCCTGTCCCACGGCAATCTGGCCAACGTGGTACGGCACTTCGCTGCCGATCTCGGCGCCGGACCGGACACCAGCACGCTGTGGCTCACCACGTTCGCCTTCGACATCTCCGCTCTCGAGCTGTGTCTGCCGTTGGCCGTCGGCGGCCGGGTGGTCGTCGCCCCGGACGAAGCCCGGGGCGAGCCACGGGTACTGGCCGAGCTCGTCGAGCGAGAGCGGGTGTCGGTCGTTCAGGCGACACCGACCACATGGCGCCTGGTCGCGCGGCACCTCGAGGGGCGCCTGTCCGGTCGTACGGTCCTGTGCGGCGGTGAGCCCCTGACCAGGGCGCTGGCCGACCAGTTGTTGCGGACCGGCGCGCGGGTCCTCAACGTCTACGGCCCCACGGAGACGACCATCTGGTCGACGACGGCGCCGATCGAGGCGGGAGCACCGGTCACAGTGGGAACACCCCTGGCCAACACCTGGATCCGCGTCCTCGACGAACGCGGCCGAGAGCTGCCGACCGGACTCACCGGGGAACTCTGCATCGGCGGCGCCGGAGTGGCGGCCGGTTACCACGAGCGGCCGGAACTGACCGCTGAATGCTTCCGCGTCGACCCGGAGCTGGGCCGCTACTACCGCACCGGCGACCTTGCGCGCCAGCGGCCCGACGGCACGCTGGAACTCGTGGGGCGGGCCGACCGCCAGGTGAAACTGCGCGGCCATCGCATCGAGCTGGGCGAGGTGGAGAGCGCCCTGCTGCAGCACCCGGAGGTGGACGGGGCGGCCGTTCTCCTGCTGGGCGATCCGAGCGGCACCGGGTCCCTCGTCGGCTATGTGGTGGCGGACGACCGTCCCGGCCTGGTGCAGGACGTCTGGACCCACGCCAGTCGCGTACTGCCCGGCTACAGTGTGCCCGCCCGCCTCGTGATCCTTTCCGAGCTGCCGACCACCGCCAACGGCAAGCTCGACACGGCCGCCCTGGGGCGGTTGGCCGCCGCCGAGCCCGAGCAGCCCGCCTCCGCGGAGGAGCCGGGCGACGAGCTCGAGCACACGCTGCAGGACCTATGGCGGGAAGTCCTGGACCGCCCCGGGACCGGAATGCAGTCCAACTTCTTCCTGTCCGGCGGAAACTCACTGCTCGCGGTCAGGCTCGCCGCCGAGGCGGCGAGCCGCTGTGGCACGCCGGTCACGATGGCGATGGTCTTCCGCGCCCCGACCCCGGCGGCGATGGCCCGGCTCATCCGCGAGTCCGGGCAGCAGCATCAGGCCGACGGCGAGGCCGAACTCGTCTCCCGGGTCGTCCGGGAGACAGTGGGATTCGAGATCCCGGAGCGGGCGAGCTTCTTCACGGTGGGGATGACCTCGGCGCTCGCCGTACAGGTGCACGCGCGTCTCCAACAGGAACTGGGGCGGGACTTCCCCGTGACGGACGTCTTCAAGTACCCCACACGCCGCGCGTTGGCGGGGCATCTCGCCCGACTCGCGGCCGCACACCGCGCCCAGTGAGGCCATCGATGTCAGGAACTGCAGAGAACAACAGGACGGAGAGGCACGCGGTGACGCAATCCCCCGAACCGATCGCGGTGATCGGAATGGCCTGCCGGCTGCCCGGGGCACCGGACCTGGAGCGATTCTGGTTCAACCTCGTCTCGGGCACGGAGTCGATCGCGTTTCCCGATGCCGAGACGCTCACGGCGGCCGGTGTCAGCGAAGCCGAACTCGCCCATCCGGACTATGTCCGGGCCGTGCCGCTCATGCCGGACGCCGACCGCTTCGATGCCGCACTGTTCGGGATGACGGCCACCGAGGCCGAGGTCTGCGATCCGCAGATCCGGGTGTTCCTCGAAACGAGCCATGCCGCACTGGAGAACGCCGGCTATGACCCGTTCGCCGTCCCGGGCCGGGTGGGCGTCTACGGCACCACCAGCCCGAACAGCTACCTCCGCCATGTCGTCGCCAACCGGCCGGAGCTGGTCGACGGGACGCCCGGGATGGTCCTGTTCACCCTCAACAACGCCGACTACCTCGCCACGCTCGTCTCCCACAAGCTGGACCTGCGCGGACCGAGCATGACGGTGCTGACCGCATGTTCCAGCTCGCTCGTGGCCGTGCACGTGGCGGCGCAGGCGCTCCAGGCGGGCGACTGCGACGTGGCCGTGGCCGGTGGCTCGACGATCGAGCTGCCGCTGGGACACGGACACCTCTGGACGCCGGGAGGAGTCCTGACCGAAGACGGGCACTGCCGCCCGTTCGACGCCGCGGCCTCCGGCACGATCTTCGGCAGCGGTGCCGGCGCGGTCATTCTCAAGCGGCTGGGCGACGCCCTCGCGGACGGCGACCGGATCGCCGCCGTCATCCGTGCCACCGCGGTGAACAACGACGGGGCCGACAAGGTGTCCTTCAGCGCTCCGAGCGTCACCGGGCAGGCGGCGGCCGTCGCCGCGGCGCTGCGCCGCGCGGACGTGGCCCCGTCCTCGATCGACTACGTGGAAGCGCACGCGACCGGCACCGACCTGGGCGACCCGATCGAGATCGCGGCCCTCACCGAGGCCTACGCGGCGGCCTCTGCCACACCGCTGAGACCGGGCCGGACGGCGATCGGCTCGGTCAAGTCGAACATCGGCCACATGAATCCCGTGGCAGGCGTCGCCGGACTCATCAAGACCGCGTTGATGCTGGACCGGCAGACCATGGTGCCCAGCATCAACATCACCGAACCCAACCCGAAGCTGGAGCTGGACCGGACACCGTTCGAGGTCGTCACCGAAGTGCGGCCCTGGCCGCGGCGGGAGGACCGGCCGAGGCTGGCCGCCGTCAACTCCCTCGGTATCGGGGGGACCAACGCGCATGCCGTGCTGGCCGAGGGCCCCGTCCCGCCGCGGCTGCCCGAGGACGGCCGGCCCCGCATCGTCGTCTGGTCGGCGCGCGACGACGCCGGTCGGCAGCGGCTCGGGCTGGACCTCGCCGAGTACCTGGCGGGTGTGGACGAGCAAGAGTACGCCGACGCTGTCGCCACCCTCCAGCACGGGCGCACGCCGCATCCGGTCCGCGCGGCGGTGGTGGCTCCCTCGGCCGCCGCGGCCGCCGCTGCGCTAGGGCGTGGCGGGCCGGAGGTGGTCCACGGCCGGGTCCGTGCCGACGCCACGACGGCGTTCCTCTTCCCCGGCCAGGGCACCCAGCACGCCGGTATGGCGGCCGGGCTCTACGGCACCGTGCGACCCTTCAGCGTGGCGATGGACGAGTGCCTGGAGCTGTTCGAGGAGCAGGGCCTGCGACTGGACGAGGTCTGGCTCGACGGCACCGGCCTCGACTCCCCGGAGGTGGCCCAGCCGCTGCTGTTCGCCGTGGAGTACGCCCTCGCCGAGATGTGGCGGGCCTGGGGCGTGCGCCCGCAGGCGGTCCTCGGACACAGCCTCGGCGAACTCGTGGCAGCCACGATCGCCGGCGTCTTCGACCTGCCGGATGCGGTCTCGCTCGTCGCCGCCCGGGGCCGGGCGATGGCCGCCCACCCGTTCTCCGGCGGGATGCTCGCCGTCGCCGCGCCGGCCGAGGAGATCACTCGGCTGCTCCCGACGGACATCGCCGTCGCGTCCGTGAACACCGCTGCGCAGACCGTGGTCAGCGGGCCCGCGCAGGCCATCGACGACTTCGCAGCGACACTCGCCGCCGACGGGCGCGCATGCCGCCGCCTGGAGGTCTCGCACGCCTTCCACCACCCCGGCTGGGCTGCAGCGGCCGAGCGGTTCGCCGAGGCCTTCGGCTCCGTCACCGTCCACGAGCCGACGCTCCCGCTGTACTCGGGCCGGACAGGCCGGCGGATCGGCTCGGCCGAGGCGAAGAGCCCCGAGTTCTGGGCGGGACAGCTGACCCTGCCCGTGCAGTTCGGTTCCGCACTCGACACGATGCTGGCCGAAGGCCCCCGGATCCTGGTGGAAGCCGGCCCCGGCGACACACTGGTGACGTTCGCCCGCCGGCACACCGCGGTCGCCGAGGAGGACGGCCTCGCGGTGGCCAGTCTCGCGGGCTCCGGGGACGACGCGTCCCGTGCGTTGGGAGCTGCCGCGCGCCTGTGGACCGCGGGGGTTCCGCTCGACTGGGAGGCGGCTGACCAGCCCCGGCCGATGAGCCGCAAGCCGGTGCCCGGCTACCCGTACCACCGTGAGAGGTACTGGGTCGACCCCGTACCGGAGAGCCCGGTGGTCCCGCAGCCCCGCCACCGACCCGCGGCGCCGGCCGACGCGGAACAGCACCGGGCGGGCACGGCGGACGTCGCCGACCTCTCCGGCGCCGTGGCGAGCTTCGTCGTTTGGGAAGCGGGCCACGAGGTGGACACCGCTGCCCCGGAAGCCGGCGGCACGGCCCTCGTCCTGCTGCCGGACGATCCCGAGCCGGCGCTCGACGTACTGCTCGCCGTGGAGCGCGCGGGCTACCGCACCATCAGGGTGCGACCGGGCGAGTCGGCGATCGAGACAGCGGGCGAGTTCCACGTGCGGCTCGGGGCGGCGGAGGACCTCACGGCCGTCATCGCGACCCTCGAGCGGCGGGGGATCGAGCCGGAGCTCCTCGTTCACGCGGCAGGGACGGATCCGGTCGCCGAGTTCTCCTCCTCACGACTGCAGGACGGGCTCGACGCCGCATGCCTCAGCCTGATGACGCTCGCCGGTTTGGCGCAGCGGCGGCCGACGGGACAGGCCCCCGAGCTGACCGTGCTGACCCGGGGGGCGGTGGACGTCTCGGGCAGTGACCCGCTCGATCCCGCGCGCGCGACCGTGCTCGGACTCGTGCGCACCCTGCGGGACGAAGCGCCGGCGCTGCGGGCCCGCGTCATCGACGTCGCCGACCGGGTGAGCACCGCCCGGCTGGCGGCCGAACTCACTCAGCCGGACGCCCCCGAGCTGGTCGCTCTGCGCGGGCACCGCCGCTGGACGCCGACGGAGCGCTCCCTGCCGGTACCCGCACCACGGCGGGAAGTGCTCCGCGAGGGCGGCGTCTACCTGATCACCGGCGGGTTCGGCGGGCTCGGTCTCGCGCTCGCCCGCCATCTTGCCGCGGCAGGCGTGAGGCCGCGCCTGATCCTCATGGGACGCCGTGACCCGATGGCGCCGGAGGCCGCGGCCGACGATCCCTACGTGCGGCGCGCCCGCGAGGCGGTCGCCGAGCTGCACGCCCTCGGGGCGCAAGTGCTCACCACGGCCGCCGACGTGGCCCGGCCCGGTGCGCTGGAGGACGTGGTCGCTTCGGTACAGGAGCGGTTCGGACCGGTCAACGGGGTGTTCCATCTAGCGGGCGTGGCCGGTGACCGCATGGTCGCGTTCCGCGATCCCGCCGACGCCAAGGCCGTGCTGGCACCGAAGACGGCCGGGACGGCACTGCTCGCGGAGGCCTTCGCCAACCGGCCGATGCTGGACTTCGCGGTGTTCTTCGGCAGTCGAGCGGCGGTGGACGGTCTCGTGGGCGGCGGTGACTACGCCGCAGCCAACGCCTTCATCGACGCCGCGGCGCAGCTGGCGCCGATCCGCGCCGCCCGGGTTCTGAACATCGCCTGGCCGGTCTGGCGGGGCGACGGCATGGCGGACGCCGACGGGCCCGACCTGTCCGGTCTTCCCGACCTGATCAGCGATCTCGCCGCCGGCACCCGCCCCGGCCCGGTCGCTCCACCGGCCCTTGTCTGGGAGGAGGAGTACGGCCCGGCGCACAACTGGGTCCTGGACGAGCACCGGATCGGCCGCGTTCCGCTGCTGCCGGGGGCGGCCTACGTCGATCTGATCGTCACGCTCTTCACGGCCAGGCTCGCCCAGCCCGACCAGGCCACCGAACTGACCGATGTGCTGTTCAAGGCCCCGTTCTCCGACGAGCGACCGCGCAAGCTGCGCGTGGTCTTCACCGCCTCCGGGAACGGTTACGCGTTCACCGTGTCGTCAACCCCGGCCCAGCAGCCGGACTCGGCTCCCGTGGAACACGTCACCGGTCGGGTCGCTGGCATCACGGCATCGGCGGACCCCGTGGACGTCGACGGACTGCGCCGCCGACTGACGGCGGCGGGCACCGCCCACAACAGGGTCGCCGTCGACGATGCGTTCACGATGGGCCCGCGCTGGCGCAACATCACGGAAGTGTGGCAGGCCGGCGACGAGAAGCTCCTGCGACTCGCCCTGTTCCCGGGCTTCGTCGGCGACCTGGTCGAGCACCGGCTTCATCCGGCGTTGCTCGACACGGCGACCGCGGGGGTGCGCTCCTCCGGCGAGGGCGCGTACGTGCCGTTCCTCTACCAGCGGCTGGTCTTCCACGCGGACCTGCCGGCGGAGCTGTACAGCCACGCCCGCCGCCGGCCCGCGCAGGCCGACACCGCCGTCGGCGACATCGACCTGATCGCCCCGGACGGCACGCTCCTCGCTCGTGTCGAGGGCTTCACCATGCGACGGGTGGAGTTCCGTGAGGGCTGGGACCGGCCGCCTGCCGAGCGGGCCCCGGCCGACCTCGCCGGACCGCGGCCCGGTGAGGTCACGCCCCACCGCCAGGGGATCGATCCCGAAGCCGGGCTCCGGCTCCTGATGGCCCTGCTGGCGAGTGACACGCCACCTTCCGTCCTGGTCCGTCCTCGGGAGGCCGCCGCACCCGCGACCTCTCGTTCGGTACCGACCGCAGAACCGACGGCGGAAGCGGCGGATGCGGCCCCGCTGCCGACGGCGCCCCCCGTGCGCCCGCCCGAGCACCTGCTGGCTCAGCTCTGGGAACAGACGATCGGCACCGCGCCGGGCGGGGACGACGACGACTTCTTCGATGCCGGCGGCAACTCGCTGTCGGCCGTGGAGCTCATCGGACGGATCCGCACGGTGTTCGGAGTCGAACTCGGGATCGGCCTGCTGCTGGAAGTACGCACCTACGGCGGGCTCAAGAAGCTCGTGCACCTCGAACAAGGAAACAGGGCCGACGCATGACGAGCACAGGGACGACCGACCACGGAACCGGCACCTGTCTGCGGCGCAGGACGGCGCACCCCGACCCGTCCGTGCGGCTGTTCTGCCTGCCGCACGCGGGATCGGGGGCGCTCGCCTACGGCGAGTGGCGGTTGCCGGAAACCCTCGGGGTGGAGATCTGGGCGGCCCAGCTTCCGGGCCGCGAGGATCGGCGTGCCGAGCAGCCGCTGCGGAGGATCGAGCCGATGGTCTCCGTTCTGGCGGACGCGGTCCAGCCGCTCCTGGACCGGCCGTTCGCCTTCTTCGGGCACAGCATGGGTGCCTTGCTCGCCTTCGAGGTCACCCGGACGTTGCGCCGGCGTGGCGCACCCGCGCCGGCCCACCTGTTCCTCTCGGGATTCAGGTCACCCGATCTGCCGCCGTGGCGCCCCGCGGCCAGCACCCTCGACGAGGAAGCCCTGCTGGAGAGACTGGACGAGATCGCGGGACCGTCCCGGTCGGCGATCCGGGATCGTGACCTGTTGCTCTTCCTCGGGCCGACCATCCGCGCGGACTTCGAGGCCGTGGAGAACTACGAGTACCGGCACGGCGACCTGCTCGATGTGCCGATGACCTGTCTCGGGGCCGTCGACGACGCGGAAGTGCGGGCCGACGAGATCAGCCAGTGGTGGCGGCTGACCAACCGGGCCTGCTCGGTCCGTCTGTTCGAGGGAGGCCACCTCTACCTCCTGGACCACCGCGCCGAGGTGCTGGACCTCATCGGGCAGGAACTGGCACTGCTGGGCTGAGTGCCCCTGTCACGGCTGCTCCCACGGCAACGCGTCTGCCGTGGGAGACGGGTCCGGGACGCCGTGGCGGCGTGCGGCTTCGGCCTGAAGCAGCCGCATCGTGGGATGACGGAACATGTCGACCAGCGTGAGTTCCACGCCCTTGGTGACCAGGTCGGCGAGTACGGCCGTCAGCAGGACCGACGTGTATCCGGCTTCGAAGAAGTTGGTGTCGTCGCCCAGCTCCGAGCGTCCCTGCGGTCGGTGTGCCCGGAAAGAACGCCTCAGCAGCTCGCTCAGCTCCAACTGGTCCGGCATGTGTCCTCCACTGCGCGCGCGATGTCGTCGGGGGCGGAATCCAGCAGCCAGTGGTCGCCGTCGACCATGTGCACCGTGCAGGTCGCGGTGGTCTGGGCTCCCCAGCCGAGTACGGCCGCCGGATGCAGGCCGTGGTCCTGTTTTCCCACCATGACGGTGATGGGAGTGTCGAGCGGTGGCTCGGGTGTGTACCGGTAGCCGGCGAGCAGCTCATAGTCCGCACGCAGGGCTGGTTCGAAGATCTCCCGGAACTCCGGCTGCGCCGAGAGCTGCTCGGAGAAGCCGCCGGAAGCGACGATGTGCGACCAGAACAGCTCCGACGGCAGAGTGTGCAGGTCGGTGTCGGGCTCGGTGTGCTGCGGAGCCGAGAAGGACAGCGCGAGCAGGCCCAGTGGCGTTGGCTGTCCGGCGGCACGCAGTGCGAGAGCGGTCCGGAAGGCCAACGCCGCGCCGGAGCAGTAGCCGAGGAGCACGTAGGGCCGGTCCAGGAGCGGGCCCAGGCCGACGACGAGATCGTCGACGAGGGAGTCCAGATCCGTCCTCGGCGGCTCGCCGAACCTCGCCTGACGACCCGGCAGATTGAGTCCGTAGACCGCGATCCGGTCGTTCAGCCGCGACGCGCAGTCGCCGAAGGTGGCGCAGCCGCCGCCGGCCTGGGGAAAAGCGAAGACCCGGACCGGACGATCCGGATCATCGACGAGGGGCACGAACCACGGCTGGAGCATCGCCCTGACACCCGTTCTCGCTCGGTGATACATCCAGGGCCATCATGATCGCTCGCCACCGGACGCCACACGTCCCAGAAAACCGCGACGAGTGGCGGACGGCCTCACTCCACCACGACCCGGTGCGGCATGGTGTCCACGGCCAGGACGCGCAGCTCGGACGTGTACCGGCGGCCCTGCCGGTCGCTGAGCCACAGCTGGTCGAATCCGGGAAGCATCTCCGAGACGGTGACCACCGCGTCCTCGTCCTGAGCGAGGGCCCGGCCGACCGATCGGGTCAGCTGCCGCTGCAGTACCGGATTCGCCTGGTCGCACAGGAACGGCTTCGCTTCCCCGGGCACGAGGACGAAGCTGTGCCGTGGGACACCGAGCTCCGCGAGAGGGGCCGACGTCCCGTCGAGCTCCCGGGCGCGGATCCGCCATGTCTCGCGCTGGACGACGAGACGGCCGAGAGTCACCCGGGGCAGGTGGGCCCACTCCGTGGGCAGCATCCCGAAACGCTCCGCCACGGCCTCGGAGAGGAACTCGCCGAGGACCTCTACGGCGTCGGCGTCGAAGGCCCCGTCCGACGAGACGGCTCGCAGAGCGCCGGTGCCGTCCCGGAGCAGCCAGAGGTCCGCACCCGGCGTCCGGGGCTGTTCCGGGGCGAGCGTGTCCTTGTCGCTCCAGCTCCAGTAGCGGTACCGGCCGGGCACGTCCCAGCTCAGCGGTGGGTACACCCGCTGGTTCATCAGGGGCGAACGGCGGGGGAAGGCCGCGAGGACGCGGCCGCCGGCGAAGTCCTCGGCGACCGCGGCGGCAAGCCGGTCCGGATCGGAATAGCCCGTGGTGAAGACACGGTTCTCCAGCGTGCTGATGGCGGTGTGCAACTCGCCGAGCACCCAGTGGAAGTCGACAGGCTGACCGTCCTGCCATCGGTCCACGGCGAGCATGACGTCGGGAGTGTGCTGACGGGCGGCGGCCCAGCCGTAGCCGTCCGCCGCGAACGCCGCCCGCACGCGTTCGGTCAGCAGCCCGAGGTCGGGGCGGACACTGCGAAGCTCCGGACTGGCTCCAAGGAGTTCGGCCCACGTGGTACGCAGCCGGCCGACGAGTTGGTCCAACGGCCCCCCGGTCTCCGGGCTCAGGACCGCTACGATGTCCGGATACGCCGCGAAGAGGGGACTCCTGTCCGAGTCGGCGCGGTCGAGGTGGCCGTGGAGCGCCGATCTGACGAGTTCCGCGACCTCGGCGGTCAGCCAGCGCGCACTGTCGAGGACGAGGCCGAGCGGCTCAGCCAGCGCCTCACGCAGTCGCGGACCGATGACGACGCGGACGTCTCGTGTCGAGTCCATGTACAGCACCCTCCGGCCGTGCCCGGTCCGACGGCCGGTCGCGCGACGCAGCGGTGGGGCGCCGGTGTGAGCGGTGAAGACGGCATCCATGTGAGAGAGGGCGTCGAGCAGCGGCAGAGGCTCCTTCGCCACGGCCGCCACCTCCGCACGCGCCGATTCCAGGGCGTCGAGCGGAGCGAGGAGTTCCGCGCGGACCGCCGGGTCCGCGATCCGTGCCACCTGCTCGCGCAGTGACACCTCCGGCTGGTTGTGGAGCGGAACCGTGAAACGCCAGTCGACGATCTTGCGGCTCGCCAGGTCGGACAGCGACTTGACGAACCCGGCGCGGGCCGAGGCGGTCCGCGGGGCCAGCCCGGATGTGACGGTTTCCTCGAACAGTTCGCCGGCGGTCTTCACCCCGTCGGCGCTCTGGTGGATCGCGATTTCCATGCGGTCCAGTTCCACGGGGTAGTTACTGCGGAACAGCCGTGTGCCGCGGAGCACGGAACTCGGATCCCGTTCGACGGGCATGTGCCAGCGCAGGCGTTCGTCGGCCGCCCAGTGTTCGACCAGCTTTTCCAACGCCCAAGGCTCGAAGCACACCCGAGGCTCTCCGGTGACCGAGGCGCCTGGCTCGACGGTGAGGTCACGGTCGGCTTGGTCGTCCCATTGCGCCGAACCTGTGGGCCCGGAAAAGCCGATGACGTCGTTCTTCGATGCGTATCGCTGGAGGTAGGAGCCGATGATCCGCTGATGCGACGGCTTCAACGGTCGACGGGGTTCACCGCGCAGTGCCGCCTGATGCCGTGCGCCGAGCCAGTCCCGGACCAGGTCGGGGTGCTGCCAGGCGACCGCCGCGACGAACCACGGATCGCTGATCGCCTGGTGCAGGAGCTCCTCGCCGTCACGGCCCGGCCCCACAAGGACGCGGTCGGCCGGGGTACCGGCGCTGCGCAGACCGGAGAGGTCCCACATGGACCAGTCACCGGCCAGCGGCAACCTGCGGATGGGCTCACGCGCCTTCATGTCGAACCGCTCTCACCTGGTTGATACAAGTCTTCCGAGGGCGACCGACACTAGATGATCTGCCGCCCGCAAACACGACACATGAAGAGGTGACTCGACACCCGGGCGAGCTCGCACCCACACTACGACGGTGCTGACATCGCAGAGGTGTGAGGGCGTCACACGACCGCTGGACCGACCGCACCAGGAGCTGACCACAGCGGGACTTAGCCCTCGCCGTGCCGGCGCGGGACGCTCGGCCGTCACGCGCTGAGCAGGACCTCCGCGTGTGGGATCAGAAACATGGAATCTGCTGATCAGACAGCACGCCAAGACCAGGCGACGGCTGAGCATCGCTCACATGTCGAGTTTTTGATTGGGAGCTGAGCGTGACCGGTCCGAGATTCGTCGGCGGCTGCACGGGGGACGACCTGCCACGCAGCGTGGATGTTCTCATCGTCGGGAGCGGCCTGGTCGGGTCGACGTACGCACGGTTGATCGCGGATCTTGTTCCGCGGACACGCGTTCTAATGGTGGAGGTGGGTCCGCGGCTCGGCAGACGGCCCGGCATGCACATCCGCAACATCAAGGGGGAACGCGAACGCGAGCGAGCTCAGTACCGTTCGCAGGGGCCTGCGGCGGTGGGCGGGTCAATGGCGGCAGCGCGAACCGTGCCCGCCCCGGGTGCAGCTCCAGCACGGGGAACGTTCTTCGCGGCCCCGGAGGCGGTGCGGGAGGGGTGGGTGGGCACTCTGTCAGCGGCGTCAATGTCCAGCAACGTGGGCGGGATGGGCAGCCACTGGGGGGCTGCCACACCGTTCCCTCGAGGGCGCGAGCGGATCGCATTCATTCCCGCCGAGGAATGGGCGGACTGCCTCGCAACCGGACGGCGGCTGCTGTCCGTCACCGACGAGCCCCTCGTCAACACGGCTGCCTGGAGGACCACTCTGCGTGCGCTCTCGGCGGAGTTCGACGCCGAGCTGCCGACTGACGGTGCGGTTCGCAACATGCCCGTCGCCTGTCGCCGCAGGGCGGGCGACCCCGTTCCGTACTGGACGGGAAGCGACGTCGTCCTCGGCGAGCTGGCCACGTCACCGCGGGCAACCTTTGCCATTGCCGCGGAGACGCTGTGCCGAAGACTCCTCACGGAAAACGGGCGGGTTGGTGGTGCGGAACTTGAGCACCTGCCGTCCGGCCGGTCCACACGAGTCTCCGCGAAAGTCGTTGTTGTCGCGGCAGACTCGTTGCGGACTCCTCAGTTGCTGTGGGCGTCGGAGATTCGACCGCCCGCGCTGGGACACTATCTCAACGACCATGCCATGGTGAGCGCCAGTTTCGTCCCGGATCATCTCGAGGAGCCCGACGATCCTGGCGGATTCCTCTCACGAATTTCCGCTCGCGTCCGGCGAGGCTTCCCGGGCGGTATCGGCTGGATGCCGTACGCGGACGATGTGCATCCGATTCATGCCACCTTCGGCCAATTCGAGGAGCCTTGGCCCGACGGGGGTGGTCGTCCTGTGGGAATGGTCTCGTTCAGCTATCTGCTTCCAAAGGAGATCCGGTTCCAGGACCGCGTGCGGTTCCTGGCCGACGCAAGCGATGTGTACGGCATGCCGGGGATTGCCATCGACTACAGCATGACGCAGATGGACGAGCTCACCATCAATCGGGCCAAGGCCTTCATCGAAAGAGCGGCGGCGGCGCTGGGGGCCAGCAGCCCGGGCTCGAGCGTGTCGGTGCAGCGAGACGGCAGATCCCTGCATTACATGGGCACGATCCGCATGGGAGAGGATGACGACGGGGACTCCGTGTGCGACAGCTACTCACGAGTCTGGGGGTTTGAGAATCTTTTCGTCGGCGGAAACGGCGTGATTCCCACCCCGATCGCCTGCAACCCGACCCTGACCAGCGTCGCACTTGGCGCGCGCGCCGCCGTTCAGGTCGCAACCGTTGCAACGATGGGTTGAAGGCTGACGAAGGGGCCGGGTGCGTGGCGGCAGGCGTTGGTGATCAGTTCGCTGACGACCAGTTGAGCCGTCTTCAGGGCCTCGGGTGACGCGGCCTGTCCGAGGGCGGAACGTGTCTCGTTGACGAAGGCGCGTGTGACCGCGCGGGCTTCCGCGACGCGCGCTGGATCGCCGTCGTAGGCGGCGGTGCCGGTGATGGGGCCTCGGGTACGGCGCGTGGTGGAGTCGGAGGCGGGTTACGGTTGTAGACATCGTGCCAGTACGTACCCGCGAGCCCGCCGGTGCGCCATCTGCGAGCAGGGCCGCGGGCGACGGCTTGCCGATGAGGACTGCGGCCGTGCCTGCAGAGGCCGGGAAATGCTCGGGTCTGCGCTCGTGGCGGCGGTGGAGCCGACGGCAGCCGGCCGGACAGTACACGGTCCTTTCGGCCACCCGACGGTCGTCCCGGGCGTTGTGGGGGCTCGACGCCCTTGTGGCCGTAGTCGTAACCCGATTGACAGCGGCAGCCCGCTCCGGTCGGTGATCAGGCGGACCTTTCGATCCTGGCCGCATCGTGTCCGAGTGCACGGCACCGCCCGGCACTTGCTGCGGAACGGCACCGATCCTCGCGGTGTGCGGTTGCCTGGGAAAGGCTGGATGGGTTGGAGGGCCGGCATCGGGTTGCGGCGCCGAGTGCCTGGCAGAACTCCGTTACGCCGGATGTGCCGTGCCACGCGCACTTCAAGCAGCTCAGGGCTGCGGATGGACCACCTGAATGCCCCGCTCCCGCATCGTCTCCACGACCGGGTTGTCCGGTGCCGCGTCCGTGACGACCAGGGCGATCTCCTCCAGTGAGCAGATGCGCCCGAGTGCCGTGCGGCCCAGCTTCTCGGCCGTGGCCACCAAAATCACCCGCTGGGCCGAATCGAGAGCCGCCCGCTTCACCCGGACGTCGTCGAGGTTGTACGCGGTGGCTCCGCGGGCCGGGTCCACACCGCAGCAGCCCAGCACGAAGGTGTCGAAGCACAGTTCCTTGAAGGTTTCGGCGGGCGTGTGGCCGTAGAAGGAGAGTTCTCCGGGTCGGATCTGGCCACCGGGCAGCAGCAGTTGGATGCCGGGGTGCGAGGAGAGGGCGAAGGCGGCGTGCAGCGACAGCGGGGTGACCGTGAACTGCCGGCTCTCCATGGCCTTCGCGACGGCCACCAGAGTCGTACCGGTGTCCAGGGCGATCGTCTCGCCGTCCGTCAGCAGTGACAGCACCGTGCGCGCGAGTCGCTCCTTCGTCTCCATGCCCGACATGGCGCGGATCGCGTACGGCGGCTCCACCCCGCCCGGCAGGTTGCTCACCGCGCCGCCGCGCACCCTGCGCAGGGCGCCGCGCGACTCCAGGAGCTCCAGGTCCCGGCGGATTGTCATCTCCGAGGCCCCCGTCGCCCGGGCGAGGTCTGCGACGGTCGCGCGGTTCTCGCGCATGAGCAGCTCGATCACGAAGTTGTGTCTCTCCATCACATGCATGTCAGCGAGGATATCGGCTGAGCGGACCGGCCCTTGATTTATGAACACATACTCTGTTCGAGACGACATGAACTGTGAGAGTATGAGGCCGCATCGCTCATGTGACATGAGCCTTCTTGTGTGTTAGATGTCCGTTCAACCACGATCCCGGAGGCATCAGATGCCCACAGCCCGCAGACCCGATCCGTCCGGGGCGCCGCAACCGCGGCTCACGACCTTGGCGATCGCCGCGTCCTGCGTGGCGTTCGTGGTCATCGGAGCCCTCCAGGCGCTGTACGGTCCGGCGATCCCCGCGTTGCGCAAGGACTACGGCATCAGCCCCGCCGTCGCCGGACTCAGCCTGAGTGCACACTTCGCCGCTGCGGTGGTTGGGGTGCTCGTCTACCACGTGCTGTGTGCGCGACTCGGCCACCGGGTCCTGCTCGGCGCCTCCTACCTGTTCATGGCGCTGGGAGCCGTGGTCTTCGCCACCGCGCCCGACTGGCCCCTGGCCCTCGTCGGCACCTTCGTCATCGGCCTGGGCTTCGGCGGCGTCGACTACGGCCTCAACCAGCTGTTCGCCGCCGCCTTCGGCCGCCGCAGCACCGCGATGCTCAACCTGCTCAACGGCCACTTCGGCGTGGGCGCGATCGCGGGGCCCGCCCTGGTGGGATGGCTCGGCGCCGAGCACTACCCGGCCATCTTCATCGGCGTCGCCGCCGTCTGCGTGCTCATCCTGTTCACCCTCGGTGGCGTGGCCTCGCGGGAGCCCGAGCCCGTCGCCGAGGCGGCGTCCGCCGGGGGTGCGCGTGTCGCGCCGATCATCGCCGCGTTCATCGGCGTCTACGTGCTCCACGTGGCGATCGAGACCGGGGTCGGTGGCTGGGAGCCCACCCATCTGGAGACCGTGGGCTATGCCGCCGCGACCGCCGCCACCGCCACGTCGGCGTACTGGGCGGCCATGACCATCGGCCGCTTCGTCGTGGTCCCGCTCTGCCTGCGCTTCTCGGCGCCCGCGATCCTCACGGTGTGCTGCACGGGCATGGCGGGATTCCTGTTGCTCGCGACCATTCCCTCGGCGGCGCCCTACGCGTACTTCGGAGTGGGCCTCGCCATCGCCCCGATCTTTCCCACCTGTCTGCCCTGGCTGAACCGGGCGGTGCCGAGCGTCGCGGCGGCCGGCGCCTATGTGATGGCCGCGTCGATGATCGGCGGCGTCGCCTTCCCGCCGCTGCTCGGCGTGGTCATCGACAGCCTGGCCGTCAAGGCGCTCCCGGTAGTCCTGTTCGCTCTGGCCGGCGTCTGCCTGCTGCTCAGTTTCTGGCTGCGCACGAACGCCCCCGATCCGAACGGACTGCCCACATCGAGCCGCGGCTCGGCCGGGGCCACCAACCCCTCGGAGGTGCAGGCGTGAAGGCCGTCCTCTTCGACATGTTCGGAGTCCTGGCACGTGTACAGTCGCCGCAGTCCCAGGCCGTGATCGAACGAACAGCCGGAGTGAGCGGAGAACGGTTCTGGGACGCGTATTGGTCACTGCGCCCGCCGTACGACCGCGGCGACGTCATGGGCCCCGCCTACTGGAAGGACGTGGGTGAGCGGCTCGGCACGCCGTTCACCGGCCGGCAGGTCGACGACCTGATCGCCGCCGACCTGGCCAGCTGGAGCGAGATCGACCGGGAGAGCGTGGACTTCCTGGCCCAGCTGGCCGGCCGGGGGCTGCGGCTCGGACTCCTTTCCAACATCCCCGAGGAACTCGCCGTCCACTACGAAGCCACCCAGGAGTGGCTCGGGCACTTCAGCGTGGTCGGACTGTCCTGCCGGATCGGCAGCGCCAAACCGGAACCGGCCGCCTACGAGTGGTGCAGCCGTGAACTGGGGCTGCCCGCCGAGGAGATCCTCTTCGTGGACGACCGCTCCGACAACGTTCTCGCAGCCCGTGAGGTCGGCATGCGCGGCCATGTCTTCACGGGCGTCGGCGCCCTGGCCGCGGTGCTGGGGGAGGGGAACGGCAGATGACGTCGACGCCTCTCCTGCTGACCCTGTGCGGTGTGGGAGAAGGCGGATCCTGGCCCTGGGCGACCCGGAGCGAAGCCGGACGTGCGGTCGTCGGAGCGGCGCTGTTCGAACTCGCGCTCACACGGCGGTTGGAGCTGTCCGACGACCGTGTGGTGCCGTGCGGCGGCGGCGCGACGGATGACGTGGTCCAGGCCCAGGTGCTCCGCCGTGTCGGCGGGTCCGCCCGAGCGCGGGCGCCCTGGGAGTGGGTGGAGCGGCTCGGCCCCGACGTGCTGCGGCATGTCGAATGGGAGTGCGCCGGCGCTGCCGCGCTCGGCGCGCTGGGTGAGTGGGTCGGCGAGGCGAGGGCGCGGGTGCGCCGCGCCGCCGAACGGCCCGACGTCTCGGACACCCCGGCCCTGGCGGTCGCGGTGCTGCTGATCGCCGCCCGCCGCGGACACCTGGTGCGGCCCACGGTCCCGCCCGAGGTCATGGTCCGTCAGGCGGCGGACGCGGTGGCCCTGCTGGAACGCCGTACGCCGCATTCCGGCCACGCGCTGCGCTGCGCCTCGGCCGCGGTGCGCTGCTCGATCGCCGCATCCGCCGCCGCTCTGGCTTTTCCGGGTTAGAAATCGCTTCCCCATGGTGAGAGATCGCGTGGCCGATTTCCGCCCCTCCTTGCCAGTGAGGGACTCGATATGATCTTCTTGTTGTGGGCACGTTGAGCGAATCCCGAGCGACTCGGATTCCCCTCCGTCCCACCTAATCTTCGCCGCATTCCGTGTGGTGCGGCTGTGTTCAGTAGTCGGATTTCACCGGCACAATTCCTCGGCCGCGCGAATGAACAGACATGTGATTTGTGTCTGCCCGGAAGGGAAACGATGGATACCAAAACTGTGACCGATCACCTCTATTACCCCGTCAGTGCACTCAAGATGGAGCGGGGTGAAGGCGTCTATCTGTACGACTCCGACGGAAAGCGCTACCTCGACTGCGCCTCGGCGACGTTCAACCTCAGCCTGGGCTACTCCCACCCGGCCGTGATCGCGGCGATGAAGGACCAGCTCGACAAGGTGGTCCATCTCACGTCCTCGTACCAGAGTGATCCGATCAACGGGCTCGTACAGCGCCTCGTGGAGACCTCGCCGGCCAATCTGACCCGGGTCCACCCCAAGGTCTCCGGTGGGTCGTCCGCCAACGAGGGCGCCATCAAGATGGCGCAGCACGCCACCGGGAAGACCGAGGTCATCACGCTGTTCCGCAGCCACGTGGGACAGACGATGATGATGGCATCGATGTCAGGAAACGCCTTCCGGCGCGAGCCCTTCCCGCTTCTCTACCCGGGCAGCATGCAGGTTCCCGACCCGTACTGCTTCCGCTGCTTCTACGGGCAGAACAAGGAAACGTGCGGCCTGATGTGCGTCGACCGCATCGACGACTTCATCGAGTACGCGAGCAGCGGCCGGGTCGCGGCCGTACTGATCGAGCCGATTTCCGGAAACGGTGGAAACATCGTGCCGCCGGACGGCTACATGCAGAAACTGCGGGCTTTCTGTGACGAGCAGGACATCGCCCTCATCTTCGACGAGATCCAGACGGGAATCGGCCGTACCGGCCACATGTTCGCGGCCCAGCATTTCGATGTCGAGCCGGACGCGATCACCACGGCCAAGGGCCTCGGTGGTTCCGGCGCGCAGGTCGCCGCCATTCTCACCAACGAGCGCCTCTCCGGGCTTCCCGCGCATCACCACTCGTTCACCTACGGCTCGAATCTCCTGGCCGCCGCGGCCGCGAACGTCACCCTCGACATCGTCCGGCAGCCGGAATTCCTCGCGAATGTAAGGAATACCGGTGACTACATTCTCGAGCGGTTGCGCGACATGCAGCTGCGCTATCCGGCCATCGGCGATGTCCGCGGTGTCGGTCTGATGATCGGCTTCGAGATGTGCGAGCCCGACGGCAAGCCGGCCGTCAAGCTCACCAACCACCTGGCGAGCGCGGCCATGGACCACGGCCTGATCCTGCGCACCTCGCGCTACGGCTACGGAAACGTTCTGAAGATCCGTCCTCCGCTGATCCTGACCATGGATCAGGCCGAGGAGATATGCGACAAGCTGGAGAATCTGTTCATGGCGGAGCTGGCCCAGTGAAGAAGCTGCTCAAGGGTCTCGGTGAACACGTCCGCACCGAGCTGCTGGCCTACGGCCAGCGGGGCCTGGCCCGCCAGGTGCACGGCGACTCCCCGGGCGGCGACGCCCAGTTCGACGTCGACGAGGTGGCCGAGAAGGCCGTACTGGACTACCTGCGCGAACACGCCGAGGTGCCCGTCGCCGTCTATACCGAGGACGGCGCCTTCGTCGAACTCGCCCCCGACCCGCAGTACCTGCTGGTCGTCGACCCCATCGACGGCACCCGCCCCACCTCGGCCGGCCTGGAGATGGGCATTGTCTCCATCGCGGCCGCCCCCTACGGCGACGGCAAGCCGACCCTCGCCGACGTCACGGCCGCCTGCCTGCTGGAGATCAAGAGCGGCGCCTGGATCTACGGTGACGACACGGAGGGTCTCTCCAGCGGCGGCCACCCCACCGCCGTACCGCGGCTGAGCCGGACCACCGACCTCGCGAAGATGTTCTGGTCCATCGAGTTCAACGGCCACCCCATGCACCTGATGGAAGCGGCCTACTCCCACCTCGTGGACCAGTCGGCCAACACCGGCGGCGTGTTCGTCTTCAACAGCGCCAGCTTCTCCATCTCCCGCATCATCACGGGCCAGCTCGACGCCTACGTCGACATCGGCAACCGGATCCTGCGCGACCACCCCGACACCGAGGCCGAGTTCCTGCGCGTCGGACGCGGCTCGATCCTGCACCTGTTCCCGTACGACATCGCCGCGGCGGTCTACCTGGCCCGGCTGGCTGGTGTCGTGATCACGGACGCGTACGGCGACGACCTTGGTCCGACCTCGCTGGTCGACCTCGGGCCGCTGAACCAGAAGTCGTGCATCGCCGCCGCGACGCCCGAACTGCACAAGCAACTGCTCGACTCCATCCGCTGGGAACTGGGCCGCGGCGCCGCCCCGGCCGCCAAGGGGGACGCATGAAGGCGCTGACGCTGACCGGGGACCGCTCTCTGGAACTGGTCGACCGGCCCAGGCCGGAACCGCGCGAGGCGACCGATGTCGTCATCCGCATCGTCCAGAGCGGTATCTGCGGCACCGACCGCAGCGTGCTCGTCGGCAAGTTCCCCGCCGAGCCGGGGGTCGTGATGGGACACGAGGCCGTCGGCGTCGTCGAGACCACCGGCCCCGGCGTGACCCGCTTCGCACCCGGTGACCGGATCATCGTCAACCCCACCCTGTACTGCGGTAGCTGCGCCACCTGCCTCGAAGGGCACTGGAACTTCTGCAGCAACAAGGCCGGAACCGAGGTCGGGCTCGACTACGACGGCTCCTTCGCCGAGTTCATGCGCCTGCCCGAGCTGTTCTGCCACGCGATACCCGACGGGATGAGCTTCGACCGGGCGGTCGTCGTCGAACCGCTCGCCTGCGCCCTCAACAACATCGAGGCCGGCCGGCTGCAGCCCGGCGAGACCGCGGTGATCGTCGGTGGCGGGCCGATGGGCGCCGTCACCGCCATGGCCGCCGCCCGCTACGGCGCCCGGGTCCTGGTCGTCGAGCCCGACCCGGTCCGCCAGTCACTCGACCGGGAGATCTTCGCCGCCCCCGAGTTCGAGGCCCGGATCAGTGTCCACGCCCCCGACGACGTGGAGCTCACCCATCGCGCGCACCTGGTCGTCGACTCCGTGGGCAACCTCCTCGAGCAGAGCCTCGCTTACGCCACCCAGCGCGGCCGGGTCGTCGTCATGGGCTTCAACAGCAATGCCACCGCGACCGTGCGCCCGCTGGAGATCCTCCAGCGCGGACTGCAGATCATCGGTGCCGGCGACTACAACAGCATGATCTTCCCCAAGGCAGTGGAGCTGGCCCGCTCAATTCCGCTGGAACGGTTGATCACCCACCGCTTCCCGCTGGAAGATCACGCCGAGGCCTTCAAGGCCCTCGCCGCCGTACCTGGCGCCGACTACGCCGCCCTCAAGGTCGTCCTCGTCCCGGACCACGACGGGAGCACCTCGTGAACACCCGGTTGAACACGGCCCTGATACCCGGCACGGACCGCCCCGTCGTCATCGGCGAGTACCCCTACTACCGGGCCGAGCCGGGCAACTGGGCCGGCAACCTGAGGGAGTTGCGGTCCCTTGGCGTCGACGTCGTCTCGTTCTACCTGCCCTGGCGGTTCCACGAGACGGGTGACGGCGAACAGCGCGCGTTCGACTTCCACGGCAAGACCGACCCCCAGCGCGACGTCGTCGGGCTGATCGGCCTCGCCGCCGAGGCCGGCCTGGCCGTCCTGGTCAAGCCCGGCCCCTTCATCCACGCGGAAGTACAGCTCGGCGGGCTCCCCGACCGGTTGTGCGGCCCGGGCCACACGCCCTACCGGGGGCTGAACGGCGACCTGCTCACCTCCCAGGCCAAGCCGTTGCCCAGCCTCCACGACCCGGCCGTCAAGGAGGAGGTCGCCACCTGGCTGCGGGCGGTGGCCGACGAGGTCGTGTCCCCCACGGCCGCCCCCCGGGGTCCCGTCGTCGCGCTCCAGCTCGGCAACGAGGGCATGTCCGGCGACGTGCACATCGCCATCGACGCCCAGGACGCCTCCCCGGCGGCCCGCGAGGAGTTCGCCCGCTGGCTGTCCGCCCGCGGACTGGCCGACGAGGCCGCGCGCACCGGCGACGACCTCGCCGACTGGCCCAGTGGACTGCGGCTGTTGTGGGCGCGCTGGTCCGGCGAGGCCATCGCCGGCCTGTGGGACTGGATCTCCGACCTGTTCCCCGCGGGCCCCGCGCGTGTGGCCAACGTACCCCTGGCCCGCGCCACGGGACCGGACGCCACCATCGACGCCTGGGCCGCCCGCCACCGCGCCCTCAAGGGCTCCCGGCACCTGATCGGCCACACCGAGTGGGTGGGCAACCCGGCGCAGAGCCCGGAGGCCTTCGCCACGCACCTCGGCGAGATCCTGCTCGGCGACACCGATGTGCTCGAGGCCAACTGGGGCTTCACCTGGGACGACGACACCTTCGCCGGTCCGCGCACGCCTCTGTTCAACGCCCTGCTGGCCCTGACGCTCGGATCCACCACCGTCAGCGTCTACACCGCCTGCGCGGCGGGCACCTGGGGCGAGCTGATCGACATGGACCCGGACGGGCTGCGCGCCGAAGGCGTCGACCCCGCCCTGCACGCCCCGCCGTACTGCCCCGGAGCGCCCCTCACGGAGGCCGGCGACCACAACCCGACCAGCGAGAGCTTGCGTCTGCTCGCCCGGTTCCTGGAACGCCATGGCGCCGCCCTGGCCGGCAGCCGGCTCGACCGCGACGCGGACCTGCTCGTCGACCGCGCCCTGGCGGAGGCGGGCGCGTGGCAGCGGGAGGGCAGGACCGTCCTTCGGGAACTCACCGAGGCCGTCCACGAACAGCTACGCGACACCCACCGTCTGGTCGGCCTGCGGTGGCTCGACGAGGTCCCGCAGCGGACCGCCCAGGACGCCGCCGAAACTCTCGGTGTGCTCCGCGCGGGCCACCCCGGCGCGAGCACCGCACCCGGCGAACTCACGGTCGCCGCGGGCGTCGCCGCCCACGGCGCCGTCGCCGGCTTCGTCGCCGGGCTGGTCACGGACGCCCCCCGCTGGACGTCCGCCCACCGGCGGGCCGTTGCCATCACCCGGACGGCCCCCGACGGCACGCGCTTCACCGGCGTCTTCAATCCCACCGGCGCGGACGACCGGGTCACCGGCGCCGACGGCGACTGGGCCGTCGAGCTGCCCGCGGGGACCGCGGCGCTGGCCGTCTCCCAGGGCGACACACTCCTGGGCTGGCTGGCGACGCCCACGGCACCCGCCACCGCCGCCGTCACCCTGAGCTGGGGCGGCGAGCAGGCCGACGCGCTGCGCGTGACGGTCTCCTGAGAACGCGGGCGGCGGGGGAGCGCACCTGACCTCGCTCTCCCGCCGCCCGCCCGTGGATCAACGAACACGCCCGAACCCGCTTCGAGCCCAGGTGTCGCCTTGTCCCAGAACCACGACGTCGCATCCGCCACGGCCACCACCCTGTTCCGCCCAGCGGGCCGCGACACCCTCGCCACCCTCTCCGACCTCATCGAACAGGAGCATCCGATCTTCGCGATGCCCTCCTGGTTCGTGACCGTCGACTCCGCCCACGTGGGCCACCTCGTCAGCGAGTTCCTGCGCGAACTCGGTGAGCCCGAGAAGCCCGCCGCCTACCGCTGCTTCTTCGCCAACTCGCGGTACGAGGCCCTCCACGGAGCGGTCAAACTGCTGCGCCACCGCGCGGCCGGTTCCGCGGCCCGGCACCGCGGGCGCGTACTAGTGCTCGACCCCGACGGCACCCTCACCCGCCGCGCCGACCCGCTCGGCGATGGTCCCGAACGAGCGCTCGCCCCCGGGCTCCACAGCCACCCCACCGTCGCCGCCCTGCGCACGGCGTCCGCCGGTGCCGACCACTGCGCCCTGGTGCTGCGCGGCACGGAGCGACTCGGCGCGGACGACCTGGCCGATCTGGCCGCGCTCGTCCGCGACCTCCGGGGCCGCGGCACACGCATCGCCCTGGACCTGTCGGACGTCGACCCGCTGGCCTCGCCGTCCGACACCGTTCGCGCCCTGCGGCCCGACCTCTTCGTCCTCGGCGAGTCGCTTACCGGCTACGAGGTCCCCTTCGGCGCCTTCGCGGGCAGCCCCGACCTGTTCGCGCCCTGGTCAACCCCCTCGACCGGATTCCTGCACTCCAACACCTACGGGGGCAACACCGTCGCCATGCGCGCGGTCAAGGCCCGGTTGCTGGGCCGCTGGCACGAAGGGCACCCCGTGCACCGCGTCCTGGCGGCCACCGCCCGCGACTGGCAGCGCACCCTCGATCTGTACGCCCGGCACGTCAACCCGATGACCGTCCGGATGCACCGGAAGCTGCGCGGCGCCCTCCACGTCGTACGCGCCAAGGGTTCGCGGCTCACCGTTCAGCTGGACTCGGGCCGCCGCCTGGATCTCGTCGACGGGCTGTGCGGGGCGGGTCTCGGAGTGGGCGGCCACAATCCCGTCGACGCGCTCACCGACGTCGTCCGCAGACACGACACGGAGCGCGACTACGTCGCCGAACTCCAGCGCGTCCTGGCCCGGGACACCGGGCTGCCCCATACCTTTCCCGCCGTCAGTGGCGCCTCCGCGGTGGAGAGCGCGCTCATCCTGGCCCGGCTGGCCCGCCCCGACCGGCGCCGGATCGTGGTCTTCAAGCACAACTACGGCGGCAAGACCCTGGTGTCCCTGCTGGCCACCGCGGCCGAGCGGACCCGGGCCCCGTTCGGGCCGCTGTACGAGGACATCCGCTACATCGACCCGTACACGCCGCACGCCGCCGAGGAGTTCCGCAAGGAGGCCGCGACCGGAGAGGTCGGCCTGGTCTGGATCGAACTGGTCCACGGCAGCTCCGATTCCTACGCGCCCATCCCCTCCCCGCTGCTCGAGGCCGTCTCCGAGGGCCGCGAGCGGCATGGGTACCTGGTCGGCGTCGACGAGGTCCTCACCTCGTACTACCGCTGCGGCACCCGATTCGCGCACCAGGGCAGGCTGCCTGAGGTCGACCTGATGAGCCTGTCGAAGGCGCTCAGCTACGGCTGCTTTCCCACCGGGGCCGCCCTGGTGTCCGACGCCGTCCACGAGGCCGCCCGCCGCGCCAACCCGCAGCTCGTCGAGGAGCTGCGCACCAAGCACGCCCACCAGCTCGGCGCCCACTTCTCGCTGCAGGCCGTCGCCCAGGTCGACGCGCTGCACCTGGACCGACGGGTGGCGGCCCTGTCCGCCCTGGTGGACGAGGGGATCGCCGCCATGGACACCGGCCCCGCCGGCGTCGTCGGGCGCCGCTTCGCCGAGGGCCTGCTGGGCCGCTTCGAGCCCCGCGTGCCCGGACCGCTGCGCCGCATCATCGAGCCCGAGGGCGAGTGGATGACCTTCGCCCTGATGATCTGGTGGATCACCCGGGCCAGGGCCTTCGTCGTCTACGACGTCTTCCTGCTGCCGCTCGTCGCCACCGAGGACGAGATCCGCCGGGTGATGCGCGCGGCCCGGGAACTCTCGCGCACCTCCCCGTACCGCCTCCTCGCCCAGGTGGGCCTCTTCCACCTCGGAGAGTGGGCACGCGCCTTCGTGCGCACCCCGACCACCGCAAGGAGCGCCGCATGAGCCAGCAGAACGTCGACGTCGTCCGCCGTTTCTTCCAGCTCTTCGACGAGGGACGGCTGGCGGACATCGAGGCCCTCCTCACCGACGACTTCGAGTGGGTCTACCACGGCCCCAAGTCCCTGCCCTGGGCGGGCACCTACCGGGGCGTCGAGGGATTCCGGCAGTTCTTCGTCATCGTCCGTGACCTGATCCAGGTGCAGGAGTGCGTGCCGTACGACTACCTGGACGCGGGTGACCGGGTCGTCGTCCTGGGCGTCAGCCGCACCCGGGTGCTGGCCAACGACCGACGCTACGAAGCCCAGTGGATGAACGTCTTCACCGTGCGCGACGGTCTGATCTCCCGCTACCTGGACCTCTACGACACCGCCAGCGTGGTCGAGGCCCTCGGCCGGGAGCACTGAGGCAGAGCACATGAACGCAGCCATGGCCCACACCCTCGGCGACGCCTTCGCCGACGTCGTACGCACTCGCCCCGAGCACACCGCGCTCGTCCACGGTGACCTGCGCCTGACGTACCGCCACCTGGCCGGCTGGGCCGCGTCCGTCGCAGCCCGGCTCGGGCGTGCCGGAGCGGCCGGCGAACCGGTCGGCATCCGCACTCCGCGGTCCGCGGGGACTGTCGCCACGGTCCTCGGCGCGGTCCTCGCCGGATGCGCCTACGTGCCTCTGGACCCGGACGCGCCCGATGCTCGGCTGTGCGGCCTGGTGGAGGACTTCGGGCTGCGCACCCTGTGGGTGGCGCACACCGAGGCCGACCGGCTGCGCACGCTGCTGCCGGGGGTGCGGATCCTGACCGTCGACGAGGAGCTGCCCGCACCGGAACCGCTCGCCGTCGCGCCGGGCCGCCCGGACACGCTCGCCTATGTCATCGCCACCTCGGGCACCACGGGGCGGCCCAAGGGCGTGCAGGTGGAACACCGCAGCGTCCTGTCGCTCGCCCGGGCCCCGGAGGCGGGGTTCCGGCCCGACGACACGGTGCTCCAGCTCGCCC
Organism: Streptomyces sp. NPDC007856; assembly: GCF_042868225.1. Classification (NCBI taxonomy): domain Bacteria; kingdom Bacillati; phylum Actinomycetota; class Actinomycetes; order Kitasatosporales; family Streptomycetaceae; genus Streptomyces; species Streptomyces sp. NPDC007856. The sequence goes on along the minus strand of NZ_JBIAEC010000004.1, from coordinate 281,952 downwards.
CCCTCCATGTGGACCCGTCCGTCTTCGAGATCTGGGGCGCCCTGCTGAACGGGGCCACACTCGTCCTGCCCGAAGCCGCCCGGCCCGGCGTCCACGAGATCGGTCGGGAGGTACGGCGGCACGGGGTGACCGTGCTGAGGCTCGCCGCACCGATGTTCGGACTCGCCATGGAGTACATCACCGACGCACTGCGCGGACTGCGGCTGTGCATATCGGGTGGTGACCGCGCCTCGGCCGACGCCGTGCGCACGGCACTGCGCGAGCTCCCCGGCTGCCGGGTCGTCAACGGCTACGGGCCCACGGAGACCACCGTCTACGCCTGCTGGCTGGTGCTCGACGCGGAAAACCCCTACGCCGACGACTGGCCGGACGTGCCGATCGGCCGTCCCTTCGCCGGCGCCACCGTCCACGTGGTCGACCGCGACCGGCACCCCGTCGCCCCCGGTGAGGAGGGCGAACTCTGCGTCGGCGGGCCGGGCGTGGCCCGCGGCTACCTCGGCCGGCCCGACCTCACCGCCGACCGCTTCATCCCCGAGCCCGGCACTCCCGGCCGCACCGCCTACCTCACCGGCGACCGGGTCCGCCTGCTGCCGGACGGCAACCTCGCCTTCCTCGGCCGCACCGACGACCAGGTGAAGATCCGGGGCCACCGGGTGGAACCAGCCGAGACGGAACGGGCCCTGCTCGGCCTTCCCGCGGTCCGCGAGGCCGCCGTGGTGGCCCACGGCACCAGCGAACGGCGCAGGCTCGCGGCGTTCGTCGTCCTGCGGGAACCCGCCACCGAGGCGGACCTCGTCGCCCACGTGGCGTCACTCCTGCCGTCGCCGCAGGTCCCGGCCACCGTGACGCTGCTCGCACAGCTGCCGGTCACCCCGAACGGCAAGACCGACCGCCCCGCCCTCGCTCGACTGGCCGGGCGGACGGACGGCACGGCCGGGCGCGACCTCCCGGACACGCCCGTCGAGCACCTCGTAGCGGACCTGTGGCAGGACGCGCTCGGCGCCCCGGTCGGCACCGACACCGACTTCCTCGCCGCGGGTGGCGACTCGCTCACCGCCATGGTCGTACTGGCTCGCCTGGAGAGCGCCACCGGCGTGGCCCTGTCGGTCGGGGACCTGTTCCGGGCGGCCACGGTGCGCGGGCTCGCCGCACTCCTCGATGCCGCCGTTCCGGCCGGGGCCGGCGCGTCACCCGCCGTGGAGCGGCAACCCGACGGCAACGCAACGGCACCGACCGCCGAGCCGCGGTCGGGCACGCCCGCCCGGGTTCCGCTGCTGCCGGGGCAGGAGGGCATCTGGTTCGAGCACCAGGCCACGCCCGGCAAGCGGTACGTCATCTCCCGCACCTTTCTGGTGCAGGGGCAGGTCGACGTACCCCGGCTGCGTCGCGCGCTCACCCTGCTCGGGCAGCGCCAGACGGTTCTGCGCACCGTCGTCCGACAGGACGCCGACGGCTGGTGGCAGACGCCGGACGCGGATCCCGGTGCCGCCGTGGACCACCACGACATGACCCGGATGCCGCCGGCGGAGCAGCAGCACCGGATTCGCGCGCTCGTCGCCGCCTCGGCAGCGGCCGACGACGCCTCCCCGCTCGTCCGCACCCTGGTGGTCACCCTCGACGGGTCCGCCACCGTCGTGCACTTCGACATCCACCACGTCATCGCCGACGACTGGTCCCTCGACCTCTTCTTCACCGAGCTGTCGGCTCTCTACGACGATCCGGCAGCACCCCTTCCACCGCTGCGGCTGACGTTCGCCGACCATGTGCGCGAGACCCTGGCCCGGCTGCCGGAACGCGAGTACGCCGCGCTGGAGTTCTGGCGGGGCGCCCTGGAGGGCGGCGCGGCCGCCCCCGACCTCGTCACCGATCATCCGCGGCCGGCCGTACTCAGCGGGGCCGGTGACCGGGTCCGGCTGCGGATCGAGGCCGCCGAGGCCACCCGGTACGGCGAGGCCGCACGCCGTCATGGCATCAGCCGCTTCATGTTCTGCCTGGCCGGTGTGTACACCGTCCTGGCGGCGCACGCCGAACGCGACTCCCTGTGCCTCGGCAGCCTGGCGACGGGCCGCGGGCGGGCCGGCACCGAGGACCTCGTCGGCTACTTCGTCAACCTGCTGCCGATCCGGGTCGAGGCCACCGCGGACACACCGGTCGCCACCCTGTTCCGGCGGGTCAGGGAGGCCTGCGCCGCCGCACACGCCCACCACGACGTGCCGTTCCAGACGGTGTGCCGGGAACTGGGCGCCGCGGGTGTCTCCCGCGGGTCCAGCCCCTTCCGCGTGGTCGTCAACCACCAGCAGCGCCCGCCCCGCCCGCTCCGCCTGGGCACCGCCCCGGCCGAGCCCTGGCCGCCCGCCGACGACGACACCGCCAAGTTCGAGCTGACCTTCACCTTCCAGGAGTCGCCGCGGGGGCTCGACCTGGAGGTGGAGTTCAGTACCGACCTCTACCGCCGGGACACCGTCGAGCGACTTGCGGGCCAGCTCGTCGCCGTGCTGGGCCGGCTCGCCGACGCCGAGCGGGACACCGTTGTGCGCGACATCGAGCTGCTCGAACCCGGCGAGCAGGGACGGCTCCTGGCGACACCGGTCACCGAGGGGCCGCCGGCCCGTCCGGACGCCACGCTGACCTCGCTGTTCGCCCGCACGGTGGCCGCCCACCCCGGCAGGACCGCCGTGGTGGGGGACGACACCTCCCTCACCTACCGCGAACTCGACCGGCTCTCCGACGACGTCGCCACCCGGCTCCTCGCGGAGGGGGCACGACCCGGTGAGCGCGTCGCCCTCTGCCTGGAGCGCACGCCCCTGCTGATCGTCGCCGTTCTCGGCGTGCTCAAGACCGGGGCGGCCTATGTCCCGCTCGATCCGGCGTACCCGGCCGAGCGGCTGCGGTACGTTCTCACGGACGCCGGGGCCCGGATCCTCGTGACCGCGAAGGACATCTCCGACCGGCTGTTCCGCCCCGGTCCGGACGCCGACGGCCTGCCACCCGTCCTGGACATCGACCGGCTCGTGCGCCCCTCGGCCGAGACCCCGCCCGCGCGGCAGGCGGCCCGCGCCACCGACTCCGCCTACATCATCTACACGTCCGGCAGCAGCGGGCGGCCGCGCGGCGTCGTGGTCTCTCATCGCTCGGTCGTCAACACCCTGCACGCCAGTCTGGCCCGCCACCCCTTCACGTCGGACGACGTCTGGCTGCAGCTCACCTCGCCCGGCTTCGACGTGGCGGCCTACGAGCAGTTCATGCCGCTCGTCTCCGGCGGCACCCTGGTGTACTGCGGTGACGCCACCCGCGGTGACGCCGCCGCACTCGGCCGAGCGCTGCGCGACAACGGTGTGACCGTGATGGTCATCGTTCCCTCGCTGCTGCGTGCGCTGGGTCGCCCGGACCTGGCGTCGGTACGGGTACTGGTCGTGGCCGGGGAACCCGCCGACCCGCACGACACCCGCCACTACGCCCAAGGTCGCGTCGTCATCAACGGCTACGGCCCCACCGAGGCGGCGATCCTCGCCACGACCCACGAGGCCGGTCCCGACGAGGACCGCGGCAGGATCCCGATCGGGCGGGCGCTGCCGGGAACCACCGCGCATGTGATCGACCGCCACGGCCGGCTCGCCGCCACCGGAGTCCCAGGGGAACTCTGGCTCGGCGGCGCGGGGGTCGCCCTCGGCTACTGGAACAACCCCGAACGTACCCGCGATTCGTTCACCACGGTGCCCGTCCTCGGCGACCGGCGCCTGTACCGCACCGGGGACCGGGCACGCCGGCTGCCCGACGGCACCCTGGACTACCTGGGCCGGCTCGACGGGCAGATCAAGCTGCGCGGCTTCCGCATCGAACTCGGCGAGATCGAGGCGACACTGACCCGCCATGAGCGGATCGGTGAGGCCGTCGCCGTGCTGGTCGGCGAGGGACCCGACGCCGATCTCGGAGTCGCCTACGTGGGCACCGCCGACGAGCAGGAGGCGCGCGCCCATCTCGTCCGCCACCTGCCCGGCCACATGGTGCCCCGGCTCATCGTGCCGGTCACGCTCATCCCCACCAGCAGCCACGGCAAGGCCGACCGCACGGCGCTCGCCGACCGCCTCGCGGCCCACGCGCGGGACCACGGCCCCGTCGAGGAGAGCGGCTCCGCCGCGAGCCCCCTGGAGCGGGGGCTGTCGGCCCTGTGGCGTCAGGTCCTCGGCACGGGCCCGTCCATCGGGCTGTCGGACGACTTCTTCGCGCTCGGTGGGCACTCGCTGCGCGTCATCCGACTGCTCGGCGAGATCGAAAGACAGTACGGAGTGCGGATACCCGTCCGGGACTTCCTCGCCGAGCCGACGGTCAGGGCCACCGCGCGCGCACTCGCCCGCCCCGACGTCGGCACCGAGACGGCGACGGTGCTCCCCGAGGACGTCGTGCTCGACCCCGGCATCACCTTCGCCGGCCCCGTCGCCGCCCCGCGCCGCGCGGACTCCGTCCTGCTCACCGGTGCCACAGGGTTCGTCGGCATCCACGTCCTGAGCGAGCTGCTGGACCGTACCGAGGGACCGGTGCTGTGCGTCGTACGCGCCGCGACGCCCGAAGCGGCCCGCGCCCGGCTGGCGCAGGCGGCCCGCCGCAACGCACTCGCCCTGGACGCCGCCGATCCCCGGATCGTGCCGCTGCCCGGCGACCTCACCCTGCCCGGCCTCGGACTGACCGGAACTCCCGCGCACGACGCGGCCCGTTCGGCGGCCACCGTCCTGCACCTGGGCGCGGAGGTCCACCACCTGTCCGGCTACCAGCACCTGGCCGCGGCCAACGTCGGCGGCACGCAGGAGCTGCTGAGGATCGCCGCCGAGGGCCCGGCCGCCCGCTTCCACCACATCTCCACCCTCGCGGTGCTGCGCGAGCACGCCCCGGACGGCCGCCGACGCACCCTCAGCGAGTCCACACCGGCCGAGCAGGAACGCCATCCGCGCGGACGCGGCTACGCCGCGGCGAAGTGGGCGGCCGAACACCTCGTCCGCCAGGCCGTCGCGCGCGGGGCCGACGCCCGGACGTACCGGCTGGGCCGGGCCGCAGGCAGCGCGACGACCGGCGCGGTCAGCCGCGACGACATGCTGACCCGGCTGATGGTGAGTTCCGCCGCCCTCGGGTGCTACCCCGACCACCCGGGCCTGGCCTCCGACGCCCTGCCCGTCGACGTCATGGCCCGTGCTCTGGTGGCGCTGGCCTTCGCCGACGCCCCGCCGGGCACCGTCCACCACCTGCACCACCCCCGCCCTACGGGGCTCGGTGTCTTCCTCGCCGGCCACGACCGGCGCACCGGCTCCCGCACCCGCCCGGTCGGCCTGCGCACCTGGCTCGAGCGGCTGGACGACGCGGTGGCCCGGGGCACCGAACTGCCCGCCCTGGCCTACCGGGAGCACCTGCGCGAGCTGTGCGACACACCCGGCCCGGCGCGACCGGCCCGCTACCGCAACCAAGCCACTCTCGCCGCCCTGCACGCCCACGGCATCACCCCGCCCGACTGGGACGACGCCGTGATCGACCGCTGGTGGCAGTGCCTCGCACCGACCGGAGAGACCAGCGAATGACGGAAGTGCTGTATCCCATGGCCCGCCAGTGCCCGTTCGCCCCGCCCGAGGAGGTCACCCGGCTGCGCGACGAGCCGGAGGTGCCCCGCGTCCCGATCTGGAACGGGGTGCGTCCCTGGCTGTTCACTCGCTACGAGGACGCGCGGGTGGTGCTGAGCGACCCCCGGTTCAGCGCCGACAAGCGCCGTCCCGGCTATCCGCTCTCCAGCGCCGTCGCGGCCGCCGAGACGGCCGTCGAACCGACGCTGCTCATCATGGACAACCCCGATCACGACGCGCTGCGCCGTCTGGTGCTCGGCGAGTTCACCGTGCGGCGTGCCGAGTCCTGGCGCCCGGCCGTGCGCGCCGTCGTCGCGGGCTGCCTCGACCGGATGCTGGACGGACCGCGTCGCGCCGACCTCGTGGCCGGTCTCGCGCTGCCCGTCGCGCTCTCGGTGATCTGCGAGTTCCTCGGCGTGCCCCTGGAGGACCGGGAGCTGTTCCGCTCCCTCACCCACACCATGAACGCCGTCTCGGGCACGACCGAGACCGCCGCCGCAGCCCGTCAGGAACTCCAGGACTACCTCGAATCCCTCGTGGCCGTACGGGAGAAGGACCCGGGAGACGACTTCATCGGGCGCATGGTGGTCCGGCATGTGCGCACCGGGGCGATGAACCGCCGCACACTGAGCGCGATGGCCCTGCTGCTGCTCACGGCGGGGCACGACACCACGGCCAACATGATCTCTCTCGGCATCCTCACCCTGCTGCGGCACCCCGGCCGCTTCGCCGCCCTGCGCAGTCACGAGGACCCCCGGCAGCTCGCGGGCACGGTGGAGGAGCTGCTGCGTCACCTCACCATCGTCCAGCGTGGCATTCGCCGGATCGCCACCGAGGACGTCGACGTCAACGGCCGCTTGGTGAAGGCGGGAGACGGGGTGATCGCGGCAATCAACGTGGCGAACCGCGATCCCTCGCGCTTCCCCTCCGGCGAGGACTTCGACCCCGGCGTACGCGCCCACGGCCACCTCGCCTTCGGTTACGGCCCCCACCAGTGCCTGGGCCAGTCCCTGGCGAAGGTCGAACTCCAGGAGACCTACCACGCCGTCGCCCACCGCCTGCCGGAGCTGCGGGTCGCCGTGCCCGTCGAGGAGATCCGCTTCAAGTCGGACATGGCCGTCTACGGCGTCCATGAACTGCCCGTGACCTGGTGAATCGCCGCTCCCGGAGCACCCGTCCGCCCTCTTGACCGCCAAGGAGCCAACCACCGTGAAGATCACCCTTGAACCCGAGCGATGTGTCGGAGCCGGGCACTGTGTCCTGTCGGCACCCGAGGTCTTCGACCAGGACGAGGCCGACGGCATCGTCGTGCTGCTCGACACCGAGCCGGGCGCCGCGCTCACCGACGCCGTCCACGAGGCGGCGGACCTCTGCCCGGCCCGGGCGATCCTCGTCGATGCCGAGGACGGCACCGCGTGAGCCTGATCGACCGGCTGCGGGACGCGGTGGGCAGTGCTGCCGTGCTCACCGATCCGGACGTGACCGAGGGCTACGCCCGCGACATGATGCCGATGGCCCCGGCGGGCCGCCCGCGCGCCGTGGTGCTGCCCGCCGGCACCGCCGAGGTGCAGGCGTGCGTCCGCGCCTGTGCCGAGGCCGCCGTGCCCGTCGTCCCACGCGGCGCGGGCAGCGGTCTGACCGGCGGCGCCAACGCGGTGGACGGGTGCGTCGTCCTGGTCACCACCCGGATGGACCGGATCCTCGAACTCGACGCGGACAACCGGCTGGCCGTCGTCCAGCCCGGGGTGATCAACCGGGCGCTCCGAGACGCCGCCGCCGAACACGGCCTCTTCTACCCGCCCGATCCCTCCAGCCTCGAATGGTGCACGCTCGGTGGCAACCTCGCCACGGACGCCGGCGGCCTGTGCTGCGGAAAGTACGGCGTGACCAGCGACGCCGTCCTCGGCCTCGAAGTCGTCCTGGCCGACGGCTCGTTGCTCACCACGGGCCGCAGGACCGTCAAGGGCGTGGCGGGCTACGACCTGACCCGGCTGTTCGTCGGCAGCGAGGGCACGCTGGGCATCATCACCGAGGCGACGCTCAAGCTGCGTCCGCTGCCGGCCGCGCCGGGCACGATCGTCGCCGCCTTCGACTCCGTGGAGCGGGCCGGGGACGCCGTCAACCGTGTGGTCCGGGCCGGTCTGGTGCCCTCCCTGATGGAGATCATGGACGCCACCTCCCTGCGGGCTTCCGCCGAGTACCTGCGGGCGGACCTCGGCGCGGGCGACGGCAGCGCCCTGCTGCTGTGCCAGTCGGACGCCGGCGGAGAGCCGGCCGCCGCCGAACTGGACGCCATGGAAGGGCTGTTCAAGGAGGCGGGCGCCGACTGGACGCACGCCACCCGGGACCCGGCCGAGGGTGGTCTGCTGCTCAAGGCCCGCCGGGTGTCCCTCCCGGCCCTCGAGGCGCGGGGAGCCTGCATGACGGAGGACGTGGCGGTGCCCCGCACCCGGATCGCCGAACTCATGGCCGGATGCGAGGAGATCGGGGTGGAGGCGGGGCTGACCGTGGCCGTCGTCGGCCACGCGGGCGACGGCAATATGCACCCCACCGTCCTGTACGACGGGGCGTCGACGGCACAGTACGCCCGTGCCCGGAAGGCCTTCGACGCCATCCTCGCCCTGGCCCTGTCCCTCGGCGGCACCGTCACCGGCGAGCACGGCATCGGCAAGCTCAAGACGGAGTGGCTGGAACGGGAGCTGGGCCCCGTCTCGATGCGGGTCCACCGGCAGCTGAAGAACGCCCTCGACCCCGCGGGTCTCTTCAACCCGGGCGCCCTGTTCGCCCGGCGCCCGGCGGGCGGGCGCACGCCGTGACCCGTACCGTCCGCACCGTCGCGGGGCTCCCCGCGCCGCTGCGCACCCTGTTCCTCACCACCCTGATCTTCCGTACCGGCACGATGGCCTATCCGTTCCTCGCCGCCCACCTGCTGGTGCACGAGGGGCTGGGCAAGGGCCCGACCGGCACCGTCCTCGCCTGCTTCGGCGTGGGCGCCCTCGCCGCCGACCTGGCGGCGAGCGTCCTGCTCGGCAGGGTCACCGCCCATGCGCTGATGCTGGGCGGCCTGGGCCTCAGCGCGGCGGTGCCGGCCGTGTTCCCCTTCTTGCACGGCGTGGCGCCGCTGGTCGCCGCCGTCCTGGTGTGGGGGTTCGCGTACGAGATCGTCACGCCGGCCGCGTACTCGGCGACCGTCGCCGCCGCGGACCCCGACGAGCGGAAAGTCGCCTTCTCCTGCTACCGGCTCGCTATCAACCTCGGCATGGCCGCCGGACCCGTCGTCGGCGGGTTGCTCTTCGCCGTCGACGCGCGGCTGGTGTTCTGGGCGAACGCCGGCTGCGCCCTGGCCGCCGCCGGACACCTCGCGCTGCGCTCCCGCGGAGTGCCGGCCGCTCTCCCCTCGGGGCGCAACGCGCCGAAGAGCGGCATCGTCCGCCGCACCCCGTACGAACGGGCCCGGTTCTGGACGATTTTCGGCCTCTCGCTGCCCGTCCAGCTCGCCTACTCGCTGCCGTCCGTCTTCCTCTCCACCTACGTCATCGTCGGACTGGGCCTGGCCGGGTACTGGGCGGGCGTCGTCTTCTCCGTCAACGCGGTGGGCATCGTCCTGTTCGAGGTCCCCCTCAACGTGCTGATGGCCAGGACCCGACACCTGCCCACCCTGCTCCTCGGCTACGGCCTCGCGGGCAGCGGCTTCCTGCTGATGGCGCTGTCCGGATCGGGTCCGTCACTCGTCCTGTCCACGCTCGTGTGGACCGCCGGGGAGATCGTCGTGTTCCCGGCGCTCCTCGGCTACGTCAGCGAGCTGTCCAGCGAGGCCTCGGCGGACCGCAATCTCAGCCTCTACTCCACCGGCGTCAACATCGCCTTCATTCTGGCTCCCCACCTCGCCCTGCTGCTCACCCGGCCTTCCGCCCCCGGCATCCCGTGGGCCGTCGCAGGCGGCGCCCTGTGCGTCGCCTGGGTCCTGCTGACGGTGGCCCGCAGCAGCCCCTACACCTGGTACAAGGAGGAACCCTCATGCACCGACGCGATCTGACCCCGTTCATCGGCGTCGAGTACACCGGAGTCACCCACGAGGACCTGCGGAGCGAGGAGCTCTTCGCGGACGTCGTCGACTCCGTCCACCAGCGGGACCTGGTGGTGCTGCGCGGCATCCGGCTGACACCCGAGCAGCACATCGGGCTCGCCGCCCGCCTCGGCAACCCCGTGCCCTTCCTGCTGAGCGACTGGCGCCACCCGAAGTTCGCCGAGATCCTCGTCTCCTCCAACGAACGCCGGAAGAACAGGCCCGTCGGCGTCCCCCGGGTCGGAAACTTCTGGCACCAGGACTCGTCGTACAACGCGCGTCCCGCCGAGTACACGGTGCTGCACGGGGTGAACGTGCCCGAGGAACACGGCCACACCCTCTTCACCTCCGCCGCCGACGTCTACGACCGGCTGCCCGAGGAATGGAAGACCCGCCTGGAGGGCCTCACCGGACTGCACACCCTGACCAGGCAGCAGCGCATCGAGCCCCGCCACGTGGGCCTGTCCATCGCCGAGATGCGGGCTCTGGTCGCCCACGAGTTCCCGGCGGTCGAGCACCCCGTCGTCCGCCGCGACACCTTCACCGGCCGGCGCTTCCTCTACGCCGCCCGCGAGTACATGGACTCGGTCGTCGGTCTCGACGCCAACGGCAACGAGGAGTTCTTCGACCTGGTCGACTCCCTGGTGCAGGACCCCGCGCACGTCTACGAGCACCGCTGGACGCACGACGACCTGCTGATCTGGAAGACGGCCACCACCTACCACCGGGCGACCGACCTTCCTGAGGGCGTCGGCCGGACCGTGCACCGCATCAGCGTCGCCGCCGCCTGACCGGCAGCGCGCGAAAGGACCAGACCTCCCATGAGCCACCCCGCCCCGAGCCGTCCCGTCGGCGTTGTCGTCGACGGGTACTCGATCGGCAAGTTCCTGCCCGCCGCCTTCCAGCGGCTCGGCGCCGACGTCGTCCACCTGCAGTCCACCCCGGAGTTCCTCGCCTCCGTCCCGCCCCCGGACCTCGAGCCCTACGTCGCGAACGTGGTGCACAGCACCGGCGACTGGGACCGCACCGCCAAGGAGCTCGCCGCCTACGCCCCCGTCGGCGTCCTGCCCGGACAGGAGACCGGCGTTCCCCCGGCCGACGCCGTCGCCGAGCGGCTCGGCCTGCCCGGCAACCCGGCCGCGACCTCCGCCGTGCGCCGCGACAAGTACCGGATGATCGAGGCGCTGCGAGCCTCCGGGCTCCGCTGCGCCCGGCAGCTGAAGTCCGCGGACGCCGCCGAGATCGTCGCCTGGGCGCAGCGCGAGGCCGGCTACCCCGTGGTGGTCAAGCCGCTCAGCTCGGCCTCCACCGACGGCGTCTCCATCTGCCGCAGCGCCGAGGAGATCCGCAGGGCCGTGGCCGCCGTCCTCGGCACGTACGACATCTTCGAGCGCCGGAACACCGAGGTCCTCGCGCAGTCCTTCCTGCTGGGCCCCGAGTACATCGTGGACGTCGTCCGGGGCCCCGGCGGCGGGCGCCACGTGTGCGGGGTATGGCGGTACGAGAAGACGGAGACCGGCACCAAGCGGATTTACGACAAGGACATCCTGCTCGACCCGGACAGCCCCGAGGTGCCCGTCCTCGTCGACTACGCGGACCGCGTCCTCGACGCCCTCGACATCCGCTTCGGCGCCGCCCACGCAGAGGTCGTGCTGACCCCCGAGGGCCCCGCACTGGTCGAGGTCGGCGCCCGGCTCAACGGAGACATGGTGCCCGCCGTGCACGACACCTGCATGGACGGCAACCAGGCGGACCTGCTCGCCCTGGCCTGCGTACGGCCGGAGGAGTTCCAGCGCCGTTACGCGGGGCGCACGATGTACCGCAAGCGTCGAGAAGCCCTCGTCGTGCACGGGCAGACCACCCGGAAGGGGATCGTCGAGGAGATCGACGAGGAGGTCCTGGCCCGGATCGCCGCCCTTCGCACGGTCCGGCTGGCCGTGCCCCGGCTCCGCCCCGGCGACCGGATGCGCCCCACCACCGATCTGCTCTCCAGCCCGCTGCGGGTCTTCCTGGTGGGGGACCGCCACGAGGACCTGCTCGCCGATCACCGGCGGATCCAGGGCCTGCAGGACGCGCTCTTCCGGCTCGTCCCGTCCGACGAAGCCGCGCGCTGACGCGGGCGCCGCTTCCCTCAACGCCCGTCCGAAAGGAAAGTTGCCCCATGGGTGTGCCCACGCGGGCCGATCTGGCCGGCATCCCCGACTACATCATCCCGGGTCGCCCGCCCGGCGCGATCCTGCTCAACTCGAACGAGAGCTCTCTTCCTCCGCTGCCCGCGGTCGTCGAGGCGGTCGCCCGGGCGGCCTCCCAGGGGAACCGGTACCCGCAGTGGTTCTCCGAGGACCTGGTGGCACGGCTGGCTGCCGAGATGGAGGTTCCCGAGTCATGGGTCGCGATCGGTTGCGGCTCGGTGAGCCTGTGCCAGCAGCTGATCCAGGCCTACTGCGCACCGGGCGACGAAGTGCTCTGCGCATGGCGTTCGTTCGAGGCGTATCCCGTCTTCGCGCGGGTCGCCGGAGCGCAGTCCCGTACCGTTCCGCTGGACCCCGGGCACCGGCACGACCTGGCCGCCATGGCGGACGCCGTCTCCCCGGCGACCCGCGTGGTCTTCGTCTGCAACCCCAACAACCCGACCGGCACCGCGGTGGGCACCCGGGAACTACGAGACTTCGTGGAGCGCATCCCGGGCGACGTGCTCGTGGTGCTGGACGAGGCGTACCGGGAGTTCGTGACGGACCCGGATGTGCCCGACGGCCTGTTGCTCGCCCGTGAGCGCGAGAACGTGGCTGTCCTCCGCACCTTTTCGAAGGCCTACGGGCTCGCCGGGATCCGGGTCGGCTACTGCGTCGGCTCGCCCGCCGTCGTCTCGGCGGTGAACAAGGTGGCGGTGCCCTTCGCGGTCAGTGGTCCGGCGCAGGCGGCGGCGACGGCCGCGCTCGACCACATCGCGGAGGTGACCGAGCGCTGCCTGGCCGTGGCCGCGGAGCGGGAGCGCGTCCGGCACCGGCTGCTGAAGGCCGGTCTGTCCGTCCCCGCCTCCCAGGCGAACTTCCTCTGGCTTCCGCTGGGCGGTCGGTCGGAGAGCTTCGCCGAGTTCTGCGCGGACCGCGGTGCGCTGGTCCGGCGCTTCGGCGACGAGGGAGTACGGGTCACGGTCGGGGCGCGCGAGCACAACGACGTCTTCCTGCGGGCGGCGGAGGAGTACGCGGCCACCGGATGGCCGACCTGACCCAGGCTGCCCGGCGATGACGGTCTTCGGCACGCCTGGGGTCCGACACTGAACGGAGGCGCGTCAGTTCCACGACCGCGGACGCTCCGAGGGCAAGCGCCACACCCGAACCGTCCTGGCCCTTGCCCACCGCCGCGCGCGAGGCCGGGACCGACCCCGTGAACCACCGGTGGAAAACCCTGTGGAAGCGGTGTCGGTGGTGCCGCTTATGCTGCACCGAACGATCACGCGGAACCCGGGGAGGGCGCGGCATGTTCGGCAGCCTGTTCGGCAGGGGCGGGGAGAGGCCGGCGGCGGATCCGTACGCCCTTCCCGTCCCGCGCAGGCAGAAGCACGGGATGTACACGCTGCGCGCGCTCGGAGACTCGCGGGTGCTCGCGCTGGTCGAGGCGGCCGGCGCGGGTGACTGGGCGGCGGTCAAGGCGGCGCTGGCCCCCTTCGATCTCGGCCGCGACGATCAGGTCCTCGGTGAGCTGGCCGACCTGGACGGTGTGCAGGACTGGATCGGCCGGGCCGTCGAGGAGGACAAGGAGCACCGGGCGACTGCCCTGCTGATATCCGGGGCGCGCCACATCAACTGGGGCTGGGAGGCCCGCACCCGCGCGCGTGCCGCGGATGTCAAGCCGGAGCAGTGGCGGGTTTTCCACGAGCGGCTCCACATCGCCGAGCAGCAGCTGCTGGAGGCAGCCGAGTTGCGGCCGGAATGGGTCACACCATGGCGCCGCCTCCTAACCTCCGGCCGCGGCATGTCGCTGGGCCAAGCTGTCAACGAGACCCGGCTCGACGCCGCCCTGCGCCGCGAACCGCTGGACCTGGAGACCCACGTCGAGTGGGTTTCGCAGTTGCAGCCGCGTTGGGGCGGCGAGCCGGGCCAGGCCCTGGCGTTCGCCCGTGCCGCGTTCGCCGGGGCGCCCGATGGCCACCGCCTCGGCTGTGTGATCGCCATCGCGCACATAGAGGAACGGCCTCATCACCCCCGAGATCCAGGACGAGTTGCTGGAAACGGCCGAGCGCAGCATCCTCCACCCCGCCTACGTGCGTCGCCCGGGCTGGCAGCAGGACTTCAACGTCTTCGCCATGGCCTTGTCCCTGGCCTCCGAACGCCTCGTGCTGCCGCGCGTCTTCCGCGAGCTGCAGGGCGCCTACACCGCATGGCCCTGGAGGTACATGGCGAAGCCGGAAGAGATGTACGCCCGCGCCCGGCGCAACGCCTGAACCCGCCACCCCGTCCGCCGTTCGTCGCTCACCTCACCCCGGACTGCCCGATGACTCTGCCCGCGACCCCTTCGAGCCCGGCCGGCGCCGACCGCACCTTCCAGGTGGATCTGCGCGGCCTCGTCGATCTCCTCTCCCACCACCTCTACTCCAGCCCCCGCGTCTACCTGCGCGAACTCCTGCAGAACGCGGTGGACGCGCTGACCGCGCGGCACGGCCTCGAACCGGCCGCACCCGCCGACGCCTTCGGTATCCGCCTGTACGCCGACGGTTCGGTGGTACGTGTCGAGGACGACGGCGTCGGTCTCACCGAGGCCGACGTGCACACCTTCCTCGCCACGATCGGCCGCAGCAGCAAGCGCGCCGACCAGTGGTACGTCAGTCGAACTCAGACTCACTACTTTGCCGAGAGTCCACCCGTATATAACCGGGTTGAGGACCGATGGCAAAGGCATCTTTAGATCGGGGACCTCGCTCACCGCACGCCTATGGACGTTCGCCCTGAGCGCCGAACTCAGCGTGTTGTCGTCGCCTGTGTTGCGAAGGCCGGCGAGTACCCAGGTAGCCAGGAGGGCATGCTCGGCACTCCCGACCCAGATGGTCCCGACGCCGTCCGCACCGGCCAGTTCCAGCTGCACCGCCCAGTACTCGTCGTAGGCGTCGGCAGCGGTACGCAGCCACGCGGGGGCGTACCCGATCTCGCTCAGCCGCTCCTCGATGTCGTCGTACCGCTGCTTGTCCGCGGCAAGCAACCGGTACAGCTCGGCGTAGACGAGGGGCGAAAGCGTGCAGCTCATGCGGTCCACAAGACCTGCTCCAATTGGTCCGCCAACCCCACGTCCGGCTCAACGTCTCCTTCGAACTCGAGGGCTTCTGCTGGGATCGGGAATCTCTCGATGTCTGCCCTCCGCAAGGAGGGAACCGTCACGCCCCGCAAGAACATGCGCCTCCTGGTCTGCCCCGCGCGCCCGTTCAGGAAGTGCGCGAGCGCAGGCCCTTGTGACTGCTCATGCAGCCGGAGGACGAAGATGCCCGGATCCGCGACGGCCGGGCGTTGCGCGACGGTGGCGTACGAGTACTCGCCCACGCGGGCGATCAGGAGGTCGCCCGGGGCGATGAGGGTGACGGTGGTGGACTGCGGCGCGGCCCATCGCCGGGTCGGACGGCCCCCCAGGACACTCACGTCCACGACCGGTAGCGTGCCCGGCAGTTCCGTCGGCACCTCGAAGCCGCGGGTTGAGCGGGACGGCTTCATCTCCCGTACGAAGGAACCGAGCGGTTCGCCGTCCTCCAGGAGCTCGGGACGAGGAGTGGCGAGCATGATCCCCCAGTCGCCCCGGCGCCGGAGGTCAGCCGTGACCCACCACGTCGACTCCGACGGCTCCTCCTCGCGATGCGTTCCCGCCTCGATCGAAGCCAGCACTCTGTCGAGCCGCTGGACCTCAACAAGGGGCGGCAGGGGCACGCCCATCTCCAGCAGATCCGGCGTCTTCACGGACGCCATAGTGGTACCTGTCGCCAGCGACGCCCGACGAGCCTGTCCCGCCCGGGCGTTCAACACGGCCCAGATCCACCGGGAAAACACCGGATTGAGAGGCCGGAGGGCTGTGAACCGGGATGAGAGGAGCGCACCGTTCAGCCGGTCGTCGACAAGAACGGCCGGCCCGGACGGCGAGGGCGGCACCAGGACATCACCACCCCGAAGGCCGCGCGTTCCGACGGTGAATGCCTTGCCTTGGTACTTGGTGCTCCGCCGCCGAATCGCCCCCGTCCGCGCCACCAGGCCGGCGGGCGTGATGACTGGGGAACCAGCGGTCGCGACACTCCCCGCCCGGACAGTGGTAACGAGTTCACGCAATGGGACCACCGGCGCCGCTGTCGGCCAAGCGAAGGTGGAACCAACCAGGCGTCCTGGATCCCAGTCGGCCTCGCGCCGCAGATCAACTGTCAATAATGCCTCGGACACGCTGTCCCCACCGATCGCGCGCCGCCTGACGGCCTTCTTGGGTACCTTATGGCGCGCTAGTGGTGCACCGGCAGCCGCGCTCGAACGCGCTCCCAGGTATCCGCAGCAACTGGACGAGTCGTCGCTCGATTACCTCCTCGAAGGCCAGGAGATCCCTGATGGGAACTTTTGGAGCCGTATCGCCAGTGAGATCACTTTGACCGATCTGCTGCGGCACGGCGGGATCACCGCCACCGACAATCTCCAGCACCTCATGCGCGCCGCGCTGAGCACATGGAACGCCCGGGTTTGCGGCGTAGCCCCCTCCTCCGTCGCCGCTCGCCGTGACGCAGCCCCCCCGCACTGGACTAAGGGCGAGGGAGTCCTCAGTTTCGACGCGCCCGGCTTCGTTCTCACGCTCGCACAGAAGGTCGACCACCTGACATCGTCGGCAGCACGGGCGGCGTACGAACTGCCGGCCCTCGACGAGGTCGGCGATCGTCTGCCGCTCCTAGGGCTGAGCCTCAAGGCCATCACATTGGTCAACGGTGGCGGAAAGGTGGCGTACGAAGGAGACGTGGGCGCCATGCATGGGGACCGGCTCCGCCACCTCAGCGAATCTCTCGGACCGGGAACCCTGGTCAGGACACTCGAAGCAGCCCTGCCGCCAAGTGGCGTACCGGTGAGGTACAACTTCTCCACCCGGACCGCCTCGGTAAAACCACCCCGGGGCAGTGTCCCCCTGCTGGAGCTCGTGAACACGTCCATTCGACTCTTCACGGATCTATCCCTCGCGGAGGAGGAACGCCTCATCGAGGTGATCCCGTCGGGCGGCCGCACCCTGCATGCCGGGATCGATCACGACATGCAGGGGACAGAGCCCCCCGCCGACTGATGCGCGGCGGGTCCACATTGGGCGCACCGACACGACTCCACCGCGTGAGGCTCCGTACCGGGAGGTGCTGCCGTACTGCGGGTAGCCATGCCCACGCCAGATTGTTGGTGCCGAACCCACGTACGGCTGTGACGCTCATTTGACGCTCCGGGCGCCCGCTGGCCCTCATTCGGGACCCGAAAGCCTCTCTGACCTGATGTTTTACCGCCTGCGTCCAGGGCGACATGTTTCCGATGACGAATCACGTGAAGTGCCTGTCACTCCCAACGCTCCGCGCCCGGCCAGAAGTCCCAGGAAAGTCCCAGAGGCGCCCATGAGTTCCCTCCTGCCTCGCATGTGTGCAAGCCAGGAGGGTTTCACGCTGCTTTTTCCTAGAGCCTTCAGATGTCCCGGAAGATCTCGATCTGCGCCCCGATCGAATTCAGCCGCTCGGCGAGATCCTCGTAACCCCGGTTGATGACATACACGTTCCGCAGCACGGACGTGCCCTCGGCCGCCATCATCGCCAGCAGGACGACCACCGCGGGGCGCAGGGCGGGCGGGCACATCATTTCGGCGGCGCGCCAGCGGGTGGGGCCCTCGACCAGGACCCGGTGCGGGTCGAGGAGCTGGAGGCGGCCGCCGAGGCGGTTGAGGTCCGTGAGGTAGATCGCGCGGTTGTCGTAGACCCAGTCGTGGATCAGGGTCTTGCCCTGCGCCACCGCCGCGATCGCCGCGAAGAACGGGACGTTGTCGATGTTCAGGCCCGGGAAGGGCATGGGGTGGATCTTGTCGATCGGGGCTTCGAGCTTGGAGGGGCGGACGGTCAGGTCGACCAGGCGGGTGCGGCCGTTGTCCGCGAAGTACTCGGGCGACCGGTCGTGGTCGAGGCCCATCTCCTCCAGGACCGCCAGCTCGATCTCCAGGAACTCGATGGGGGCGCGGCGCACGGTCAGTTCGGACTCCGTCACCACCGCGGCGGCCAGCAGGCTCATCGCCTCGACCGGGTCCTCGGAGGGGGAGTAGTCGACGTCGACGTCGATGTTCGGCACGCCGTGCACGGTCAGCGTGGTGGTGCCGATGCCCTCGACCTTGACGCCCAGGGCCTCCAGGAAGAAGCACAAGTCCTGGACCATGTAGTTGGAGGAGGCGTTGCGTATGACCGTCACGCCGTCGTGCCGGGCGGCGGCCAGCAGCGCGTTCTCGGTCACGGTGTCGCCGCGCTCGGTCAGCACGATCGGACGGTCGGGACGGACCGCGCGGTCGACCTGCGCGTGGTACTGGCCCTCGGTGGCCGCGATGTCCAGGCCGAACCGGCGCAGCGCGATCATGTGCGGTTCGATGGTCCGCGTGCCGAGGTCGCAGCCGCCGGCGTACGGCAGTTTGAAGTGGTCCATGCGGTGCAGCAGCGGACCGAAGAACATGATGATCGAGCGGGTGCGTACGGCGGCCTCCGCGTCGATCGCCGCCATGTCCAGCTGGGCCGGCGGCACCAGTTCCAGGTCGACGCCGTCGTTGATCCAGCGGGTGCGCACGCCGATGGAGTTGAGGACCTCCAGCAGGCGGTACACCTCCTCGATGCGGGCCACCCGGCGCAGCACCGTGCGCCCCTTGTTCAGCAGCGAGGCGCACAGCAGCGCGACGCACGCGTTCTTGCTGGTCTTCACGTCGATGGCGCCCGACAGACGGCGGCCGCCGACCACGCGCAGATGCATCGGGCCCGCGTACCCCAGCGACACGATCTCGCTGTCCAGGGCTTCTCCTATGCGGGCAATCATCTCAAGGCTGATGTTCTGGTTCCCGCGCTCGATCCGGTTGACCGCGCTCTGGCTGGTGCCCAGCGCCTCCGCGAGCTGCGTCTGTGTCCAGCCCCGATGTTGCCGGGCGTCACGGATGAGCTTGCCGATGCGTACGAGGTAGTCGTCTGCCATGAGGTTGAGGTTATCTCAGATATGAGATGGCGCCCGCCGGGGGGTCCATTCGGGTGACGGCACGTCAGTGGCCTGCGGGTTCACGGGGGATGTCGTACATGTGGGTGATTCATCCCCGGGTGTCCCGTTATTCGGCTTCCCGTGTGTACCGTCCGCCATTCCCGTGCGGCCGAGGAAAAACGACACGGTCCGGCCCGGCCGGGCATGACCAGCCAGCGCCCATGTACTAGAGTTATCTCGACATCGAGATATCTGCCAGGCGCACCGCAACCGCCACCCACTAAGGGTTACCTAACTTAGCCTTACCTTAGCGGATCGGCCCAGCCGGGGTGGCGGCACGATTGACGGTGGTACGCGCACATCAATGAAGGAGACTGTCGTGTCGGCGAACAGCTTCGACGCCCGCAGCACGCTGCAGGTGGGCGACGAGTCGTACGAGATCTTCCGGCTGGACAAGGTGGAGGGCTCGGCCCGCCTGCCGTACAGCCTCAAGGTCCTGCTGGAGAACCTGCTCCGCACGGAGGACGGCGCGAACATCACCGCCGACCACATCCGCGCCCTCGGCAACTGGGACTCCCAGGCCCAGCCCAGCCAGGAGATCCAGTTCACGCCGGCCCGCGTGATCATGCAGGACTTCACCGGCGTGCCCTGTGTCGTGGACCTCGCGACCATGCGTGAGGCCGTGAAGGAGCTCGGCGGCGACCCCGCCAAGATCAACCCGCTGGCGCCGGCCGAGCTGGTCATCGACCACTCCGTCATCGCCGACAAGTTCGGCACCAACGACGCCTTCAAGCAGAACGTCGAGCTGGAGTACGGCCGCAACAAGGAGCGCTACCAGTTCCTGCGCTGGGGCCAGACCGCCTTCGACGAGTTCAAGGTCGTCCCCCCGGGCACCGGCATCGTCCACCAGGTGAACATCGAGCACCTGGCCCGTGTCGTGATGGTCCGCGACGGCAAGGCCTACCCGGACACCCTGGTCGGCACCGACTCGCACACCACGATGGTCAACGGCCTCGGCGTCCTCGGCTGGGGCGTCGGCGGCATCGAGGCCGAGGCCGCCATGCTCGGCCAGCCGGTCTCCATGCTCATCCCGCGCGTCGTCGGCTTCAAGCTCACCGGTGAGCTGCCCGCCGGCACCACCGCCACCGACCTGGTGCTCACCATCACCGAGATGCTGCGCAAGCACGGTGTGGTCGGCAAATTCGTCGAGTTCTACGGCGAGGGCGTCGCCGCCACCTCCCTCGCGAACCGCGCCACCATCGGCAACATGTCCCCGGAGTTCGGCTCCACCGCCGCGATCTTCCCGATCGACGACGAGACCCTGAACTACCTGCGCCTGACCGGCCGCTCCGAGCAGCAGGTCGCCCTGGTCGAGGCCTACGCCAAGCAGCAGGGCCTCTGGCTGGACCCGAAGGCCGAGCCGGACTTCTCCGAGAAGCTCGAGCTGGACCTGTCGACCGTCGTTCCGTCCATCGCCGGCCCGAAGCGCCCGCAGGACCGCATCGTCCTGGCCAACGCCGCCGAGCAGTTCAAGCAGGACGTCCGCAACTACGTGGACGACATCGACGAGGCGGGCAAGGAGTCCTTCCCGGCCTCCGACGCCCCGGCCGTCCACCCGAACGGCTTCCCGTCCAACCCGGTTCCGGTCACCGCCCCCGACGGCACCACCTACGAGCTGGACCACGGTGCGGTGACGGTCGCAGCCATCACCTCCTGCACCAACACCTCCAACCCGTACGTCATGATCGGCGCCGCCCTGGTCGCCAAGAAGGCGGTCGAGAAGGGCCTGACCCGCAAGCCGTGGGTCAAGTCCACCCTCGCCCCGGGCTCGAAGGTCGTCACCGACTACTTCGAGAAGGCCGGCCTCACCCCGTACCTGGACAAGCTGGGCTTCAACCTGGTCGGTTACGGCTGCACCACCTGCATCGGCAACTCCGGCCCGCTGCCGGAGGAGGTCTCCAAGGCCGTCAACGACCACGACCTCGCCGTCACCTCGGTCCTGTCCGGCAACCGGAACTTCGAGGGCCGGATCAACCCCGACGTCAAGATGAACTACCTGGCGTCCCCGCCGCTGGTCGTCGCCTACGCCATCGCGGGCTCCATGAAGGTGGACATCACCCGTGACGCCCTGGGCACCGACCAGGACGGCAACCCGGTCTACCTGAAGGACATCTGGCCGACCGAGGCCGAGGTCAACGACGTCGTCTCGGGCGCCATCGGCGAGGACATGTTCGCCAAGTCCTACAGCGACGTCTTCGCGGGCGACGCCCAGTGGCAGTCCCTCCCGGTCCCGACCGGCAACACCTTCGAGTGGGACCCGCAGTCCACCTACGTCCGCAAGCCCCCGTACTTCGAGGGCATGGGCATGGAGCCGGCCCCGGTCGAGGACATCGCCGGCGCCCGGGTCCTGGCCAAGCTGGGCGACTCGGTCACCACCGACCACATCTCCCCGGCCGGCGCGATCAAGGCCGACACCCCGGCCGGCCAGTACCTCACGGAGCACGGCGTCGAGCGCCGCGACTTCAACAGCTACGGCTCGCGCCGCGGCAACCACGAGGTCATGATCCGCGGTACGTTCGCCAACATCCGCCTGCGCAACCAGATCGCGCCGGGCACCGAGGGCGGCTACACCCGCGACTTCACCCAGGACGGCGGTCCGGTGTCGTTCATCTACGACGCCTCCCGCAACTACATCGAGCAGGGCATCCCGCTGGTCGTCCTGGCCGGCAAGGAGTACGGCTCCGGCTCGTCCCGCGACTGGGCCGCCAAGGGCACCGCGCTGCTCGGCGTCAAGGCCGTCATCGCCGAGTCGTACGAGCGCATCCACCGCTCGAACCTCATCGGCATGGGTGTCCTGCCGCTGCAGTTCCCGGAGGGCGCCACCGCCGAGTCCCTCGGTCTGACCGGCGAGGAGACCTTCTCCATCTCCGGCGTGACCGAGCTGAACGACGGCACCACGCCGCGCACGGTCAAGGTCACCACCGACACCGGTGTCGAGTTCGACGCGGTCGTCCGCATCGACACCCCCGGTGAGGCCGACTACTACCGCAACGGCGGCATCATGCAGTACGTGCTGCGCAACCTGATCCGCAAGTAGGCGGCAGGCACAGCGGTTCAGGGCCGCACCCCCGGCACCGGGGGTGCGGCCCTTCGCCGTCCGTCCCGCGACCGGGTCATCGGCCCGGCTCAGCCGGAACACAGCCACGACGGACCGGCCCCCACCGGACCCACCCCGCCGACGGGGAGGTCCGGATGACTCGGCGCCCCCTGCGCACCCGCCTGCCGCTCCTCCTCACCGCCGTCCTCGACTGCGTGTGCGCCGCGCTCGTGCTCACCACCGTCCTCGCCCAACGCGCCTATGTAATGGGTGAGTTGGAACCGGGTGAGTGACGCCGCCGTGCACGGGGTGACCGGGGCCGCGCGGCACCCCGAACGCCCCGCCGACCTCGCCTTCCTCGGCACCGGCGGCCATCCGTCAGGGCTGCACGCCGCCCGGTTCGACACCGGCGGGCACATTCTCGCGGCCGCCGTCGTCCGCCGGGACGCCCAGCCCGCTCCGCTCACCGCGGCCCAGCGCGTCGCCCTCGCCGGGCTCCCCGACGACGGCGCGCGGCCCACACCGCACGGTCCCCGGACGCGGCGCCTACCGGGTCACCGCCCTCGACGCGAGCGGCATCCGAGTCCTGGCGGGACTGGCCGCACCGAGTTCCGCGTCGGACTCCCGGCCGCCGAGCCGCCGTCCGGTGCCGCGGTGGGGTCCTCGGCGTGCCGGCCCGGTCCGCTGCGCAGCCCGGCCTGACCCGCCCGGCCGTGCGCCTACGGCAGTGCCTGCTCCGCCCAGATCACCTTGCCCTGCGGGCTGTACCGAACGCCCCAGCGCTCGGTCATCTGCGAGACCAGGAACAGACCCCGGCCGCCCTCGTCGGTGGTCGCGGCGTACCGCAGATGCGGCGAGGTGTTGCTGCCGTCGGACACCTCGCAGATCAGCGTGCGGTCACGGATCAGCCGCACCCGGATCGGCTCGCCGCCGTAGCGGATGGCGTTGGTGATCAGCTCGCTGAGCACGAGTTCCGTGGCGAAGCCCAGCTCGGCAAGGCCCCACTCGTCCAGTTTCCCGGACACGGCCAGGCGCATGTCCGACACGGCCGCCGGATCGGGCAGCACGTCCCACTCGGCGACCTGGTCGGGCATCAGTGCCCGGGTGCGCGCGACGAGCAGCGCGACGTCGTCCGTGGGCCGCCCGGGCAGCAGCTCGTCCAGCACCGCCTGGCAGCTCGCGTCCGGTGCCCGGCCGGGATGGCCCGCGAGGGACTGCGCCAGCAGCTCCATGCCCACGTCCAGATCGCGGGCGCGGTCCTCGATGAGACCGTCGGTGTACATCACCAGCTCGGTGCCCTCGGCCAGCTGGAACTCCGCCGTCTGGAACGGCATGCCCCCGATGCCGAGCGGGGGCCCGGCCGGCAGGTCGGCGAAGGCGACGCTGCCGTCGGGGCGGACCAGCGCCGGTGCCAGGTGCCCCGCCCGCGCCATGGTGCAGCAGCGGGTCACCGGGTCGTAGATCGCGTACAGACAGGTGGCACCGGCTATCTCCCCGGTCGCCCCCGCGCAGCCCTCGTCCTGGTCGATGCGGCCGACCAGGTCGTCCAGATGGCCCAGCAGCTCGTCGGGCGGCAGGTCGAGGGTGGAGAAGTTGTGCACCGCGGTGCGCAGCCGTCCCATGGTGGCGGCCGCGTGCAGACCGTGGCCGACCACGTCACCGACGACCAGCGCCACCCGGCTCCCCGGCAGCGGGATCACGTCGAACCAGTCCCCGCTCACCCCCGACTGCGCGGGGAGATAGCGGTAACCGACGTCGAGGGCGCTCTGCTCGGGCAGCGCCCGCGGCAGCAGGCTGCGCTGCAGGGTGACCGCCACCGCGTGCTCACGGGCGTACCGGCGGGCGTTGTCGATGCTCACCGCGGCGCGGGCCACCAGCTCCTCCGCCAGCGACAGGTCCTCCTCGTCGAAGGGGTCCCGCTTGGCCCGGTAGAAGTTCGCCATGCCCAGCACGACACCGCGGGCCCGGATCGGGGCGACGATCAGCGACTGGATGCCGTAGTCGAGGATCTCCCTGGTGCGCCGCGGATCCTGGGCCTGCCAGCCCTGCGCGGCGGACAGATCGATCACCAGCTCCGAGCGGCCGCTGCCGTACCCGCGGGCCTGCGGCGTGGACGGCAGGAAGTCGATCAGCCGGTCCTTCTCGTAGAGCGGATGGTCGTCCCGGACGCCGTGGACGGCGATACGCCGCATGTCCGTGGCGGTGGCGGCGGGCTCCTCGCCGTGCAGCACGGCGTCCGCCAGATCCACGGTGACGAAGTCCGCGAAGCGCGGCACGGCGACCCGCGCCAGCTCGTCCGCCGTACGCTCCACGTCCAGCGTGGTGCCGACGCCGAGACCGGCGTCGTACAGCAGCTTGAGCCGCTCCCTGGCGACCTCCGCCCGTCCGGACAGTGCCTGCAGCTCGGTCGTGTCGCGCAGGGTCACCACGGTGCCCCTGGGGCCTCCGGCCCGGTCCGTGGGCCGCTGGTTGACCGCCAGCAGCCGGTCCCCGGCGAACAGCACCTCGTCGGTGGCCATGCGCCCGGAGGCGAGCAGGTCGGCGAATTCGGGATCGAGGCCCGCCAGCCCGGAGACATGGTGCCCCTCGGCCTCGGTGGGCAGCTCCAGCAGTCGCCTGGCCTCGTCGTTGACCAGCATCAGCCGCCCGTCGGCGCCGACGATGAGCACGCCTTCCCGCACCGAGTGCAGCACCGTGTCGTGGTGCTCGTACATGCGGGTCATCTCGTCCGGGGCCAGGCTGTGGGTCTGCCTGCGCAGCCGCCTGCCCACCAGCGCCGTGCCCCCGGTCGACACCACGAGCGCCGCGGCCCCGGCGGTGAGGATGATCGGCAGCTGCCGGTTCACCTCATGGGTGACGTTCTTGACCTTCATCCCGGCGGAGACGAGCGCGACCACCTTGCCGTGGGGGTCGTCGATCGGCACGGTCGCCTGTTCCTCGTGGCCCAGCGGGCCGTGCACGCTCTCCGTGTACACCTTGCCGGCCAGTGACGGACCGATCCGGCCCACGAACCGCTTTCCGATCTTGCTGGGAATCGGGTGGGTGTAGCGGATGCCGTGGGTGTCCATGACGACGATGAAGTCGACGCCGGCGGACTTGCGCCCCGCCTCGGTGAGCGGCTGGAGGATCTTGGAAGGGTTGGGCGCGTGCAGCGCCTGCAGGACGCCGGGGGAGTGCGCGAAGGTCTGGGCGACGGCGATCGACCGTCGCCTGGCCTCGGTGCTCGTGTCCCGTTGCGACTGCAGGACGAGGGCGAGGACGGCGCAGAGCACGAGTGCCACGACCAGCGCCACCTGCAGCACGAAGACCTGCCCGGCGACGCTCCGCGGGCTTTTGCCGATCACAGACCGCCAGGAGTGACGCCTGAGCCGGTCAGTCATGTCCGACATGCGGCCTTTGTAGCACCGGCTTCACCCGGGTGGCTATGGCCGTTCCACGAGTCGGACGCGTGTCGCCTCCCCAGAGGCACGGATCGTCCCTGGTCACGCCGTCGGGGCGGGCCCGGAGGTGGCCGGGGGATTCGGTGCCCGAACCGCTCTGGGCGGACCCGGTGTTCGTGCACCGGGTCCGCGAGCCGGGCGGGTGAGGGGGGTGTTGGGAACCCGCCCGGGTGGTGCTGGCTTGTAAGGTGTACCGAGTGCGCGACAACGTTGTCTTATGGTCTGTACATGACTCTACCGCGGCAACCGACAACGATGTCAACCCACTTGTGGTAACCCGACCGAGTGATCCAGGCGTGCGCCTGCCCAGGCAAACGCGTTCTTCGGCGGCCTTCCGTGGTACCGCTGGGGCGCCTAACCGTCACTGCGGCTTGTGCGACCCGTGGTGCGCGACCCGTCCGTAAGGAGGAAGGGCCGCGTATGCGTTTCCGCCCCCTGTCGCTGTCGCTGGCCGCGCTTCTCACCACCGGCGCCGCCGCCACCCCCGCCCCCGCGGCGACCACCGCACCTCCCGGCCTCGTCAAGGACCCCAGCGCGTATGTCGATCCGCTGATCGGCACCAGGAAACGGCGGCGATGTCTTCCCGGGCGCCGTCGTGCCCTTCGGCATGCTCTCCTGGAGCCCCGAGAACAGCAGAGGGGCGCCACCAGAACCGCCGTCCCCGGTGGCTACCAGTACGACGCCACCCGCATCCGGGGCTTCAGCGAGGACGCCGTCTACGCCTCCGTCTTCGGCCACGCCGACGAGACCGCCGAGCCCGCCCACTACAAGGTGGGCCTCGCCTCCGGGGTCACCGCCGACCTGACCGCCACCGCGCGCACCGGCTCGGCCCGCCTCGCCTTCCCGCCCGGCAAGCCCGCCGCGCTGCTGGTGCGCACCGCCAACCGGCCGCAACAGCGACCGCCCCTGGCTGCCGGCGGCCTTCGTCCGGGACGGCGGCACCCTGGACTACACCCTCTCCGGCACCCCGAACCGGACCTGGGGCAGCGACCCCGGGTCCGCCCCGCCGTCCTTCCGCGAGGGCGAGCAGCCGTACCAGATCGGTGTCGGCCCCACCGCCGCCACGCTCGCCCCCGGCGACAGCACCAGGACCGTCGTCCGCGCGCTGTCCCTGAACGGCGGCACCGGCCCCGAGGTGCGCTTCCGGGTGGACACCCCGGCCGGTGTCACGGCCACGCCCGCCGAGGGCACGGTCACCGACGGCGTCCAGGAGATCACCCTCACCGCCGCGAGGACCGCCGCACACGGCTTCGCCGCCGTCACGATCACGGTGACCTCGGGCGACACCTCCTACCGGCAGCCGGTCACGCTCACCGTGGCCGCCCCCGGCACCCCGCTCGCCGCCTACGACGACACCGGAATCTCCGACGACACGGGCGAGCACGACGAGGCCGACTACGACGGCGGCGGCTGGAGCTACTCCCGCCAGGCCCTCGCCGCGGCCGGCCTGACGCCCGGCGGGCCGGGCACGGTCGACGGCCTCGCCTTCACCTGGCCAAACTCACCCGACGGCCGCCCGGACAACGCCTCGGGAACCGGCCAAACCATCCAACTCACCAACCCCGCCAGCATGTTGTCCTTCATCGACAGCGCGGTCAACGGCAACCAGCGGGCCACGGCGACCGTCACCCACACCAACGGCACGACCGACACCGTCGACCTCTCCTTCACCGACTGGACCATCGGCGGCGGAGGCGGCACCGTCCAGTACGGCAACGAGGTCGTCGCCAAAACCACGTACCGCAATGTCGCGGGCGCCGACAAGGACCCGGTGGCCACCTACGTCTTCGCCACCAGGCCCTTCACCGCACCGGACGGGAAGACCGTCGCGAGCGTCCGGCTCCCGCAGAACGGCGACCTGCACGTGTTCACCCTCGCCACCGGCTGACCGATCACACGGCAAGGAGGCGGACCCGAACGGGCCCGCCCCCTTGTCATGCGCCCGGGTCAGGCCAGCAGCTCCACCTCCGCCAGCGTCGACTCGCCGTCCAGCACCAGCCGGTACTTCGAGTACGTCCCCGGCGCGGCGATGGTGAACGCCCGGGTCTGACGGTCCCAGGTGAACGATTCGCCGGAGCGGTGGTCCAGGGTCCGCCAGGTCGTGCCGTCCGTGGAGCCCTGGAGGGTCCAGCCGGTCGGCGCCCTGGTGTGGTCCGCCGACGACGTCAGCGTGTACTGGACGGGCTTCACGGCCCCGTCCACCGGCAGATCCACCGAGGTGACCGTGGCGTCCGTCGCCGAGGTGTCGTCGAACAGCGCGCCGTCACCCTTCAGCACGTCCGAGCGGGGCGCCGGCACCTTGTCGTCCCGGGTGATGGAGACCGGGGCCGCGTTCTTGCCCGTGCCCCAGGTCGACGGCTCGGCACCCATGGAGAACTCCAGCACCCCGCCCTTGGACAGCAGCGAATGGGGCAGCGAAGTCGACGTCCAGGGGCTGCCGTTGAACCTCACGCCCTGGATGTACACGTTCCTGGCACTGTTGGCGGGCGCCTTGACCACCAGGTCGCGGCCGTTCTCCAGGTGCACGGTGACCTTCTTGAACAGCGGGGAGCCGATCGAGTACTCGCCACTGCCCATCACCAGCGGATAGAAGCCGAGCGCGGAGAAGAGGTACCAGCCCGACTGCTCGCCGTTGTCCTCGTCGCCGTGGTAGCCCTGCCCGATCTCGCTGCCGAGGTACAGCCGCGAGAGGATCTCCCGGACCGCCGCCTGCGTCTTCCACGGCTCGCCGGCCGCGTCGTACATGTACGACACATGGTGCGCGACCTGGTTGGACTGCCCGAGCATGCCCATCCGGACGTCCCGCGCCTCGGTCATCTCGTGGATGACACCGCCGTAGGAGCCGACGAAGTCCGGGGAAGCGGTCTCCGGGGTGGAGAAGAACGCGTCCAGCTTCTCGGCGAGACCCTGCCGGCCGCCGTAGAGGTTGGCCAGGCCCCGGCTGTCCTGCGGGACGCTGAAGGCGTACCCCCAGCCGTTCGTCTCCGTGTAGTCGTACCCCCACACGCGCGGGTCGTACGACGCGGAGTCCACCCGCCAGTCGCCCTTGGCGTCACGGCCCTGGAAGAAGCCGCCCGACGCCTTGGGGTCGAACAGGTTCACATAGTCCTGGGCGCGGTTGAGGAAGTAGTCGGACTCCTCCTTGTAGTGCTTCTCGCCCGTCTTCCGGTACAGGGCGTCGCCCATCTTCGCGATGCCGTAGTCGTTGACGTAGCCCTCCATCGCCCAGGACATGCCCTCGGAGGTGGCGGTGCTCGTGTAACCGAGGAACGGCGAGGTGCTCATGCCCTTGCGCCCCACGCCCGACATCGGCGGCACGACGGTCGCGTTCTTCAGTGCCGCGTCATAGGCGGCCTTCGCGTCGAACTTCACGCCCTTGACATACGCGTCGGCGAACGCCACGTCCGAGGAGGTGCCGGTCATCAGGTCGGCGTAGCCGGGGGAGGACCAGCGCGAGGTCCAGCCGCCGTCCTTGTACTGCTGCACGAACCCGTCGACCATCTCACTTGCCTGGGACGGCGTGAGGAAGGAGTACGCCGGCCACGTGGTCCGATACGTGTCCCAGAAACCGTTGTTGACGTACACCTTGCCGTCGACGATCTTCGCGCCGGTGTGGGTCGGGGTGTCCTGGCTCGGCATCGGGGAGAAGGGCGAGGCGTACTGGTCCTTGCCGCCCACCCTCTCGAAGCCCGAGTTCGGGTACAGGTACAGCCGGTACATGCCGGAGTACAGCGTGGTCAGCTGGTCCGGGGTCGCGCCCTCCACCTCGACCTTGCCGAGCAGCTTGTCCCAGGTGCGCTGGGCCTGCTCCCTGACCGTGTCGAAGGAGGTGCCGTCCGGGATCTCCTGGCGCAGGTTGTCCTTCGCCTGGTCCACGCTGATCAGCGAGGTCGCCAGGCGCAGCGTGACGGTGTGGTCCGCGCCCGCGTCGAAGCGCAGGTAACCCTTCACCCCGCTCGATCCGCCGTCCGTCACGGGCCGGTCGAACTCGCCGTACACGAACAGCCGTGTCGCACCGGTCGACAGGCCCGACTTCACGTCCGAGAAACCGGTGACGATCCCGTGCTCCTTGTCGAGCGTCAGGCCCGCCTGCTCGGTGACGTTGTCGAACAGCACGCTCGCGTCGGTGCCGGGATAGGTGAAGCGCAGCATCGCCGCGTGGTCGGTGGGCGTCATCTCCGCCTTGAGACCGTTCTCGAAGCGGACCCCGTAGTAATACGGCCGCGCGGTCTCGTTCTCGTGCCGGAACGGCAGCTCACGCGCCTCGCGGCCGGTGTCCGGAGTGCCGGACACCGCCGACGGCATCACCTGGAAGGTCTGCCGGTCACCCATCCACGGGCTCGGCTCATGACTCGCGCTGAACGCCTGCATCGTGGGCAGGTTGTCGTCGTTGTTCGCATGTGCGTACTCGTACAGCCAGCTCAGGGACGACGCGTTGGTCACCGGCGTCCAGAAGTTGAAACCGTGCGGAAGGGCCGTCGCCGGGAAGTTGTTGCCGCGCGAGAAACTGCCGCTGGAGTTGGTGCCGCGCGTGGTCAGCGCGTAGTCCGACAGATGCGCCTTCGGCTTCTCGGGCGCTACCGGCCTGATCGCCACGTCGTCGATCCAGCCCCGGAACTTCGCCGGCCCGGCGGGGGAGTCGTAGGCCACCAGGATCCGGTCGACCGTCTTGCCCGCCGCCACCGAACCGATCCGCGCGACAACGTTGTTCCACTGGTTCACGTACAGCGACTTCGAGTCGCCCTGCCCGCGCGGCGACAGCGGGAACCCGTGCTGGTCCAGCGCGCCCAGATCACTCAGATACGTGCCGTCGGTGAAGGCCAGGTCCAGGGAGATGTTCGTGGCGTCGTAGTCCCGGTCGCCGTCGGCCATCTGCGGGAAGATCCGGTACGACAACTCCGTGTCGCCGCCGACCTTCACGTTCACGTCGAAGACCTTGTTGTACGAGTACGCCCGGCCGCCCGCCGTGTGCCGCCCGGCGTAGCGCAGCGCGCGCTTCCCGGTGAAGCCCACCCGGGCCTTGGCCGTCGGCGAGGCGGTCGGACCCTTGTCGACCAGCGTCAGCATGTCCTGCGGCACCGGACCGCCTCCGCCACCGGTGGAGAACTGCACATCGGCGAGTTGCAGGATGTCGGCGCCGGAGTTCTTCGTGATCTCCAGCCGGAAGTGCTGGTACTCGACGGGCTCGGTCAGGCCGTAGGACTTGGTCTGGAACCGCTCGGAGAAGGTCTCGCCCGCCCGGGTGTCGACCGTCTTCCAGTCCTTGCCGTCGGTGGAGCCGAGCAGCGTCCAGTCCCTCGGGTCGCGCTCGGCGTAGTCGTTGGCCGAGGTGAGCGCGTACGTCACCAGCTTGACGGGCTTGTCGAGGTCGAACTCCACCCAGCCGGTGGGCTCGAAGGTCAGCCACTTGGTGCCGGACTCGCCGTCGACCAGATTCTCCTTGACCTCGCCCGCACCCGTGTTCTCGCCGCTCGCCCGGACCTCGGTGACATGGTCGTTCACATTGCCCGGTATGCCGGTGCTGTAGCCGCCGTCGACCCCCGAGGCGCGCTTGGTGCCGTCCGGCGCGGTGTCGACGGTATTGAGCCAGTCGGGCGCCGGATCGCCCGTCTCGAACGAGGATGCGAACTCCCGGTCGGTTGCCGGAGCCTTGGCGGGCAGGGCGACCGCCGCGCCCTGAGCGCCGACGGCCATGACAAAGGCGGCCGTGAGGACGACCGCCGGACCCCATCTGTGCCGAGTTCTCCGCTGCATCTACGGATTCCCCTCCTGCGACCGCTCTGGACAACGTTGTCAACTTCGGTGCGCAGGAACCAGTAGTGCGTCAAGTGACCCGTGGTGTCAAGGGTGTTGGGTGTGGCATTCAGGCGCTTATGGCGCGGGTTTTCCACCAGGCGCTCCACAGGGGGCTCATATTTCCGCCAGGTCTCAACTCGGAAAAGACCCATCGCGAACCGTGCATTCGATCTTGCTCCGCTGACGGGAAGTGGACTATACCTGTCGGCACTTCCAGCACGATCCAGCACTACTCTGCACGACCCAGCACTACCCGACCGCGGTGCCGGGGAGGATCCGGTTCACCGCCTGAGTCCTGGAGAAGGCGAGGACTTGAGCGTGACTCCACCCATGCGTCACCGCGCGGGCTTCCTACGCCGCCGCCGGACCAGCGTCGCAGAGGGCCGGCCCACCCCTGTTGCGGATGTTGAGAGCGCCTACGTGGTCGGCGTTCACGGCGAAGGACGCGCACTCGAATCTCGACTGGGTGACGCGGTTCCCCTTCGCGATGTGCCCGCATACGGGGCATGTGCGGGAGGTGTTGAGGGCGTTCACCGGGATCACGAGACGACCGGCACTCTCAGCCCGCACTGTATAGGCACTGCGTGTTCACTCGCATACGTTTCGTGACTGTCGCCTGCCGTGTACGGCACCAGGCCGTGGCGCGGCGGACGATGCGATACCCCTACCGGCTGCGGCCGGTCGTCCCTTTGAGAGGAATCTGATGGAATTCACTTCCGCCGAGAACACCGGTTCCGAAGGCGTCGGCCGCCGCAATCTGATCAAGCGTTCGGCAGCGCTGGGCCTGGTGGCGGTTCCCGGAATGGGCCTGCTGTCCGCCTGCGCGAGCAGTGGCGGGGGCGGGCAGAAGAAGGACAAGGCGGGGAAGAAGACCGCCAAGAACCCGCTCGGCGTCAACGAGACCGCCAAGATGGAATTCGTCCTCTTCGACGGCGGCTTCGGCAAGGAGTACGCCCAGGACGCGGTGAAGATCTACCAGAAGGACTTCCCCAAGGCCACGGTGAAGTTCTCCGCCACCCAGAAGATCCAGTCCACGCTCCAGCCCCGCTTCAACCAGGGCAACCCCCCGGACCTCATCGACAACTCCGGTGCCGAGCAGATGGACATGGGTGTGCTCGTCGGCAAGAGCCAGCTCGCCGACCTCACCCCCCTGCTGGACGCGCCGTCGTACGACGACCCGAACAAGAAGGTCCGCGACACGCTGCGCCCGGGCATCGTGGAGATGGGCCAGTTCGACGGCAACCCGGTGTGGATCATGTACTACGCCTACACGGTGTACGGCGTCTGGTACTCGCAGAAGGCCCTGGACTCGCTCGGGGTCGAGTACCCGAAGACCTGGGACGAGATGCTGCAGGTCTGCGCGAAGGCCAAGAAGAAGGGCATGGCGGGCTGGACGTACGCGGGCAAGTACCCCTACTACATCCCGTTCTCGCTCTATCCGATGATCGGCAAGGTCGGTGGCCGCGAGGTGCTCGACGCCATCGACAACCTGGAGCCCAACGCCTGGAAGCACCCGGCCGTCAAGGCCTGTTTCGAGGCGTACTACGAGCTGTACAAGAAGGGATACATCCTCCAGGGCACCCCGGGCCTGGACCACATCCAGTCGCAGACCGCCTGGGCCCAGGGCAAGGCGCTGTTCATTCCGAACGGTTCCTGGGTGGAGAACGAGTCGGCCAACGTCATCCCGAAGGACTTCAACCTCGCCGTCTCCGCGCCCACCGGCATCGACAACAGCGACAAGATGCCGTTCGGCACCATCTGGGCCTCCGGCGGTGAGCCGTTCATCGTGCCGGCCAAGGCCGCGAACCCCGAGGGCGGTATGGAGCAGTTGCGCATCATGCTCTCCGAGGCGTCCTCGAAGAACTTCACCACCAAGGTGAAGTCACTGACCGCCTACAACGGTGGCACCACCGGCATCTCGCTCACCCCGGGGCTGAAGTCGGGCGTGGCAGCGCTGCAGCTGGCCGGATCCAACGTGGTGAATCCGCGGCTGCAGGACTGGTATGTGCAGCTGCAGAAAGAGAAGATCGGTGTGGCCGGTCTCGGTGAGATGATGGCGGGCCGGCTCACCCCGGCCGAGGCCATCAAGAAGATCCAGGGATTTGCCGACGAGACGGCCAAGGACAGCTCGATCAAGCACTACAAGCACCAGTAGCCAGCACCCCTGACCGCACCGGAGTGGCGATGCAGCACGGCAAGTACCGGTTCATTGTGGGGTTTCTGGCATTGCCCCTGGGACTGTACGCGCTCTTCGTGGTATGGCCGTTCATCCAGTCCATCTACTACTCGTTCACGGACTGGACAGGCCTGAGCCCCGAATTCAAGATGGTCGGCTTCGACAACTACAGGAGGATGTTCCACGACGACATCTTCTGGAAGTCGCTGGAGCACAGTCTGCTGTTCGCCCTGGTTCTGCCACTGGTGACGATCAGTCTGGCGCTGTTCTTCGCCTTCATGATCAATGTGGGCGGACGCCGGAGAAGGGGGGGCCCCGTCATCTCGGGTGTCCGGGGCTCGTCCTTCTACAAAATCGTCTATTTCTTCCCGCAGGTCCTGTCGATCGCGATCGTCTCACTGCTGTTCGCCTTCGCATACAATCCGGACAGCGGCGCGATCAACTCGATCCTGCGGGGCATCGGCCTGGACCACGTCCAGCCCCTGTGGCTGGGCGACCCGAGCCTCGCGCTGTGGTGCGTGATGGCGGTGCTCGTCTGGTCCACGGTCGGTTTCTTCGTGGTCCTGTTCTCGGCGGGCATGGCCTCGATCCCGACCGAGCTCTACGAGTCGGCGCTGCTCGACGGCGCCGGCCGGGCCACCACCTTCTTCCGGATCACCCTGCCGTTGCTGTGGGACACCGTGCAGTCCGGCTGGGTCTACATGGGCATCCTCGCGCTCGGCGCCGAGTCGTTCGCGGTCGTACAGATCATGACGACGGGGCCGGGCGGGCCCGACTACTCGACCACGGTGATGGTCCTGTACGTGTACCAGAAGGCGTTCCGGGACGGTCAGGCCGCCTACGCCACGACCATCGGCGTCGCCCTGCTCGTCGTCACGCTCGCCTTCGCGGCGGTCGTGATGCGGCTGGGGCGTCGCGAGCGGCTGGAGTTCTGAAGCGATGAAGACGACCGAGACACCCGCACCGTTGCCGGCCGAGTCCGGCGCCAGCGTCTCCAAGGTCGACGTACCGGCCCTGAAGCCCGCCCGGGAGAAGAAGGAAGGCGGTGTCCTCAACGTCTTCTCTCACGGCGTGCTGATCATCTGGGCGATCATGGTGGTCACGCCGCTGCTGTGGGCGGTGATGACGTCTTTCAAGGACGACAGGTCCATTTTCGACTCGCCTTGGTCCCTGCCGGACAAGCTGCACTTCGACAACTGGTCGCGGGCCTGGACCCAGGCCAACATGAGCGACTACTTCCTCAACACCGTCCTGGTGGTCGGCGGCTCGCTCATCGGCACCCTGGTCCTCGGCTCCATGGCCGCCTATGTCCTCGCTCGCTTCGACTTCCCAGGCAACCGCTTCATCTACTACCTGTTCATCGGCGGCATGAGCTTTCCGATCATGCTCGCCCTGGTCCCGCTGTTCTACGTGGTGAACAACATGGGGCTGCTGAACACGATCCACGGCCTGATCCTGGTCTACATCGCATATTCGCTACCGTTCACTGTCTTCTTCCTGACGGCCTTCTTCCGCACGCTGCCCACCTCGGTGGCGGAGGCAGCCTTCGTGGACGGTGCTTCGCACACGCGTACGTTCTTCCAGATCATGCTCCCGATGGCCAAGCCCGGCCTGATCAGCGTGGGGATCTTCAACTTCCTCGGGCAGTGGAACCAGTACATGCTGCCCACGGTTCTCAACACCGACCCCGACAAGCGCGTCCTCACCCAGGGCCTGGTACAGCTGGCGGTCAGCCAGGGTTACAAGGGCGACTGGTCCGGGCTCTTCGCGGGCCTGGTGATGGCCATGCTGCCGGTGCTCGGGGCGTACATCGTCTTCCAGCGGCAGGTGGTTCAGGGGCTCACCGCAGGGGCGCTGAAGTAGCCCCTCCCCACTACTGGGGTGACGCCTCGCATCCGTCCGTGTGCACGCCGTTCCGGGCCTCGGAGTGGTGTGCACACGTGTGTCCGGGTACCCGGATGCGGTTCAACCTCTTGACGTAAGACACCCCGAACGGCTCAGCTTAGAGTTCACTAGTTGGACATACGCGGGGCCTCGCCGGAGCGGCCTCGCGCTCAGGAGGTCGTCGTGGAGACTCCAGGGTCGCAGTCGTCGCTGCACCGAGCCAACCTGGAGCGGGTCGTACGGGCCGTGCGCTTGGCCGGGTCCCTCACGCAGGCGGAGATCGCGCGGACGACCGGCCTGTCCGCCGCGACGGTCTCCAACATCGTGCGGGAGCTGAAGGACGGCGGAACCGTCGAGGTCACGCCCACGTCGGCGGGCGGGCGCAGGGCCCGCAGCGTCAGTCTGAGCGGGGACGCCGGGATTGTGATCGGCGTCGACTTCGGGCACACCCATCTGCGCGTCGCGATCGGGAACCTCGCTCACCAGGTGCTGGCCGAGGAGGCCGAGCCGCTGGACGTCGACGCCTCCGCCGCGCAGGGCTTCGACCGGGCGGAGGAGCTGGTCAGCCGCCTGATCGCGGTCACGGGCGTGAGCCGGTCGAAGGTGGCCGGCGTGGGGCTCGGTGTGCCGGGCCCGATCGACGTGGAGTCGGGGACGCTGGGCTCCACCGCGATCCTGCCGGGCTGGACCGGCGCCAAGCCCGCCGAGGAGCTGCGCGAGCGGCTCGGTGTGCCCGTGCACGTGGACAACGACGCCAACCTCGGCGCTCTCGGCGAGCTGGTCTGGGGGGCCGGCAAGGGGGTCCGTGACCTTGCGTACATCAAGGTCGCGAGCGGTGTCGGTGCCGGTCTGGTGATCGACGGGAAGATCTACCGGGGTCCGGGCGGCACGGCCGGGGAAATCGGACATATTACACTCGATGAATCCGGCCCGGTCTGCCGTTGCGGGAACCGCGGCTGTCTGGAGACGTTCGCGGCCGCACGCTATGTGCTGCCGCTGCTCCAGCCCAGTCATGGCCCGGACCTGACCATGGAGGGCGTCGTGCGGCTGGCCAGGGACGGAGACCCGGGCTGCCGTCGGGTGATCGCCGACGTCGGCCGCCACATCGGCAGTGGAGTGGCCAATCTCTGCAATCTCCTCAACCCGAGCCGGGTGGTCCTCGGCGGTGATCTCGCCGAGGCCGGTGAGCTGGTGCTCGGGCCGATCAGGGAGTCCGTCGGCCGCTACGCCATTCCCAGCGCGGCGCGCCAACTGACCGTTCTCCCGGGGGCACTTGGCGGTCGTGCCGAGGTACTCGGAGCGCTCGCCCTCGCCCTCAGCGAGATGGGTGATTCGACCCTTTTGGACGGTTCGCTGTCCATGGCGGCCCCTGCCTTCACTTAGAAAACGGATGGCACCGTTGCCATCTCGTTAAGGATTTACTTCTTGACGTCGCACGTGTGGCCGAGTTGACTTCCAGCCACCTCGGCCGCAACGACGCGGCCTCGTCAGGGAGGTTTCTGAAGTGAACATGCGTATGCGTCGTGCGGCCTTCGCCGTTGCTGCTGGTGCCATGGCCGTCTCGCTCGCTGCCTGTGGCAGCGCCAAGCAGTCCGGTGGCGGCTCCTCCAAGTCGTCCAGCCCCAAGAAGGGCGACGCGATCACGGTCGGTCTGCTCCTGCCGGAGAACCAGACCGCTCGTTACGAGAAGTTCGACAAGCCCTTGATCGAGAAGAAGGTCCAGGAGCTCACGGGCGGCAAGGGCAAGATCGTCTACGCCAACGCCAAGCAGGACGCGACGCTGCAGAACCAGCAGGTCGACACCATGATCACCAACAAGGTGGACGTCCTGATCGTGGACGCGGTGGACGCCGCGGCCATCAAGAACTCGGTCCAGAAGGCCAAGGACGCCGGCATCCCGGTCGTCGCCTACGACCGCCTGGCGCAGGGCCCGATCGACGCGTACACCTCGTTCGACAACGAGACGGTCGGCAAGACCCAGGGCGAGGCCCTGCTGAAGGCCCTGGGCTCCAAGGCCAAGTCCGGCAAGATCGTCATGATGAACGGTTCCTCCACCGACCCGAACGCCGCGCAGTTCAAGAAGGGCGCCCACGAGGTGCTCGACGGCAAGGTGAACGTCGGCAAGGAGTACGACACCAAGGAGTGGAAGCCGGAGAACGCCAACTCCAACATGGAGGGCGCCATTTCCGCTCTGGGCAAGAAGAACATCATCGGCGTCTACTCCGCCAACGACGGCATGGCCGGCGGTATCATCACCGCCCTCAAGCAGGCGGGCATCAAGGTCCCGGTCACCGGCCAGGACGCGGAGCTCGCGGGTGTCCAGCGCATCGTCACCGGCGACCAGTACATGAGCGTCTACAAGCCGTACGCTCCCGAGGCCGCCGCCGCCGCCGAGATGGCCGTGGACCTCGCCCAGGGCAAGTCGCTCGACTCCGTCGCCAAGGACAAGGTCGACAGCCCGACCACCAAGCAGGTGCCCTCGGTCCTGGTGCCCGTCACCGCGCTGACCAAGGACAACATCAAGGACACCGTCATCAAGGACGGCGTCTACACGGTCGCCGACATCTGCACCTCGCAGTACAAGGCCGCCTGCGACAAGATCGGTCTGAAGTAAGCAGCCGCACGCGCCTTTCCAACTAGGGGAATTCACCCTTGAATTTCCCTAGCGGGAGGAAGGCGCCCACAGGCTCCTCCGGCGCCCCGCGCACACACCCAGCCCCGCAAGCTCGGTGCGGGGCGCCGGACGGAACTACCCCCCAAACTTCTGCACAACCTCCCGCCGGGTCAGGCGGCGAAGGAGATGGTTCACGTGTCCGCTACGCCCGTGCTGGCGTTGCGCCGGGTCTCCAAGCGGTTCGGTGCCGTTCAGGCGCTCACCGACGTAGAGCTTGAGGTCCACGCCGGTGAGGTGGTCGCCCTGGTGGGCGACAACGGTGCCGGAAAGTCCACGCTGGTCAAGACGATCGCCGGCGTGCACCCCATCGATGAGGGCGTCATCGAATGGGAAGGCAAGGCCGTCCAGGTCAACAAGCCGCACGACGCCCAGAACCTGGGCGTCGCGACGGTGTACCAGGACCTCGCGCTGTGCGACAACATCGACGTCGTCGGCAACCTGTTCCTCGGCCGGGAGATCCGCCGCCGCGGTGTGCTGGACGAGGTCGAGATGGAGCGCCGCTCGCGCGAGCTGCTGGACCAGCTCTCCATCCGCATTCCCAGCGTCCGCATCCCGATCGCCTCGCTCTCCGGCGGTCAGCGCCAGGTCGTGGCGATCGCCCGCTCCATGCTCGGCGAGCCCAAGCTGGTCATCCTCGACGAGCCCACCGCCGCGCTCGGCGTCGAGCAGACCGCCCAGGTCCTCGACCTGGTGGAGAGGCTGCGGGAGCGCGGTCACGCCGTGATCCTCATCAGCCACAACATGGCCGACGTCAAGGCTGTCGCCGACAAGGTGGCCGTGCTGCGTCTGGGCAGGAACAACGGC
Organism: Streptomyces sp. NPDC007856; assembly: GCF_042868225.1. Taxonomy (NCBI): domain Bacteria; kingdom Bacillati; phylum Actinomycetota; class Actinomycetes; order Kitasatosporales; family Streptomycetaceae; genus Streptomyces; species Streptomyces sp. NPDC007856. The sequence continues at coordinate 243,218 of NZ_JBIAEC010000004.1, read as the reverse complement.
GTCTTCGAGGTCAAGTCGACCTCGCAGGAAGAGATCATCTCCGCCATCACCGGCGCCACGGACAACGCCGTGACCCGTCGTGCGGCGCGCAGCAATGGGGAGATCAAGAAGTGAGCATCGACAAGACCTCCACGCCCCCCGAGGACACCCCCGTGGAGAACCCCGAGGCGGCACGCGGCTCCGACGTCGCCGTCGACCCCCGTCTGCTGGTGCGCGAGCAGGGCCTCGCGGGCTACGTCACCGAGTTCAAGCGCAAGATGAAGGCCGGTGACCTCGGCTCCATCCCGGTCGTGATCGGCCTGGCGGTCATCTGGATCATCTTCCAGAGCCTGAACTCCAACTTCCTGACCGCGGGCAACCTCTCCGACATCTCCGTCGCCATGGTCGGCACGGGCATGATCGCCGTCGGCATCGTGTTCGTCCTGCTGCTCGGCGAGATCGACCTGTCGGTCGGTTCGCTCTCCGGTGTCGCGGGCGCCACCTTCGCGGTGCTGAACGTCACCCACGGCATGAACGAGATCCTGGCCCTGGTGCTGTCGATCCTCACCGGTACGGTCGCGGGCGCGGTGCAGGGCTTCTTCTTCGCGAAGATCGGCGTGCCGGCCTTCGCGGTGACCCTGGCCGGTCTGCTGTTCTGGAACGGCCTCATGCTCAAGATCCTGGGCGACAACGGCACGATCAACCTGAACGACAACGGCCTGGTCGCCAAGCTGACCAGCTACTACTTCTCCGACGTGGCCGCCGCCTACGGCCTGGCCATCGCGGTGACGGTGCTGTTCTTCCTCAGCTCCTACTTCGGCAACAAGCGCCGCGAGGCCGCCGGCGTGCCGTCCCGCCCGCTGAGCGAGACCATCCTGCGCACCGTGCTGCTGGCCGTCGTGGCCTTCGCCGCCGCGGTCGTCTTCAACCAGTACAAGGGCCTGCCGCTGGCCGTGGTGGTCTTCGTCGCCGTGCTGTTCATCACGGACTTCGTGCTGCGCCGCACCTCCTACGGCCGCAAGGTCTTCGCGCTCGGCGGCAGCGTCGAGGCGTCCCGCCGTGCCGGTATCAACGTGGACATGGTCCGGATCTCGGTGTTCGCCATCTCCGGCACGTTCGCGGCGATCGGCGGTCTGTTCATCGCCTCCAAGATCGCCTCTGCCAACCAGGGCGCCGGCGGCGGTGACCTGCTGATGAACGCGATCGCGGCGGCCGTGATCGGTGGCACGTCCCTCTTCGGTGGCCGTGGCCGCACCTGGAACGCGCTCCTCGGCGTGCTGGTGATCGTCTCGATCCAGTACGGCCTCGCGCTGCAGGGCATCGCCTCGCCGGTGCAGTACATGATCACCGGTGGTGTGCTGTTGGCCACGGTCGTGATCGACGCGGTGACGCGCAAGACCCAGAAGACAGCAGGGCGTGCATAACGCCTGGTCTTCACAGGTTGACCAGCGCCCGGCACATCGAAACGTGCCGGGCGCTGTCGTGTCGTGTAAAGCCGGAACATTAGACTCTGGCGAGCCCGGCGAAAGCTCGATCAGCTCTACTGCAAGGAGGCACGGGTGCCGCTGCTGACCCGCATCAGGGGACCGCGCGATCTGGACCGGCTCAGCCTGGAGCAGCTGGACCAGCTGGCAGAGGAGATCCGGACCTTCCTCGTCGACGCCGTCTCCAAGACCGGCGGCCACCTCGGCCCCAACCTCGGTGTGGTGGAGCTGACCATCGCCCTGCACCGGGTCTTCGACTCGCCGAAGGACAAGGTGCTCTGGGACACCGGCCACCAGTCCTATGTGCACAAGCTGCTCACCGGCCGGCAGGACTTCTCCAGGCTGAAGATGAAGGGCGGCCTGTCCGGCTACCCCTCGCAGGCCGAGTCCGAGCACGACGTCATCGAGAACAGCCACGCCTCCACGGTGCTCGGCTGGGCCGACGGCATCGCCAAGGCCAACCAGCTGAAGAAGCGGGACAGCCATGTCGTGGCGGTCATCGGCGACGGGGCGCTCACCGGCGGCATGGCCTGGGAGGCGCTGAACAACATCGCCGACGCCAAGGACCGCCCGCTCGTCATCGTCGTCAACGACAACGAGCGGTCGTACGCCCCCACCATCGGCGGCCTCGCCAACCACCTGGCGACCCTGCGCACGACGGACGGCTACGAGCGGTTCCTCGCCCGCACGAAGGAACTCCTGGAGCGCACCCCGGTCGTCGGCCGGCCGCTGTACGAGACCCTGCACGGGGCGAAGAAGGGGTTCAAGGACTTCATCGCACCGCAGGGCATGTTCGAGGACCTGGGCCTGAAGTACGTCGGCCCGATCGACGGCCACGACATCGAGGCGCTGGAATCCGCCCTGGCCCGCGCCAAGCGGTTCGGCGGACCGGTGATCGTGCACTGCCTCACCGAGAAGGGCCGCGGCTACCAGCCTGCCCTGCAGGACGAGGCGGACCGCTTCCACGCGGTCGGCAAGATCCACCCGGACACCGGTCTGCCGATCGCCAGCTCGGGCGCCGACTGGACCTCCGTCTTCGGCGACGAGATGGTCAGGCTCGGCGAGGAGCGCGAGGACATCGTGGCCATCACGGCCGCCATGCTCCAGCCGGTCGGACTCGACAGGTTCGCCAAGCGCTTCCCCGAACGGGTGTACGACGTCGGGATCGCCGAGCAGCACGGCGCCGTCTCCGCCGCGGGCCTCGCGTACGCCGGGGTGCACCCCGTCTTCGCCGTCTACGCCACCTTCCTCAACCGCGCATTCGACCAGGTCCTCATGGACGTGGCGCTGCACAAGTGCGGGGTGACCTTCGTGCTGGACCGGGCCGGTGTCACCGGAACGGACGGTGCCTCGCACAACGGCATGTGGGACATGTCGATCCTGCAGGTCGTGCCGGGCCTCAGGCTGGCCGCCCCGCGGGACGCCGAGCAGGTGCGGGCCCAGCTGCGGGAGGCCGTCGCGGTGGACGACGCCCCGACCGTGGTGCGCTTCTCCAAGGGCGCCGTCGGCCCCGCCGTACCCGCCGTGGGCCGGATCGGCGGCATGGACGTGCTGCGCGAGCCCGGCACCGACCGGCCGGACGTGCTGCTCGTCTCCGTGGGCGCCCTCGCCCCGATGTGCCTGGAGATCGCCGGCCTGCTCGACAAGCAGGGCATCTCCACCACCGTGGTCGACCCGCGCTGGGTCAAGCCCGTCGACGAGGCGATGGCCCCGCTGGCCGAGCGGCACCGGGTCGTCGTCACCGTCGAGGACAACAGCCGGGCCGGCGGTGTCGGCTCCGCGATCGCGCAGGCCCTGCGTGACGCCGGGGTGGACGTGCCGCTGCGCGACTTCGGCATCCCGCCGCGCTTCCTCGACCACGCCTCCCGCGGCGAGGTCCTCGCCGAGATCGGCCTGACCGCCCCGGACATCGCCCGCCAGGTCACCGGGCTCGTCGCCAGGCTGGACGGCCGGTTCGACCGCACGGCCGCGGAAGTGGACTCGGTCGAGCCCGCGTGCGACTGACCGGGAACACGCCCTTCACGGGCCGGTCACGCCACTCTTGCGGTGGCGGAACCGGCCCGTTTGCGTGAACCTGCCTGTGCCGGGGCATACGCATCCCGACCCTCTCGATCATGACGGGCCACGGCGAGGGGCCCCAAGCGTGGGAGGCAGGTACGTGAGCAGCGCGTTGTTCAGGACGAAGAACGTCGAGCAGTCCATCCAGGACACCGAGGAACCCGAGCATTCGCTCAAGAAGTCCCTCTCCGCGCTCGATCTGACCGTCTTCGGCGTCGGCGTCATCATCGGCACCGGCATCTTCGTCCTCACCGGACAGGTCGCCAAGAACAACGCCGGCCCGGCGGTGTCCCTGGCCTTCGTGGTGGCCGGCGTGGTCTGCGCGCTCGCCGCCCTCTGCTACGCCGAGTTCGCGTCCACGGTCCCCGTGGCGGGCTCGGCGTACACCTTCAGTTACGCCTCCCTGGGTGAGCTGCCCGCGTGGATCATCGGCTGGGACCTGGTCCTGGAGTTCGCGCTCGGTACGGCGGTGGTGGCGGTCGGCTGGTCCGGCTACATCCGTTCCCTGATGGACAACGTCGGCTGGCATCTGCCCGACTATCTGGCCAGCCGGGACACGGCCTCCGGCTTCGGCTTCGACATCCTCGCCGCGGCCCTGGTGCTGGTGCTCACCGGCATCCTCGTCCTCGGCATGAAACTCTCGGCCCGGATCACCTCACTCGTCGTCGCCATCAAGGTGATCGTCGTGCTCATCGTGATCGTCGCCGGTGCCTTCTTCATCACGGGCAGCAACTACTCGCCGTTCATCCCCAAGCCCCAGCCGGTGCCGGCCGGCGGCAACCTCAGGGCCCCGCTGATCCAGCTGATGTTCGGCTGGGCACCGGCCAACTTCGGTGTGATGGGCATCTTCACGGCCGCCTCGGTGGTGTTCTTCGCCTTCATCGGCTTCGACATCGTGGCCACGGCCGCCGAGGAGACCCGCAACCCGCAGCGGGACATGCCGCGCGGCATTCTCGGCTCCCTGTTCATCTGCACCGTGCTCTACGTCGCCGTCTCCATCGTCGTCACCGGCATGGAGAAGTACTCCAAGCTGTCCGTGGAGGCCCCGCTGGCCGACGCCTTCAAGGCCATCGGACACCCCTGGTTCGCGGGTGTGATCAGCTTCGGCGCGGCCGTCGGCCTGACCACCGTGTGCATGATCCTGCTGCTCGGCCAGACCCGGGTGTTCTTCGCGATGAGCCGCGACGGACTGCTGCCGCGCTTCTTCTCCCGCGTCCACCCGCGTTTCCGCACCCCGCACCGGCCGACCATCCTGCTCGGCGTGATCATCGCGATCGTCGCCGGCTTCACCAGCCTCAGCGCGCTGGCCGAGCTGGTGAACATCGGCACGCTCTTCGCGTTCGTCGTCGTCGCGATCAGCGTGATCATCCTGCGCCGCACCCGCCCCGACCTGCCCCGCGCCTTCCGTACCCCGTGGGTTCCGGTCATCCCGATCCTGTCGGTGTGCGCCTCGCTGTGGCTGATGCTCAATCTGCCGGCCGAGACCTGGCTGCGGTTCGCCATCTGGATGGTGATCGGTTTCGCCGTCTACTTCTTCTACGGCCGCACCCACAGCCGACTGGCCCCGGGCGGGCAGCCCGCCACCAAAGAGCCCCAGCGGCCGTCCGCCGGAAACGCGCCGTAACCGTCCACAGGCTCCGTGTTCGGTGACCCGGTGCCGTAGTGCGCGGTCGGCCGTGACGACCAGGCACGGGCGGTCGCGGGCCGCTGCCGCGGGGACCGTGATGTGGTTGTCGCCGCTGCCGGGCGCCGGATCGTGTGGCCGGGCCGGTCAGGCCAGTACTGTGCGGGGCCCGGTGACCTGTGCGCCGTGTTCGGTGACCCGGTGCCGTAGTGCGCGGTCGGCCGTGACGACCTGGCACGGGCGGTCGCGGGCCGCCGCGGCGAGGGCCACGATGTGGTCGTCGCCGCTGCCGGGCGCGTCCTCGACGCGCACTCCGGGCACCGACTCCACGCCCCGGGCCGCGCCCTCCACCACCAGGACCAGCTCCAGCGGACCGGGCAGGCCGGCCACGCCGGACCGGGCCAGGGGCGCCAGCCGGTCGCGCAGGCGCTCGGCGGCACCGCGGCGGTCCCGCCACCAGCCGTCCGGCACCGACCCGACGACGTTCGCGCCGTCGACGATGAGCAGCGGGAGCGCTCCGCGCGCAACACCCGAAGTGTCCGTCATATCAGTGACAGCCCTGTTCTGCCGTGTCCCTGGCGGACCCAGTCTGTCACGGGTTCCTCGCCCAGCGGCCCGTGATCCCGGCGATCGCGGCGGCCGCGCGCTCGGCGGGCCGCCCGCCCCCGCGCACCCCGGGGGGAGAACTCGACGTGCAGGAACGGCACATGGTCGGCGTCGGCCGCCCGGCCCTGCACATTCGTCCGGCCCTCCAGCGGACAGGAGCGGGCCCAGGCCCGGCACACCCGGAAACCATGGCCGCTCAGGGCGTCGGCCAGGTCGCGGCCGTCCTGCCGGCCCGCCGACCCGGCGCCGGTGGAGGCGATGACGTCGTAGCCGGGCGCGGCGGAGGCGGCGAAGCCGTGCAACTGGATCCCGGGCATCCCGCGGCGGGCCAGCTCGGCGCAGACGGCGTGGAAAACGGTGTCCTCCCGGTGTGCCACGTCCGCCGCGTTACCGATTCCGGCTTTGCGATGTGCTCCTGCGATCACCAGGACCCCACCGGGCGAGCCGCGCAGCACCCGCACGCCTAGCTGCTCGGTGCCCAGATCGAACCCGGGATGCGGGACCTGCACCGACCAGCTCGGGCGGTGGTCCAGATCGAGGTAGATCCGGCCCCAGCCGCGCGGTCTCACAGCGGAGTCGGTGCGGTCGGCCACCTCCGTATAGCGGCGGCCGGAGGGCCGGTCGAAGACCGTGCGCACGGTGAAGTCCCGCTGTGAGAGCCGCTGTTCCGCTTGTGAGCGGTGACCGTCGAGCAACAGGCTGATGGCCGCGGCGATGTCCTCGCGGTCGGCCCGGCCGGGCGGCAGATAGCCCCGGCCGGGGCCGAACCGGCTCGTGTAGTCCGCCACCTCGCGGGCCAGGTCGATCTGCTCGGCCCCCTTCGGCGCGGGTCGGCGGGCATCCTCCACGGCACCGCCCGGGGTACGCAGGAGGACGGTGAGACCGGCCGCGAGACCGGTGACGACCAGCAGCAGTGTTGCGATCGTTATGAGGCGTGAGCGATGGGCTCTCATGGTTGTACCAAGATATCCCGGTGAGCAGACGCCGTAGCCGGACCCTGCTGTCCCTGCTGATCCCGCTCTCCTCCTCGTCGCCGTCTCCGGCTGCGGACTCCTCTCGGACGACGCCGGTGCCTTGGGCGGCGGGCGCTCCTTCACCGTCGCGGCCGCCGGGCACATCCTCATGCACCCCGAACTGGTCGACCAGGCGCGCAAGGACGCGGGGCGCACGGGCAAGGGCGTGGACGGGCTGGACTTCGGGCCGATGATGGCCGGCATCAAGCCGCTGATCAGCAAGGCCGACCTGGCGATCTGCCACTTCGAGCCGGTGATGGGCCCGGCGCGGGGGGCCGTTCGAGGGCTTCCCGGACTTCCAGGTGCCGCCGCAGCAGGCGAAGACCATCAAGGACATCGGCTACGACACCTGCTCCACCGCCTCCAACCACACCCTCGACCACGGCTACGGCGGCGTGAAGCGCACCCTCGACGCCCTGGACGCCGCGGGCCTGAAGCACACCGGCTCCGCCCGCACCGCGAAGGAGGCGAACACCCCGCTGATCACGGACGTCAAGGGCGTCGAGGTCGCGCAGATCTCCTTCGCCTACGGCTTCAACGAGCCGCACAAGCTCCCCAAGGACAAGCCGTGGCTGGCCAATCTGCAGGACCTCGGCCGGATCGAGGCCGCCGAGCAGCGGGCCCGCAAGGCCGGTGCCGAGGTGGTGATCCTCTCCCTGCACTGGGGCCGTGAGCACCATCCGGAGCCGTCGGGCTCGCAGATCTCCTTTGCCCGGCAGATCGCCCGGAACACCGGCATCAACCTGGTCATCGGCCATCACGCGCACGTCGTGGAGCCGATGGAGAAGGTCGACGGGACCTGGATCTCCTACGGCCTCGGCAACCAGATCGCCCGGCACGAGGTGCCCACGGGGCTGACCGAGGAGGGCGTGATCGCCTGGTTCACGTTCACCGAGCGCGGCAAGGGCCACTGGGACGTCCAGCCGCGGTTCGAGCCGACCCTGCTGACAATCCCGCCGGACGCCGAGAACGTACGGGACGGCGGCACCGCCGCGTATACCGACGACGACGTACGGGACTACCGCCTGCTGGACGTGCCGGCCGCGCTCCGCGACGACCACGGCCTCACCGACGCTCAGAGGTCCCGGCTGCGGCTGGCCTTCGAGCGCACCGAGGGCACGCTGCTGAACCGCGGCGCGGGCCAGGACGGGCTGAAGCCGCTCACGGCGCTGCCGGAATAGGCAGGGCGTTCTTCGGGAATTGTCCGCTGGTTGCGCGATGTTGCCCAGATCACGTCGGGCTTACTGCAACTTAACCTCCTCTTATCTGTCTGAGGTTTCGGGCTGCCGAGTCTTGCCATCGGCGCGCCCGGACCGCATTCATGAGTGCGACCTGTGCGCCTGGCGCCCCGGTGGCAATCCGGTCACTCTGCTGCCCTCGGCCGGTTCCGGCCCGGTCTCGGCGGTCCGCTGCGAACTCGACGGCCACGCCTGCACCCTGCTCGCCCAGCGCTCGGCGAGCGGCCGCGTCGCCTTCGCCGCGTACCCCACCGAGGCGGAGTCGGCGGGCGCCTGGTGGACCGAGTCGGGCCCGCGACTGCCGGTGGACGCGACGGTGTCCCTGACCACGGACGCGGACGGCCGGGTGGCGGCGGCAACGTTGTCTCCGTCGACCGGCCAACTCCTGCTGACCCGCCGCAAGTCGGAGCCGGGACTGGCCCTGGAGGCGTGGCGGCAGGTCTGAGTGCGCCATGATGGCCGGCGTGGACACCGAGACTCTGATCGACGCCTGGCGGCCTCTCCTCGCCGGCTCCGGAAAGACGTGGGTGCTGTTCGAGCACGGCACCTGTGTGGTGCTCGAACGGCCCGCCGGGGACCTCGCCGCCCAAGCCACCGAGATCCTGCGGGAGTTCGGGCCGGTACGAGTCGGGGGCCCCGCGGGCGACTTCCGGGTGCTGGAACTGCACAACGGCGAGGGCTGGCTGGTGACCGGCCACCACCCGGACGTCGTCACCTTCGTTCCACTGGACGACCCTGACGATCCCACGCACCTGGCCGTCGGCATCCTCGGCCGCTCCCGGCGCGACCTGGACGGCACGGAGTTGCACGTCGTCCATGTCGAGGACGGCCGCCAGGGCGCGGGCTGACAGCGCCGATGCCCGGCACACCAGTCGGTGTGCCGGGCATCCCATGACCGTATGCGGTGCCCTACACCGGGACGCTGGCCACGCCCTGCGCCAGGAACTTCTTGCCGTTCACGCGCTCCGAGACGCCCTCGCGGTCCAGGTACGGCGTGATGCCGCCCAGGTGGAAGGGCCAGCCGGCGCCGGTGATGAGGCAGAGGTCGATGTCCTGTGCCTCGGCGACGACGCCCTCGTCGAGCATGAGCCCGATCTCCTGCGCCACCGCGTCCAGGACCCGGGCGCGGACCTGCTCCTCGGTCAGCACGACATCGCCCTGCTTCAGCAGCGCGGCGACCTCCGGGTCCAGCTCCGGCTTGCCGCTGTCGTAGACGTAGAAGCCGCGCTTGCCCGCCTCCACGACCGCCTTGAGGTTCGGGGAGACCGTGAAGCGGTCCGGGAAGGCCCGGTTGAGGGTCTCCGAGACGTGCAGGCCGATCGCGGGACCGACCAGCTCCAGCAGCACCAGCGGGGACATCGGCAGACCGAGCGGCTCGACGGCCTTCTCGGCCACCTCGACCGGGGTGCCCTCGTCGATGACGTTCTGGATCTCGCCCATGAAGCGGGTCAGGATGCGGTTCACGACGAACGCCGGGGCGTCCTTGACGAGAACCGCGGTCTTCTTCAGCTTCTTGGCGACGGCGAACGCGGTGGCGAGCGACGCGTCGTCGGTCTGCTCGCCGCGGACGATCTCCAGCAGCGGAAGGACCGCGACCGGGTTGAAGAAGTGGAAGCCCACGACCCGCTCGGGGTGCTTGAGCTTGGACGCCATCTCCGTCACCGACAGCGAGGAGGTGTTGGTCGCGAGGATCGCGTGCGCCGGGGCGACCGCCTCGACCTCCGCGAACACCTGCTGCTTGACACCGATCTCCTCGAACACGGCCTCGATGACGAAGTCCGCGTCTGAGAAGCCCTCGGCCTTGTCCAGCACACCGGTGACCAGCGCCTTGAGACGGTTGGCCTTGTCCTGGTTGATCCGGCCCTTGCCGAGCAGCTTGTCGATCTCGGAGTGGACGTAGCCCACACCCTTGTCGACGCGCTCCTGGTCGATGTCGGTCAGCACGACCGGCACCTCCAGGCGGCGCAGGAAGAGCAGGGCGAGCTGGGAGGCCATCAGACCGGCGCCGACGACACCGACCTTGGTGACCGGGCGGGCCAGGTTCTTGTCCGGGGCGCCGGCGGGACGCTTGCCGCGCTTCTGGACCAGGTTGAACGCGTAGAGACCGGCGCGCAGTTCGCCGCTCATGATCAGGTCCGCGAGGGCCTGGTCCTCGGCGTCGTAACCCTGCTGCAGGTCGCCGTTCTTGGCGGCCGCGATGATGTCGAGGGCGCGGTAGGCGGCCGGGGCCGCGCCGTGCACCTTGGAGTCCGCGATGAACCGGCCCCGCTCGACGGCCTGGTCCCAGGCCTCACCGCGGTCGATCACCGGGCGCTCGACCTGGACGTCGCCCTTGAGGACCTGCGCGGTCCACAGCAGCGACTGCTCCAGGAAGTCGGCGCCCTCGAAGATCGCGTCGGCGATGCCGAGCTCGAAGACCTGCTTGCCCCCCAGCTGCTTGTTCTGGTTCAGCGAGTTCTCGATGATGACCGAGACGGCCTTGTCGGCACCGATCAGGTTCGGCAGCAGGGTGCAGCCGCCCCAGCCGGGGACCAGGCCGAGGAAGACCTCGGGGAGCGAGAACGCCGGCACGGCCTTCGACACCGTGCGGTAGGTGCAGTGCAGACCGACCTCGACACCGCCGCCCATCGCCGCGCCGTTGTAGTAGGCGAAGGTCGGGACGGCCAGGCCCGCCAGACGCTTGAAGACGTCGTGGCCGCCCTTGCCGATGGCGAGCGCGTGCTCGTGCTCCTTGAGGACCTCGACGCCCTTGAGGTCGGCGCCGACCGCGAAGATGAACGGCTTGCCGGTGATGCCGACGCCGACGATCTCGCCGTCCGCCGCCTCCTTCTCGACCTGGTCGATGGCGGTGTTCAGGTTCGCCAGCGAGCCCGGGCCGAAGGTGGTCGGCTTGGTGTGGTCGAAGCCGTTGTCCAGCGTGATCAGCGCGAAGCGGCCGGCGCCGAACGGCAGGTCGAAGTGGCGTACGTGCGCACTGGTGACGACCTCGTCGGGGAACTGCTGCGCGGCCTGCTTCAGAAGCTCGGCGGTGGTGCTCACTTGTCCCCCTCGAAGTGCGGGTTCTCCCAGATGACCGTCGCGCCCATGCCGAAGCCGACGCACATGGTGGTCAGGCCGTAGCGGACGTTCGGCTGCTCCTCGAACTGGCGGGCCAGCTGCGTCATCAGACGGACGCCGGAGGAGGCCAGCGGGTGACCGAAGGCGATGGCGCCGCCGTACTGGTTGACGCGCTCGTCGTCGTCCGCGATGCCGTAGTGGTCGAGGAAGGCCAGGACCTGGACGGCGAAGGCCTCGTTGATCTCGAACAGGCCGATGTCGGAGATGCCGAGGCCCGCCTTGGCGAGGGCCTTCTCGGTGGCCGGGATCGGGCCGTAGCCCATGACCTCCGGCTCGACGCCCGCGAAGGCGTAGGAGACGAGCCGCATCTTGACCGGCAGGCCGTTCTCGCGGGCGAAGTCCTCGGAGGCGATGATCGAGGCGGTGGCGCCGTCGTTCAGACCGGCCGCGTTGCCGGCGGTGACCCGGCCGTGCACACGGAACGGCGTCTTCAGGCCCTGCAGGTTCTCCAGGGTGGTGCCCGGGCGCATCGGCTCGTCGGCGGTGACCAGGCCCCAGCCGGTCTCGCCGGCCTCGGGGCTGGTGCGGCGCACCGAGATCGGCACCAGGTCCTGCTGGATCTTGCCGTTGGCGTACGCCTTGGCGGCCTTCTCCTGCGAGCGCACCGCGTACTCGTCGGCCCGCAGCTTGGTGATGTGCGGGTAGCGGTCGTGCAGGTTCTCCGCCGTCATGCCCATGAACAGGGCGGACTCGTCGACCAGCTTCTCGGAGACGAACCGCGGGTTCGGGTCCACGCCCTCGCCCATCGGGTGGCGGCCCATGTGCTCCACACCACCGGCGATGACGGCGTCGTAGGCACCGAACGCGATCGAACCGGCGGTGGTCGTCACGGCGGTCAGGGCGCCGGCGCACATGCGGTCGATCGAGTAGCCGGGCACGGACTGCGGAAGCCCGGCCAGGATGCCGGCCGTACGGCCCAGGGTCAGACCCTGGTCGCCGATCTGCGTGGTCGCGGCGATGGCGACCTCGTCGATCTTCTTCGGGTCCAGACCGGGGTTGCGGCGCAGCAGCTCCCGGATCGCCTTCACGACGAGGTCGTCGGCGCGGGTCTCGTGGTAGATGCCCTTCGGGCCCGCCTTGCCGAACGGGGTGCGGACGCCGTCGACGAAGACGACGTCCCTGACGGTACGAGGCACGATGGCTCTCCTCCAGGGTGCGGGACGCTGAGCGCTTGCTTAAGCCCATGCTACTCATGGGTAATGTTGCTGCCCAGTCCCCTCCGCTGGAGCGGCGAACGTCACACCGCCGCGGCATGCGGTATGGCTTGATCTCGACGTGCGGGCGCCGAACGCGCTCAAGCCCTAGGGCGGTCAGGGACCCTGGTTCTTGGCCAGCGCGGCGACCAGCACCGGCGTCACCAGCTCCACCTGCCACGCCCGCGCCCCGTATCCGGCCAGTGCGGTCTCCACCGAGCCGGCGTCGATCACCTTCGGTGGTTCCCAGCAGATGCGCCTGACCGTGTCCGGGGACACCACGTTCTCCTGCGGCATGTTGAGCCGCTCGGCCAGAGCGGTGACCCCTGCCCGGGCCGCGGACAGCCGGGCCGCGGCGGCGGGATCCTTGTCGGCCCAGGCCCGCGGCGGCGGAGGCCCGGTCACGGGCTGGCCCGGCTGGGGCAGCGCGGAGTCCGGCAGGGCCTTGGCCCGGTCGACCGCCGCCTGCCACTGCTCCAGCTGCCGCCGCCCCACCCGGTGCCCGAACCCGTTCAGCGCCGCGAGCGCGTGGACGTTGGCCGGAAGGGCGAGCGCCGCCTCCACGATGGCGGCGTCACTGAGCACCTTGCCCGGCGAGACGTCCCGCCGCTGTGCGATCAGGTCCCGCGTCTCCCACAGTTCCCGTACGACACCGAGCTGCCGGCGCCTGCGCACCTTGTGCATCCCGGACGTGCGGCGCCAGGGGTCCTTCCTCGGCTCGGCCGGCGGCGCGGCCGCGATGGCGTCGAACTCCTGCAGGGCCCACTCCAGCTTGCCCTGCCGGTCCAGCTCCTTCTCCAGGGCGTCGCGCAGGTCGACGAGGAGTTCCACGTCGAGCGCGGCGTACCTGAGCCACGGCTCGGGCAGCGGCCGGGTCGACCAGTCGACGGCGGAGTGGCCCTTCTCCAGGACGAAGCCGAGCACGTTCTCGACCATGGCGCCGAGGCCGACCCGGGGGAACCCGGCGAGCCTTCCGGCCAGCTCGGTGTCGAAGAGCCGGGCCGGGACCATGCCTATTTCACGCAGGCAGGGCAGGTCCTGGGTGGCGGCGTGCAGCACCCATTCGACGCCGGACAGCGCCTCGCCGAGCCCGGACAGGTCGGGGCAGGCGACGGGGTCGATCAGCGCGGTCCCCGCGCCCTCGCGGCGCAGCTGCACCAGGTAGGCGCGCTGGCCGTAGCGGTAGCCGGAGGCCCGCTCGGCGTCGACCGCGACCGGGCCGGAGCCCGCGGCGAAGGCGGCGACCACCTTGGCGAGCGAGGCCTCGTCGGCGACGACGGGCGGAATCCCCTCGCGCGGTTCGAGAAGCGGTGTCGGCGCCCCCATCACAGAAGATCCGGCGTCATCCGGAGGAGTGCCTCCGGTGATGCGCAGGGAGCTGTCTGCTGCGGTCTCTTGGGCGTCGGTCACCTGTCAAGGGTATCCGTGTGTGGACGGCGCCCGCCGACGGAACGTTCCGTCGGCGGGCGCTGGAGGGTCGCAAACCAGTCAGGTCGGTGAAAGGTGCGGTTCACGTGAGTGAACCGTCCGCTGCTCTGAACGGCTCAATGGGCGGCTCGGTGGACAATGATCGCTCGGATGCTCGGCTGGGCTCAGTGGATGATCCCCGTGCGCAGGGCCACGGCCACCATGCCGGCCCGGTCGCCCGTGCCCAGCTTGCGGGCGATGCGGGCGAGGTGGCTCTTGACGGTCAGGGCGGACAGGCCCATGGACACGCCGATCGCCTTGTTCGACTGGCCCTCCGCGACCAGTCGCAGCACCTCGACCTCGCGGCCGGACAGTTCGCGGTAGCCGCCCGGGTGGCTCGGGGCACCCGGGGGGCGGCGGTGCATCCGGGCGGCGCCGAGGGGAGCGGCGCCGGGCCGGGTGGGCAGGCCGAGGTTGGTACGGGTGCCGGTGACGACGTACCCCTTGACCCCGCCGGCCAGGGCGTTGCGCACCGCGCCGATGTCGTCGGCGGCGGACAGCGCCAGCCCGTTGGGCCAGCCCGCGGCGCGGGTCTCGGACAGCAGGGTCAGGCCGGAGCCGTCGGGCAGGTGGACGTCGGCGACGCAGATGTCGCGCGGGTTGCCGATGCGGGGACGAGCCTCCGCGATGGACGAGGCTTCGATGACATCGCGCACGCCGAGCGCCCACAGGTGGCGGGTGACGGTGGAACGGACGCGCGGGTCGGCCACGACCACCATGGCGGTCGGCTTGTTCGGGCGGTAGGCGACCAGGCTTGCGGGCTGCTCGAGGAGAACGGACACCAGGCCTCCTGGGTGGGGGGACGGGGCCGGCTTGTGGGGAGGAAGCCGGGACGAACCGTGCTTTCAAGGTCACAGTCGTCTTCGGCAGCAAAGTCGTCCGCCTTTAGAGAATGATCACGATCTAGTGAGTAACAATCCGTGCAATTCGGACACGCGATCGATCATCCGAAGATCGAATCGGTCCGAGAGGGTGCCATTCGAGGTCGGAAAGTGGCCGTATCGACAAAGGGATGGTCAATAAGGCGCCCATGCGGATGAAGCGCCGGTTCGCCGGCCGCGCTCACCGTGACTGCGGACCCCTGCGCTGCGGCAGCGTCACCACCGAGGTGTCGCCCGGACCGGCCGGCGGCAGCCCCGCGACCTGGGCCAGCAGATCGCACCAGGAGGCCAGATGGGAGGCGGTGTCCGGCACGCCGCCGAGACCCTCCCGGGGCGTCCAGGACGCCCGGATCTCGATCTGCGAGGCCGCCGGTCGCTCGGCCAGCCCGCCGAAGTAGTGCGAACTCGCGCGGGTGATCGTCCCGCTCGGCTCGCCGTAGCCGAGCCCGCGCGCCTGCAGCGCCCCGGTCAGCCACGACCAGCAGACCTCGGGCAGCAGCGGATCGGCGGCCATCTCCGGCTCCAGCTCCGCGCGCACCAGCGTCACCAGCCGGAAGGTGCCGCGCCAGGCGTCGTGCCCCGCCGGGTCGTGCAGCAGCACCAGGCGTCCGTCGGCCAGCTCCTGTTCGCCGTCGACCACCACGGCCTCCAGCGCGTACGCGGACGGGGCGAGCCGCTGCGGGGCGGGCGTGGGCTCCACTTCGACCTGCGGCCGCAGCCGGCTGCTGCGCAGGGCGTCGACAGCGGCCTGGAACGCCGGCGGCCCCGAAGTTCCGGAACGCCGGTCCGCCTCCTCGGTGTCCTTCACGTCGTCCATTCCGTCAGCGCTGTCCGACATTCGTCCGTGAGCCGCAGCCATGCGGGGAAGAGTAAGGGGAACCGGGCCTTCGTGCAGGGCAAGACACCACCGCGACGCACGTGGCTGCGGGCGAGCGCCCCGACTCCCGGCCGCCACCGGTCAGGGGCGAACCGCGTCCGACGGCATGCGAAACTTGCCCCTGTGACCAAGACCAGCATGCAGCCGACAGCGACGTACGACAGCGCCTTCCTCAGGGCGTGCAGGCGCGAACCCGTGCCGCACACCCCCGTGTGGTTCATGCGCCAGGCCGGCCGCTCCCTGCCCGAGTACCGCAAGGTGCGCGAGGGCATCCCCATGCTGGAGTCCTGCATGCGGCCCGAGCTGGTCACCGAGATCACGCTGCAGCCGGTGCGCCGCCACCACGTGGACGCGGCGATCTACTACAGCGACATCGTCGTCCCGCTGAAGGCCGTCGGCCTCGGCCTCGACATCAAGCCGGGCGTCGGCCCGGTCGTCGAGGAGCCCATCCGCACCCGCGCCGACCTGGCCCGGCTGCGCGACCTCACACCCGAGGACGTCCCCTACGTCACCGAGGCCATCGGACTGCTCACCAAGGAGCTGGGCAGCACCCCGCTGATCGGTTTCGCGGGCGCGCCTTTCACCCTCGCGAGCTACCTCGTCGAGGGCGGCCCCTCGCGCACGTACGAGAACGCAAAGGCGATGATGTACGGCGACCCCGAGCTGTGGGCCGACCTGCTGGACCGCCTGGCCGACATCACGGCAGCCTTCCTGAAGGTGCAGATCGAGGCCGGCGCGAGCGCGGTCCAGCTGTTCGACTCCTGGGTCGGCGCCCTCGCCCCGGCGGACTACCGGCGCTCGGCCATGCCCGCCTCGGCGAAGGTCTTCGACGCCGTCGCCGGCTACGGCGTCCCGCGCATCCACTTCGGTGTCGGCACCGGCGAGCTGCTGAAGCTCATGGGCGAGGCCGGCGCGGACGTGGTCGGCGTCGACTGGCGCGTCCCGCTGGACGAGGCGCAGCGCCGCGTCGGACCCGGCAAGGCGCTCCAGGGCAATCTCGACTCGACGGTCCTGTTCACCGACAAGGACACCGTCGAGGCCAGGGCCCGCGAGGTACTGGACGCGGCCGCCGGTCTGGAGGGCCATGTCTTCAACCTCGGCCACGGCGTGCTGCCGAACACCGACCCGGACGCGCTGACCCGGCTCGTGGAGTACGTCCACACCGCGACGGCCCGCTGACGCGTCCCACTCACCAGGTGTAGCGGGGCCGCGCCCGCCTGCCGAACAGCAGGCCGCGCGGCTCCGGCGGGGGTGGCGTGCCGGGTTTGAGCGGCCAGGCCACCAGCATGCCGGCCACGAATCCGACCACGTGCGCCGCGTACGCCACCGTGCCCGCCCCGGACACGCCGTGCCCGGACGAGTAGACCGCCTGCAGCAGGAACCAGAAGCCCAGCACCAGCCAGGCGGGCAGCCGGAGCGGCAGGAACACCAGGAACGGGACGAGCACCCACACCCGCGCCCTCGGCCACAGCACGATATAGGCGCCGAGCACCCCCGCGATCGCACCGGAAGCGCCGATCAGCGGGTCGCCCGAGCTGTCGTTGAGCAGCGCGAAACCGTATCCGGCCGCGTAACCGCAGACGACGTAGAAGAGGAAGAAGCGGATGTGGCCCATCCGGTCCTCGACGTTGTTGCCGAAGATGAGCAGGAAGAGCATGTTCCCGAGCAGGTGCAGCCAGCTGCCGTGCAGGAACATGGCCGTGAAGACCGACAGCGGCGGCGACTTGTCGTAGGCCGGCGGCGCCACGACACAGCCCGGGCCGTGCGGGCCCACACCGACGCCGCCCGTCGGGACCAGCCTGGGCACCTGATGGTGGATCAGCTCTCGGGGGACCGCCGCGTAGTGGTCCATGAAGGCCTGCAGATGGCACAACTGCGCCAGGTCGCTGCCGCCGGCCACGGAACCGGCTATGCCGGGCGTGGTGACGAACACCAGGACGTTCGCGGCGATGAGGGCGTACGTCACCCAGGGCGTGCGGCGCACCGGGTTCACGTCATGGACGGGGATGACCACACAGAAGTAGTGCCCGGGATGCGGCGGGCGAATCGGTGAACGGCGCGGGACGAGTGTGCGTATCTCTCGTCAACCGACGTGAGGACAGGCGATGAGTGAACGAATCATTCCTCCGATGCATGCGCTGCCCGACGGCGAGGCGGAGATCTCCCTGGTCGTACGGCTCCCCTGGGAGGACGTCGCACGGCTCGGCCAGGAGGCCGGACGGCTGGCTTCGCAGATGCAGCGGCCCGTGACGCTGGACGAGGCGGTCAGCTATCGGCTGCGGTCGACCCGGCCCACCGCCACGCACGCGAAACCGGCGGGGGAGCAGCCGCCGGCGGCCGTCTCGGCTCTGCCCCGCATCAGCGGAACGGCCTAGGAGACCCGGACCTTCGCCGTCGCCTTTCTCGCCGCCACCAGGACCGGGTCCCACACCGGGGAGAAGGGCGGGGCGTAGCCCAGGTCCAGGGCCGTCATCTGTTCCACCGTCATCTGCGCGGTCAGCGCCACCGCGGCGATGTCGACCCGTTTCGCCGCGCCCTCCCGGCCGACGATCTGGACGCCGAGCAGCCGGCCCGTGCGGCGTTCGGCGAGCATCTTGACCGTCATCGGGGAGGCGCCCGGGTAGTAACCGGCGCGGCTGGTGGACTCGATGGTGACCGTCTCGTACCGCAGGCCCACCCGGTCGGCGTCCTTCTCGCGCAGACCGGTGCGGGCGATCTCCAGGTCGCAGACCTTGCTGACCGCCGTGCCGACCACGCCCGGGAAGGTGGCGTAACCGCCGCCGGCGTTGGTGCCGATGACCTGGCCGTGCTTGTTGGCATGGGTGCCGAGCGGCACGTACTGGTCCTGGCCCGAGACCAGGTTGAGCACCTCCACACAGTCGCCGCCCGCCCAGATGTTCCGGTGGCCGCGCACCCGCATCGCGAGGTCGGTGAGCAGGCCGCCGTGCGTGCCGAGGGGGAGGCCGGCGGCCCTCGCGAGGGCGGTCTCCGGACGGACGCCGATGCCGAGGACGACGACGTCCGCCGGGTACTCGGCGTCCTCCGTGGCCACCGCGCGGGCCCGGCCGTCCTCCCCGGTGAGGATCTTGGTGACCTCGGCGTCGTTCACCATGGTGATGCCGAGGCCCTCCATGGCCCGGTGCACCAGGCGGCCCATGTCCGCGTCGAGCGTCGACATGGGCTCCTTGCCGCGGTTGACGACCGTCACCTCGAAGCCGCGGTTGATCAGCGCCTCCGCCATCTCCACGCCGATGTAGCCGGCGCCCACGACCACGGCCCTGCGGCCACGCGTGCGTGCCAGCGTTTCCAGCAGGGCCTGGCCGTCGTCCAGGGTCTGCACGCCGTGCACCCCGGGGGCGTCCACGCCGGGCAGGCCCGGGCGGACCGGCCGCGCACCGGTCGCGATGACGAGTTTGTCGTACGACGTCCAGGACTCGGCGCCGGAATCGACGTCACGCGCGCGTACCCGCGCTCCGGCCACGTCGATCTCCGTGACCTCGGTACGCAGCCGCAGATCGATCCCGCGCGCCCGGTGCTCCTCGGCGGTGCGGGCGATCAGGTCGTCCCGTTCGGGGACGTCGCCGCCAACCCAGTAGGGGATGCCGCACGCCGAGAAGGAGGTGAAGTGGCCGCGTTCGAAGGCCACGATCTCCAGTTCGCCGGGCCCCTTCAGCCGGCGTGCCTGCGACGCCGCGGACATCCCCGCGGCGTCCCCGCCGATCACGACCAGTCGTTCCGTCCCGCCACGCCCACCGCGCACGCTCATGGCACCACGCTACGGGGCGCGGGCAGGTCAGTCCCGGCCGGGCCGCTCCTCGGCGGACTCCGGCGCGGGGCGGGCCGACGGCAGCGGGCCCAGCGCGGTCATCGCGGGCGCGGGCTCCGGCCGGCGCGGCAGCCGGGGCCGTACGACCCGCAGCCACAGCACGGTCAGCAGGGCCGCGCACACCGCGAACGGCAGGGCGGCGCCGAGCGCCAGGACGATCCAGCGCAGCATGCTCACGAACACGTGCCAGCCACCGGACAGGGCGTCCACGACACCGGGGGAGTCGTCACCGGCCGCCTTCTTCACCGGCGTCTCGGACAGCGACAGCGTGATGGTGGCGAGGCTCGTGCGGTCCTTCAGGGACGCCTGCCGGGCCAGCAGCGACTCCAGGTCGGCCTGACGGCTGCTCAACTCGCCCTCCAGCTCGACGACATCGCTCAGCTTGGTCGCCCGGGCCATCAGCGCGCGGATCCGGTCCACACTGGCCCGCTGCGACCTGACGCGGCTGTCCACGTCCACGACCTGGTCGGTGACGTCCTCCGCCTGGGCCGTGCGGTCGATCAGCCGGCCCGTGCCCTGGAGTCCGGCGAGCACCTCGTCGTACTTCGCGCTGGGCACCCGCAGCACCACCCGGGTGTGCTCATGGCCGCCGGCGTCCCGGCTCGTGCTCTCCTTGCCGACGTAGCCGCCCTCGCCCTGAGCGGTGGTCCGGGCCTGGTCCAGGGCCTTGGGCACGTCCTTCACCTGGAGGGTGAGGGACGCGGTCCGGACGATCGCGTTCTGGGTGAGCCGCGGTGTCCTCGGTGCCGCGGGCTCGGCGCCGTCGGCCGTGCGCGGGCCGGCGGCCACGTCGGCGCCGTTCGCCGCGGACTTCGCCGAGGTGCCGCCGCCCGTGTTGTCGTCGGCGGCGCCGCCGCACCCGGCGAGGGCGAGGGAGGCGACGAGCAGGATCCCCGCCAGGGCCCCGGTTGGACGTGCGGGTCGTGCGGAACGTGCTGTGCGCATGGGCGGTACCCCCGAGGGCTGTGCGGGCCTGTGACGTTCCTACGACGGCCGGACGTGCCGGAACGTTCGGCCGACGGTCCCCGGTGCGGGGGACCTCGGGCCCTGGCCGGAGTGTCAGTGGGGTCTGAGAAAGTGGGGGCATGAGCGCAACGGGTACGCCCACGGGGCATGTCGTCGTCATCGGTGCCGGTGTCGCCGGGCTGGCCGCCGCCCACCGGCTGCTCGGGCGCGGCGCGCGCGTGACCGTGCTGGAGGCCGCGGACCGGGTCGGCGGCAAGCTGCTCCCCGGCGAGATCGCGGGCGTGCGGGTCGACCTCGGCGCCGAGTCGATGCTCGCCCGCCGCCCCGAGGCCGTGGCCCTCGCCCGCGAGGTCGGTCTGACCGAGCGGCTCCGGCCGCCGGCCACCGCGACCGCCTCGATCTGGACCCGCGGCGCCCTGCGACCCATGCCCAAGGGCCATGTGATGGGCGTTCCCGGCACCGCCGCCGCGCTCTCCGGAGTGCTCTCCGACGAGGGCCTCGCCCGCATCGAGCGCGACGCCGACCTACCGCGCACCGAGGTCGGCGACGACGTGGCCGTGGGGGAGTTCGTGGCCGCACGCCTCGGCCGCGAAGTCGTCGACCGCCTCGTCGAGCCCCTGCTCGGCGGGGTGTACGCCGGCGACGCGTACCGCATCTCGATGCGCTCGGCCGTCCCCCAGCTCTTCCAGGCCGCCCGCACCCACACCTCCCTCACGGAGGCAGTCCGCGAGATCCAGGCCAAGGCCGCGGCGAACCAGCAGACCGGGCCGGTCTTCATGGGCATCGAGGGCGGAGTCGGCACCCTGCCGCTCGCGGTCGCCGAGTCGGTGCGGGCGCGGGGCGGGGAGATCCTGACCTGCACCACGGTGACGGAGCTGAGAAGGGTGCACAGGCCGGAGGCGGACGGCGCGGGCGCCGATGGCTCGCCGCTCGCGCAGCCCTTCGCGGCGGCGCGGCCGGACACGGTCTGGCGCGTGGTCGCGGGCGGCCGTGTGCTGCACGCGGACGCGGTCGTCGTCGCCGTGCCCGCCGGTGCGGCCGCCGGCCTGCTGCGCGCCGAGGCCCCGGCCGCGGCGGCCGAACTCGCCGCTGTCGAGTACGCCTCGATGGCCCTGGTCACCCTCGCCTACCGGCGTGCGGACGCCGACCTCCCGGAGGGCAGCGGCTTCCTCGTGCCCCCCGTCGACGGCCGCACCATCAAGGCGTCCACGTTCGCCTCCCGCAAATGGGGCTGGATCGCCGAGGAGGACCCGGACGTGCTCGTGCTGCGCACCTCCGTGGGCCGGCACGGCGAGACGGAGATCCTCCAGCGGGACGACGCCGCCCTCGTCGAGGTGTCCCGGCACGACCTGCGCGAGGCCACCGGCCTGGACGCCGTACCCCTGCGAACCCGGGTCACCCGCTGGACCGACGGCCTGCCGCAGTACCCGGTCGGGCACCACGCGCGCGTGGCCCGCATCCGCGCGCACGTCGCCGAGCTGCCGGGCCTCGCGGTGTGCGGCGCGCAGTACGACGGCGTCGGCATCCCGGCCTGCATCGCGAGCGCGTACGCGGCCGTCGACCAGCTCGGCGGCGACCTGAGCGGAATCCGGGAGCTAGCGGCCAACCCGGTGCAGAGCCTCCACGGCGGAGCGGGAGAATAGGGACCATGAGTGACGACGCCCCCACCACCGAGTCCGGCAGGATCCCGAACAAGGGCAAGCTGGCCAAGGACCTCAACGAGGTCATCCGCTACACCCTCTGGTCGGTCTTCAAGCTGAAGGACGTGCTGCCGGAGGACCGCGCGGGTTACGCCGACGAGGTCCAGGAGCTGTTCGACCAGCTCGCCGCCAAGGACGTGACGATCCGCGGCACCTACGACCTGTCCGGCCTGCGCGCCGACGCCGACCTCATGATCTGGTGGCACGCCGAGACCAGCGACCAGCTGCAGGACGCGTACAACCGCTTCCGCCGCACCAAGCTGGGCCGCGCCCTCGCGCCGGTGTGGTCCAACATGGCGCTGCACCGCCCCGCCGAGTTCAACCGCTCGCACATCCCGGCGTTCCTCGCCGACGAGACCCCGCGCGACTACGTCAGCGTGTACCCCTTCGTGCGCAGCTACGACTGGTATCTGCTGCCCGATGAGGACCGCCGCCGCATGCTCGCCGACCACGGCAAGATGGCCCGCGGCTACCCGGACGTGCGCGCCAACACGGTGGCCTCGTTCTCCCTCGGCGACTACGAGTGGATCCTGGCCTTCGAGGCCGACGAGCTCCACCGCATCGTCGACCTCATGCGCCACCTGCGCGGCTCCGAGGCCCGCATGCACGTCCGCGAAGAGATCCCGTTCTTCACCGGCCGCCGCAAGGACATCGCGGACCTGGTGGCCGGCCTGGCCTGAACCGCGCCCTCCTAGCGCCGCCCGGCCCTCGGAGAGCCTCGCCGAGCCTCTTTCGCCGGCCCGGCCGCCGGAGGCAACCGGTGCGGCGCGCACGACGCGCGCCGCCCCGGAACCCGCCCCTCCAGCAGATACGCGTCGAGGTGCCCGTTGACGCACTGGTTCGGCCCGCCCCCGATCCCGTGCGTCCCCGCGTCCCGCTCGGTCACCAGCACCGAGCCGGCCAGCCGCCGGTTCATCTCCAGCGCCCCCGGGTACGGCGCCGCCGCGTCCCGCTCGGCCGCCAGGATCAGCACCGGCGGCAGCTCACCCGGCCCGGTCCGCACGTCCAGCGGCTGCTGCCGGGGAGCCGGCCAGTACGCACAGGGCAGGTTCATCCAGGCGTTGGCCCACGTCTCGAACGGCGCCACCCGGGCCAGCCGGGTGTTGTCCCGGTCCCACACCTTCCAGTCCGTGGGCCAGGGCGCGTCGTTGCACTCCACGGCCGTGTAGACCGCGCTGCCGTTCTCCGCCTCGGCGGCCGTCTCCGCGCTCGGCGTGGCCAGCCGGACCAGCGGCTTCGGGTTGCCGTGCAGATAGGCCGAGAGCACCTCGGCCCGGCTCGGCCAGAAGTCGTCGTAGTACCCGGCCGTCAGGAACGCGCTCTGCAGCTGGCCGGGACCGACCTTCCCGCCGGCCGCCTTCGCGGCCAGGCGCCGGACCGCGGTGTCGTAGCTGCGCTGCACCTTCGCCGCTGTGTTCCCGAGCCTGTAGACGTCGTCGTGGCGGGCGATCCAGTCCCGGAAGTCCGCCCAGCGGTCCTCGAAGGCGGCCGACTGGTCGAGGTTGTCGCGGTACCAGATCTTCGCCGGGTCCGGGTTCACCGCCGAGTCCAGCACCATGCGCCGTACGTGCGAGGGGAACATGGCCGCGTACAGCGCGCCGAAGTAGGTGCCGTACGACGCTCCCACGAAGGTCAGCCGGTCCTCACCCAGCGCGGCCCGCAGCACATCGAGGTCCCGGGCGTTGTTCAGCGAGGTGTAGAAGCGCAGCTTGCTCCCCGAGCGCCGGGCGCAGCCGCGCGCGTACGCCTTGGCCTCGGCGATGCGCTGCCGCTTGAACGCCTCCGTCGGGTGGGCCGGCGCCGCGGTGGGCGTTTTGACGAAGCGCTTCGGGTCGTCGCAGGACAGCGGCGCCGAACGGCCCACACCGCGCGGGGCGTAGCCGACCAGGTCGTAGGCGGCGGAGATCCGCTGCCACTGCGGGACCGCGCCGCTCAGCGGGAAGTACATGCCGGACGCGCCGGGGCCGCCGGGGTTGTAGACGAGGGCGCCCTGCCGGGGGACCTTCCGCTTGCTGTTGCGCGGGTCCTTCTGCGTCGCCGGGATCCGGCTGACGGTCAGTTTGATCCGGGTGCCGTCCGGGTGGGCGTAGTCGAGCGGGACGGTCACCGTGCCGCACCGCACACTGCGGGGCGCCTCCGGTACGTCGGCGGCGGAACACGGGCCGAAGTCGATGCCGGCCGCCCGGGCGCGGGCCGCGGCCACCTCGGTGCCGCGCAGCTCGGCCGTGGCGGCGGGCTCCCCGACCGCGCCGGCCGCACCGCCCGCCGGGGCGACGGCCAGGGTGGTCAGCAGCAAGGACCCGGCGGCCGAGTACAGGGCGGCAGCTCTCATCGCGTATCCCTTCGGTGCGGCGGCGGCGATGGCAGGGCCGCCACGCCCTGGCGACAACAAAAGGGATATTTCGTTCGGTTCTCGGAGAAGGCAAGCACCATCCGGCCGGTGTCGGCACCTATGCCCCCTATGCGCCCCTGGAACGACCCTGGGGAGACCCCGCGGGCGCTCTCACTCCCGCCAGGGCTGGTCGCGGTGGGTGAAAGCGGCGCGCAGCTGCGGCTCGCCGATCGCACGGATCCCGCGTACGGCGACCGAGGTCAGGAACGACCGTTCGTCGCCGGCCGGCCTGCGCACCAGGGCGCCCAGCAGCCGCTGCCCGGTCGGGGAGGCCCAGCGCGAGTACGGGTGCACCTCGAACCGGGCGATGGCCAGGCAGCTCAGGGACAGGATGAGGGGCAGGGCGAACCACAGTGCGACCAGCAGCCGTGGCGTCCCGGTCTGGATGGGCAGCAGCAGCGCGGTCACCCCGAGCACCGCCACGGCCGGCACGGCGGCGCGCACCTGGCGGACGGCGGCGCCCACGGTCGCACCGCTGCCGTCGGGGACGGCGAGCCCGGCGCGCACCAGCCGGTCGGCGAGCCGCCGCACCGCCTCCGCACCGGCCGCCCGGGCCCGCGCGGGTGCGATGCGCGACTGCCCCTCCGGACCTATGGCCCCTATGACGGACTGCTCCATCTCGTCGCGCCCCTGGGGGTCCACCACGGTGGCCCAGCCGGTGTGCGCGAGCAGCAGGCGCCGCTGGCGGGCCATGGCGACCATCGTCACATCGGCGACCCGGGCCGGGCCGCCGGAGAGGAAGGCCGCCTCGTACAGCGTCAGATCGTGCTCCCGGTCCGCCGTCGCGGCATCCGCGTCCAGGGCTGCCGCGCGGACGGCCGCCAGGCACAGCCGGGTGCACGCCGTACCGGCGAAAGCCCAGGCCAGGAGCAGGAGAAGGACCCAGAACATGACGTGTTTCTATGTCAGAGGCCTGGGTGGGCGCCATGCCCTGCTCATCATCCGGACACAGTGTTAGCGGCCTGTGACATTCCGTTTCGCGACCAGGTCAGGCAGTCAGGAGCCGCTCGTCACCGGCGGCGGGCTGGTGGTGGCGGGCGGCAGGGAGTACGACTCGCCCGGCGACGGGGTGACCGGTACCGCGGCACTCGGGTTGACGGCGGGCGGGGTCGGTACGGGGCTGGGCGAGGCGGCCAGCTCCCTCGCGAGCGCCGCGAAGTCGACGTACCCGGTCGCCTCCAGCACCTTGATGTGATCCAGGACGGTCGCGTTCGCGTCGTCGGCGAGATCGCGGACCAGGGAGTTCTGGGTGCCGGCCCGGACCTCGGCGACCAGCGCGAACACCCGGCCGTGGGCGAGCCGGAGGATGCCGGCGAACCGGCGGTCGAAGTCCTGGCCCTGTGCCGTCTTCAAGGTGTCGAGCCACTGCTGCTGTTGTGCGTTCGGCTCGTTGGGCAGCGGTACGCCGAGCTGGGTGGCGACGGTGCGGACATGGGCGTCCAGTGAGGTGTGCCCGTCGACCAGGTGCTGGCCCGCCGTGCGGACGGCCTCCG
The DNA here is from genome assembly GCF_042868225.1 of Streptomyces sp. NPDC007856. NCBI lineage: Bacteria > Bacillati > Actinomycetota > Actinomycetes > Kitasatosporales > Streptomycetaceae > Streptomyces > Streptomyces sp. NPDC007856. Next base: position 217,304 of record NZ_JBIAEC010000004.1, on the reverse strand, counting down.
TGGTGCCCTTGCGCTCCGCCAGTTCGCCGGCGGGCAGCTCCCACAGCCCCGCGAGCCGGACCTTGGTGATGAAGTCCCGGTCCTGTGCGGACAGGGGGCCGTAGGGGGTCGTCACGGTCTGTGTGCTCAGCACGGTCGCACCGGCCGCCGGGTTCTGGTGGTCGGCGTACGACCAGAGGGGGTAGAGCAGCGCCGCCGCGGTCGCCGCGAGGGCCGCGATGACGAGGCCCGTGCCGCTGAATATGCCTCGGCCCTTGACGGGGGGTCGGGGTCGCATGACGCCTCCTGTAGCGCACCGCACGCGACTGTGCAGGGGGGTGGGGTGCGGGCGGCATATTACTCGGCTGCGGTTGGCTGCCGCCGGGCTCGGGGGTGCGCATGGGTGCCGTCGGGGATGCGGCGCGTTGGCGACCGCGGGTGCGTCGTGACTGGTCGCGCCCATGCGGCGGAGCCGCACATCGATACGGCCCCGCGCCCCTGGACAGTTGCCGTCGCCGCACCTGCACTCGCGCCGTAGCTGGAGGCAGTCACGCCCTGCGCGGCAGCACCCTCCGCGCCGCCCGGGCCACCCGTCCGCCCGACCTCGGTGCCGGACCCGCCCGGTCCAGCCACCATGCACGGAGCCGTCGGCGAGCCCCCGGGTCCTCCGGTCGGTTCACTTTCAGCAAGTGCCCGGCGAAATCAAGGGCGTCGCGTCGGTAGCCCCCGGTCATCGGCCGCACCCGGGCGTAGTCCAGGAACGTCGCCCGGTACCCGGCGCCGAGAATCACCGGCAGCTCGGGCGCCACCTTCGCCACCACGTCCGCCCGCTTCGAGGCGAGCGCCCGTGCCTGCACCCCCATCCGCACCCGGTCGAACCCCTCGGGCACCGGCGTCCCGGCCACCAGCGAGGACAGCACGGCGGCCTGGGCGACGGCGAGCCGCTCCCGCGCACGGACCGTAGGCCGCGCCAGGACGGCGACACCTCCGCCCGCCGAGCCACCGGCGGCACCGGTCCCCGTACTCCCGGCGGCCCGGGTGCGCCCAGCCGCCACCGCGTCCCGGATCATCGTCAACTCCCCCTCCAGCTCGGTCGGTTCGGGGAAGTTCTCGTCCCGTTCCAGGAGCACGCCGGGCGGCGCGGTGCGGGAGGCCAGGTCGGTCAGGAGGTCGAGCACCGGGCGCGGCACGGGGTGGGCGTGGCTGTCGTGCCAGACGCCGTCCCGCTCGAAGCCGCCCGCGACATGGACGTAGGCGATCGCCTCCACGGGCAGCGCGGCCAGCGCCTCGGCCGGGTCCTCATCCCGGTTGACGTGGTTGGTGTGCAGATTGGCCACGTCGATCAGCAGCCGTACGCCGGTGCGCTCGACCAGCTCGGACAGGAACTGCCCCTCGGTCAGCTCCTCGCCCGGCCAGGAGAACAGTGCGGCGATGTTCTCCAGGGCCAGCGGCACCGGAAGGGCGTCCTGTGCGATGCGGACGTTCTCGCAGAGGACGTCCAGGGCGTCCCTGGTGCGCGGCACCGGCAGCAGGTGCCCGGCCTCCAGGCGCGGGGAGGCGGTGAGCGGGCCGCCCGCGCGGACGAACGCGATGTGCTCGGTGACCAGGGGCGAGCCGAGGGCCTCCGCACGCTCCGCCAGCGCGGTCAGCCGGGCCTCCTCCGGGCGGTCGGCGCCGCCGAGGCCGAGGGAGACGCCGTGCGGGACCACGGTCACGCCGCGCTCGCGCAGCCGCAGCAGCGACTCGGGAAGGTGCCCGGGGCAGACGTTCTCCGCCACGACCTCCACCCAGTCGATGCCCGGCATGTGCTCCACGGCGTCCGCGATCTCCGGCCGCCAGCCGATCCCCGTGCCCAGTCGCCGCATGGCGCCTCCCCTCCGTCGAGCCAACCCCGCCGTCGAATGACGGGGGTATGGCCCCGGCGCCCGGACCCGAACCTCCTCCGTGCCGTGTTCAGAGCAACATTTGAGCTTCAGCGCCGGTCGGGTGCGGTCGGCAGCGCCGGATGGTCGGCGACGACCGTGCAGCTGCCCGGGGCGATCTCCGTGAAGCCGGCGTCCCGCACCGTCGGCAGGCCGCTGCCGGCCAGCCGTGCCCAGTCGGCGGGGTCGGCCGTACGGACGGCCAGTGCCCAGCCCGCGTCCCGCCAGGCGGTGCGCTCGGCGTCGGACAGCGCCCACCAGGCCAGTTGCGCACCGTGCCCGGCCTGCGCCATCGCCTTCCCGGCCGACATCTCCAGCTCCGGGTTCAGCCACAGCACGGGCAGGGCCGGGTCGGCGGCGACGGGCGGCTCCGGGTCGTCCAGCTCGGTGCCGGACACCTGGAGCTTGGCCAGGTCCTTGGGCCAGCCGTCGAGCGGGACCGGTGGGAACACCCGTACCTGCGCGGACTTGCCGGTCACCGTGATCCCCGGCAGCGCCTCGGCCCGCCGCCACTCGGCGCCCCGGGCCCGCCGCACGACCTTGCGGATCCGTGCGTCCTCCCAGCTCCGCACCGCCTCGGCCCACGCGCCGTCCCCGTGCGCCCGCTCGTCCCCGAGCAGCACCAGCACCGCCCGAGCGGCCGTCTCCAGCGCGTCGGTACGCGCCGGGGGCGCGCTCTTCTCGATCCGTACGACGAGGGGCAGCACGAACTGGGGCGCCTCGTCGCGCGGATTGCGCTCGGACTGGAAGGGGCTGTCTCCGGTGGAGGCTGAAACATGGCTCACACCAGCCAACCTTAAGGGGCGGCCGGTTTTGTCCGACCGGCAAGCTGACCAAGCCCGGGGCCGGGACCGGACCGGAATGTCCGCATGCAACGTGACCTGCGACTGACCGCCGTAGGCCGCCGCTACGGCCTCCGCGGCCCCTGGGTGTCAAGAGGCGTCGACCTCACCGTCACCCCCGGAACGGTCACCGGTTCGCAGACCGGCCGCACGCCGGTGCCGCTGCTGCCGCTGTCCGCGGCGGCCCTGCTCACGGCCGTGGCCTTCGCCCTGGCCGGCCTGCTCGCCGCCCGGCGGTCCCCCTGAGCGAGCCGGTCACCCCGAGCCGGCGCCCATGGCACACGGCGGCCCGGCGGGCTCCGGAGGTCCGTCAGCGGTGCCCGCCGGCCTCGCCGATCAGCTCGGAGACCTTCACGAACCGGTAGCCGCGCCCGCGCAGTTCCGGTACGACCGCGCGGACGACCCGCTCGGTGGTCGGGGCGGCGCTGCGGGTGCAGTGCATGACGACCACCGAGCCGGGCTTCACCCCGTCCAGCACCTGCTTGGTGACGGCGTCGGCGTCGGTGGCGAACGCGTCGCCGCTCAGCACGTCCCACTGGATCGCGGTCACCCCGAGCCCGCTCAGCGCGCGCAGCGCCCGCCGGTCGTAACAGCCGCCGGGGAAGCGGAAGTACGGCAGCGCGTGTGGCACGCCCGCCTTGCGCAGAGAGGCGTACGCCCGCTCCACCTCCGAGCGCATCTTGTCGGGGGCGACGGCGGACAGGCCGTAGCAGTCGGCCGTGAACGCGTAGTGGCTGTAGGAGTGGTTGGCGACCTCGAACTGCGGGTCGTGGCCGAGGCTGCTGGCCTCGGTCGGGTACTGGTCTGCCCAGCGGCCGGTCATGAAGATCGTCGCCGGCACCTTCAGCGCGCGCAGGGTGCCGATGAGGTCCGGGTTGTCGAAGTGCTCGCCGGCGGCGGCGCGGGGCCCCTGGTCGGCGGTCATGTCGGCGTCGAAGGTCAGCGCGACGGTCTTGCCCAGGGTGCGCGGGCCGTGCTCGAAGACCGGGGTCAGGCCGCCGGGACCCGGGGCCAGCACGGGCGGCCGCGAGGCGGACGGGGCGGCGACGGACGGCCTGGCCGGGGTCCGGTGGACACCGTCCGGGTGGCTCGCCGTACCGCAGGCGGCGAGGGCCAGGCCCAGGGCACTGAGGGCGCTGATACGGCGTAGTCGAGTGGTCACCATATGAACGTAGGCCTCGATGACCGCTTGTATGGCGATATGTTCCATGGCGCGGCATTACGGTCACCCGCGCGGCGGCCCTCAGATCTGCCGCTGTTCCAGCGGCCGCACCGCCGGGCCCTGGAGCACCGCGCCGTCGACGTCGAAGCGCGAGCCGTGGCACGGGCACTCCCAGGCGCGTTCGGACCGGTTGAAGGCGACCAGACAGCCGAGGTGGGTGCACCGGGCCGACACCGCGTGCAGGGCGCCCTCGTCGTCCCGGTGCACCGCGAGCCGGCCGCCGTCCGCCCGCACCACCGCCCCGTCGCCGGGCGCCAGGCCGTCCACCGAGGCCGGTGGCCTCAGCCGGTCGCCGACGAAGTGCCGGGCCACCTCCGCCTGTGTCTTCAGCAGCGACGGCACCTCGCGCACCACCGGCTTCAGCCGCCGCGGGTCGTACAGCTCGCGCCAGGCGCAGTCCCGCCCGGTGATCAGCGAGGTCAGCAGCAGCCCGGCCATGATGCCGCCGCTCAGGCCCCAGCCGCCGAAGCCGGTGGCGACGTAGGTGTGCCGGGCGCCCGGGTGGAAGGTGCCGACCAGCGGCACGGTGTCGGTGGAGTCGTTGTCCTGCGTGGCCCAGGCGTGGTCCAGGGCCACACCCGGGAAGTGCTCCTCGGCCCAGGCGGCGAGTCCGTCGAAGCCGGCCCGCACGTCGCCGGTGCCGGGCGTGAAGTGCTCCCCGGTGACGACCAGCAGCCGCTGCCCGTTCGCGCCGTACGGCGCCGTGCGCACCGAGCGGGTGTTCTCCTCCGGCGTGATGTACATGCCCTCCGGGTCGGGGCCCGCGCCCAGCGGGCCCGCCACCACCAGTTCCCGGCGCGGGGCGAGCCGGGCGAACAGCAGCGCCCGGTCGAACACCGGGTAGTGGGTGGCGATCACGACGTCCCGCGCCGTGACCGTGTGGCCCGCCTCGGTGGTCAGACGGCACGGCACTCCGCCCTCCTGCAGCCCGACGACCCGGGTCCGCTCGTACAGCTGACCGCCGCGCGCCACGAGATCGTCGGTGATCGCCCGCAGATACCTGACCGGATGGAACTGCGCCTGTCCGGTCACCCGGACCGCGCCCGCCACCGGGAACGGCAGCCCGGTCTCCGTGGTGAACGCGGCCGGCAGCCCCGCCTCCCGCGCCGCCTGCGCCTCCGCCCGCACCTCGTCCACGCGCGACCGGTCCCGCACATACGTGTACGCGTCCCGGGTCTCCCACTCGCAGCCGATGCCCAGCTCGGCCACCAGCGCCGCCGCGTGCTCGATCGCCTCCGACTGCGAGCGGGCGTACAGCCGCGCCCCCTCGGGTCCGCGGGTGCGCCGCAGCCGGTCGTAGACGAGGGTGTGCTGGGCGGTCAGCTTGGCCGTGGTGTGTCCGGTGACCCCGGCCGCCGCCCGCCCGGCCTCCAGCACCGCCACCCGCAGCCCGGCCCGGACCAGTTCGTACGCGGTGCTCAGCCCGGCGATGCCCGCCCCGACGACGGCCACATCCACGTCCAGGTCCTCGCTCAGCCGGGGACGGGGCGGCCCCGGTGCGGTCCGGAGCCAGTACGAGTCGGTGATCTGCCGCTGTTCCCGCATGGCGGCCGGGTACCCCGCTATGCCCCCTTCAGCAGCCGCTCCCGGCACTCCGCCACGTCGAAGTCGCCCTTCGGGTACCGCGGATCCAGCTCCTCCAGATGCTCCAGCAGCAGGCGGCCGACCGCCCAGTTCCGGTACCACTTGCGGTCCGCCGGGATCACGTACCAGGGCGCGTACGGCACCGCGCAGCGCTCCAGGGCCAGCTGGTACGCCTCCCGGTAGGCGGGCCACAGCGCGCGCTCGTCGATGTCGCCGGGATCGAACTTCCAGTGCTTGTCCGGTCGGTCCAGGCGGCGCAGCAGGCGGCGCTGCTGCTCCTCGCGGGAGATGTGCAGAAAGCACTTGATCACGGTCACGCCGTCCTCGGCGAGGGACCGCTCGAAGTCGTTGATGAGGCCGTAGCGGCTGCCGATCTCGGCGGGCCGGGCGAGATGCCGGACCCGGGCGATGAGCACGTCCTCGTAGTGGGAGCGGTCGAATATGCCGATCTCGCCCGGCCGGGGCAGTGCCGGGCGCACCCGCCACAGGAAGTCGTGCCGCCGCTCCTCCTCGGTGGGCGCCTTGAACGCCCGGATCCGGCAGCCGGCCGGGTTGAGATGGCCGATGACGTGTTTGACCGTGCCGCCCTTGCCGCTGGTGTCCATCCCCTGGAGCACCACCAGCACCCGCCGCCGGTCCCCCGCCGTGCTCGCCGCCCACAACCGCGCCTGGAACTCGGCCAGCCGCTTTCCCGTGCGCGCGGCGTCCTGCAGGGCCGTCCTCTTCCCACCGGGGGCACCGGGTGTGGCCCGCGTGCCGTACGCGTCCAGTTCGACGGGCTCACCGGGCGGGAGACGCAGCGCCTCCCGCAGGTCCCTGCCGTTCTTCTTCGCCATGGGCACCTTCCCTCCGCATCCCTGGTCGTGCGTCTGCGCGGCGCCGGTGACTACCCCCGCCCGTACCGGCCCATCAACACGCCCACGGCGAGCGTGTGCCCGGACAGCGCCCGCAGCAGATCCGCAGACGTGGCTCCCGCGCCCGGCGACACACGGCGGTCCGCGGCGTAGACCGTGAGGACATAGTGGTGCGCCCGGTCACCGCGCGGCGGGCACGGACCGCCGTACCCGGTCCTCCCGAAGTCGTTGCGGCCCTCGGCCGCCCCCCGCGGATGCTCCCCGGCGGACAGCCGCCGGGTGTGCGGGTCGATGTCCCACACCAGCCAGTGCGTGAACCTGCCGTGCGCGGCGTCGGCGTCCCGCAGGAGCAGGGCCAGCGAGGCCGTGCCCGCGGGTACGCCGGCGAGGGACAGCGGAGGCGAGACGTCGGCGCCGTCGCAGGTGTACCGGCGCGGGATGGTGCCGCGATCGGCGTATGCCGTACTGGTGACGGTCATCCGGCGGGCGGCGGCGGGGGAGGGGGAGGGCGCGGCGGCCGTTTCGACACCGTCCCCGCAGCCCGCGGCGAAGGCCATCGCGGCCACGGCGATCACCCAGCTTCTGCGCATGCCCGGCACGTTATCCGGAGTGGGGCTCTCCGCCCTCGTTCGGCACGGCCTGCTGTTCGCCTTTCTCCAGGCGGGGTGTGCCGTCGCCGTTCGGCGCGGCCGGCTGGTTGCCCCGTTCCAGGAAGTGCAGCAGCTCCACCGGGATGGGCAGGACCAGCGTGGAGTTCTTCTCGGCGGACACCGCCATCACCGTCTGGAGCAGCCGCAGCTGGAGGGCGGCCGGGGTGTCGGCCATCTGCTGGGCCGCCTCGGCCAGCTTCTTGGAGGCCTGGTACTCGGCGTCGGCGTTGATGATCCGGGCCCGGCGTTCCCGGTCGGCCTCGGCCTGGCGGGCCATGGACCGCTTCATCGTGTCCGGCAGCGAGACGTCCTTGATCTCGACCCGGTCGACCTGGATGCCCCAGCCGACGGCCGGGCTGTCGATCATCAGCTCCAGGCCTTCGTTGAGCTTCTCGCGGTTGGAGAGCAGATCGTCCAGGTCGCTCTTGCCGATGATCGACCGCAGGGACGTCTGGGCCATCTGCGACACCGCGAACTTGTAGTCCTCGACCTTCACCAGGGCGCTCGCCGCGTCGACCACGCGGAAGTAGACGACGGCGTCCACCCGGACGGTGACGTTGTCGCGGGTGATTCCCTCCTGGGCCGGGATCGGCATGGTGACGATCTGCATGTTGACCTTGTGCAGCCGGTCCACGAACGGGATCACCAGGGTCAGACCGGGCTGGCGTTCGCCTCCCACCACCCGGCCGAGGCGGAAGAGCACGCCTCGCTCGTACTGCTTGACGACCCGCGCCGCCATCGCCAGGTAGACCACGGCGGCCGAACCCGCCGCCGCCACGGCGCCCAGCAGCTCCTGGAGCATGGTGACCTCCTCACGGAGAGGTCCGATTTCGTCCGCTGCTGTAACCATATGCCCCGGGGTGGGGCGGAAGCCACAAGCCCGGGGACCGGGCCGGGGTGCCGAGGGGCGTCGGCACCCCGGCCCGGAGACAGGGGACGTCAGCGGGCCGGCGTCGTGACCCGCACCGGTTCCGTGCCCGCGGCGCTGTGCCGCGCGGCCCAGTTCTCCAGGGCCGTACGGCAGGCGTGGTCCAGATGGTGCAGGCCGGACAGGTCCAGGCGGACCGGGCGGTCCTGGGGCAGCGATTCCAGGCTGTCCAGGATCTTCGGCAGCCGCAGGAAGGTCGCGTTGCCCGAGAGGCAGGCGTCGACCGGGCCCGCGCCCTTGTCGACGACCTCCAGCCTGATGTGCGAGGCCTGCCAGGCGGTCTTGACCACCGCCATCGCGAGGCCGATCAGCACGCCCTCGAACATGCTGACCGCGACGATCGAGACCGCCGTCACCGCCAGGATCAGCGCCTCGCCCCGGTGCTCGCGCCACAGCTCGGCCAGCGCCCGGACCGGGACCAGCTTGGCGCCCGAGTGGATCAGAATGCCCGCGAGCGCCGGGATCGGGATGTAGGCGAGCACGTCGGGCAGCAGCGCGGCGAACAGCAGCAGCCACACGCCGTGCAGGACGCGGGAGGCCTTGGTACGGGCGCCCGCCTGGACGTTGGCCGCGCTGCGCACGATCACCGCGGTCATCGGCAGTGCGCCCAGCAGGCCGCACACCGCGTTGCCGGCGCCCTGCGCGAGCAGCTCCTTGTCGTACTCGGTGCGCGGCCCGGAGTGCAGCCGGTCCACGGCCGCCGCGCTGAACAGCGACTCGGCGGAGGCGATCAGGGTGAAGGCGACGACCGTGCCGAGCATGCCGGCACTCGCCAGCTCGCCGAACGCGCTCAGCGGCGGCGGCTGGACCGAGCCCAGCAGGCCCTGCACCTCGACCGTGGCCACCGGCAGGTCCAGCGCGAACGCGGCCACCGTGGCGAGGCCGACCGCGGCCAGCGGGCCGGGCAGCGTCCGCGCCTTCGCCGGGAGGTGCTGCCACAGCAGCAGCACCGCGATCGTGCCCGCGCACACCGCGAGCGAGGCCACCGCCCTGCCGTCGCCGAGGGCGTCCAGGAACGCCCCGGGCAACCCGGCGATCTTGCCCAGGCCGGAGTCGGGGGCCTTGGCCGCCAATGCCGGGTACAACTGCCCGGCGATGAGCACCAGTCCGATTCCGGCCAGCATGCCCTCCACGACGGAGACCGAGATGGCCCGGAACCAGCGGCCCAGCTTCAGCAGGCCCATCGCCACCTGGAGGAGTCCGGAGACGAGGACGATCACGCCGAGGGCCGGCAGCCCGAACTCCTTGACCGCCTCGAGGACGAGCACGGTCAGGCCGGCCGCCGGCCCCGACACCTGCAGGCTGCTGCCCCGCATCAGCCCGGTGACGAGGCCGCCCACGATCCCGGTGACCAGGCCGAGTTCGGCCGGGACACCGGAGGCGACGGCCACGCCCACGCACAGCGGCAGCGCGACCAGGAAGACCACGAGGGAGGCGGCGAAGTCCTGCCGCGCACAAGGAAACCGGGATATGAGGTTCTTGCTGGTCATCGGCGCGCTCACAGGGACTCGAAGGTGTCGGTCTGCGGGCGGTGCGCCCGTACGGCGCCGGTGTGCACCTCGTAGTACCAGGCGTGCAGGCCGAGTTGGCCCTCCGCCAGCTGCCGCTCGACGCACGGGTACGAGCGCAGCCGCAGCAGCTGGGTCAGGACGTGGGCCTGTACGCCCATGGCGACCTCCGGGTCCTCGGCCTGGCCGGCCGGGCGCGGGGTGGCGTGCGCGAGCCAGTCGCGCACGGCGGGTACGGCGGTCAGGTCGTCGCCGCGCACGAGCGCGCCGACGGCACCGCAGTGCGAGTGACCGCAGACGACGATGTCCCGGACGCCGAGCACCTCCACGGCGTACTCGATGGTGGCTGCCTCGCTGGTGGGGTGCTGCGAGGTGTGGGGCGGGACGATGTTGCCCGCGGTGCGCAGCTCGAAGAGCTGGCCGGGGCGGGCGCCCGTGATCAGAGCTGGGACGACCCGGGAGTCGGAGCAGGTGATGAACAGCACCTGCGGGGACTGGCCTTCGGCGAGCTTGGCGAACTCCTCAGGGCGCTGTCCGAAGGTACGGGCGTTGTCGATGAGGGGCTGCATGTATGTGGTTCCTCCTGGCGCGTCGGAGCGGCGCGTCGGACCTGAACGGCGGTTGTGGGGGGAAAGGTGAGCGCCTGTCAGCAGCGGAAGACCTGAAGTGCTGCCGGGGCGTGGGCTCTGGAGGCTCTGGGGGCCGGGCCGTGCGCGGTGCCGGGTGTGTGTGCGGGGCCGGTACCGGCTGCCCGGCCGGCTATCGGCGGGTGTTGCCGCGCGCAGCGGGAGGCGGAGCCGCGGAACACGTCCGGCTCGTCGCCCTCCGGCTGTTCGGGCGATGTGGTTCCGGCCTCGGCCTTGGCCGTTGCTTCACTGAGAGTGTGCGCAGGTGTGAAGGTTTCCGCGGATGCCGGGAACAGCAGGGCGAGCAGGGCGACGGTCGCGGCGACGAGCACGGTCCGGGCCGTCGTACCTCGCAACATGCGCCCTCCTCCCGGACGTCTCACAGCTCTCGCGGGCACCAAGCATTGGTCAATGCTTGGTCAAGAAGCACGTTAACCCTGCAAAGTCCTTTGCAGGGTTAACTACGCGTTACGAGCGCAAGAGAGCGTGAAAAGTGCCGGTCGCGTGGCGCGATCTCGCTCTTGACTAGGAGCCGACGAGCCCCTTCGCGTCGCGGGCCAGCGCGGTGAGCCGGGATATCGCGCGGAAGTACTTCTTGCGGTAGCCGCCGTTCAGCATCTCCTCGCTGAACAGCTTGTCGAACGGCAGCCCCGAGGCCAGCACCGGGACCTCACGGTCGTAGAGCCGGTCCGCCAGCACCACGAGCCGCAGCGCCGTCGACTGGTCCGGCACCGGCCGCACATCGGTGAGGCACACCGCCCTCACCTCGTCGGTCAGCGCGCCGTACCGGCTCGGGTGGACCCTGGCCAGGTGGTCCAGCAGATGCGGGAAGTCGTCGAGCGAGGCGCCCGGGGTGGCGTAGGCCGCCTTGGTCACCTCTTCGTCGGTGAAGGGCCGCGGTGCCTCGGGCAGGCCGCGGTGGCGGTAGTCCTCGCCGTCGATGCGCAGGGTGCGGAAGTGGGCCGACAGGCCCTGGATCTCGCGCAGGAAGTCGGCGGCGGCGAACCGGCCCTCGCCCAGCTTGCCCGGCAGCGTGTTGGAGGTGGCGGCGAGCGCCACGCCCGCCTCGACCAGCTTGCCGAGCAGGGTCGACACCAGGACCGTGTCGCCCGGATCGTCCAGCTCGAACTCGTCGATGCACAGCAGGCGGTGGCCGGAGAGGGTCTGCACGGTCTTCTGGAAGCCGAGCGCGCCGACCAGGTTCGTCAGCTCCACGAAGGTGCCGAAGGCCTTGAGTGCGGGCTCGGCCGGGGTGGCGTGCCACAGGGAGGCGAGCAGATGGGTCTTGCCGACGCCGTAGCCGCCGTCCAGATAGACCCCGCGCGGGCCGGCCGGGGCCTTGGGCGCCCTGGCCCTGCCGAAGCCGAGGAAGCCGCGCCGGCCGGCGCCGGAGGCGTGCGCCCCGCCGAGCCCGCCCGCGAAGCCTTCGAGCACCGTCACGGCCTCGCTCTGGCTGGGCTGGTTCGGGTCCGGTATGTACGTCGCGAAGCGGACCGAGTCGAAGCGCGGAGGCGGGACCATCTCGGCGACCAGCCGGTCCGCGGGCACATGCGGCTCGCGGGCGCACAGGGAGAGGGGGCCCGCGTCGGTCAGAGGGCTGGATCCGGGGGCGGTGGTGGAGGACGACACGGTTGTCCATGCTAAGCGCCGTGTCACACTGCACGACATGCGACGCCTGTTCCCTGTGACCGACGAAACAGCAGCCCGGGCCTCCGGCGGGACGGCCGAGAGGGAGGGGGCGAGGGGGGGTGCCGGGACTCTGGTGGCCCATGCGCCCAGTGGTGTCGGCGGTCGCGTCGACCACGGCGCCCACGTCGAGCATGACGCCCACGTCGACCGCGAGTGGAGTCTCGCCGAGCTGGCCGCCGCCTACGCCTACCCGGAGCCGCCGGGCCCCCCGCGGCCCTGGCTGCGGGCCAACATGGTCTCCACGCTCGACGGCGCCGCTCAGCACGAGGGGCGCTCCCAGCCCATCTCCAGCGCCGCCGACATGCGGATCTTCGGCACGCTGCGGGCGCTCGCGGACGTGGTCGTGGTGGGCGCGGAAACGGTGCGCCAGGAGGGGTACCGCCCCGCACGCGCGCGTGCCGAGTTCGCCGAGGCCCGGGAAGCCGCCGGACAGGGCCCGGCGCCGGCGATCGCGGTCGTCACCGCGAGCCTGGACCTGGACTTCTCGCTCCCGCTGTTCACCTCGCCCCTGGTGCCGACGCTGGTCCTGACCGGATCCGCGGCCGCCCCCGACCGTGTCGCCGCCGCCCGGAAGGCCGGCGCCACGGTGGTGACCGCGGGCGAGGGCAGCGGCATCGACCCCGCGCGGGCGGTGCGGGCCCTGGCCGGCCTCGGCCACACCCGGCTGCTCACCGAGGGCGGTCCCCGGCTGCTCGGCCAGCTGGTGGCCGCCGAAGTGCTGGACGAGCTGTGCCTGACCCTGTCGCCCATGCTCACGGCGGGCGACGCACAGCGCATCGCCGGGGGGCCGTCGGTCGCCGTGCCGCACCGGTTCGAGCTCGTGTCCCTCCTCGAGGACGCCGGATTTCTGTTCGGTCGGTACCGATGGTCCTGAAATGAGCGGAATGTGCCGTTCCGTTTAGCTTCCGGAGGGCAGACTTAGTCCGGCACAACCCGTGCGATCCCGGGGCAGGATGGTTTCCGCAGGGGCCCTGCCAGGGCCCACGAAGGAGAAGAGGCGGTTGGTGTTCACCAGCGTTCTGATGATCGAGAAGGCTTTGACGTCCGCCGACGTGGAGTTCGTCACGACGTTGCACGGAGACGAGCCGGTCGCTTTCCACGTGCTCCTCCAGCCGCGCGGCGACCAGGCGGACCGCCTGCTGCGGGCCATCGACGACATCGCGCTCGGCGAACTCGACGAGGCGGTCCGCGAACACGAGACGCCCGAGGGGGAGGACGCCCGAAGCGTCGGGCAGCAGGCCCTGGACGTGTCGGTGCAGGCGCTGCGGGCCGCGGGGAGCCGGGCGGAGGGGCAGATGGTGGAGGACCATCCGCTGGACGCGCTGAAGTCCCTCGTCGCCGAGGTGGGCGCGGACGAGGTGATCGTGCTCACCGACCCCCACTACGTGGAGGAGTTCTTCCACCGGGACTGGGCCTCCCGGGCGCGGCACAAGGTGGGGGTGCCGGTGTTGAAGCTCTTCTCGCACAGCAAGGCGTAGCCGCTCCGCGGGTTCGGCCGATGAGCGCCGTCGGGACACGGCCCCGCGCCCCTCAGGCCGGCGGCCCTGCCCCTCGCTGCAAGGAGCCCGGTGCTTCAGCGCATAGGCTAGGCCCGCTCTCGTACGTACCGTCTCTGGGGAGAACCACATGGCACCCGGCCTTCCTACCGCCATGGACCGACCGCACTTCATCGGCATCGGCGGCGCCGGGATGTCGGGGATCGCCAAGATCCTCGCGCAGCGCGGGGCCGAGGTCGTGGGCAGTGACGCCAAGGAGTCGGCGACGGCCGAGGCGCTGCGGGCGCTCGGGGTCACCGTGCACATCGGGCACGCGGCCGAGCACCTCGCCGACGATGCGAGCTGTGTCGTGGTGTCCTCGGCGATCCGCGAGGACAACCCCGAGCTGGCCCGCGCGGCCGAGCTGGGCGTCCCGGTGGTGCACCGCTCCGACGCGCTCGCCGCGCTGATGGAGGGGCTGCGCCCGATCGCCGTGGCCGGCACCCACGGCAAGACGACGACCACCTCGATGCTGGCCGTCTGCCTCACCGAGCTGGGCCTGAAGCCGTCGTACGCCATCGGCGGCGACCTGGACGCGCCCGGCTCCAACGCGCTGCACGGCGCGGGCGGCATCTTCGTCGCCGAGGCGGACGAAAGCGACCGCAGCTTCCACAAGTACGCGCCCGAGGTCGCCATCGTCCTCAACGTCGAGCTGGACCACCACGCCAACTACGCGTCGATGGACGAGATCTACGACTCCTTCGAGACCTTCGCCGGGAAGATCGTCCCGGGCGGCACGCTGGTGATCTCCGCCGACCACGAGGGCGCACGGGAGCTGACCCGGCGGCTCGCGGGTTCGGTGAAGACGGTGACGTACGGCGAGGCCGAGGACGCCGACGTACGGGTCCTGTCGATCGTCCCGCAGGGGCTGAAGAGCCAGGTCACCGTGGTCCTGGACGGGCAGGAGCTGACCTTCGCGGTCTCCGTGCCCGGCCGCCACTACGCCCTCAACGCGGTCGCCGCGCTCACCGCCGGTGCCGCCCTCGGCATCCCGGCCGACGGGCTCGCGCCCGCGCTCGCCGCCTACACCGGCGTCAAGCGGCGCCTGCAGCTCAAGGGCGAGGCCGCCGGGGTGCAGGTCATCGACTCCTACGCCCACCACCCCACCGAGATGACCGCCGACCTGGAGGCCATGCGCGCCGCCGCCGGCGACTCCCGCATCCTCGTCGTCTTCCAGCCGCACCTCTTCTCCCGCACCCAGGAGCTGGGCAAGGAGATGGGCCAGGCCCTCGCCCTCGCCGACGCCTCCGTGGTGCTGGACATCTATCCGGCCCGCGAGGACCCGATCCCGGGCGTGACCAGCGAGCTGATCATCGAGGCCGCGCGCGCCGCGGGCGCCGACGTCACCGCCGTCCGCGACAAGGGCGAGATCCCGTCGGTGATCGCGGGAATGGCGAAGCCCGGCGATCTCGTTCTCACCATGGGCGCGGGCGACGTGACCGACCTGGGCCCGCTGATCCTGGACCGCCTGTCGCAGTAGAGGGGCTGAGGCACATGTCGTACGACGTCGAGAAGCCGGACGAGCAGTGGCGGGCGGAGCTGAATCCGGCCGAGTACGCCGTGCTGCGCCAGGCCGCCACCGAGCCGGCCTTCACCGGTGAGTACACCGACACCAAGACCCAGGGCGTCTACTCCTGCCGGGCCTGCGGCGCCGAACTGTTCACCTCCGACACGAAGTTCGCGTCGCACTGCGGCTGGCCGTCCTTCTACGATCCGAAGGACACCGACGCGGTGGAACTGGTCGAGGACCGCTCCCACGGCATGGTCCGCACCGAGGTGCGCTGTGCCCGCTGCGGCTCCCACCTCGGGCACGTCTTCGAGGGGGAGGGGTATCCGACCCCGACCGACCAGCGGTACTGCATCAACTCCATCTCCCTGCGGCTGACGCCCGCCGAGGACTGACCCCCGCTCGATCGATCGACACTCCGAATCTGGCAAAAGGCATCCGCGACCGGGCATCATCCGGTCGAGGATGAACGTCATCGGACACCGGAGCGTGACTCAAGGTTCGTCCTGGGTCTGCCGAGGGCGCTGGGATGGCTGAGGCTGGTGCCCCACTTGCTCCGGTTTGAGATTCTGTGAGGGTGTTGGGTGTGGCGCGCTGGATCCAGTCCCGTCGCAGGCCTGTGCCCGCCGACAGCGGCCGCCACCGCGAGGACGAAGGCGGGGCGACGGCGAAGTCCGCGCGGGCCCAGGATTCCGCGGCTGGCGCCGGTTCCGCACAGGCGGCGGAGGGCAGGCCGGCCGCCGATGCCACGGTGGCCGGCGCGGGACTGAGCGTGCTGCGGGAGGCGCTGGCCGGAATCGGCACGACCCTCGACGAGGGCACGACCTGCGCCGAGCTGACCCGGCTCGCCGTACGGCTGGCCGGTGGCACGGCCGCCGTGATGCGCCGCAGTGGCGAGACCATATCCGCATACGAGGCGATCACCGGGGACGCCGACGCGCTGCCCGACGCCCGGTGGGCCACCGCGGCGGCCCGCGAGGCGGGGACACCGGCGCTCGGCGCACAGCCGGAGCCCTGGCTGGAGTACGTGGGCGCCACCCGGATCGCGCTGTGCGCGCCGCTGATCAGCGGCTCGGACCGGTACGGCATCCTGGTGTGGGCCCGCACCGGGGAGCCGCTGCGCCGCGCCGAGGCCGAGCTGCTCAGCCTGCTCGCCGAGCGCGCCGCCTCCCACATCCGGCACGCACGCGCCTACGAGAGCATCAACCGCACCGCCGGCGACCTGCAGCGCGCCCTGCTCGCCGAGCCGGGCCGCCCGCACCCCAACCTCGACATCGCCGTCCGCTACCTGCCGGCCGGTGGCGGCGTGCTGGTCGGCGGCGACTGGTGCGAGACCGTACGGCTGCACTTCGGGCGGACCCTGCTGGTCGTCGGCGATGTGATGGGCCACGGCCTGGAGGCCGCCGTCGACATGAACGCCTACCGCTCCTCCCTGCGCTACATCGCCTCCGCCGACCTCCCCCCGCACCGGGTGCTGCGGCAGATGGACGACATCGCCTCCCGGGAGGCGGACCTCAGGCCCGCCACCTGCCTGCTCGCCCGCGTCGACCCCGGGCGCCACCAGGTCACGCTGGCCAGCGCCGGGCATCTGCCGCCCGTGCGCATCACGACGGACGGCGAGACCTCCATCGTGCCGGTCCCCGTCGGACCGCCGCTGGGCACCGGGTTCGGCGGTTACGAGTCGGCCACGCATCCGCTGGCCGAGGGGCAGACCCTGGTGCTGTTCACCGACGGCCTGGTGGAGCGCCGCGGTGAGGACATCGACCGGTCCATGGCCCGGCTGTCCGCCCTGCGCTTCCCCGGTGGGGACGGGCTGGACGACGTCCTGGACACCATCCTCGGCCGGCTGGACGCGCGGCATGCGGAGGACGACGTCGCGGCCATGGCCGCACGGCCGCACAGCCGGCAGTGGGTCGCGGCCGGCAGTACGGGTGTCGCGCGGTAGCGGTACGGGCGTCCGCGGCCTCGCGCACCGGCTCGGTCGGGCCGATGCCGGCGCGGCGCCGCGGAGCCACCCGACCGGCGCCTCCTCCCCGCGGTAAGCGGTGACCGCCTCCCAGCCCTCGTAGCGGGCGACCGTGGCCACCGGGCCGGCGCCACCCGTCCGGCCCCGTCCGAGCTGCCGGCGCCCACCGGCCGCATCAATACTCGAGTGAAAGTCGTCCGGCAGGAAGTCGACAGCGTCCGCGGGCGAAGCTCGTCACCCAGGAGCCGATCAAGGAGCCACGTCCGTGACGACCCTCCAGACCCGTCCCGCATCCCCCGCGACGATCCGCCCCAAGGCCGTGGCCCGCACCGGCCTGTACACCCTGCTCGCCGCCAACGCGGCCGTCGTGGCCTGGTTCTTCGTCCAGGCCGGATTCGCCTCCAACCCCCTGATCGTGCTCGGCCGCCTCTGCGGTCTGTACGGCGCCCTTCTCATGGCCTTCCAGCTGCTGCTGGTGGCCCGGCTGCCCTGGCTGGACCGCCGGATCGGCATGGACCGGCTGACCTCCTGGCACCGCCGCACCGGCTTCGGCATCCTGTGGACCCTGCTCACGCATGCCGTGTTCATCACCTTCGGCTACGCCCAGGCGTCCGCCATGGACCCGGTGAGCCAGATCGTGAACCTCGCCGAGACCGTCGAGGGCGTGCTGCGCGCGATCGTCGCGCTCGCGCTGATCGTCGTGGTCGGCGCCGTCTCCGGCCGCTGGGCGCGCCGCCGACTCGCCTACGAGACCTGGCAC
Source organism: Streptomyces sp. NPDC007856 (assembly GCF_042868225.1). Lineage (NCBI taxonomy): Bacteria > Bacillati > Actinomycetota > Actinomycetes > Kitasatosporales > Streptomycetaceae > Streptomyces > Streptomyces sp. NPDC007856. Next base: position 199,732 of record NZ_JBIAEC010000004.1, on the reverse strand, counting down.
TTCATCCACCTGTACACCTACGCCGCGGTGGTCCTCGCCTTCACCCACCAGGTCGCGGCCGGTACGACCTTCACCTCCTCGCCCCTCGCGCGGACGTACTGGTACACCCTGTGGGGCTGCGCCCTCGGCTCGCTGCTCGTGGGCCGGCTGATGCTGCCGCTGTGGCGGAACCTGCGGCACCGGTTGCGGGTCTCGGCGGTCGTCCCGGAGTCCGACGACGTCGTCTCCGTCTACATCACCGGCCGCGACCTGGACCGGCTGCCCGCCCGGGCCGGCCAGTTCTTCCTCTGGCGGTTCCTCACCCGGGACCGCTGGTGGCAGGCCAACCCGTTCTCCCTGTCCGCCGCCCCCGACGGCCGTACCCTGCGGCTCACCGCCAAGGCGTCCGGCGACGGCAGCGCCGCACTGCGGCACCTCAAGCCCGGCACCCGCGTCTTCGCCGAGGGCCCCTACGGCGCCTTCACCACGATGCACCGCACCCGCCCGGAGTCCGTGCTGATCGCCGGCGGCGTCGGCGTCACGCCCATCCGGGCACTGCTGGAGGACCTGGACGGGCACGCCGTGGTCATCTACCGGGTGACCACCGACCGCGACGCCGTCCTCTACGACGAGCTGAGCGACCTCGCCCTCACCAAGGGCGCCGAGCTGCACCTGGTGACCGGACCGGTCCTCCCGGACCGGCTCGCCCCGCCCGAACTGGAGCGGCTCGTACCCGACATCGGGCAACGGGACGTCTTCCTGTGCGGGCCGCCCGGCATGATGTCCGCCGTGCTGCGCAGCCTGGCCGAGCTGGGCGTGCCCAAGCGGCAGATCCACTTCGAGCGCTTCAGCCTCGCGGGCTGAGAGAGGGCGTCGACCGTGAAGCGAGCCATTCCCGTCTTCGTCCTGACCGTCGCCGGCCTGGTACCGGTGTGGCGTTACCACCCGTCGACCGGGGCCGTCGAGACCGCACGGCCCGCGGCGACGCCGAGTACCGCGCCCTCCACCGCCTCGTCCGCCGCGCCCTCCGCGCCGTCGGCCTCGAAGGTCGTCCCGGGCACCGCGGTGAGCACCACGAAGGGCGTGTTCCAGGTGGAGGTGACCTTCCGGGGCGACCGGATCGCCTCCGTGCGGATGCTCCAGGCGCCCCACCATCCGCAGACCCGGTGGGCCGTACCGGAGCTGATCGCGGAGACGCTCAAGGCGCAGAGCGCGCACATCGACACGGTGTCCGGGGCCACGATCACGAGCCAGGGATACCGGGCGTCCCTGCAGGCCGCGCTCGACGCCAAGGGCTCCTGACGTGCGACGTGTCGAGCACGTCATGGGTCTCCCGGTCTCCCTGCGGATCGACGACGAGGGCGACTTCGGCGCGGCCGCGGACGAGGCCTTCGCCTGGCTGCGCCAGGTCGACGCCCGCTTCAGCCCGTTCAGGCCGGGGAGCGAGGTGTCCCGGTACGGGCGCGGCGAGTTGGCGGACGGCGAGCTGAGCCCGGACCTGACGGAGGTGCTCGGCCTGGGCGAGCGGTACCGGGCCGCCACCGGCGGTGCCTTCGACGTGCGGCTGCCCGGCCGGGGGTTCGATCCCTGCGCGGTGGTCAAGGGCTGGTCGGTGCAGCGGGCGGCCGGGCTGCTGGCGGCTGCCGGGGCGCGGCGGTTCTGCCTCAACGCCGGTGGTGACGTGGTGGTCTCCGGCGGGCCCTGGCGGGTCGGGATACGGCATCCGGAACAGGCCGACCGGGTCTGTGCCGTGCTGGCGGTCACCGACGCGGCCGTGGCCACCTCCGGGCGGTACGAGCGCGGTGACCACATCCTCGACGGCCGCACGGGACGCCCCGCGACGGAGCTGCTCAGCCTCACCGTGCTGGCCCCGACCCTGACCGAGGCGGACGTGACCGCCACGGCCGCCTTCGCGCTGGGCGCTCACGGGCCGGCCTGGGCCGCCGCCCGCCCCGGCTGTGAGGTGTTCGCGGTCGACGCGGCACGCGGCGTGCTGCGCTCACCGGGACTTCCGGTGGTCTGAAGGGCCGCTCGCCCGCCAGAACGCTGAAACACTCGCGGTCTAGACTCTCCCCGCAACGGCCTGCGCACCGACGACCGTGGCCGAAAGCGGGCGGAAATCCGCCAAACCCGAGGGGCATTCGGCGTTTTGATACGGATAGAGTCAGTCACGAAGCGGTATCCGGACGGCACGGTCGCGGTCGACCGGCTGTCGCTGGAGATACCCGACCGCGCGATCACCGTCCTCGTCGGACCCTCCGGCTGTGGCAAGACGACGACCCTGCGGATGATCAACCGGATGGTGGAGCCCACCGAGGGCAGCATCCTCCTCGACGGCACGGACATCCGGCAGCAGCCGGTCAACACCCTGCGTCGCTCGATGGGTTACGTCATCCAGAACGCCGGACTCTTCCAGCACCGCACCATCCTCGACAACATTGCCACCGTGCCCCGGCTGTTGGGCTGGAGCAAGCAGAAGGCCCGTGCGAGAGCGGCCGAGCTGATGGAGCGGGTCGGGCTCGACACCGCGCTCGCCAAGCGCTACCCGTACCAGCTCTCCGGCGGTCAGCAGCAGCGCGTCGGCGTGGCCCGGGCGCTCGCCGCCGACCCGCCGGTGCTGCTGATGGACGAGCCGTTCTCCGCGGTCGACCCGGTGGTGCGCAAGGGGCTCCAGGACGAACTGCTGCGCATCCAGGACGAGCTGGGCAAGACGATCGTCTTCGTCACGCACGACATCGACGAGGCGATCAAGCTCGGCACGATGGTCGCCGTCCTGCGCACCGGCGGCCGGCTCGCCCAGTTCGCCCCGCCCGCCGACCTGCTCAGCGCGCCCGCCGACGCCTTCGTGGAGGACTTCCTCGGGGCCGACCGCGGCATCCGCCGGCTGTCCTTCTTCCCTTCCGCCGGGCTGGAGTTGCAGACCGGGCCGATCGTGGGCGTCGACGCGGACGCCGGCCGGCTCGCCGCCCACGCCGACGCCCCCTACCTCCTCGTCACCGACCCCGACGGCAGACCGCTCGGCTGGAGCGAGCCCGGCCGGCTCACCGCCGGGGCCGTCGACCGGGAGCAACTCCTCGACCACGGGCGACCGTTCGTGCCCGGCAGGGACTCGCTGCGCACCGCGCTCGACGGGGCGGTGCTCTCGCCGACCGGCTGGGCCGTCGCCGTGGACGGCGAGGGACGCGCCGTCGGTGTCGTCTCCCAGCAGGTCATCGGCGAGGCCATCCGCGCCGCGCACAGCCGCGTCGCGACCGGCACCGACACCGAGCACGGCCGACCAGCGGCCGGAACCGGCACCGGCACCGTACCTGCCCAGTCCGAGTACGACACCGGCACCGCACCCGGCCAGGCGGCGGGCGACACCGGCACCGCACCCGGCCAGGCGGCGGGCGACACCGGCGCCGCACCCGGCCAGGGCGCGGACGACAGCGGCGCCATGCCCGGTCGGGACACGGACGGCGACGTCGATCTCAAGGCCGGCCGATGAACGGTTTCTTCGACCTTCCGAGCGATCTCCAGCACAGCTATCTCGGGCTCGTCGGCCTGCATGTGCGCGAGGGCCTGCTGCCGGTGCTGGCCGCGCTGCTCGTCGCGCTGCCCGTGGCCCAGCTCTGCGTGCGCTTCCGCTGGGTCTACCCACCCGTCCTCGGTATCACCACCGTGCTCTACTCCATCCCGTCGCTGGCCCTCTTCGTCGTCCTCATCGACTACTTCGGGCAGAGCGAGACCACGGTGATGATCCCGCTCGCGGTCTACAGCCTGGTGGTGCTGGTGCCGGGCATCGTGGACGGCGTCCGGTCGGTGCCGCAGGAGACCCTGGCCGCCGCGCAGGCCATGGGATTCGGCCCGGTACGCCGGTACCTCCAGGTGCAGTTGCCCATAGCCGCCCCCGCGATCATCGCGGGCCTGCGGGTGGCCGTGGTCTCCAGCCTCTCCCTGGTCAGCGTCGGCATGCTCATCGGCAACCAGGGCGCGCTCGGCAACATGCTCAACGACGCCACCACCTACCACCGGCCCGCCCTGGCCGTCAACTCGGTGCTGACGACCGCGCTGCTGGGCATCCTCGCCGACGCCCTGCTGGTCCTCGTCCGCCGCCTGCTCACCCCCTGGATGCCGAGGAAGGGTGCCACCCGGTGAACGTCCTGAACTTCGCACACGCCTTCTTCAACGACAGCGCCCACTGGCACGGCTACGACGGCATCCCCACCCGGCTCGCCGAACACGTCAGGTACTCCCTGGAAGCACTGCTGTTCGCCGCCCTGATCGGATTGCCCGTCGGCCTGGTCACCGGCCACTACGGCCGCGGTGGCAACGCCCTCGCGCTGATCGCCACCGCGGGCCGGGCCCTGCCGAGCTTCGGTCTCCTGGTCCTGATGTTCATCTGGATCGGCTTCGGCCTGCTGCCGGTGATGATCCCGCTGGTCGTGCTCGCCGTACCGCCGATCCTGGTCACCACCTACGAGGCGATCCGCTCCGTCGACCCCTCGCCGGTGGACGCCGCCCGGGGCATGGGCATGCCCGAGGCGCGGGTGCTGTTCCAGGTGGAGCTGCCGGTCGCGCTCCCGCTGATCCTGAGCGGCCTGCGCACGGCGGCCATCCAGATCGTCTCCACCGCCACCATCGCCGCCTACGTCAGCCTCGGCGGACTCGGCCGGTACATCATCGACGGGCTCTACCAGAGGAACTACGAGAAGGTGGTCGGCGGCGCCACCCTGGTCGCGGGACTGGCCCTGGCCACCCTCCTGATCTTCTGGGCGGCCTCCCGGATCACCGTTTCGCCGGGGGTGCGGCGGAGCAGCTGACGCCCGCCGGTCGTCGCGGGCCGGCGGGCCGTGCCCCCAAGTGACCGCAGATCGAGGCCAATCGGTGATCTGCGGACCTTGACTGACCGAGAACCGGCTGGATTGGATCGGTGGGTGACTTCCAACAACCACATCAGCAGGTCCATCCGGAGGAACCGAGGCGCGGCGGTGGTCGCCCTCGCGGCGGCGACGGCTCTGCTGGCGGGCTGTTCCTCCAACGACAAGTCCGGCGGCAACCCGCTGACGGACAGCAAGGCGAGCGGCGGCACCGTGGTCGTCGGATCCAACAACTTCCCCGAGAGCACCTTGCTCGCCGACATCTACGGCGAGGCCCTCAAGACCAAGGGAATCAAGGTCAGTTACAAGCCGAACATCGGCAGCCGCGAGACCACCTACGGGCTGATCAAGAACGGTTCCATCAACGTGCTGCCCGAGTACAACGGCGCGCTGCTGGCCTACCTCGATCCCAAGGCCAAGCCGACGACGGCCGAGGCCACCACGACGGCCATCGAGGCCAAGCTCGACTCCAAGCTGACCCTGCTCCAGCCGGCGGCGGCGGAGTCCAAGGACTCCGTGACGCTCAACGCGGCCACCGCGAACAAGTACCACCTCACCGAGAAGTCGACCATCGCCGATCTGAAGGACATCGCGAAGGACCTGGTCATCGGCGCCTCGCCGGAGTTCCAGACCCGGCAGCAGGGCCTGCTCGGCCTGAAGTCGGTCTACGGCCTTCAGTTCAAGTCGTTCAAGGCGCTCGACGCGGGCGGCCCGCTCACCCAGGCCGCGCTGCAGAAGAACGCCGTGCAGGCCGCGGACATCTTCACCACGGACTCGACCATCTCCAAGGAGAAGTTCGTCGTCCTGCAGGACCCGAAGAACCTCTTCGGCTTCGAGAACGTCCAGCCGCTCGTCCACAAGGGAGCCCTGTCCCAGAAGGGCGTCGACGCGCTGAACGCGGTCTCGGCCAAGCTCGACACCGCGACCCTGCTGAACCTGGACACCCAGGTACAGGTCCAGGGCAAGGATCCGCTGGACGTGGCCAAGACCTGGCTGCAGTCCGCCGGTCTCGCCTGACGTCCCTCGGTACGACCCCGCACAGCCGACGCGGGTGCCCCCGAAGACCGGGAGCACCCGCGTCCCGCTGTGGGATTTCTTCACCAACAGCGCGGCCGATGCAAGAAATCCGCATGCACACCGCTCCCGCTGGAGCCCCGCTCCCTCGCTCTCGCACGCTGGCCCCGGGCCGGCCCCGGCCCCCGCACCGAGCGCGAGAGGAACAGCTGAACACCCATGACCACAGCACACGTGGCTGTCGCCGCCCCGTACCGCAGGCGGTGGCCCGCCCTGGCCGCCCTGCTCCTCGGCGAGGCGATGAACCTGCTGGACGCGACCGTCGTACAGGTGGCCGCGCCCGCCGTCCATGCCGACCTGGGCGGCCCGCTCTCCGACGTCCAGTGGTTCGGCGCCGCCTACACCCTGCCGTTCGCCGTGCTGCTCCTCACCGGCGGGCGGCTCGGGGACATCGTGGGGCGGCGCCGTATGTTCGTCCTCGGCGTCACGCTGTTCACGGCGGCGTCCATGGCCTGCGCGCTGGCGCCGTCCCCCGGGCTGCTCATCGCCTTCCGGGCGGTGCAGGGTGCCGCGGCGGCGCTGATCATCCCGCAGACCATCGGGCTGATCAAGGCGATGTTCTCGGGTGAGGAGACGGCGAAGGCGCTGGGCAGCATCGGACCGGTGATGGGCCTCGCCGCGGTCTGCGGACCCGTCGTCGGCGGCGTGCTGACCCACGCCGACCTGTTCGGCTCGTCCTGGCGGTCCGCGTTCCTGGTGAACGTGCCGGTGGCCGCGGTGGTGCTGGCCCTCGCCCGCAACCTGCCGGAGAACCGTGCCCCGCACCGCCCGTCCCTCGACTGGCCCGGCACCGCACTGGCCGCCCTCGGCACCGGGCTCCTGGTGTACCCGCTGATCGGCGGTAACCTCCGCCAACTGCGCGCTGTCGACTGGCTGTTGCTCGGCGGCGGGCTGCTCGTGCTCGGCGGCTTCGCCCTGCACCAGCGGCGTACGGCCCGCCCGCTGCTGGAGCCCAGCCTGTTCACCCGCCGCGGCTTCCCGGCCGCCCTCGTCACCTCCACGGCCTTCTTCGCGGTGACCAACGGGCTGACCGTCGTGGTTGTCCTTCAGCTCCAACTCGACGCAGGCACAGGCATGTTGGCTTCCGGGCTGAGTCTGCTGCCGTGGTCCGCCGGGCTCGCCCTCGCCTCCTGGTGGGCGGGGTCGCGGCTGGTTCGGCGGCACGGGCGGCGGGTCATGCCGTACGGGCTCGGGCTGCTGCTGGCCGGACTGCTCGCCGCCGCGGCCGCGTACCGGACGACCGCGCCGGGGCACTACCCGGTCGCGCTGCTGCCGGCCCTCGCCCTGGTCGGCCTCGGCGCCGGCCTGTTCACTCCCGCCTTCTTCACCCTCGCCCTGCGCCCCCTGCGTCCCCAGGAGGTCGGCTCGGCGGCCGGGCTGCTCAACGCGGTACAGCAGCTGGGCGCCACGCTGGGGGTGGCGGTCCTCGGCAGCGCGTACCTGGCGGGGACCGGCCCGAGCGCACCCCAGGGCGCGTGCTGGGTGGCGGCGGGGCTGCTGGGGGTGGCCTGGGTGGCGAGCGCGCGGGTGGGGACGGGGGAGGGAGCCTAGGCACCCCGAAGGGGTGCGAGGCTGTGTCGGTGTACGGCTCCGCCGCGTGGGCGCGAGCAACCCACCCGCTCGCGCAGCCGCGTAGGGCCTCAACCACCCCGCCGGGTGGGCGCCACCCGGTACCCGGCCTTCAGCACCGGACTCGCCGCCTTCAGCGTGCGCAGCACCGGGCTGGTCTCCAGCGCGTCGATCTCCCGGAGCGCCCCGAGCCGCCGGGTGAGATACCGGTGCAGGTCGGCCGGGTCGCGGCACAGCGCCTGGGCGACCAGATTCGTGCGGCCGGTGGTCGCGGCCACGAAGGCCAGCTCGTCATGGCCGGCCAGGGCGAGCGCGACCCGCTCCAGGTGCGCCGGGCGCACCGACAGCCACAGCAGGGCCCGGGTGCGGACACCGAAGAGGCCGGCGTCCACCTCCACGTCGAAGAACAGGGCGCCCGACGCGCGCAGTTCGGCCAGCCGCCGGGCCACGGTCGCCGGTGACCAGCCGGTCGCGCGGGCCAGATCCCCCTGCCCGGCCCGCCCGTCCCGCTCCAGCGCCGCGAGCAACTCGGCGTCCTCTGGGCCGGGTTGCCGTACCCCCTCGGCGCTCTCCCGGTACTCCAGCGCCGCCTGCTGCCGCTCGTCGAGGGCCTGGGCGCTGCGCCGCCAGCTGGCGGGGCCGCCCAGGTAGGCGTGCAGCAGGCAGTGCGCGGAGACGGCCGTGATGCCGCCGGTGCGCGGGACGTCGTGCAGCAGGAGGGAGCCGGGGGAGGCGTCCTCGGCCGGGGCGTGAATCACCGCCGTGATCTCGGTGCCCCCCGAAGTCAGCTTCACCCAGGACGTGTCCGGCCGCCGCACCAGTGCCCCGGCGATGTCCTGCGCCGAGCGCGCCGTCGCCGTCAGCCGGACCAGCCACTGGGCGCGGCCCGCCCGGTCCGGGTCGGCGAGGCCCACCACGCGCAGCCCGGCCTCGGTACGCAGCCGGCGGTAGCGACGGGCCACGGTCTGCGCCGAGACCCCGAGCACCTCGGCGATCCTGCTGAACGGCGCCCGGCCGTCCAGATGCAGGGCGTGGATGAGGGCACGGTCGAGATCGTCGAGCATGCCCCCATCCTCGCGCGCTCCCGGTCGGCTCAGAGGTCGAACTCGTGCGGCGGCAGGTCCAGCGTGTAGCACGCCTCGCGCACCACGGCCTGCTCGGTCTTGTCGAAGTCGCCGTCCGCGCCGCCGATCACGATGCCGATCTGGATCACGGCGCGCGCCTCGGCCGGCTTCTTCTTCGCCTTGGCGATCTCCTGCAGCACGCTCACCTTGCCGAAGGCGAAGTCGGTCGTCAGCTTGTTCAGGCTCTCCTCGAAGCGGCGCCTGAGGTCGTCCGCCGGGAAGTTCTGCAACACCTCGTTCGTCGCGATGAGCTGGGCCACCCGCTGCCGCTCCGAGGGGTCCACGGTGCCGTCGGCGGCGGCCACGAGCGCGCACATCGCCATGCTCGCATCGCGGAACGCGCCGCTCTTCAGGTCGTTCTTCTTCGCCACCAACTGGGTCTGCATCTGCGACGCCGACTCCTTGACGCGGTCCCACAGGGCCATGCGCACTCCTCGTATCGCTCGTGATCCTCGGACGGGTGCCCCCTCTGCGCACCGGCCGCAGCTTCTACAGCACCGTGGAAACTCCTGGGACCACCGGGAAGTTCCTGCCGCCGCCAGGCGGCCTGTCCGGCCTGTACGCCGCCGGACAGGCCGCCGTCGTCGACGTCGTACGCCTCCTCGTCGGCCGGCTCGCCGAACGGGCCGCGGACGTACCGGCCCCGGCCCGCGGCTTCCGTGGCCTGTGAGCCGTCGACGGGCCCCTGGACCGGACCGTCGAGCGGTACGTCGCTCCAGGTGCTGCGGCATCTGGACACCGGCCCGTGCGGACTCACCGACGCCGAGGCGGCCGCCCGGCTCGCCACCCACGGCGAGAACGCGCGCCCCGCCCGCACATCCCCTCCCCGCTCCGGCGCTGTCTGCGGGGCCTTCGCGACCCCTTGGTAGCCGTCAGCTGCGCGCGGCCGGCGAGCGGCGCGCCGACCGCTCGCCCGCCGCCCTGCGCGAACTCGTCGCCGGTACGGCCACCGTGCTGCGCCGCACCGACGACACAGCGCCCCGCGCCCCCACGAGGTCCCGGTGGCCGACCTGGTCCCCGGCGACGTCGTACGGCTCGGCCCGGGCGACCTCGTGCCCGCCGACGTACGACTGCTGCGCCGCTGACGATGTCCGAGTCCGCGCTCACCGGCGAGTCCGCGCCCGTGGCCAAGGCCGCCGCCGATCTGCCGGAGCCGCTCGCCGGGCTCGGCATGACCGCCCTGCCCGCGCCGTACCACCTGCTGCTCTCCGCGGTCCTCGGGCTGTGCGCCCTGGCCCTCGCCGTGGCCACGACCCGCCACGCGCGGCGCCGGCCGTGATGCGCACCGCCCGAGCGCTGGGCAAGTCCATGCGCATCCTCAAGAGCGAGGCGAAGGAGCCCGCTCGTCAGGCCGGCAGACCCTCCGCACCCTCGGCCCCTGCGGCCGGTGCATGCGCCGCCGCCTTCGCCTGCGTCCGACGTCGGCGGCGGCTGACGCGCGGTTCCTGGTCGGGGAGCCAGCCGAAGGCGAGGCAGCTGCCGGTCACGCCCAGCAGGAGGCCGATGAAGAAGCCGCCCAGGTTGGACGTGACCCAGCTGCCCAGGGAGAGCAGGACCCCGGTGATGGAGTAGAACAGCCGCTGCGTCGGGTTGAAGAGGATCAGCAGGCCCAGCAGCGCCATCAGCGTCGGCAGCAGATAGCCGGCCACCCCCTGCATGCCGATGTGCATCACGACCTTCAGCGAGGCCTTCTCGGTGAGCAGGATCTCGCCGCCGGCCAGCGCGAGCAGCAGCCCGCCCCAGAACGGCCGGCGGGCCCGCCAGCCACGGAAGGCGGCCCGCGCTCCCCAGCGTGGACGGTCGGTCACCGCGATCAGCAACCCGAGTCGCTGAAGCGGAGCTTGAGACCGGGAAGCTTGAACACACCAGCGGTCGTCGCGTAGTTGGTCTGCCGCAGGTTGGCGATGTGCACGGTGTCGGCCTGCTGGCTGAACACACCGATCGGGCCCTTCACGCCGGCCTTGGTCAGCGTGCTGGCGTCGTTGCCGATCTCGATGTTGTTGAACGCGGCGTCGCCGGACAGCTGCGTGGAGTCCGTGGTCAGTTGGCTCGCCTGCACCTTGTCCGCGCCGGCGCCCGCCGTGATCAGCATGTTGGTGCCGCCGAGGTCGACGCTCTGGCACAGATGGTCGAGCGTGGCGTTCTTGATGGCGGAAGTCACCACGAGCTCCTGGCCCCCGGTGTCCCCGGCGTTCGGGCTGCCGTCGGCCATGTTGTCGAGGCCGCCGAACTGCTCGAAACCGGTTCCGTTCAGTTCCGTCGCGGTGACCGTGAACGGCATGCCGGAGATCGCGAACTGCACACCCAGCGCCCCCTGGGCGGTGAGTACCGCGAGACCGGCGGCTATCAGGGTGGCGGGTACGGCCATCACCGCGGCCCGGCGGGCCCGGACCCGGCCCCGTCTCTCGCCGGTGGCGGTCCCGGCCGTGTGCGGTGCTCCGGAGGCTGCCAAGGATCCGGAGGCTTCGGAGGGCGAACCGTTTCCCGGGTTCTCGGGGGTGTTTCCGACGGACGGGGCGTCCGGGGACGAGGCCATGTCTGCTCCCATGGGCATGGATCAATGCGGGTTGGGCTTCAGCGGCGCGGTGTCCTGGCGCGGACAGCGACTGTCGCGTACGCCTCCTCGCACCCCGGCGGAGCAAGGGCTTTCTCGTTACGCGTCAGCAGCCTGCGGGGAAGTTACCGCCGGTTACTCCGGGGGGTCAAGGCGGATGTGAAAAAAGAGTGTCGGATGTGCCCGAGCTGCGATCGCACCCTACAACTCCCTTTGCAGCGCTTGACGTTGATGGTTGATCAGGTCTACAACTTCCCCTGTTTTCACGGATCCGTGGCGCCGGATCCGCCGAGCGGCACCGGATGCGTTGCCCGGCGTCTCACGCCGACCGCTCATCGCGGCCGAAAGAAACCGTTCACCTCAGTGCGGCACCGCACGGCTCCTTCCCCCGGCCGTGCCGGCCGCCCCCCTGCCGGCCCGGCCGAAGGCCTTCCCCCGAGGCCTTCGGCCGGTGCCCGGACCGCCGCCGTCGCCGGACCGTCGCGTACGGAGAAGGCGCACGGCCCTGCGCCGGCGGCACCGCCACCCCCCATCCCCACCTCACCCGGACCCCACCCAGGAAAGAGGCACCCGCATGCGTACGCGATCCCTTCTCGCCCTCGCCGGCACTGCCACCGCACTCGCCCTCGCGGTCGCCGCCCCCGCCTCCGCCGACGGCAGCGCCGTCCTCACCACCGGCAGCGCGGGCGGCACCGCCGTCGCGACCGGCGACACCCTCACCGCGCCGCTGGCCTCCGGAACGTCGGCCACGCTCTACTCCAGCGCGACCGGCACCAGCGGCGTCACCTGCAAGACCTCCCAGTTCACCGCCACGGTCACGGGCAACCCGACCGCCCCCGGCACGGCCACCGAGTCCGTCATCGGGCACACCTTCGACAGCAGCTCCTGCACCAGCAACGTCACCGGCGTCCTCGGCGTCAGCAGCATCACCGTCGACAACCTGCCCTACGCGGCGACGGTCGCCTCCGACGGCACCCTCACCGTCTCGCCGGCGAGCGGCTCCACCATCCAGACCACGGTCAAGCTGCGCACCCTGCTGGGCTCCATCACCTGCGTCTACCAGGCGCCCTCCCTGACCGGGAAGGCCGACAACACCGACAACAGCATCAGTTTCACCAACCAGCAGTTCACCAAGACCTCGGGCTCGTCGCTGTGCTTCTCCAGCGGCTACTTCACCGCCAAGTACGCGCCCGTGACGGACGGCGGCACCCCGGTCTACGTCAACTGAGCCGTCAACCGGACTGCGGCGGCGCCGAGTTCAGCGCCGCCGTAGCCGTACGGCGAGGGCGGCGCCTCCGGTGAGCACCAGCACCGCGGCGGCGCCGCTCGCCAGCACGGGCGCCGAGGGGCCCGTCTCCCGGGTGGCCTGCTTGCCCGCGGCGGAAGCCGGACCTGCCGAGACGGCAGGTCCGGCTTCCGCCGTCCCCGCCCCCTTCTCCGCGAGGACCACGTCGGAACAGGAGTAGTAGGTGTCCGGCGTGCTGCTGTTCTGCCATATGGTGTACAGCACCTGACGCCCCGTCCGGTCCTTCGGCAGTGTCGCGGCGATGTGGTACGCCCCGCCGTGCAGCGGTGGATCGGTGACCTGCGCGAAGGGCCGCTCCGGCAGCTCGGACCAGGTGAGCGGTCTCGCCGGGTCGTAGCCGGGCTCGGTCAGGTACAGCCGGAACGTGCCCGTGTGCGCGATCGTCGAGGCGTATGTCATCGTCAGTCTGCCGCCGGGTGTCAGCCGGGTCGCCGGCCAGTCCCGCCGCGCCAGGTCCAGGCCCCGGTACGCCGGAAGGCTGCCGCTGCACAGTCTGCCGTCCGGGATCACCTGCCGGTCACGGCCGTTCACCCCGGCCACGCGCAGGTTGTCCCACGCGGTGAAGGGAGCGCCGTTCGCCGCGACGGCCGCCCGGCAGGCCGCCGAGCGGCCGGCGTCGCCGCCCTCAGGGGAGCAGGCGTAGACCCGGCTGACCGGATCCGTGGGGGCCCCGTGCGCCTCGGCGGACCCCGCCGCCCACGACAGGAGCAGGAGCGGGGCCGCGGCGACGGCCACCGTGACGCTCGGGCGGGCGGTCATCCGGGTCATCCGGGATGTCTCCTCGGCGGGCGCGGGAACGGGGTCTGCGCGGTCCAGTACGGCGCAGGCGTTCCCCGCGTTCAGCCGACCGGCGCATCGATGGCCCGGGGGGTGCGAAACCACCGACCGGTACGGACGTTTCGCGCCTGATTCGCGACCCCGTTGAGGAGCCGGCGGTCGTCCTCGTATCGTGGCGATCATGGGTCCGGCACCCGCCGCCCCGCGGCTGCCGAGGACAGCCGGGCAAGGAAGGGGGGAACCGTTCTGGTCTCGTCGTTCACGGACCGCCGAGGGCCCGCCCGAGGCCGGCTCCGCCGATGACACGTGTCCCGACGCCGGCCCGCACCCCGGACTGCCGCTGCCGGACGGTGAGTTATCGTGTGCAAGGGGTCAAAAACAAACCGCATGTCCCGTTCGTACGAGTCGCGAGGAGGGGTCCCAGGATGGCGAGGCAGTTACGCGCCGAACAGACCCGGGCAACGATCATCACGGCCGCCGCCGATCTGTTCGACCGGCAGGGCTACGAGTCCACGAGCCTGAGCGACATCGTCGCGCACGCGAAGGTCACCAAGGGGGCGCTGTACTTCCACTTCGCCGCCAAGGAGGACCTCGCCCACGCCATCCTCGAACTCAACGCGGGCGCCGCGAAAGCGCTTGTCGCCGAGGTCGAGAGCCGCGGCTACTCCTCGCTGGAAGGCCTGATGCGCGCCACGTTCGGGATCGCCAGACTCGCCGTGGAGGACCCAGTGCCGCGCGCCGCGCTCCGCCTCGCCACCGCCGGCGTCGCCGTACGGCCGCCCCTGCGGCACCCGTTCACCGAATGGCTGGAGTTCGCCAACCGGAAGTTCCACGGGGCCGTCAGGGAGTCCGATGTGCACGGCGATCTCGACATCGGCATCGTCGCGCACTCCCTGGTCTCCTTCTTCGTCGGCACCCGGGTCGCCGGCCGCTCACTCGAACCGGTAGGACGGCTTCCGCGCCGGGTCGCCGAGATGTGGCACCTCCTGATCCGGGGCCTGGTCCCGGTCCACCGCCGCCCCCGCTACGTCACCCTCGCCACGCAGCTGGAGCGGGAGATCAGAACCGCCTGACCCACGCGATACGGTGACGGACATGCCCTCCACCCCGTTCGCACCCGTGATCCTCGGAAACGAACCCGGCTCGTTCCCGCACAGCGTGCTGGCCGAGCGGCACCCCGCGATCATCAGCCGGGTACGGGACGCCTTCCCGTACGGCCCCGGGCAGCACCGGGCGCTGGACGAGCTGCTGAAGAGCTGCACCGAGGGCACGGTCCAGCCGCTGCCCACCGACGCCCCGGACCGGGACCGGTGGCAGGACTGGGGCCTGGCCGGCTGCGCCGGGCTCTCCTGGTACGACGTGCCGTGGCTGTGGTCCGAGAGCTACTTCTACCGCCGGCTGCTGGACGCCGTCGGCTGGTTCGGCCCCGGCGCCTGGCAGGGCATCGACCCCTTCCGCCCGTTCAAGCGCGCCGAACTCGACGCGCCGGAGACGGACGGGGAACTGGCCGCGCTGGACGCCCTGCCCGGCCTGCCGGAGGAGGAGCGGGCGCGTGCCCTGCTGCACGGCTCGCTGTGGGGCAACCGCGCCGACCTCGGCTTCCGGCTCTCCGCCGAGGGCGCCGAGGCCCGGGACCCGGCCCCCGCGCTGGTCGCCGACGACAGCGCGGCCCTGTGGTCGCTGCTGCCGCCCGGCAACGCGGCCACGCTCGTCCTGGTCGCGGACAACGCGGGCCGCGAACTCGTCCCGGACCTGCTGCTGCTCGGCCACCTTCTCGCCGAGGGCCGGGCCGCGCGGGCGGTGCTGCATGTCAAGCCGTATCCGTACTACGTCTCCGACGCCACCACTGCCGACGTCGTCGACGCGCTGCACCGGCTGCGGGCCGCGTCCGGCGCGGCCGCCGAGTACGCGCGCGTGCTCTGGTCGGCCATGGCCGACGGCCGCCTCACCGTGCGCGCACACCCGTTCTCCTGCGCCCCGCTGCCGTATGCGGAGATGCCGGACGACCTGCGCGCCGAGTTCGCCGCGGCCACCCTGACCGTCTTCAAGGGCGACCTCAACTACCGGCGTCTGGTGGGCGACCGGCTCTGGCCGCCGACCACGCCCTTCCAGGAGACGACCGCCTACTTCCCCAGCCCGGTCGCCGCACTGCGCACCCTGAAGTCGGACGTGATCACCGGCCTGTCCCCGACGACCGAGGCCGCGCTGGTGGCCGCCGAGGACGGGCGCTGGCGCACCAGCGGCACGCACGCGCTGATCCAGGTGTCGGGCGTGGACCTCAAGTGACCTGCACAGGCAGTGACTTGATGCCGTTGATGAAGTTCGAGACGAGACGCCCGGCCGGTGCGGCGAGCCGCGGCTCGGGAAGCACACGCAGCACCTCCTCGTGGAGCAGCCGCAGTTGCAGCCCAGCGAAGTGGGCGCCCAGGCAGACATGCGGGCCGTCACCGAAGGACACGTGCGGGTTGGGGGAGCGGGCGAGGTCGAGCCGGGCCGGATCGGTGAAGACCCGCTCGTCCCGGTTGGCCGAGGCGTGGAAGACCACGACCTTGTCCCCGGCCCGGATCCGCCGACCCGCCAGTTCCGTGTCCCGTGCGGCGGTCCGGCGGAAGGTCAGCACGGGCGGATGCCAGCGCAGCAACTCCTCCACGGCGGTGGCGACTTCGATCTTGCCCGCGCGCAATGCCGCGTACGCCTCCGGGTGTTCCGCCAGTGCCAGCAGCCCGCCGGGGGCCGCGCTGCGCACGGTGTCGTTGCCCGCGACGGTGAGCAGGAAGAAGAACATCTCCAGTTCCCCGTCAGCGAGTTCGGGATCCTGGGCGAGCGTGGTCATGATGTCGTCGGCGGGATGCCGTCGTTTGTGTGCGGCCAGCTGTCCGGCGTAGGCGAACATGTCCTTCAGCATCGCCGGGGACCGGGGATTGACCGGCTTGCCCGCCTCGTCCAGCACCGCCGGACCGGCCTCGTCCGGGTCCTGGTAACCGATGACCCGCTGCGTCCAGTGCAGCAGCAAACGCCGGTCGCTCTCCGGCACGCCCAGCAGATCCGCCAGGTTGAGCAGGGCGTACTCGTCGGTGACGGTGGCCACCAGATCGACCGTGCCGTCCCCTTCCCGCGCCTGCCCGAGCGCCCCGTCGAGCAGGGTGCGCGCCCGCTCCCGGGCGACGGCCGCGAACCGGTCGACCCGGCCCGGGGTGAAGGCCCGGCTCACCAGCCGCCGCAACCGCCGGTGCTGCGGCGGATCCTGATTGAGCATCATGCGCCGGATGAACGGCAGATCCTCCGGATCCGGGTCGCGGATCTGGGTCGCACCGAGATGCGAGGAGTACGTCGTGGCGTCCTTCAGCACCCGGACGACGTCCGCGTGCCGGGTCACCGCCCAGAAGCCCGGCCCGGCCGGCCAGCCCAGCACCTCCGGCTCCTCCTGCCAGACGACCGGATGGCGGTCGCGCAGCAGCCGGTAGTCGTCGTGCGGCACACCGACGGCGTACCGGCGCGGGTCGAACACGTCGGGCACCGGCCGGGTCCCACGCACGCTCACGCCGGCTCACTCGCGTCGACGTGGGGCACGGCGGCCGCCGGGTCCACGGCGGGCGCCGGGCCTTCGGCGTCCGTCGGGCTTTCGGCGTCCGCCGGGCCTTCGGCGTCCGTCGGGCTTTCGGCGTCCGTCGGGCTTTCGGCGTCCGCGCGCAGGAAGTCCTCGACCACGCGGATGAGGTCCAGCGGGGCCTCGTCCATGGCGTAGTGCCCGGCGAACGGCAGTGCCACGAGCTCGGCACGCGGATACCAGGACATCCAGGTCTGCCGCATCACCTCCGGCGACAGGGCCGGATCCAGCTCCCCGGCCACGGCGAGCGCGGGAACCTCGCTGCCCGCCACGTCGGCGTGGAAGTCCTC
Organism: Streptomyces sp. NPDC007856; assembly: GCF_042868225.1. Lineage (NCBI taxonomy): Bacteria > Bacillati > Actinomycetota > Actinomycetes > Kitasatosporales > Streptomycetaceae > Streptomyces > Streptomyces sp. NPDC007856. The sequence continues at coordinate 182,593 of NZ_JBIAEC010000004.1, read as the reverse complement.
GCCCGCCCACGAGTCCAGCCAGGCCCGGAACGCCTTCGCGTCGCTGCGCTCCAGCGAGCGGGCGACCATCCGGTCCAGCCAGGCGGCGGGACGCCGGCCCCCGGTGGTGAGGTCGAGGATCGCGCGCCGGTTCTCCGGCTTGTACGCGGCGTCCGTGAACAGCGCGCCCTGCCCGTCGGCCAGCGGCACCCCCGAGGCCGGCACCGGGGAGACGCCCACCATCCGGCGCAGCCGGTCCGGGACCGTGGCCGCAAGGCGCTGTGCCACCGCGCCGCCCATGGAGTGCCCGATCACCGAGAACCGGTCCCAGCCCAGCCGGTCGGCCAGCTCCACCAGGTCCCCGGCCGCCTCGGTCGTCGTGTACGCGCCCGCCGCGTCCCGGGCCTCGCCGTAGCCGCGCAGGTCGACCAGCGCGTAACTGAAGGCAGTGCGGTCGAGATCCGGCAGGACGGCGGTGTAGGCGGACCGGTCGGCGAACCAGCCGTGCACGGCGAACACCTTGTGGGCGCCGTCGCCGTGCACCTCATGGGGCAGCACAAAGGAGGTCATGCGCCTACCGTGGCCCGCGCGCGGGGGCACGGCAAGGGCCCGGAGGTGGCACAGGGGCGGGGGCGGCGGTGTTGCCCCGGGCCGGAGACGTCGAGGTGACCCCGGCCCCGCTGGTCCTGCTCTCCGCGATGGCCGGCGCGACCCGGAGGATCCGGCTGGTCACCAGCGTCCTGGCGGCGGCGCTGCACGACCCGGTCCTCCTCGCCCACCAGACCGCCCCTCGACCGGCCCTCCCAACGGCCGGCTCCGAAGCGCCGCGGAACTTCTGCCGCCCCGCCCGCGGCAGGCGGCGGGAGTTCCCCGATTCAGGGGCGGTTCACGCGATGGTGTGATCATGTCCCGCACGGCGGATGGGCGTCGGAGACCGCGGGTAGGGCCCCGGCCATGACACAGCCGTTCCAACTCCCGCACTTCTACATGCCGTATCCCGCGCGGCTCAACCCGCACCTCGACGAGGCCCGCGCCCACTCGACCGAGTGGGCGCGCGAGACGGGCATGCTGGAAGGCTCCGGGATCTGGGAGCAGGCCGACCTGGAGGCGCACGACTACGGACTCCTGTGCGCCTACACCCACCCCGACTGCGACGGCCCCGCTCTCTCGCTGATCACCGACTGGTACGTGTGGGTGTTCTTCTTCGACGACCACTTCCTCGACATGTACAAGCGCACCCCCGACCGCGCCGCCGGCAAGGCCCACCTGGACCGCCTGCCGCTGTTCATGCCGCTCGACCCGGCGACCCCCGTGCCGGAACCGGAGAATCCCGTCGAGGCGGGGCTGAAGGACCTGTGGGCGCGCACGGTGCCGTCGATGTCCGTGGACTGGCGCCGCCGCTTCTCCGTGGCCACCGAGCATCTGCTCAACGAGTCGATGTGGGAGCTGTCGAACATCAACGAGGGGCGGATCGCCAACCCCGTCGAGTACATCGAGATGCGCCGCAAGGTGGGCGGCGCCCCCTGGTCGGCCGGGCTCGTGGAGTACGCGACCGCCGAGGTGCCCGCCGCCGTCGCCGGCACCCGGCCGCTGCGGGTCCTCATGGAGACGTTCTCCGACGCCGTCCACCTGCGCAACGACCTGTTCTCCTACCAGCGAGAGGTCGAGGACGAGGGCGAGAACAGCAACGGCGTGCTGGTGCTGGAGACCTTCTTCGGCTGTACGACCCAGGAGGCCGCCGAGACCGTCAACGACATCCTCACCTCACGCCTGCACCAGTTCGAGCACACCGCGCTCACCGAAGTCCCCGCCGTGGCGCTGGAGAAGGGGCTCACCCCGGACCAGGTCGCCGCGGTCGCCGCGTACACCAAGGGACTGCAGGACTGGCAGTCCGGCGGCCACGAATGGCACATGCGCTCCAGCCGCTACATGAACAAGGGGGCGCGGCCCGGCTCGCCCTGGCAGCTGCCGAGCGGCCCCGGCGTCTCGGCCGCCGACGTCGGCGCACTCCTCGCCGCTGCCGCGCAGGAACGCCTGCGCGCCTACACCCACCTGCCGTACCAGAAGGTCGGCCCGTCCGTACTGCCCGAGTTCCACATGCCCTACCGGCTCGGACTGAGCCCCCACCTCGACGCCGCGCGCCGCAACCTCGTGGACTGGTCGCACCGCATGGGCATCCTGGAGGAGGGCGTCTGGGACGAGGACAAGCTCGCCGCCTACGACCTCGCACTGTGCTCCGCCGGCCTGGACCCGGACGCCACGCCCGAGGCGCTCGATCTCAGCGCCCAGTGGCTCGCCTGGGGAACCTACGGTGACGACTACTACCCGCTGGTCCACGGCCACCGCCGGAACCTCGCCGCCGCCCGGCTGACCACGGCCCGGCTGTCGCGGTGCATGCCCGTCGAGGGCGAGCCGGCCCTGGTCCCGGCCGACGCGATGGAGCGGGGGCTGACCGACCTGTGGGCGCGGACGACGGCCGGCATGACCGCCGACCAGCGGCGCACCCTGAAGGCCACCGTGGACACGATGACCGAGAGCTGGGTGTGGGAGCTGTCCAACCAGCTGCAGAACCGCATCCCCGACCCGGTCGACTACCTGGAGATGCGGCGCGCCACCTTCGGCTCCGACCTCACCCTGAGCCTGTGCCGCATGGGTCACGGCCCCGCCGTCCCGCCGGAGGTGTACCGCAGCGGCCCGGTCCGCTCCCTGGAGAACGCCGCCATCGACTACGCCTGTCTGGTCAACGACATCTTCTCGTACCAGAAGGAGATCGAGTTCGAGGGCGAGATCCACAACTCCGTCCTGGTGGTGCAGAACTTCTTCGGCGTCGACTACCCGACCGCCCTCCGGGTCGTACACGATCTGACGACCCAGCGCATGCAGCAGTTCGAGCACGTCGTGGAGCACGAACTGCCCGCGCTCCACGACGACTTCCAGCTCTCGGAGGCGGGCCGGGCCGCCATGGAGGGCTATGTCCTCGACCTGCAGAACTGGATGGCCGGCATCCTGAACTGGCACCGGAACGTGGACCGCTACAGGGCCGAGTGGCTGGGGCGCCGCGCACACGGCTTCCTGCCCGACCGGGCCCCGGCGCCGCCCGTCCAGCTCGTCGGCTGACCGAGCCACTCGTCAGCCGGACTCGCCGAGCCGCTCGGCCGGCTCCCCGGCGGCCCTGTCCAGCACCGTGCGGGCCGCCCCGCGCAGTTCGGCCTCGGCGGACCTTCTCGTGGAGCGGGTCACGCCGGCCGGGCGAGCCCGGACACCGCGTGGCCGACCGCGGCTCGCGCCAGGGCCCGGATCATCGGGTGCGGGCGCGAGCCGTCGCCGGACAGCTCCGGCTGGAACAGGGACGCCAGGAAGAAGGGGTGGCCGGGCAGTTCGACGACCCGCACCTGACCGTCCTCGTCGTGCCCGGAGAACCGCAGTCCGTGGGCGCGGAGCGTGTCGAGGTGGCGGGAGGGGCCGTAGGCGCAGAAGTACCGCTCGACCGTGCGCCGCGAGCCGATCACGGACTCCGCCAGCGAGCCCGGCTCGATCGTCACCGCCGCCTCATGGCCGACCAGCGAGCAGGCCAGCGGCTCGATGAGCGGGTCGGCGGCGTCCGGGTCGTTCTCGGCGTGCGCCACCTCGGTCAGTCCGCACACATCGCGGGCGAACTCCAGCAGCGTGTGCTGGAAGCCGCCGCACGTGCCCAGGAACGGAATGCCCTCCTCGCGCGCCGTGCGCACGGCCGCGAGGACACCGGCCTCGCTGCGGTACGGGCTGCCCGGCAGCACCCACACGGCGTCGAAGCCGCGGACCGCGTCCTCGGCCGCGGCGTCGTCGGAGGAGATCCAGTACGCGTCCAGGACCAGCCGGTCGCGTTCGGCCAGGGCCTCCAGCAGAAGCGGCACGCGCGTGTGCGACAGGACATGCGGCGAGCGGTCGCCGACCAGGGCGACGGTTGCGTTGTTCGTCATGGCCGCCATCCTCCGGGCCGGCGTCAGTTCACGTCCAACGATGATTCCTGCACTGTCGATAAGCGCAGCTGATGGTGATGGGATCCTGGGCCGTATGGACCCGCATCTGCTGCGCACCTACGTCACCGTGGCCCGCCTCGCCTCCTTCTCGGAGGCCGCCCGCGAGCTGGGCTACACCCAGTCCGCGGTCTCTCAGCACATCGCCGCGCTCGAACAGGACCTGGGCGCATCCCTGCTGACCCGGCGGCCGGTCGCGCCCACCGCGGCCGGCGAGCGGCTGCTGGAGCACGCGGCCCCGCTGCTGCTGCGGCTGGACGCGGCCCGCGCCGACATCCTCCGCATGGCCGCCGCACCCCAGCGGGGCCTGACCCTCGTCACCACCCCGACCGCGCTCGGTGCCGGTGTCCTCGCCGCCCTCCCGCCGGCCGGCGTCACCCTGCGTGTCCTCACCCGCGAGGAGATCCCGGCCGCCGTCGCCATCGGCACCGCCGATCTCGGCCTCGTCGACGGGCTCGCCGCACCCAGCGACCCGCTACGCCTGCCGGACGTGGCGCCGCTGACCACGCACGGCCTCGCCGAGGAACCCCTGAGCGTCCTGCTGCCCGCCCGCCACCCCCTCGCCGCGCGGGCCGGCCTGCGCCTCGACGACCTCGCCGACGCCCGCTGGCTCGACGCGCCGGACGCCGCCCTCCCGCTCGACCAGCTGCGCGCCGCGACCGGCGGCCGCGCGTTCCGCTCCGCCCTGCGCTACGAGGGCACCGATCTGCGCGCCCTCACCGCCCTCGCGGCCGCGGGACACGGCCTCGTCCTGCTGCCCCGGTCGGCCGTCACCGCCGTACCCGACGCGGTCGCCGTCCCGCTCACCGCGCCCCGGGTCGTCCACCGCACGGAACTCGTCCACGGCGGGAGTCCCGGGGCAGCGGCGCAGGAGGTGGTGCGGAGGCTGGTGGGAGCGGTGTGATCACCCCCTCACGCGGAGGGCGTGGTGGTCCGGGCGCTCCCCCGGCGGCCGCCTCCTCAGGCCATGGCTACCCTCCGCCACGCTCCGGCCATTCTCACTCGTTCGTGTCACGTCGCGGCCCGGCGCCCCGGGTAGAGCACCAGCCGGAGGCGAGCGAACCATGGAACAGACTGCGTTGCGTCCCAAGCCGATGCCCGGTCAGGACCCACGGGAGGGCGGCACCACCGGCCCGCCCCACCGCCCGCACGCCGTGCCACGGCGCGGACGGCGGCTGCGGACCCTGCTGTTCGTCCTGTGCACCGGCACCCTGCTGGTGCTGTCCGGCGTCGGCATGGGCACCGTCGGCGCCACGGTGATCGGCATGAGCAGGCTCGCCGAGCTGCAACGCCAGGCCCCGCCGAGCGCACCCCCGGCCAGGGGCATGTCCACCGTCCCCGCCGCCCCCGGCGCCACCCCGAGCCCCGCCCCTGCCGCCGCGACCGGGGCGACCCTGGGCGTGGAGGTCGTCGACGCCGAGAAGGCGGGCGCGCTGGTCGTGGGCGTGCATGTGCCGGGCCCCGGCTACGCGGCCGGCCTGGTCCGCGGGGACGTGCTGCTGCGGTTCGGCTCCGCGCGCGTGGACACCGCCGCCGACCTCGCCCGGGCCGTCGCCCAGGCCCGCCCCGGGAAGCAGGTGCTCCTCACCGTGCGTCACAGCGGCGGGGTCTGCCAGCAGTTGACGGTCGTACCGGGCATGGCGACCTGAGCGGGCCGGCGCGGGCCCGTCTCAAGACACTTCGGCGGGCCGGCGCGGCCACCGGCCCACGACCTCTCGGTCACCCCGGGAAACGCGCTGGTCACCGTGCGCCCCGCGCGCCATGATGGCCCCATGCCGAGTCCCTTCCGAGCCGACCGCGCCCTGCGGGGAGCACCGGCGATCGGCTCGCGTGACCCTGTCCGGCCGGGCAGGATGCTGCCCGAGACGCCGTCGCCCGTATCCCCACCCGCCCGGAGGCCCGGATGACCGGTAGTACGCCCGCGCTCTTCACCGCCGCCGACTACAGGGCCCGCATGGAGCGTGCCGCGCGCTCCGCGGCTGACGCCGGCCTCGCGGGGCTGCTCGTGGCACCGGGGCCCGACATGGTCTGGCTCACCGGCTACACGCCCACCGCCGTCACCGAACGGCTCACCGTGCTGGTCCTCACCCCCGGCCGGGACCCCGTGCTCGTGGTGCCGACCCTGGAGGCCCCCGACGCCGAGCACGCGACCGGCGCGTCCGCGCTCACCCTGCGCGACTGGACCGACGGCAAGGACCCCTACGCCGTCACCGCCGCCCTCCTCGACGGCCACGGCCGGTTCGGCATCAGCGACAACACCTGGGCCATGCACCTGCTGGGCCTTCAGCGGGCCCTGCCGGACACCTCCTACGCCTCTCTCACCGACGCCCTCCCCATGCTGCGCGCCGTCAAGGACGCCGCGGAACTGGAACTCCTCGCCGCCGCCGGAGCGGCTGCCGATGCAACGTTCGAGGAGATCCGCAAAGTTCCCTTGGCCGGCCGCCGCGAGTCCGACGTCGGCCACGATCTCGCCGGCCTGCTGCGCCGCTTCGGCCACGAGCAGGTCGACTTCACCATCGTCGGCTCCGGCCCCAACGGTGCCAACCCGCACCACGAGGTCGGCGACCGCGTCATCCGGCGCGGCGACATGGTCGTCCTGGACTTCGGCGGCCTGAAGGACGGCTACGGCTCCGACACCACCCGTACGGTCCATGTGGGCGAGCCCACCGAGGAGCAGCGCCGGGTGCACGACATCGTGCGCGAGGCCCAGGAGGCGGGCTACCAGGCCGTACGGCCCGGGGCGGCGTGCCAGGACGTCGACCGCGCCGCCCGCGCGGTGATCACCGACGCCGGATACGGCGAGTACTTCATCCACCGCACCGGGCACGGCATCGGCGTCACCACGCACGAGCCGCCGTACATGATCGAGGGCGAGGAACAGCCCCTCGTGCCCGGGATGTGCTTCTCCGTCGAGCCCGGCATCTACCTGCCCGGCCGCTTCGGGGTGCGCATCGAGGACATCGTCACGGTGACGGAGGACGGCGGCCGCCGCCTCAACAACACCACGCGCGACCTGGTCATAGTGGACTGAGAGAGCACTGAGCGACCCCGCAGACACACCCGCGACGGACATTCAGGAACGGCGACGCGCGACCCATGACCCAGGCACCGACACCCACCGCGGACACCGTCCGCAGACTGGTCCGTTCGCTGCTCAAGGAGGGCGGCGACGACACCGCGGGCCCCGATGTGCGGCCCGTGACGGAGGGTCGTGCGTACACCTGGTGGGTCGGCACCCGCCATGTGCTGCGCCTCGCCCCCGACCGCGAGGCCTCGGTAGGGCGCCGCCGGGAACTGCGCCTGCGCGACCTGCTCCGGCCGCACCTGCCCGTCGCCGTCCCCACCAGCGTCGCGCACGGCGACTGGGCGCCCGGCCTCGCCTACACCCTGGACACCAAGGTGCCCGGCGGCACTGCCGACGAGCACGACGTCTCCGCCGTCGGCGAGGCCGACCTCGCCGGGCTGCTCACCGGGCTGCGCGCGGTGCCCGCGCGGCAGGCCGAGGCGCTCGGCGTGCCGCGCACCGCCCCGCGCTCCCTGGAGGCGCTGCGCCGCATGGCCGTGCACGCGGCCGAACGGCTCGCCGTCGCCGACGAGTTCGACGCCGCCCGGATGCGCCAGCTGACCCCGCCCGGCGCGGCCCAGCTCGCCGCGCAGCCCGGCACCGCCGTCCTCACCCACCACGGTCTGACCGGCGAGCACGTGGTGGTCAGCGCCGACGGGCGGGTGCGCGGCATCCTGGACTGGACACGGGCGGCCCTGGGCGACCCCGCCGAGGACATCGCCGGCCTGGCCCTCGCCGTCGGCTCCCCGGCCGCCGTCCGCGCCGCCACCCTCGCCGGCTACGGCACCCGCCCCTGCCTGCGCGGCCTGTGGCTCGCCCGCTGCGACGCCGTCATCCACCTCGCCGGCCACCTGGAAGGCCGCGCGGGCGGTTCCCCGGCGCTGCTGCGGACGCAGCTGCGGCGCGCGTGGGAGCCGATCCTCCTGGAGCGGTTGTCGGACTTCAAGGAGGACGGCCCGGAGCCGTAGCGCACCGGCTCCGGCCCGCCGCGGGGCGCACAACGGGGGCGCCCGCGCGGCGGGAGTCGCAGACCTGGCGCAGACCCGCTCAGGGCTGCGCCAGCACCACGCACGACTCCCCGGGCACCTGGAGCACCCCGTCCGGGCCCGGAAGCTCCACCGGCTCCCAGGCCGCCAGGACCACCGCGGGGCGGGTGCCCAGCGGGATCGCCGCCGGGGCCTTGCCCAGGTTCACCACCACCCGTACGTCACCGCGCCGGAAGGCCAGCCAGCGGGCGTCCTCGTCGTACGCCACCTTCGTGTCGGCCAGGTCCGGGTCGGTGAGGTCCGGCTGCTCGTGCCGCAGGGCGATCAGCCGGCGGTACCAGGCGAGCACGCGCGCGTGGGGCTCGCGTTCCGGTTCCGACCAGTCCAGGCAGGACCGCTCGCGGGTCGCCGGGTCCTGCGGGTCCGGTACGTCCTCCTCGGCCCAGCCGTGCGCCGCGAACTCCCGCCGCCGGCCCCGCCGTACCGCCTCGGCCAGCTCCGGATCGGTGTGGTCGGTGAAGAACTGCCACGGCGTGCCCGCCGCCCACTCCTCGCCCATGAACAGCATCGGCGTGAACGGCGAGGTCAGCGTCAGCGTCGCCGCGCAGGCCAGCAGACCGGGGGAGAGACGGGCGGACAGCCGGTCGCCCTGGGCGCGGTTGCCGACCTGGTCGTGGGTCTGGCTGTAGCCGAGCAGCCGGTGCCCGGCCACCCGCGCGCGGTCCAGCGGCCGGCCGTGGTGCCGGCCGCGGAAGGTGGAGTACGTGCCGTCGTGGAAGTAGCCACCGGTGAGTGTCTTGGCCAGCGCGGCGAACGGTCCTTGCGCGAAGTCCGCGTAGTAGCCCTGCGACTCACCGGTCAGCGCGGTGTGCAGCGCGTGGTGGAAGTCGTCGTTCCACTGGGCGTGCAGCCCGAGGCCGTGCTCCGCGCGCGGGGTGATGACCCGCGGGTCGTTCAGGTCCGACTCGGCGATCAGGAACAGCGGCCGGCCGAGCTCCTCGGCCAGAGCGTCCACGGCCGTCGACAGCTCCTCCAGGAAGTGGCACGCGCGCGTGTCGTACAGCGCGTGCACCGCGTCCAGCCGCAGCCCGTCGATCCGGTAGTCCCGCAGCCACGCCAGCGCGCTGCCGACGAAGAACGCGCGCACCTCGTCCGAGCCGGGCCCGTCCAGGTTCACCGCCGAGCCCCACGGCGTGTGGTGGGCGTCGGTGAAGTACGGCCCGAAGAGCGGCAGATAGTTGCCGGACGGCCCCAAGTGGTTGTGCACGACGTCCAGCACGACACCCAGACCGAGTTCGTGCGCCCGGTCCACGAATCGTTTCAGCGCCTCCGGGCCGCCGTACGGCTCGTGCACCGCCCACGGCGACACCCCCTCGTAGCCCCAGCCGTGCCGGCCGGGGAACGGACACACCGGCAGCAACTGCACGTGAGTGACGCCCAGTTCCACCAGGTGCTCCAGCCGGGCCGCCGCCGCGTCCAGGGTGCCCTCCGCGGTGTACGTGCCCACGTGCATCTCGTACAGCACGGCACCCGGCAGGCCCCGCCCCGCCCACTCGGTGCGCCACGCGTGGCGCCCGTGGTCCACGACCGCGCTCAGCCCGTCGGGTCCGTCCGGCTGGCGGCGTGAGCGCGGGTCGGGCCGGACGGGGCCGTCGTCCAGCGCGAAGCCGTACCGGGCGCCGTCCCCGGCCTCCGCCTCCCCCGTCCACCAGCTCGCTCGCTCGGTATCGCGCGCCAACGCGCGCGTGCCGCCCTCGCAATGGAGCGTCACTCGGTCTGCCTGCGGTGCCCACACCTCGAACTGCACGGACGGTTCCCCTTCGTCTGTGATGTCTCGCCTGCTCACCGTGATGTCCCGAGCTCCCATCGTGCCCGCCGGGACGATCAATCCGCCTTCGAATCCGTCCTTTCCCGGTGGGTGTCGCGGAAGTACCCGCAGATCGGCGTCGATTCCCCGTTTTCTGGACACCCGGGGTTCACTGCCCGACAATCACCTGCGTGACGTCGTCCTTCGAGTTCTCCACGTACCCCGCGCGGCTGTCCGACGCGGAGCGCGACAAGGCGCTGCAGGTGCTGCGTGACGGCGTCGCCATGGGCCGGCTCTCCCACGACACGTTCGTGCGCCGCATGGAGCTGGCGCTGGCCGCCCGCCGCGCCGACGAACTGGCCGCCCTCGTCGCCGACCTGCCCCGGGAGAACCGCTTCTCCCGCGCGGTCCTCGGCACCGTCGAGGCCGTCTCCGGGTTCACCGTACGGCTGCGCCGGGCCTGGCAGGCCGAGCGGTTGCCCAAGCTGCTGCTGCCGCACCCGGCGCGCACCCATCCGCTGCGCATCGGCCGCGACCCGGCCAACGGGCTGCGCCTGAACCACGACACCGTCTCCCGCGTGCACGCCGAGCTCACCCGGCAGGGCGGCGTGTGGGTCCTGAGGGACCTCGGCTCCACCAACGGCACCACCGTCAACGGCCGCCGGGTGATCGGCGCGGTCGTCGTCAGCGAGGGCGACCAGGTCGCCTTCGGCAGGATGGCGTTCCGGCTCGCCGCGAGCTGAGCGGCGCCGGCCGGTCCCGTTCGAACGGATGCTCCCGGCACGGGCGCGTGGGGTCCCGATCGGGTGAGCCGGGCTGGGGAACGCGCGCCGGCGTGCCGATGCAAGGGGGCATGACGTACTTCACCAGAGCGACAGCGGCGGCCGGCGTCCTGCTGGCGGCCGCCGGGCTCCTCGCCGCGGGCCCGGCCCACGCGGCGTCCCGCGATCTCGTCCCCGGCAACTGGCTCCACCTCACCGTCACCAAGGGTGAGGCGAGTTCGGGCGGCGCCCGGGGCACCCTGCTGCTGTGCGACCCGCCCCTGGGTCAACGGCACGCGGCCGAGGCCTGCGCCGAACTCGCCGCCGCCGACGGAGACATCGGCCGCGTCCCGCCCAAGAGAGTCTTCTGCCCGATGATCTACGCCCCGGTGACCGCCCACGCGAGCGGCCGCTGGAACGGCCGGCCGGTCCACTTCCGGCAGACGTACGCCAACACGTGCGTCATGAAGGCGCGGACCGGCGCGGTGTTCGCCCTGGACGGCTGACCGCCGATCAGGTGGGCGGTGGGGGCCCAGCCGGCTCACACCGCCCGCTCCCGGGCCTGCTGCGCCGCCACCAGCACCGTCCGGGACTGGTGCTCCACCTGGTGCTCCAACGGCACCCAGCGGGCCCGGAAACGGGCCGCGAAGGCGTCGCACCAGTCGGCGACGAGCTGCTCCAGCCGCGGCGCCGCCAGGTCGTCCGTCTCCCGCAGCACCCGCAGCAGCATCGCCGCCGCGCGCAGCGGCAGCCGCCGCCCGAAGGCGTCCACACTGCCGACGTACGCCATCGTCGTGGCGGCCGGCGGGGTGTGGGTCCAGTCCTCGGCCAGACCCGGGATCAGCTCCAGCGCCCAGCGCGACGCCCGCAGCAGCGGGCCGTCCGCGCCGTCGAGGCGGGGCAGCGCATCGGCGAGGATCCGCTCCACCTCCAGCGAGTCCCGCAGCAGCCGCTGCGCCAGGCGCCGCATCGCCGCCGCCGGAGCCGGGTGCGGCGCCGGATCGTCCACCAGGTCGCTCGCCCACATCGGCACCTCCACCACGGCCGTCAGACCGCCGTAGCGGTGCGCGTGGTACCAGGTGCTGTGCCGGGCGTCGTCCGGCATGCTCGGATAGGCCACGCCCGCCTCCGGGCCGGGCATGACATGCACCCCGGGGCCGGAGGCCGGCCAGCCGGCGGCGTCCGAGGCGCCCGTCTCCACCGGGATGTGCAGCTGCGCCGCGGACTTGGCGAACGGCTCCGCGAGCCCCGGCACGTCCCTGGTCAGCTGCACCCAGCTGCCGCCCAGGTCCGTGCCGTGCAGGGTCACCTGGAGGTAGGGCCGCAGCTCGTCGATCACCCCGGTCAGCGTCCGGGTCTCGGGCGGCAGCCGGTCCGGGGGCAGCACGGACGGCGACCACTCCGGCTGCTCGGCGCCCGTCGGCCGGTAGAAGCCGAGGTGGTAGTCGAGCAGGCTGCGCGGCGCCGGCGTCACGTGCAGGCTCGCGCCGTCCGGATCCGCACACAGCAGGAAGTGCCAGGACGTGTTCGTCCGCAAATCCCGCTCGGCCAGTACGCGTTCGGCCAGCACCCGCAGGGTGGAGCCCCCGGTCGGCTCGTTGGCGTGGGCGCCGGCGACCACCAGCACCGCCTGCCGGGCGTGCCCCACCGACAGCAGGTGCAGGGGTCTTCCCGCGCGCGAGACGCCCACCCGCCTGAGCGAGCACAGCCCAGGTTCCTGAGCGGCCAACGCCTTCGCGGAGGCGATCAGTTCGGGAACGCTGGGGTAGCGCAGCTCCGGCAGAAGACTCACCCCCGACTTGTTCCGCCCGGCTTCGCCCTCCAAGTCCCGCACGAGAAGGGTGAACTGTCAAGTATTCGGCGGGGGAGGCTCCCGGGGGCGCCCGGGCGGGATCCCGGGGGCGCGGCGGGTGCGGTGCGTGCCGTGCGTTCACTGCTGATGCAGGCCGCGTCCCGCGAGCGTCAGGAACACCTCGCCCACCGCCTCCGACAGCGTCGGATGCGCGTGCACATGCCGGGCCACGTCCGCGGGCTCGGCGTCCCAGCCGACGACCAGCTGGCTCTCGGCGATCATCTCCGACACGTTCGGGCCGACCAGGTGCACGCCGAGCACCGGCCCGCCGGCCTCGGCGACGACCTTCACCATGCCGCCCTGGCCGTGCACCATGCCCTTGGCCACCGCCGTCAGCGGCATCGTGTTCACCTCGACCGCACGCCCACGCGCGCGTGCCTCCGTCTCGCTCAGCCCCACCGAGGCGGTCTGCGGCGAGGAGTACGTCACCCGGGGCACGGCCGCGTAGTCCACCGCGGCCGACGGCAGGCCCGCCAGGGTCTCGGCGACCAGCATGCCCTCCGCGAACGAGGCGTGGGCGAGGCCCAGGGAGGGCGGCGGCAGCAGGTCCCCGACGACATGGATCCCCGGCACGGCCGTCTCCAGCCGGTTCCAGTCCGCCGGTACGACGAATCCCCGCTCGTCCGTCGTGAGGCCGGCCGCGGCCAGGTCCAGGCCCTCGGTGACCGGCGCCCGGCCGACGGCCACGAGCAGCCGCTCCGCCTCCACCGCGCGTGTCTCGCCCCGCCCGGTGCGCACACGCGCGCGTACGCCGTTCTCCAGCACCTCCGCGTCCAGCAGCCGCGCGCCGGCCTGCACATCGATCCCGCGCTTCTTCAGCCCGCGCGTCAGATGCCGGCTCACATCGGCGTCCTCCAGCGGAACGATCCGGTCCGCGGCCTCGATCAGGGTGACCTCCGCGCCCATCGACCGATGGAAGGAGGCGTACTCCACACCGATCGCGCCCCCGCCCAGCACCAGCACGGACGCCGGCAGCCCCGGCGCGAACAGCGCGTCGTCGCTGGTCACCGCCCGCCGCCCGTCCGGTTGGAGCCCCGGGAGCGTGCGCGGTCGCGAACCGGTCGCGAGCACGATGCCCCGGCGCGTCCCGAAGTCGTGAACGCCCGGCGCGGATTGCGGCTGTACGCCAGGCGCGGGATCGGTGAGCGGGCGTGTGGCAGAGGCGTGCGCGCCCGGCGCGTACATGCTCTGCGTCCCCAGCGCGGAATCCGCGCGCACGCCCTCCACGTGCACCGTGCGCGCCCCCGTCAGCCGTGCGCTGCCCCGCACCACCCGCACTCCCGCGTGCGCCAGATGCGCCTCGACCCCCTTGTGGTTGCGCGCCACGATGTCGTCCCGCGTGGCCACCAGCGCCGCCCAGTCGACCGAGTCCAGCGTGGCCTTCACGCCCCACCGCTCGCGTGCCTCGGCGATGCCGTCGACCAGTTCGGCGGCGTGCAGCATCGCCTTGCTCGGGATGCAGCCCCGGTGCAGACAGGTTCCGCCGACCTTGTCGCGTTCGACGAGGACCACGTCAAGACCTAGCGCGGCGGCGCGCAGGGCGGTGCTGTAACCGCCCGTGCCGCCGCCGATGACGATGACGTCCGCTGTGTTCGTGACCTGTGTGCTCATGCCCCGTGTGCTCATGCCCCCACCCTCCGCTTGCCCTTTGCCATGAGTCCAAGGCAATGTTCTTGTGGAAGCCATGCAGGATGCTTATGAGGAGCGGGGGAGGGCGCGGAGTTGAGCCTGCGGCAGATGGAGTACTTCGTGACGGTCGTCCAGGAGGCGTCCTTCACCCGCGCGGCGGACGCCCTGCACGTCACCCAGCCCGCGCTCTCGCACCAGATCAAGGCCCTGGAGAAGTCGGTCGGCGGCGCCCTGCTGGAGCGCATGGCCCGCGGTGTGCGCCTCACCCCGATGGGGCGGGCCTTCCTGCCGCACGCCGAACTCGCCGTCCGCAGCGCCGCGCAGGCCCGCCGCGCGGCCCGCGCCACCGCCGGCGCCGAGGGCGGCGAACTGCACGTCGCCACCCTGCACTCCCTCGCCGTCGGCGTCCTGCCCGATGTCTTCGCCCGCTGGCGCACGGACCATCCCCGGGTCCTGCTGCGGCTGCACGAGTACGCCACCGCCGAGGCGCTGGAGGAGGCCGTCCTGCGCGGCACCGCCGACCTCGCCTTCGGCCCGGAGCCCGCCGACCCGCCGGGCACCGTCGTACCGGTCGGGGAGGAGGAGCTCGTCCTGGTGGTCCCGTTCGACGACCGGCTCGCGGGTCGTACGACGGTGACGCTGCCCGAGCTCGCCGACCGCGCCTGGGTCCGCTGTGCGCTGGAACCCGTCGTCCACGGCGAGCGCTTCCTCGACTGGGCGTGCGGGAAGGCCGGGTTCCGGCCGCGGACCGCCGTGTGGACCGAGCACACCTCGACGGCCGTACGCATGGCCGCCGCCGGGGTCGGCGTGTGCGCCGCGTCCGCCGACGTCGTGCGCGGGGCCGTGGGCGAGGACTGTGTGATCCTCACCCCCGACCCGGCCTGGAAGCGCCCCCTGACCGTCTACGCGCGCGTGCCGCCCACCGGCGCCGCCGAGGCCTTCACGGACCTCCTGCGCGCCACCTGGGCCGCCCCGGGAGCCCCTCCGGTCCGTTGAGGCTCCTCAGCGTTCCGCCCTGCCGCTCACTCCTCGGCGACCCGCTCCAGCAACGCCACCGGCAACCGGTCGAAAAGGTCCGCCACGCGCGCGTCGCCGGTGAACTCCCGCTCCGGGGCCAGCACGTCCGCCCACCGTCCGGGCGGCAGTGCCAGCCGGGTCTCCCGCCAGCCGCCCGCCTCCGCGAGCCGCAGCGACAGCCGGGTCACCGCCGTCACCACCTCGCCGGAGCGCGCGAACGCCACACAGTGCCCGGCCGCCGGGCCCTCGGCGGTCAGCGGATCGTACGAGGCCGCCGCGCCGAAGGCGCCGGGACGGCGGGCGCGCAGCCGCAGCGCCGCCGCCGTCAGGGCGTCCTTCTCGCCGGGCACCTCGGGCGGGAACGCCACCGGACGCCGGTTGTCCGGGTCCACCAGAGCCCGGTACTCGCCCTCCGTGCCCTGGTACACGTCCGGCACCCCGGGCATCGTCAGATGGACCAGGGCGGTGCCGAGCACATTGGCCCGGATGTGCGGCTCCAGCGCCTTGCGGAAGGCCGCCACGCGCTCGCCCGGCGGCCCGCACGGCCCGGCCGCGACGAACGAGGCCACCGCCTCCTCGTACGGCGGCTCCTGCTCCGTCCAGCTGGTGTACATCCCCGCCTCGCGCACATGCTTCAGCAGCGCCTGCTGCACCCGCTCCTCCTCGGCGGGCCCCAGCCCGAACACCGTCTGCCAGGCCGCCCAGGCCAGCTGGCCGTCCGGGACGCCCACGCCCTCCTCGGGCCGGTTCACCTCGGCCAGCAGCTCCGCCCACCGGCCGGGGCACTCGGTGAGCACGGCCAGCGCCGCGCGTACGTCGGCGCTGCGCTTGGTGTCGTGCGTGGAGACCACCGTGCCGGTGGCCGGCCAGTCGCGCTGCACGCGCGCGCAGTACGCGTGGAAGTCCTCCGGGGACACCCCCGGCCGGCCCGGATCGCCGCCCACCTCGGTCGCCGACAGCAGCGGCACATAGCGGTAGAACGCCGTGTCCTCCACCGACTTGGCGCGCAGCGCCGACGCGGTCTGCGCGAACCGGGTGCGGAACTCCACCCGGTCGGCGTGGTCCGGCGCCGACGGGTCACCGGGGGGCTCGACCAGCAGCCGGCGCACGATGCCGACGGCCTCCGCCTCCTCGGGCACCACGAACGCGAGCCGGGCTTCCTCGGCGGCGTCCTCGGTTACGACGGCGGCCGCGTCACCGGAGGCGTACGGCCGGTACACCCGCATCCGCACCAGCAGCTCCTCCACGGCCGTGCGCAGCGCCCAGGGAGCCCGGTCGCGCAGGCCGAGATCCGGCGAGGACGCGCACAGCCGGGTGGCCACCCGGGTGAGCCGGTCGGCCTCGGTGGCCAGCTCGTGCGTGAGCACCTTGTAGGCGGCCCGCCGTGCCGTCGCCTCCCAGTTGCCGCCCCGGTCCGTCTGCGGCGCCGCGAACGCCCGGTAGCGGCCCAGCAGTTCGTACGCCCCCGTCTGGTCGGTGAACAGGCCGTCGACCTGGCGCAGGGCGTCGTAGCCGGTGGTGCCCGCGACGGGCCAGGACGCCGGCAGCCGTTCGCCTTCGGCGAGGATCTTCTCCACCACGGTCCAGCGCCCGCCGGTCGCCTCGTGCAGCCGCGCGAGGTAGGCGTCGGGATCGGCGAGCCCGTCGGGGTGGTCGACGCGCAGCCCGTCGAGCACGCCCTCGTGCAGCAGCTGGAGGATCTTGGCGTGGGTGGCCTGGAACACCTCCGGGTCCTCCACGCGCAGCCCGATCAGCTCCGAGATGCTGAAGAACCGCCGGTAGTTCAGCTCGGTGCGGGCCAGCCGCCACCACACCGGGCGGTACCACTGGGCGTCCAGCAGCTCCGGCAGCGGCAGGCCGTGGGTGCCCTCGCGCAGCGGGAAGGCGTGCTCGTGGTAGCGCAGCACGTCGCCGTCCACCACGAGGTGCTCCAGCTGCGAGCCGACCGGACCGCCGAGCACCGGCAGCAGCAGCCGTCCGTCCTGCGCCTCCCAGTCGATGTCGAACCACCGGGCGTACGGCGAGTCGGGGCCCTCGCGCAGCACCTCCCACAGGGCGTGGTTGTGCCGGGGCACCACGGCCATGTGGTTCGGCACGATGTCGGCCACCAGGCCCAGACCGTGCTGCCGCGCGGTCCGCGCCAGCGACCGCAGACCCTCCTCACCGCCCAGTTCCTCGCGTACGCGCGCGTGGTCCACCACGTCGTAGCCGTGCAGCGAGCCGGGCACGGCCTCCAGGACGGGGGACAGATGCAGATGCGAGACGCCGAGCGACGCCAGGTACGGTACGGCCGCCGCGGCGGCGGCGAACGGGAACGCGGGCTGGAGCTGCAGCCGGTAGGTGGCGGTGGGCACCTCCGGTGCGAGTCGCGCAGAAGTCATGGAAACCTACGTACCCAGCCCGCCGCCTTTCGTGTCATCGGCCCCCGAACGGACCCATGCTCGCCCCGAACGGCTCATGCTCGCCCCTTCAGGCCGACGCGGCGAAAACGTCCTCCACGCACGCGTACCGGACAGGCAGCCCCGCCGACGGGGGCTGCCGCCGCGCGCGGACCCCGGCTACGTCGGCCGCTGCAGCACCGTCAGGCTGCGGTCGGGCAGGGTGAGCCGGTCGCCCGCGCCGACCTTCGGCCCGGATCCCGGTGGCACCCCGTCCGGACGGGCCGTGTCGACGATGACCTGCCACTGCCTGCCGTGGTTGACCGGCACCAGGAAGTCCAGCGGCCCCGGGGAGGCGTTGAACATCAGCAGGAAGGAGTCGTCGGTGATGCGCTCCCCGCGCGGGCCGGGCTCGGAGATCGCGTTGCCGTTCAGGAACACCGACAGCGCGGACGCCCGCGCCGAGTCCCAGTCCCGCTGGGTCATCTCCGCGCCCTCCGGAGTGAACCAGGCGATGTCGGACAGCTCGTCGTGGGTGCCCTCCACCGGGCGGCCGTGGAAGAAACGGCGCCTGCGGAAGGCCGGGTGGTCGCGGCGCAGCCACACCATCGCGCGCGTGAACTCCAGCAGGTCGCTCTCCGGCTCCTCCGGCCAGTGCACCCACGACAGCTCGCTGTCCTGGCAGTAGGCGTTGTTGTTGCCCTGCTGGGTGCGGGCGAACTCGTCGCCGTGGCTGATCATCGGCACGCCCTGGGACAGCATCAGGGTGGCGATGAAGTTCCGCATCTGCCGGGCGCGCAGCGCGAGCACGTCCGGGTCGTCGGTCTCACCCTCCGCCCCGCAGTTCCAGGACCGGTTGTGGCTCTCGCCGTCCCTGTTGTCCTCGCCGTTGGCCGCGTTGTGCTTGTCGTTGTACGAGACCAGGTCGTGCAGCGTGAAGCCGTCGTGGCAGGTCACGAAATTGATCGAGGCCAGCGGCCGGCGTCCGTCGTCCTGGTACAGATCGGACGATCCGGTCAGCCGGGACGCGAACTCCGCCAGCGCCCGCGGCTCGCCCCGCCACAGGTCCCGCACGGTGTCCCGGTACTTGCCGTTCCACTCGGTCCACAGCGGCGGGAAGTTGCCCACCTGGTAGCCGCCCTCACCCACGTCCCAGGGCTCCGCGATCAGCTTCACCTGCGAGACCACCGGGTCCTGCTGCACCAGGTCGAAGAACGACGACAGCCGGTCCACCTCGTGGAACTGCCGGGCCAGGGTCGCCGCGAGGTCGAAGCGGAACCCGTCGACGTGCATCTCGGTGACCCAGTACCGCAGCGAGTCCATGATCAGCTGGAGCACGTGCGGGGACCGCATGAGCAGCGAGTTCCCGGTGCCCGTGGTGTCCATGTAGTAGCGGGGGTCTTCGGTGAGGCGGTAGTACTGCCGGTTGTCGATGCCCTTGAAGGACAGCGTCGGGCCCAGATGGTTGCCCTCGGCGGTGTGGTTGTAGACGACGTCCAGGATGACCTCGATCCCGGCCTCGTGCAGCGCCCGGACCGCCGACTTGAACTCCAGCACCTGCTGGCCGCGGTCGCCCCAGGAGGCGTACGCGTTGTGCGGGGCGAAGAAGCCGATGGTGTTGTAGCCCCAGTAGTTGCTCAGTCCCATGTCGACCAGCCGGTGGTCGTGCACGAACTGGTGGACCGGCATCAGCTCCAGGGCCGTCACCCCGAGCTTGGTCAGGTGCTCGATCAGCGCCGGATGCGCCAGCGCCGCGTACGTGCCGCGCAGCTCCTCCGGCAGTCCGGGATGACGCATGCTCAGGCCCTTGACATGGGCCTCGTAGATCACCGTGTGGTGGTACTCGGTGCGCGGTGGCCGGTCGTCGCCCCAGTCGAAGTAGGGGTTGATCACCACCGAGGCCATGGTGTGCGGGGCCGAGTCCAGGTCGTTGCGGCTGTCCGGAGCGCCGAAGTGGTAGCCGTACACCTCCTCGCCCCACCGGACCGTCCCGCTGACCGCCTTCGCGTACGGGTCGAGCAGCAGCTTCGCGGAGTTGCAGCGCAGTCCGCGCCCGGGGTCGTACGGGCCGTGCACCCGGAACCCGTACCGCTGCCCCGGCATCACGCCCGGCACGTACGCGTGCCGCACGAACGCGTCGGTCTCGCGGAGTTCCACCGCCGTCTCCGAGCCGTCGTCGTGCAGCAGACACAGCTCTACTCGGTCCGCGGCCTCCGTGAAGACCGCGAAGTTGGTTCCGGCGCCGTCATAGGTGGCGCCGAGCGGATACGCCTGTCCAGGCCAGACCTGCATGGCTATGACTCTCCCAGGTGTGCCGCCGCCCCGGGGCCGCGTTTGCGCCCGAGTCGCCCCGAATCGACGGAACCTCACGTGTCTTGCGTCCCTCTTACCCACCGACCGGCGCACACGGCGGCTCTCCTACCGGCCGTGTGCCGAACCAGTGGGGCAACACGTACTCCCGGAGCACCGCGGGGAGCAGGGGGACAATGTGCGTGAGACAGTGCATCGCCATCTGGGCAAGTTGGTGGCGGGAGTGGCCCTCGCGACGGTGGGGACCGCCGCGATGGTCGCCATCACCCTGCCGGGCACGGCGGGGGCCGACACCCCGGCGGGCGCGCGAGGCGCCGGTGCGCGGTCCGGCCCGGGGTCGTCGAACAGGCGCCCCCCGAGCGCGGCAGGGGCACCGGCCGGGATCCGCTCACCGACGACGAGATCCGGCGGGCCGGGAAGGCAGCCCTGAACCAGCAGCTGCTGACCACGGGCGAGAACGTCGACGGCGGCCGCGGACCGCAGCGCCTGAGCGTCGACCTCGCCGAACCCGAGCCCGGCGAGGCGGACGACCCGCACGCGCCGCGACGGGCCGACATCGCCTTCTACGACTACAGGAACGACACCCTCGTCACCAGGACCGTCGACCTGGACACCGGCAAGGTCGAGCGGGCCGGCACCCAGCGCGGCGTCCAGCCGCCGCCGAGCCGGGACGAGAACACCGAGGCAGCCCGGCTTCTGATCGCCTCCCCGCTCGGCGCGGGTCTGAAGGCGGACTACAGGGACGCCACCGGCAAGCAGCTCACCTCCCCGGACCAGTTGCTGCTGAGCGGCGGCATCTACCGGGCCGCTCCCGGCGCCCGGCCGGCGGTCCTCGGCCAGTGCGGTCTGCACCGGTGCGTCCGGCTGTTCACCATGGTCAGGAACGGCCCGTGGATCGACACCAGGTCTCTGGTGATCGACCTGAGTGCGCGCAAGGTCGCGGCCCTCGACCGCGGCTGACCGCACGTTTCCCCAGACCTGTATCTCCTGACAGGGAGCCATTTCGTCATGCCCGAGTACGGAACCCGCCGGGCCCGCGGAGCCGCGGCCGTCGGTCTGACCGTGGCCGCGCTGGCCGCCGGCGCGACGACCGCCGCCGGACCGGCCGCCGCCCGGCCGGCAACGGCCGCCGCCGCGCCCGCCGCCGACTGCAGCCCCGCCTATCGGATCGAGCAGAAGCTCTCCGGCGGCACGACCTGGCGCATGTGCTGGCACTACGACAGCAAGGCCGGTCTCGTCCTGGAGGACATCAGCTACCAGCCCAAGGGCGAACCGAAGCCCATCAAGGTCCTGAACAGCGCCCGACTCGCCCAGATCCATGTCCCCTACGACGACGGCAAGAACGAGTACAGCGACCTGACGGACGAGGACTTCGCCCAGTCGCTGCAGAACCTGTCGCCCGCCGAATGCCCCGGCGGCACCATCAAGACCGTCCAGGTCCCCGACGCCGTGGACCCCCAGCACCCCGACGTCAAGGGACTGTGCACGACCACCCGTGCCCGCGGCCACGCCTACCGCATGCACGACTTCGGCACCGACAAGGTCCACCAGGCCCAGGGCCAGGACTTCCTCGTCTACACAGACAACCAGGTCGGCTGGTACGAGTACATCACCGAGTGGCGCTTCCAGGACGACGGCCTGATCGCCATGAACGTCGGCGCGACGGGCAGCCTCTCCTGGGACGACTACGACTCCGGCGACGGACGCGGCTGGCCCATCGGCAAGGGCGCCAGGGCCTATGCCACCAGCCACAGCCACAACGTCTTCTGGCGGCTGGACTTCGGCCTCGATGGCTCGTCGAAGACGAAGGTCGAGCAGTACGACTCGACAGTCAGCCCGCGCACCGGCGGACAGCAGGGCCCCACCACGAGGACCGCGCGCACCGAGGTGGGCAGGGAGCTCGCCGGCGACCTGAAGGACTACCGCTGGTGGCGGGTGGTCAGCGCGACCGGCAAGAACAAGGACGGGCACGCACGTTCGTACGAGATCGTCCCCGGACCCACCACCAAATACCCCGGCCGCGGCTTCACCGGGCACGACCTCTACGTCACCGAGTACAACCCCTGCGAACTGTTCGCCAGCAACAACCCGAAGTTCGACCGCGGGCACCCCGCATCCGTCGACCGATGGGTCGGCGGACAGACCCTGACCCACCCGGTGATCTGGATGAATGTCGGTTTTCACCACATCGCGCGGGACGAGGACCAGCAGCCCATGCCGGTGCACTGGCAGGGCTTCGCCATCGCCCCCCGGGACGAGACCGCTATGAATCCGCTCACTCCGGGTGACCTGGCATGGCAGAACGGTCATTGGGAACCGCGCAGTTGACGAGAACAACCGGGAAACCGACCTGTCCATCCGGCTGCACCGCCCACCCCTCGCGGAGTACCCTTCCTTGATCGTTGAGACGGGAAAGGCCCGGGGGATCGGAAGGCGGTGCGCGGGTGGGCTCGGGAGGCCTGGAGCTGCCCCCTGGTGACGAGGGTCACGAGGGGAACTCCACAGACGTCCCGCCCGGCGCGGTGTCCCTGGCCCGCCCGATGGACGCGGGGTCCATCGGGCCGGAGCTGGACTGGGACGCCGACGCCTGGCGCGAGGTGCGCACCCGCGCCCAGCGGGCCGGCCGGGCCTACATCTGGCTGAACCTCGTCGAGCAGCGGCTGCGCGCGGTCGTGGCCGCCGTACTGCGGCCCATCTACGAACCCGTCCACGGGGACGACTGGGTGGTCGCCGCGGCCGGCCCGGCCGGGCAGGAATGGGTGCAGCGCGCGGTCGCCGTCCGTGAGGTCAGCCGTCGAAAGGGCTACTTGCTCGACCCGGCCGACGACAATGTGCTCAGCTTCCTCACCCTTCCCCAGCTGCGCGAACTGATGGTGCAGCACTGGCCGTGCTTCGAGCCGTACTTCGACGAGCGCCGCGACCTCGAACTCGCCCTGGACGAGCTGGAGGTGACCCGCAATGTCGTCTCCCGCAACCGGGCGCTGTCCGAGGCGGTCCTGAGCCAGGCCGAGCGCGCCTCCGCGCGGCTGCTGGAGACGCTCGGCGCGGGCGGTGACGTCCCCTCGGCGCGCCGGCTGCCCGTGGACGCGGTCGAGGACCTGGTCGGCGACCGGTACGCGGATGTCGTCGCGGTCCACCCCGACCGGGTGCGGCTGATGCGCCAGTTTCCCGCCGAGGACCTGTTCGGCGGCGCCCGCCGGCTCGACGCCATCGGCATCGGCCTGAACCTGCTCGTGCAGAACTTCTCCGGCCGCCGTCTGGTCCGGCTCGCCGAGACCGGCTGCCGGGTACGGCTGCTCTTCCTCAACCCCGCCTCCAGCTCGGTCAAGCGCCGCGAGCGCGAACTCGGGATGAAACGGGGTGAACTGAGCCGGTCCGTCGAGATGAACATCCTGCACATGCGCCGGGTCCGCGCCCGGCTGCGCGACCCGGGTGCCTTCGAGATCCAGGTCTACGACGAGACGCCGCGCTTCACCGCCTACCTGGTGGACGCCGACGGCGCCGACGGCATCGGCGTGGTGCAGTCCTATCTGCGAGGCGCGCGGGGGATGGAGTCGCCGGTACTGGTGCTGCGCAACGGCGGCAAGCTGGTCAAGTCGGACGACGTGGGTGAAGCGGGTCTCTTCCCGACATACCGCGAGGAGTTCGAGCTCGCCTGGGCGGATTCGCGCCCCGTGTCCTGAACTGTCCGCCGGCGCAAGCGGAACGCGATCCCCTGATTGTCAGTGCCGCGTGCGAGGGTGGAGGCCACTGGGGGAAAGCACCACCAAGAAGGGGGGGGCCGCCCATGGGCTGGCACCGGGAGCTGCTGATCGGCTTCGACCTGGAGACGACCGGGACCGATCCGCGGGAGGCGCGCATCGTCACCGGCGCGGTGATCGAGGTCAGGGCCGGTGAGCCCATGGGACGCCGGGAATGGCTGGCCGATCCGGGCGTGGAGATCCCGGCGGACGCGGTGGCGGTGCACGGCATCAGCAACGAGCGGGCGACGGCCGAGGGCCGTCCGGCCGACCAGGTGGCCGACTCCATCGCCGACGTCCTGGTGGGGTACTGGAAGGCGGGCGTCCCGGTCGTCGCCTACAACGCCGCGTTCGACCTCACCCTGCTCTCCGCCGAGCTGCGCCGCCACGCCCTGCCGTCCCTGGCCGACCGCCTGGGCGGCGCCGCCCCCGCCCCGGTCGTCGACCCCTACACCATCGACCGCTGGGTCGACCGCTACCGCCGTGGCAAACGGAACCTGGAAGCGGTCTGCGCCGAGTACGGCATAGTCCTCGACGCGGCCCACACGGCCCCGGCCGACGCCCTCGCCGCCGCGCGCCTCGCGTCCGCGATAGCCGACCGCCATCCGAAGATCGCGTCCCTGGCTCCGGCCGACCTGCACCAGCGGCAGATCGAGTGGTATGCGGAGTGGGCGGCGGACTTCCAGGCGTTCCTGCGCCGCAAGGGGGAGGCGGGGGCGGTGGTGGACGGGGCGTGGCCGCTGCGGGAGCTGACCCAGAGCCAGCCCGCTTAGCCCGCCCCTCAGGGGCGCGAAACAGCCTCAGAACGGGTACCAGCGCACCGTCTCGTCCCCATCTCGCAACGACCCCACCCGCCGCCGGAACTCAGCCAGTGCCTTCGGATTGCTCGGCGCATGCTGGGCCACCCAGGCACAACTGGCCGTCTCCCGGGCCCCGCGCAGCATCCCGCACCCGTCCCACTCCCGCACGTCCCACCCGTACGCCTCGGTGAACGAGTCGTAGGCCTCGGCGGGCAGCCCGTACCGGTCGCGGGAGAGGGCCATGACCACCAGGTCGTGCTCGCGCAGGTCGGCGGAGAAGGTCTCCAGGTCGACCAGGACCGGCCCGTCCGGGCCGATGTGCACATTGCGGGGCAGCGCGTCCCCGTGGATCGGCCCCGGCGGCAGATGGGGCGTCAGCGCGGCCGCGGCCGTCGCGAACCCGTCCCGGCGCGCGCGGAGACAGGCGGCGTCCTCGGGGTCGATCGCGTCGCCCGCGAGCCGCAGCCAGCGCTCCACACCGCCCAGCAGTTCGCGGGGCGGCAGAGCGAAGGGTGGAGAGGGAAGTGCGTGCACCATCCGCAGCAGCCTCGCGAGGTCCCGCGGCTCGGCGGGCCGTACGGGGTCGGGCAGCCGGTGCCACACCGTCACCGGGTGGCCCTCGACCAGCCGCGGCTTCGGCTCGGCCGCCCGTACCGCCGGCACGCCGGCCTCGGCCAGCCAGCCGGCGATGTCCAGCTCGCGCCGGGCCCGGTCGAGCAGCTCGGCGTCGCGGCCCACCTTCACCACCAGATCACCGGCGGCGAACACCGCGTTCTCCCCGAGGGCGAGGAGAGCCGCGTCCCGGGCGCGGCCCGGCAGCACTCCCGCCGCGGCCAGTACGTCCCGTGCCCGTGCCTCGTCCATCGTGCCTCCGTGCCCCACTGTCGTCCCGTGCCTTGAGCGGACCCGGCCGCCGCCGTGCGGGTGCCGGACGCATGCCGGTGCCGGGCGGGTCGCTCCGGCCAGTCTCGCATTCGCCCAGGTCGGCCGACCGCGACCCGTCACCGCCCGGGCTCCCGCCGGCCCTGGATGCGGCACCTGAGGCGCGGGGACCCGATCGAGGCCGAACTGCCGCTTCGTACGGGGGAGCAGCGCCCGAAGGGGCGCGGGGAACTGTGCGACCAGCTCCCCGCGCCCCCGCACCCGCGCGCTCTCAACCGCCCGTCGGGTAGGCGCCCATCCGGCTCGCCGGATCAGACCGGCAGCCGCTCCCCCTCCTCGCGCGCCGGCGGGGAAGCAACCGCGGCCGGCGTCTCGTCGTGCGTCAGGTCCGGCAGCCAGTGGAGCCACCTCGGCAGGTACCAGTTGCGCTCGCCGAGCAGGGCCATCACGGCCGGCAGTAGCACACCGCGGATGACCGTCGCGTCGATGAGGACCGCCGCGGCCAGGCCCACTCCCATCTGCTTCATGGACTGCATCGACAGCGTGCCGAAGATCGCGAACACGGCGACCATGATGACCGCGGCGCTGGTGACGACGCCGGCCGTGGTCACCACGCCGTGCCGGATCGCGTCCTTCGTCGTACGGCCGTTCATGCGGGCCTCGCGGATCCGGGACACCACGAACACGTGGTAGTCCATCGACAGCCCGAACAGGATCACGAACAGGAACAGCGGCAGCCAGGTCACGATCGCGCCGACCCCCGCCGCGCCCACCAGCGAGGCACCCCAGCCGTGCTGGAAGACGGCGACGAGGATGCCGTACGCGGCGCCCACCGACAGCAGGTTGAGCACGATCGAGGTGATGGCCACGGTCAGCGAGCGGAACGACAGCAGCATCAGCAGGAAGGCGAACGCGATCACGAAGGCGAAGACCGGGACGACGGAGCCGAGCAGCTGGTCGTTGAAGTCGTGGTTGCCGGCCACCTGCCCGGTGACCGGCGCCTGCAGGCCGGCCACCTTGCCGAGCGTGTCGGGCCGTACCTCCTCGCGCAGCTTGTCCAGGCTCTTGACCGCCCGGTCCATGTCGGAGCCGCCGACCAGCGGCACGGAGACCAGGGCGACGTTCTGCGCGTCGTGCACCCGGATGTCGACCGGGCCGCGCGAGGCGCCGGAGGCGATCGCCTCCTTCTTGAAGTCGGCCAGCGCTTGCCGCACCTCGGGTGCGTTGATGTCCCTGGCCTTGACGACGACCTGGGCCGGCTCACTGCCGCCCGGGAAGGCGTCGTTGATGCGGTTGTACGTCTGCACGATCGGCAGCGACTTTCCGAACTCCTGGTCCAGGGTGAGCTGTTGGGTCTTCATGCCGAGCGCGGGCGCCGTCACAGCCAGCAGCGCACCGGCCGCCACGACGACGGAGACCAGCGGCCTGGCCAGCACCGCGCGCAGGACGGCGGTCCACACCCGGCTGCCCTCGCCCGCGGCCCGCTTCCGGCTCCGGTCGCGGCGGCTCAGGAACGGGATCTTGCCCTTCTCTACCCGCTCGCCGAGCAGCGACAGCAGCGCCGGCAGGACCGTCACCGACCCGACCATGGCGACCGCGACCACCATCAGCGAGGCCAGGCCCATCGCCTCGAACTGGGCGAGCCCGGTGAAGAGCATGCCCGCCATCGCCACGCACACCGTGACCCCGGAGACGATGACCGCCCGGCCGCTGGTGGCGGCGGCGATCCGCAGAGCGGTGCCCGCGTCCCGGCCGGCCTGCCGCTCCTCGCGCTCACGGCGCAGATAGAACAGGCAGTAGTCCACGCCGACGGCCATACCGACCAGCAGCATCACGGAGTTGGCGGTGTCGCTCATCGGCTGCAGATGGCTGACGAGGCCCATCAGACCCATCGTCGCCATGATCGCGGTGATCGCGAGGGCCACCGGCAGCAGCGCGGCCACCAGCGCCCCGAAAGCGATCAGCAGGATGCCGAGGGCCACCGGCACCGCCGAGTACTCGGCCTGCTTGAAGTCGTTCCCGAAGGCGTCCTTGTACTGCTTCTGCATGCTGGCGCCGCCGATCTCCTCGATCCGCAGCGAGTCATGCGCCTTCTGCACCCCGGCGACCGCGTTCAGCACCGGCTCGATCCGGTCGACGGCCGTCTTGGCGTCACCGCGCATGTCGAACTGCACCAGCGCGCTGCGGCCGTCCCGGGAGATGGTGTGCGTGTCGTACGGCGAGGTCACGGCCGTGACCTTCCCGGTGCCCTCGACCGCCTTCACCACGTCGGCGACGGCCTTGTGGAACTCGGTGCCGGTCGCCGTGACGCCGGTGTCCTTGGACTGGATCAGGACGGTCTCACCGGCCGGCTCCTTGATCCCCGCGTCGTCGATGATCTGGGCGGCGGTGTGCGTCTCGCCCTTGAGCTGGTTGTTCTCGTCGACGTCGACCCGGCCCGCCGCCGAGCCCAGCCCCATGGCCAGCACGACGAACAACACCCAAATGCCGACGGCCGCCCAGCGGTGCCGGGCGCTCCAGCCACCGGCGCGGGCGGCCAGCCCCCGCACCGGCACGTCCCTGTTCCCCATCGCGGGTCCTACCCCTCGTGTGCGGTGGCGGCCCCCTGCCGCCACGTCTGCGCTTGCTCCGGTACGACCGTATGAGCCGGATAAACGCGTCTCCTCGTGCTGCCCGGTGAACTCGGCGACCCGCCGGTCAGCACTGGGGAGGACAGCGGCCCCTTACACCTATCCGCACTTCTCGGGGGTGCGTCTAGGGGTTCACCGGCCTGTCCCGCTCACCGCCGGACATGGGTTGTCCGTTCTGCCGCCGGCGCGGCGGTTTGTGATTGCGAAACCTTGTTGAACAAGTCACAGCTGCGTGTAGAGGTTGATCCGCCGCCCGCCGATCAGCGAGAGTTTCGCGCAGCCCCGCCCTGTGCGGGCCCGGCCGTCGTGCCCACCCCCACGGGGCACGACGGCCGCTCTAAGCTGGCCGGATGACGACCTACGCGGCGCTGTTGCGCGGAATCAACGTCGGCGGCAGCAAGAAGCTGCCGATGGCCGACCTCCGTACGCTGCTGACCGGCCTCGGCCACACCGGCGTACGGACCCATCTGCAGAGCGGCCAGGCCGTGTTCACCGCCGGTCACGGCGACGAGGAGTCGCTCGCGGCGGAGCTGAGCCGGGCGATCGAGGAGCGGTTCGGCTTTCCGGTCGACGTGATCGTGCGCGACCACGCCTATCTGAAGGCGGTCGCCGAGGCCTGCCCGTTCCCGGCCGCCGACCTGGCGCCCAAGCAGCTGCACGTCACGTACTTCTCCGCACCGGTCACCCCGGACCGCTTCGCGGACATCGATCCCGCCGTCCATCTCCCCGAGGAGTTCCGCCTCGGCGACCGCTGCCTGTACCTGTACGCCCCCGAGGGCCTCGGCCGCTCCAAGCTCGCCGAGGTACTGTCCCGCCGCCCCCGGACCAAGAGCCTGATCGCCACGAGCCGGAACTGGAACACGGTGGTCAAACTGGTCGAGTTGACCGCTCCGGGAGCGTGATGGACCGCATCGGAAGGGCCGCGTACGCCTGTGCGAGGCTCTACCCCATTCGCTACATCATCATCGGGGCCGGAGCGGTCGGCGGGACCGTGGGCGGACGGCTGGCCCAGGCCGGGCGTGAGGTCGTCCTCGTGGCACGCGGCAAGCATCTGGCGGCACTGGCGGAGCGGGGGCTGCGACTGCGGGTGCCGGAAGGCGAGTTGACGTACCGGCTGACGGCCGTCGACGGGCCGGGTCCGCTCGGCGAACTGCGCCCCGACGACGTTCTCGTGCTCGCCGTGAAGACCCAGGACGCCCTGGCCGTCCTGGACACCTGGGGCGACGTGCCCGTGGCCGGCGGGGGCACCGCGGCCGAGCGGCTGCCGCTCGTCCTGCTGCAGAACGGAGTCGAGGGCGGACGGCTCGCGCTGCGCCGCTTCCGTCATGTGTACGGCGTCTGTGTCTGGTTGCCCTCGACCTTCGTGGAGCCCGGCGTCGTCTCCGCCGCGGGCACTCCGCTCACCGGCATCCTCCACCTCGGGCGCCTCCCGCACGGCACCGACGACACCGCCCACCGGATCGCCGCCGACCTGGAGGCCTCCCACTTCGAGGCGCCGGTGGTGCCCGACGTGGCCCGCTGGCAGTACGCCAAGCTGCTCGCGAACCTGAGCAACGCCGTCGAGGCGCTGACCGGAACCCGCGACACCGGGGCCGCCCAGGCGCTGTACAAGCGCGTGCGGGCCGAGGGGGAGGCCGTGCTGGACGCCGCAGGGATCGCGTACACGAGCCTGGAGGAGCAGCGCGCGGCCCGCGGCGACAAGGTCACCCTGGTGCCGCTGGACGGGGCCCCGCGCGGCGGCGGTTCCTCCTGGCAGTCCCTCGTCCGGGGCACCGGCACCATCGAGGCCGACTACCTCAACGGGGAGATCGTGCTCCTCGGCCGGCTGCACGGCGTACCGACGCCGCTGAACGAACTGCTCCAGCGGCTCGCCGACCGGTTCGCACGGGAGCGCCGGGCCGCCGGGTCGATGCCGGTCGCGGAACTGGTGCGCAGGGCCGACGCGGCCGAGGGTGCGGTGGCGGCCGACGCCGGTGCACCGCACGGCAGTTGATCTTCCGAGCGGTTCGGCGTTTCGTAGGACCTGGAGCGTAAGGGAGAGGGACGGGGGAACGGTGGACGACGTCCTGGGCGGGACCGGCGCGGACGACGTCACGGAGGACACGGGGCGGCGGCTCGCGGAGCGGTTCGAGGCGGACCGGCGGCATCTCACGGCCGTGGCCCACCGGCTGCTCGGCTCGGCCGCCGAGGCCGCCGCCCGGCAGCTCGCCGGCCGGGCCCGGCGCCGTGTCCAGAGCCGGCCGGCCGCGCCCGCCGCCGCCGTACGCCGTCGCCGGGCCGTCGACGCGTTCCTGGCCGCCACCCGCGGCGGCGGCTTCACGGCCCTGGTCGCGCTGCTCGACCCGGACGTGGTGCTGCACGCCGACGCGCTGGTCGTACCCACCCCCGAACCGATCACCGTGCGGGGCGCCGCACCCGTCGCCCAGGGTGCGATGGCCGCCGTGGCGCGCGCCCAGCTCACCGGACTCGCCCTGCTCGACGGCGAGTTCGTCCTGGTCATGGCGGAGCGGGGGCGGCTCCGGCTGGTCCGGGCCTTCGCCTTCGGCGCGGACGCCCGGATCGCCCGGATCGACGTCGTGGCGGAACCCGAACGCCTGCGCGCGACGGAGATCGCGGCGGTCGACCCGGGGCGGACCGGGGCCGGGGGCGCCGACGCAGAATTGGACCAGTGAAATGAGAGGGAATTGGGCCGGGACAGTGCACCAATGCGGCCCTAGGGTCACTGGCATGACGCACCGCGACACCGCCACCGAGTCCGCCCCGACCCGGGTCGACTTCTTCTTCGACCCGGCCTGCCCCTTCGCTTGGATCACCTCCCGCTGGCTGCTGGAGGTCGAGCGCCTGCGCCCGCTCGACCTCCGGTTCCGGGTGATGAGCCTGTACCTGCACAACATCGGCAACGAACTCCCTGACTGGTACCGGGACTTGGTGGACCGCTCGATCGGCCCGGTACGGGTCGCCGTGGCCGCCGCCGAACGGCACGGCGACAAGGTGCTGCGCGACCTGTACACGGCGTTCGGCACCCGGATCCACGAAGGCCGCATCGAGGACTTCGACCGGGTGGTCACCGAGGCGCTGGCCGAACTCGGGCTCCCCGCCGACCTGTCGGCCGCAGCCCACGACCCGTCGTACGACCAGGCGGTGCGGCGAAGTCACGTGGCCGGCGCCGAGCCGGAGACGGGCGGCTACGTGGGCACGCCGACCCTGCACGTCGACGGCACGGTGTGGTTCGGTCCCGTGCTGCGCGCCGTCCCGCGAGGCGAGGAGGCGGCCGAACTCTTCGACAGCTTCCAAGCGTTGGCCCGCCACCCCGACCTGTTCGAACTCAAGCGCACCCGCACCGGAGCCCTCCGCTTCGACTGACCAGGAACCGGCTTGGCCGATATGCATCGCTCGCCCCCGTCGACTGTGACACGCGGGTCGGGATCGACGCAGAACCAAGAGCCGCCGCGGTCCGACGTCACAGGGGAGCGCCGGACCCCGGCGGCCCTCTACCACATGCCCGTCCCCCAGGGCCAGCCCTCACCGAACCTCGCGACAAACTCGTCCCGTTGTCCCTAGGGTGAAGCGCGCAGACGGCCGGAAGGGGCGAGGGGACGGATGAGCGTGAAGGGCAGAGCATCGCGGGCACTGCCCCCGTACCGCGCGGGCAGCCGGTCGCCGGCCCCGGTGCGGCACCGCGGGGAGGGAGCGCCCCGGCGACCGGGCGCCCCGGTGTGCCCCGGCGACGTCCTCGCCCACCGCGGCGACCCGGTCGCCGGAGACCGCCCACGTCGCCCTCCGGAGCCCGGTCAAGGGACACCGGTCATCCGGATGGGTGGCGATTTTCGGCCTACTCGACGTCGGTAACCTCAGCCGCACCGGCAACTTCGGCAACCAGAGCCTGGTCGCCCGCGCCGAAGCCGTAGCCCCCATCCCCGAAGGCTCCTTCGGATCACAAGCGAGGACAGGACATGAGCACCTACAACTTCGGGAACGGGCCCATCGATTTCGCCCGTATCGACCCCAGGAACGGCACCCCCGACCTCGAAACCCTCATGGCGGTGGCCGACCGGCTCACCGAGGCACTCCGGGCCGAGTACCCGCGGATCGCCGGGAACGGGGAGGTCGTCCAGGCGGAGCTGGCGCTGTCCGCGGAGGACGGCCTGCCGCCCAACCGGGGCCGTATCCGCACGGCACTGGAGAACGTCGCCATCACGGCGGGCGCGGGCACCGCCAGCCTCACCTTCACCCAGCACCTCCTGCACGCGCTCGACCTGTGACCCCGGAAGAGCCGGGGAACGGTCAGGCGCCCAGGGCCGTCAGCGCCGGCCGGCGTGCCGCGTCGTAGCGCTCCAGCAGCACCCGCGCCACCTCCGGCGCCGGACCCAGCACGTCCGCCCGTACGTCCGCCCCGGCCGCGCCCCGCGCGATGCGGTCCGGCAGAAAGCCGGGGGCCAGGACGTACGGCGCGACGGCGACCCGCTCACAGCCGAGGGAGCGCAGCTCCCGTACGGCGTCCTCCGTGCGGGGGAGAGATGCGGAGGCGAACGCAGGCCGCACGGCGCACCAACCGGTGTGCCACCACTCCCGCGCGATGTCGGCGATCACTGCGATCGCCTCCGGGTCGGTGGACCCCGCCGAGGCCAGCACGACCCCGGTCGAGGACTTGTCGGCGGGCGTCAACCCCGCCTCGTACAGCCGCCGTTCCAGCGCCGACAGCAGCAGGGGTGACGGACCGAGCACATCCGCCTGCCGGATCCGCAGCCGGGCCGGCGCCTCCCGCAGCACCGCGGGGATGTCGGCCTTGGCGTGGAAGGCGCGGGTCAGCAGCAGCGGCAGGGCGACGACGTCCCGGACTCCCTGCGCCGCGAGTGACTCCAGCACCCCGGGAACCGAGGGGACGTTGAAGTCCAGGAAGCCGGTCTCCACGCGCAGCCCCGGCCGCTGCGACCGTACCCGTTCCACGAGGGCGTGCACGGCCTGGGCGTGCCGCGGGTCGCGGCTGCCGTGGGCGATGACGAGCAGGACCGAGTCGTGCATGTCGTGCCTCAGCCCTTCACCAGCAGGCCGCGGCTGCGCAGCACCCACCGCTCCAGCGGGCTGAAGATCAGCAGGTCGACGGCGATGCCGACGAACAGGATGAGCAGGATGGCCTCGAACACCATGGCCATGTCGCCGGCGGTGCGGGCGTTCTCCAGCAGCTGGCCGAGCCCCGTGCCCAGGTCGGGGAAGTTCGCGATGATCTCCGCGGCCATCAGGGAGCGCCAGGAGAAGGCCCAGCCCTGCTTCATGCCCGCCACATACCCGGGCAGGGCGGCCGGCAGGGTGACGTGCCAGGTGCCCTTCAGACCCGTGGCGCCCATCGTGCGGCCCGCCCGCAGGAACAGCGGCGGCACCTGGTCCACGCCGGACACCAGACCGTTGGCGATGGACGGCACGGCACCGAGCAGGATCACCGCGTACATCATCGAGTTGTTCAGGCCCAGCCAGATCACCGCGGGCGGCACCCATGCCACCGACGGCAGCGACTGCAGACCGGACAGGATCGGGCCGATGGCCGCGCGCACGAACTTCACCCGCGCCACCAGCAGGCCCAGCGGGGTGCCGATCAGCAGGGCGAAGCAGAAGCCGAGCAGACCGCGCGAGATGCTGGTCCAGATGTAACCGAGGAGATTGCCCTCCAGCCAGTCCTTCCGGACCGCCTGCCAGACGGCCGACGGGGACGGCAGCTTGGTCGGATCGTCGACGATCTTCAGGGCGATCAGACCCTGCCAGACCACCAGGACCACGACGATCGCGGTGGTCGGCGGGACGATCTTGTCGACGAGGGTCTTGCGGAACGGCGTACGGCCCTGCTGCGCGGTCTCCAGCGCGTCGAGGCCCGCCTCCACGCTCCCCGTCTCGGGAGAGGTCGTCGTCTCAGTGCTGGCCATGGCGGCGGATCTCCCCACGCAGTACTTCGGTGATCTCCAGGGACAGTTCCGCCACGGGCGCGTCCTCGATGCGGCGCGGCTGCGGAATGTCGACCTCCCACTCCCGGGCGATGCGGCCCGGACGGGAGGACAGCAGTACGACACGCTGCGCGAGCCGCACCGCCTCGCGCACGTTGTGCGTCACGAACAGCACGGACAGCCCGGTCTCCGACCAGATGCGGGTCAGCTCGTCGTGCAGCACGTCCCGGGTGATGGCGTCGAGCGCCGCGAACGGCTCGTCCATCAGCAGCAGACTGCTCTCCTGTGCCAGCGCGCGGGCCATCGCCACCCGCTGCCGCATACCGCCGGACAGTTCGTGGACGCGCTTGCCGTACGCGCCCTTCAGCCGGACGAGTTCCAGCAGCTCCTCGGCCTTGCCGCGCCGCTCGGGCTTGGCAACCCCCCTGACCTTCAGCGCGAGTTCGATGTTCTTGCCCGCGGTCAGCCACGGGAACAGGGCGTGCTCCTGGAACATCAGGGCCGGGCGCCCGTCCGTGGTGATGAACCCGGCGGTGGGCCGGTCCAGGCCCGCCACCAGGTTGAGCAGCGTGGACTTGCCGCAGCCCGAGGCCCCCAGGAGGGTGACGAACTCGCCGGGCGCGACATCGATGCTGATGTCGTCCAGGACGAGCTGCTGCCCGCCGGGTGTCGCGAAGGACTTCGAGACATGCTCGAGGCGTGCGGCGTAGTCGACCGACTCAGCGGCCTTGGCCAGGGTTGTCGCCATGGTCGTCACCTCCTGGGAACTCATCGGGAACAGGCGTCAGCTGGTGCCGAGACCGGCCGCGTCGACCGGGCTGTCACCTGAAGCCTTGAGGACCTTGTTGAGGATCGTCAGGTCGTAGATGCCATCGAGGTTCGGCTTGTCCAGCAGTCCGGCCTTGACCGCGTGCGCCGCCTCGGTGCTGAGGGTGGCGGCCAGCGGGTCGTCGGTGAACTGGATGGACTTCCACGCCGGGTCCAGGACGTTCGCCGGCAGCGCCTTGCCGGAGTCCGCCTCAAGCTGCTTGTTCGCCGCGGCCTTCGCCTGGTCCGGGTTGGCGTTGATCCACTTGTTGGCCTCGACCGAGGCCTTCAGCACCGCCTCGACCGCCTTCGGGTGCTCCTTCAGGAAGGCCTGCCGCACGATGATGTTCGTGATCACGAACTTCTTGTCCGGCCACAGCGCCGACTCGTCCAGCAGCACCTTGCCGCCCTCGGCGACCAGCTTGGACGCGGTCGGCTCCGGCACCCAGGCGCCGTCGACCGAGCCGGCCTTGAACGCGCCCGGGGTGACCTTGTTGTCGCTGCGGACGACCGTGACGTCACCCTTGCCGCTCTGCGCGTCGACCTTCCAGCCCTGCTCGGCGGCCCAGTTGAGGAACGCCACGTCCTGCGTGTTGCCCAGCTGCGGGGTCGCGATCCGCTTGCCCTTGACGTCCTTGAGGGACGAGATCTTCTTCGGGTTCACGACCAGCTTCACCCCGCCGGAGGCCGAACCACCGATGATCTTCAGGCTCTTGCCGTTCGACTTGGTGTAGCCGTTGATCGCGGGGGAGGGGCCGATCCAGCCGATGTCGATGGAACCGGAGCTGAGCGCCTCGATCTCGGACGGACCGGCGTTGAAGGTGGCGTAGTCCGCCTTGGTGGCGCCCAGTTCCTTCTGGAACAGGCCCTGTTCCCGGCCGACCAGCGCGGTCGAGTGGGTCAGGTTGCCGAAGTAGCCGATCTTGACGGAGTCGAGTCCGTCGATCTTCTTCGCGCCGGCGGCGACCTTGGTGGTGTCGTCGCTCTTGGCCTGGGAGCCGTAGCCGCAGGCGGCCAGCGTGAGGAGGGGGAGTGCGGCGAGCGCGGCTATGCCGCCTCGGAAAAGCTTCGAGCGGTTGGCAGGCACGGGAGGGGTTCCTCTCGTTGGCCCGGCGGTCACGTCTCTCAGGTCGTGGCCGGGAGGTCGGCAGGTCTTCGTCTACGGCGGTAGGGGGTGAGGGCGCGCAAGCGGTGCGCGTACGTCAGCACACACATCGCGCCACCCCGCCCTGCCCGCTGCCGAGAGCGCCGCTGCCGATGCGGCCGCCCTCCTTGGCGAACGTCGAGTAGACGTCGGTCGTCCTCATGCTCAGAAGTCCCAGCCGTCGTCCGCGGAGTCGTCCTTGACCGGCTCGGGGGTGGCGAACGACTCGCCGACCATGCCCGCGGTGAGCGTGGTGCCGTCGCTCGGATCGATCAGGATGAACGAGCCCGTGCGCCGCGAGTCGGCGTAGGAGTCGAGCGGCAGCGGTTCGGCAGTACGGATCTTGACCCGCCCGATGTCGTTGGCGACCAGCTGCCCCGGGTGCGGGTGCAGGGACAGGTCGTCCAGCGTGAGCCGGGACGGGATGTCCTTCACGATCGCCTTGACCGTGCGGGTGCCGTGCTTGAGCAGCACCCGGTGACCGACGGTCAGCGGCGCGTCGGCCACATGGCAGACGGTCGCCTCCACGTCCTGGGTGGTGGCCGGCGCGTCCTTCGTCGGCACGATCAGGTCGCCGCGCGAGACGTCGATGTCATCCTGGAGCAGGACCGTCACCGACTGCGTCGTCCACGCCACGTCCACCGGCTCGCCCAGCAGGTCGATGCCCGAGATCCGGGTGGTCCGCCCGGACGGCAGGACCGTGACCTCCTCGCCGACCCGGAAGGTGCCGGCCGCGATCTGGCCCGCGTAGCCCCGGTAGTCCGGGTGCTCGGCGGTCTGCGGCCGGATCACGTACTGCACGGGCAGCCGGGCGTGGCAGTGCGCCAGGTCATGGCTGACGGGAACGGTTTCGAGGTGTTCCAGGACGGTCGGGCCGCCGTACCAGTCCATGTTCGCGGACGGCTCCACCACGTTGTCACCGGCGAGCGCCGAGATCGGGATCGCGGTGACCTCCGGCACGCCCAGCTCGGTGGCGTACGCCGTGAACTCCTCGGCGATCGCGGCGAACACGGACTCCGCGTAGCCGACGAGGTCCATCTTGTTGACCGCGAGAACCACGTGCGGGACCCGCAGCAGGGCCGCGATGGCCGCGTGCCGGCGGGTCTGCTCGACCACGCCGTTGCGGGCGTCGACGAGGATCACGGTCAGCTCGGCGGTGGAGGCGCCGGTGACCATGTTGCGGGTGTACTGCACATGCCCGGGCGTGTCGGCCAGGATGAACCGGCGGCGCGGGGTGGCGAAGTAGCGGTAGGCGACGTCGATGGTGATGCCCTGCTCCCGCTCGGCGCGCAGGCCGTCGGTGAGCAGCGCGAGGTCCGGGCCGTCCTGGCCACGGCTCGCGGAGGCCCGCTCCACGGCCTCCAGCTGGTCGGTGAGGACCGACTTGGAGTCGTGCAGCAGCCGTCCCACCAGCGTGGACTTGCCGTCGTCGACGGAGCCGGCGGTGGCGAACCGCAGCAGCGTGGTGGCCGAGAGCGCCTCGGTCGTGGTCGTGCTCATGCTAGAAGTACCCCTCGCGCTTGCGGTCTTCCATCGCGGCCTCGGACAGCTTGTCGTCGGCGCGGGTCGCGCCCCGCTCGGTGAGCCGGGAGGCGGCGATCTCGGCGATCACGGCGTCCAGCGTGGTGGCGTCGGAGTCGACGGCACCGGTGCAGGACATGTCACCGACGGTGCGGTAGCGGACCTGGCGCTTCTCGACGGCCTCGCCGTCCTTCGGGCCGCCCCACTCGCCGGCGGTCAGCCACATGCCGCTGCGCTTGAACACCTCGCGCTCGTGCGCGAAGTAGATCTGCGGCAGCTCGATGCCCTCACGGGCGATGTACTGCCACACGTCCAGCTCGGTCCAGTTGGACAGCGGGAACACCCGGACGTGCTCACCGGGCGCGTGCCGGCCGTTGTACAGGTTCCACAGCTCCGGGCGCTGGCGGCGCGGGTCCCACTGGGAGAACTCGTCGCGCAGCGAGAACACCCGCTCCTTGGCACGGGCCTTCTCCTCGTCCCGGCGCCCGCCGCCGAACACCGCGTCGAACTTCTCGCTCTGGATCTTCTCCGTCAGCGGAAGCGTCTGCAGCGGGTTGCGGGTGCCGTCGGGACGCTCCTTCAGCACACCGCGGTCGATGTAGTCCTGGACGGAGGCCACATGGAGCCGCAGCCCGTGCTTCGCCACCGTACGGTCGCGGTACTCCAGCACCTCGGGGAAGTTGTGCCCGGTGTCCACGTGCAGCAGCGAGAACGGCACCGCCGCCGGGGCGAACGCCTTCAGCGCCAGGTGCAGCATGACGATCGAGTCCTTGCCGCCGGAGAACAGGATCACCGGGTTCTCGAACTCTCCCGCCACCTCGCGGAAGATGTGCACCGCCTCGGACTCCAGCGCGTCCAGGTGGGAGAGGGCGTACGGGCTGTCCGTGCCCTCCTCGGCCTTCGCCACGGTCGTCGTCATGCCAGTCCCCTCTCGCTCAGCAGGGCGTACACCGACGCCGCGGACTCCTGCACGGTCTGGTGCTGCGACTCGATCCGCAGATCCGGCGTCCGCGGCTCCTCGTACGGGTCGTCGACACCCGTCAGCCCGGACAGCTCACCCGCGGCCTGCTTGGCGTACAGCCCCTTCACATCGCGCACGCTGCACACCTCGACCGGGGTCGCCACATGGATCTCCAGGTACGACGTCCCGTTCTCCGCGTGCCGCCCCCGCACCGCCTCCCGGCTGTCCGCGTACGGCGCGATCACCGGCACCAGCGCCTTGACGCCGTTGCGGGCGAGCAGTTCGGCGACGAAACCGATGCGCTGCACGTTGGTGTGCCGGTCCTCGCGGGAAAAGCCGAGGCCCGCCGAGATGAACTCGCGGATCTCGTCGCCGTCGAGCACCTCGACGCGGTGGCCCTCGGCGCGCAGCCGGCCGGCCAGCTCGTACGCGATGGTGGTCTTGCCGGCGCTCGGCAGACCCGTGAGCCAGACGGTGGCTCCGGTCGTCACGTGGTTCTCCTGGGTCGCAATGTTCGCTTCCGTCACAGCAGTAGCAGCGGGAGCTGTGGCTGCCGTGTGAGCGGCTGTGTTCGTCGTCATCCGTGCAGCCCGCACTCGGTCTTGGCACGACCCGCCCAGCGGCCGGCGCGCGCGTCCTCGCCCTCCAGGACCCGGCGGGTGCAGGGGGCGCACCCGATGGAGGCGTAGCCGTCCATCAGCAACGGGTTGGTGAGCACGCCGTGTTCGGTGACGTAGGCGTCCACGTCGTCTTGCGTCCAGCGGGCGATCGGGGAGATCTTGACCTTCCGCCGCTTCTCGTCCCAGCCGACGACCGGGGTGTTCGCCCGGGTCGGGGACTCGTCACGGCGCAGGCCGGTCGCCCACGCCTGGTAGCCCTTCAGCCCCTCTTCGAGCGGCTTCACCTTGCGCAACGCGCAGCACAGGTCGGGGTCGCGGTCGTGCAGCCTCGGGCCGTACTCCGCGTCCTGTTCGGCGACCGTCTGCTTCGGCGTGAGGGTGATGACGTTGACGTCCATCACGGCCTCGACGGCGTCACGGGTGCCGATGGTCTCCGGGAAGTGGTAACCGGTGTCGAGGAAAACGACGTCCACGCCCTTGAGCACGCGCGAGGCGAGATGGGCGACGACGGCGTCCTCCATGGACGAGGTGACGCAGAACTTCGCGCCGAAGGTGTCGACCGCCCACTGGAGGATCTCCAGCGCGGAGGCGTCCTCCAGGTCGCGGCCCGCCTGCTCGGCGAGCGCCCTCAACTCGTCGGTCGTGCGGTCTTCCTGAGCCGTCGTCATGTCTGTGGGTCCCCTCCGTTGTCGGCTCGCTGAAGGCCCCGGGCGAGCAGCCCGAGGAACTTCAGCTGGAATGCGCGGTTGCACGCCCCGCATTCCCAGGCGCCGTGGCTCTGCTCGTGCGGACGCAGGTCCTCGTCGCCGCAGTAGGGGCAGTAGAAGGGTGCGGCACGTTCGCTCACGACAGTGCCTCCTCGTCCGCGCGCGCGGCCCAGGTGGCGAACCGCTCGCCGTCCTCGCGTTCGGCCTGGAACCGCTTCAGGACCCGCTCGACGTAGTCGGGCAGCTCCTCCGCGGTGACCTTCAGTCCGCGCACCTTGCGGCCGAAGCCCGCCTCCAGGCCGAGCGCGCCGCCGAGGTGCACCTGGTAGCCCTCGACCTGCTCGCCCCGGTCGTTGAGGACCAGTTGGCCCTTGAGACCGATGTCCGCGACCTGGATACGGGCGCAGGCGTTCGGGCAGCCGTTGAGGTTGATGGTGATCGGCTCGTCGAAGTCCGGCAGGCGGCGCTCCAGTTCGTCGATCAGCGACGAGCCGCGCTGCTTGGTCTCGACGATGGCGAGCTTGCAGAATTCGATGCCGGTGCAGGCCATGGTGCCGCGCCGGAAGGAGGACGGCCGGGCGGTGAGGTCCAGCGCCTCCAGGCCCTCGACCAGCGAGTCGACCTTGTCCTGCGCGACATCGAGGACGATCATCTTCTGCTCGACGGTGGTGCGCACCCGGCCCGAGCCGTGCGCCTCCGCGAGCTCGGCGATCTTCGTCAGCGTGGCGCCGTCGACGCGGCCGACCCGCGGGGCGAAACCGACGTAGTAACGGCCGTCCTTCTGCCGGTGCACGCCGATGTGGTCGCGCCACTGCTGCACGGGCTGCTCGGGAGCGGGCCCGTCGATCAGCTTGCGCCCTCCCAGGTACTCGTCCTCCAGCACCTGACGGAACTTCTCCGCGCCCCAGTCGGCGACGAGGAACTTCAGCCGGGCGCGGTTGCGCAGCCGGCGGTAGCCGTAGTCACGGAAGATCGAGATGACGCCCTCGTAGACGTCCGGGACCTCGTCGATCGGCACCCAGGCGCCCAGTCGCACACCGAGCTTGGGGTTGGTGGACAGGCCGCCGCCCACCCACAGGTCGAAGCCCGGGCCGTGCTCGGGGTGCCGTACGCCGACGAACGCCACGTCGTTGATCTCGTGCACGACGTCCAGCAGCGGCGAACCCGAGATGGCCGTCTTGAACTTCCGAGGGAGGTTCGAGTACGCCTTGTTGTTCAGGACGCGGCGCTTCATCTCCTCCAGCGCCGGCGTCGCGTCGATGATCTCGTCCTCGGCGATGCCCGCCACCGGGGAGCCGATCATCACACGCGGGGTGTCACCGC
Organism: Streptomyces sp. NPDC007856; assembly: GCF_042868225.1. Classification (NCBI taxonomy): domain Bacteria; kingdom Bacillati; phylum Actinomycetota; class Actinomycetes; order Kitasatosporales; family Streptomycetaceae; genus Streptomyces; species Streptomyces sp. NPDC007856. The sequence continues at coordinate 141,726 of NZ_JBIAEC010000004.1, read as the reverse complement.
AGGCGGTCAGGGTGGACAGGCCCACGGCCTCCAGCCGCTCCCAGATCTCGGGCACGTCCTCGACCCGGATCCAGTGGTACTGCACGTTCTGCCGGTCGGTGATGTCCGCGGTGCCGCGCGCGAACTCCTGGGAGATCTCCCCGATGACGCGCAGCTGCTGGGTGGTCAGCGCACCGCCGTCGATGCGCACCCGCATCATGAAGTAGCGGTCGTCGAGCTCCTCCGGCTCCAGCACCGCCGTCTTGCCGCCGTCGATCCCGGGCTTGCGCTGGGTGTACAGCCCCCACCAGCGCATCCGGCCGCGCAGGTCGCTGGGATCGATCGAGTCGAAACCGCGCTTGGAGTAGATCGTCTCAATGCGCGTCCGCACATTGAGACCGTCGTCGTCCTTCTTGACCTGCTCGTTGCCGTTCAGCGGAGTGAAGTGGCCCACCGCCCACTGACCCTCACCACGGTGACGGCTCACCTTGCGGCGGGGCGCGGAGGCGGCGGGGTTCGGCGGAGTGGCGGCCATGGTTCTACGTCCTTCGGGACCGGTGGGAATCGGCTCTGACCTGCACAGATGCGCGCACGCGGGCAGGCGTGCGCGTCATTGCGCAAGGAACATCAGGTAGGGGGGGTTCGCGGCGGTGCTGGAGCGGTCAGCTCGCCGGACAGATGGCGCTGGACATGCGGCCGAGGTCGACGTGCCGCCGACTCACCAAGGCAATTCCAGTTCCAGACATGACGGAAGCGTGTCATGGCGATCTGGACACAGTCCAGCTTTATCCAATATGCGGACACCCTTGTCCCGAATCTTGGGACAGGGTGTCGTCGCTCACATGCCGTGCGGGAAGGCTTGTCCCGGCAGGTCAGGCCGGGTAGGCGCCTGGCCAGGGACCGGGCTCCGCCACGTCCGGCTCCAGCTCCACCTTGGTGTCGAACAGCTTGAAGCCGCGCCGCTGGTAGTTGTCCATGGCGAACTCGCCGTCCTTGCTGCACGTGTGCAGCCACACCCGCTTCGTCGGCGTCCGCTCGGGCCACCGGTCGGCCAGGTCCCAGGCGCGCGCCGTGCCGTACGACAGCAGATGGCCGCCGATGCGCCGGCCGCGGAAGGCGGGGACCAGCCCGAAGTAGGCGATCTCGACCGTGCCCTCGTCCTGCGGGTCCAGCTCCACATAGCCGGCCGGGGTGCCGCGGTCGTAGGCCACCCAGGTCTCCACGCCGGGCCGGTCCAGGTACTCCTGCCACCGGGCGTACGTCCACCCCAGCCGGTCGGTCCAGCGGATGTCGCCGCCGACCGAGGCGTACAGGAAGCGGCTGAACTCGGGGGAGGGAACCTCGGCGCGAACGATCCGGACATCGCCCTCGGGCGCGGCGGCCGGCCGGAGGTCGGCCGGCGAGGTCTGCTCCAGGGACCAGGTGGTGACAGGGACGCTGCTCATGCGGGCCAGGGAATCATCCCACCGCCCGGTCTGTCGATCGCCCCGGGCACCCTGTGGACAGCCGGTCGCCTTCAGGGGGCTGCGGGGTCAGCCCAGCGACCGGTCCAGTCCTGCCAGGGGCACGGCGAAGAGCATCCGGTCCGACAGCGACCAGACCTCGCCCGTCTCCTGCCAGTACGACAGGGAGCCCGCCGCCTCCGCCCAGCAGCGATGCGTGCCGTCCGCGCCGCAGTGCGCCGCCTTCGCGCCGCCGGCGTCCTGCCGCCACAGCCCGCCATGTCCGTCCCGTGAGCCGGGCAGGCGTCCCACATACCAGGACGCGTCCTGCGCCCCGGGCTGCCGGTACGACAGCACGCCCCGGATCCCCGCCGCCCGGGTCCGGTAGGCGTCCATGGCCGTCACCCGCCCCACGGCGTCCGTGGCGAGCAGCCCCTCGCGCGCCGGATCCCTGCTGAACGCATACCGCCACAGCCGGGCGTTCCGCTCCCCGTCCGGCGCGGTCCACTCTGCGGCGACCAGGCTGTCCGGCACGCTGCTCCGGTCGAGGGCGAGCGCGCCGGGACAGGGCGGGCCCGAGCGATGGCAGCGGCCCCCGGTGAAGCGGTACGAGCCGACCGCGGGCATCACATAGCGGTAGCCGTCGGCGGACCAGCCGCCGGGCACCCGGCCGATCGCGGGCCCGTCGACGCCGGCGCGCTGGATCCGGTCGAGGTCGTAGACGTACAGCGCGTCGACGCCGCCGGTCCTGGCGGTGACCAGCAGCTTGTCCTGGTACCAGACCATCCCGGAGATCCCCGAGGTCAGCCCCCGGTAGTCACGGCCGCCGTCGACCGGCACCACCAGCAGCACCCAGCGGTAGGCGAGCCGGGCGGGGTCGTCGGCGTTCACGAAGGCGACCCGGGCCAGCCCCCGCTCGGCGGCCGGGCCGGCGGTGGTGCTGTGGGTCCAGCCGGCCAGCACGACCCGGTGGGCGCCCCAGACACCGTCGTCGTCGGCGTCCCCGGACGTGGTCACCGACGCCGGCCGCCAGGCGGTGCCGGCGGAGTCGGCCGGGTCCCAGCAGTAGGCGCGGGTGGCGGCCGGGGTGACGGGCAGGGACGCGCGGTCGGCCGAGGAACAGTCGGCGGACGCGCGCATCCCGCGGTCGGCGCTCGCCAGCACGGCGTCCACGCCGACCGGGCGGCCCATCGCGGCGGAGAGCCGGTCGAGTGTGCGGGCGGGGACCAGCCGCTCCTGGAGCCGCAGCCGGCCCGTGTCCGTGGGGGAGGAGAGCGGCCTGAGCGCGCCGGGGCTGTCGGTGACGTCCGCCTGGGAGACGCTGATCAGGGTGGCGGCCGCGGTGAGCGCCAAGGCGGTCCCGGTCAGGACCGCGCGCAGTGCCGCGCCCCGCCTGCGCCGGCGGTGTCTGCCGCGATGCTTCATCTCGTCCCCTTCTCCAGGGCTCCTTCGCCGCCGGGGCTCGCCGGCCGGTGGCGGGCCAACTGCGCCTGATGATCTTTATGTTGACGCGAGAAGCGGCTGGGGAGGCCCTCATGGGATGCTACGGCAGCAACGGCCCGCGCAGGGCGAAGACCCCGCAAATATGCGGAAGACACGCTCACCGGTCCGCGGGACCGCCGCGCTGCGCGGCCGTCCGCATCCGCGCGATCGCCGGCGCCGTCGAGGAAGGCAGCAGGTCACGCGGGTCGTCGGGGAGGAGCACCTCGAACTCCGCGTCCTCGCGGAAACGATACGGCCGATGCTGCAGAAGTTCCCCGCAGTACCGCCGGATCCGGGACATCTCCGCCCGCACCGTCACCGTGCGTGAGGAGTCCCCGAACAGGTCCTCGGCCAGGGCCGCCGCCCCGCGGCCGGCCCGGTGCGCGGCGAGCAGATACAGCAACTCGGTATGCCGGGGACTGAGTTCATGCGACCAGGACCCCGCCGCACCGGACACCGTCAGCGTACTGCGTCCCGGCCTGGCCAGATCCAGCACGATCCGGGGAGCCGTGCCGGCCGGTTCCTCGGCCGCGCGCAGCAACCAGCCCCCGGCCAGCGGCTCCACCGCGCACGACCCGAGCGACGGCAGCCACCGGCGGCCCGGCGCCAGCGACTTGGGCAGCGCGACCCGCCGCACATACGGCATCCCGGACACCGCCGCCGACCAGCCGTCCCGGTCCACCACCAGCGCCCGCCCGTCCAGCCGGGCCAGCACCGGCGCCGCCACCGACCGCAGCCGCTCCAGCGAGTCCCGGTGCAACTCCCGCAGCCGCGCCTCGGCCAGCTTGGCCACCGAGTCCACCCAGGCGAGGGTCGCCGGATGCATGGTCTCCAGCGGGCCGCTGACGTCCACCACACCGATCAGCCGGCCGTCCCTGGGGTCGGTGATCGGCGCGCCGGTACAGGTCCAGGAGGCGTGCGAGCGGACGAAGTGCTCGGCGGCGAAGACCTGCACGGGCCGCCGTACCACCGCCGGAGTGCCCACCCCGTTGGTGCCGACGACGTCTTCCCGCCAGTCCGCGCCGAGTTCGAAGCCCAGGCCGTCCGCCTTGCGCAGCACCGGCGAGGCCCCCTCCCGCCACAGCACCCGGCCGTCGGCGTCCGCGACGACCATGATGTGCTGGGCTATGTCGGCGACCGAAAGCAGACCCTGCCGCAGCACCGGCAGGACGTGCCTGAGCGGCGACTCCTCGCGCCTGCGCAGCACTTCGTCGGAGGGCAGCAGCCCGGATCTGAAGTCGTGGTCGGGATCGACACCGCTGCGCAGCATCCGTCCCCAGGACTGCTCGATCACCGGCCGGGGCGCTATTCTCGCCCGCTGACCGGCAAGGGTGGCGTCACGTACCTCGCTCAGCAGCCGCGCCGCCTGTGCCGCGTCCACGGCGGCCAGGCGCGCCACGTTCATCGGCGGGTTCACCACGGGGGTCCTCCCGGTCGGGGCGTCGAACATATTTTGTCAAGCCGTCCTGGCGGCGGTTTCCGGTCCGGCTGCTATCTCCCATACTGCCGCTCCGGGCAGGCCGGAGGCACACACTCCGCGCACGTGCCCCCACAAGTTGCAACCCCCTGCAACCCTGGTGGACGGTCGGGGGGTGGCCGAGACTTGACCCCGACGCGGTGTCGCGTCCGCGGGCTTAACGGGCCCATGAGGTGGGGGTGGTGCCGTGTCGGCGCAGCACCACCCCCACCGGGGGCTCGGCCGACTTCGCTCGGCTCGGCAGGCCGCGTTTCACAGTGCCGGGCGCGCCCGTTCCACAATCGGCGCCAGATCCAGGCCTGTTGGCAGCGTGCCGAAAGACGCTCCGTGGTCCCCGCCCAGGCGGGACGCGCAGAACGCGTCCGCCACCTCCGGCGGGGCGTGCCGGACCAGGAGCGAACCCTGGAGCACCAGTGCGAGGCGTTCCGCGATCCGCCGGGCGCGGCCCTCGACCGCGTCCAGGTCGGCGAGTTCGGTGAAGAGGTCCTTCACGGCGCGGTCGAGGCGGTGGTCGGCGCCGTGTGAGCGGCCGATCTCGGTCAGGCAGGCGTCGAGTGCGCCCGGCTCGCGTTGCAGCGCCCGGAGCACGTCCAGTGCCTGAACGTTTCCGGCGCCCTCCCAGATCGAGTTCAGCGGCGACTCCCGTACCAGCCGGGGCAGGCCCGACTCCTCGACATAGCCGTTTCCGCCCAGGCACTCCGCGGCCTCGACCGCAACGGGCGCACAGCGCTTGCTGATCCAGTACTTGGCGGCAGGCACCGCCAGCCGCAGGAAGGCGCGCTCCGGTTCACCTCCGTCGTCGTAGGCGGCCGCCAGCCTGAGCGTGAGCGCGGTCGCCGCCTCCGACTCCAGCGCGAGGTCGGCGAGGACGTTGCGCATCAGCGGCTTGTCGATCAGCTTGCCGCCGAACGCCTCCCGGTGGGCGCAGTGGTGGACCGCCTGCGCCACCGCCTGCCGCATCAGGCCCGCCGAGCCCAGCGCGCAGTCCAGCCGGGTGGCCGCGACCATCTCGATGATCGTCCGCACCCCGCGCCCCTCCTCGCCGACCCGGCGCGCCCAGGTGCCGGCGAACTCCACCTCGGCCGAGGCGTTGGACCGGTTGCCCAGCTTGTCCTTCAGCCGCTGGATGAGGAACACATTGCGGCTGCCGTCCGGCAGGACGCGCGGCACCAGGAAACAGGTGAGGCCCTCCGGGGCCTGCGCCAGCACCAGGAAGGCGTCCGACATGGGGGCCGAGCAGAACCACTTGTGCCCGGTCAGTTCGTACGTGCCCGCCTCGGCGAGCGGCCGGGCCTCGGTGGTGTTCGCGCGGACGTCGCTGCCGCCCTGCTTCTCGGTCATGCCCATGCCGAAGAGCGCACCGGGTTTGCGCACGGCGGGCCGCAGCTCGCGGTCGTACACCGTGGACGTCAGCCGGGGCTCCCACTCGGCGGCGAGCAGCGGGTCGGTCCGCAGCGCCGGCACCGCCGCGTGGGTCATCGACAGCGGGCAGCAGTTGCCCGCCTCGACCTGGGTCCAGAGCACGAAGCCGGCCGCCCGGCGGACGTGCCCGGACGGCCGGGTCCAGGCGCCGGTCAGCCCGGCCGAGACCCCCTTGCCGAGCAGCCGGTGCCAGGCCGGGTGGAAGTCGACCTCGTCGATCCGGTGGCCGTAGCGGTCGTGGGTGCGCAGCCGGGGCGGGTGCTCGTTCGCCTGCACCCCCCACTCCTGCACCTGCGCCGAGCCCGCGGCGCGGCCCAGCGCCGACAGTTCCGAGCGCACCTCGTCCAGCACGTCCGGAGCGGTGTGCCGCTCGACGGCCGCCACGAGGGCCCGGTCGGCGGCGAAGACGTCGTAGCCGACCAGGGGAGGCGGCTGGTTCGTCACGGTGTGGGTGGAGGTGCCTGCCATGATTGCGAACCTACCCGGGACAGCGGCGGTGATGGACTCCAGAGTGGCACAGCGGCCCCGCCGGGCGCGCCCGATCTGCTCGCCGGCCCCGGAAGGTGAGGGCGGTCCGGTGCTGCGGATACCTTTGGGTCGTGCAGCCAGCAAGTGAACCCCCCGAGCGGCCCGCCGGTCGCCTCCACCGGGCCAGAGCCCTCTACCGGAACGTCTCCAAGCGCAGGACGGCCTGGCTGCTGCTCAAGGACACCGTCAACTCCTGCATGGAGTACCGCATCCTGGGCCTGGCGGCCGAGGCGGCATTCTTCACGCTGCTGTCCGTGCCGCCGCTGCTGCTCTGCCTCATCGGGCTGCTCGCCTACGTGGACACCTGGACCGGCGCCCACACCATCAGCAGCCTCGAGAACAACATCCTCGACGCCTCCCGGACGGTCCTGTCCGACAAGGGTGTGAAGGAGATCACCGAACCGATCCTGCACGACGTGATGAAGGGCCGGCCCGACGTCATCTCCATCGGCTTCGTCTTCGCCCTGTGGTCGGGATCGCGCGCGGTGAACGTCTTCATCGACACCATCACCGTGATGTACGGCCTCGACGGCGTCCGGGGCATCGTCAAGACCCGGATGATGTCGTTCCTGCTGTTCATCGTGGCGCTGCTGATCGGCTCGGTGGCCCTGCCGCTGATGGTGGCGGGCCCGGACGCGGTGGTGCGGGTGGTGCCATGGTCGGCGACGCTGGTGCAGGTCCTGTACTGGCCGGTCGTCATCGTCCTGTCCATCGCCTTCCTGACGACCCTGTACCACGTGTCCGTGCCGGTCCGCTCCCCGTGGATCGAGGACGTGCCCGGCGCCCTCGTCGCCCTGGCCATGTGGGTCCTCGGCAGCTTCCTGCTGCGGATCTACCTCGTGCACACCATCGAGGGCGCCACCATCTACGGCTCCCTCGCCGCCTCCGTCGCCGTGCTCCTGTGGATCGGCGTGTCGGCCTTCGCGGTCCTTGTCGGCGCGGCGGTGAACGCCGCCATCGACCGGGTCTGGCCCGCCGCGGCCACGGCGGCCGCCCGCGCCGCGAACGAACGGTTGCGGGAGGTGCAGGTCGCCGAGTACGTCGCCCGGGCCGCGGCGGCCCGCGAGGCCGACCCCGACGACCCCGACATGCCCTCCGAGTTTCCCGAGCGCTGGTCCCGCTTCCTGCCCCCGGAGGACGTCACGGCCCGCCTGCGCACCCACGCCAAGCACACCCACCAGGCGCCCAAGGCGAACGGCCGGGACCCGCACGAGGCCGACGGCGGCAGACCGCCGCACAAGACCGACGACCGGCATCCGCACGAGACCAACGGCGACGGCGGGACGGCGCGGTAGGAGTACTGACCTGGTGGGGGGAGGGGCCCGCGGGTCGTCGGGGAGGGGATCCGGGTGTACGGGGCGCGGGTCCGGGGTGTGCAGGGCGGCAGGGCAGGGCGTAGGGGTGGGCATGTGAGAGGGAGGCGGCCGAGAGGCCCCGCGCCCGCCGGCGTCAGGCCTGACATGCCCCGGCCGCCGCCTCCCTGGCGAAGTGCGCCTGCCGCAGGACGACCCCGCGCACCCGTGGACGGTGGCCGCGCTCGCTGCCGACCGCCTGCGCGACACGGACCTCACCCTCGGCAGCATCGCCCGCCAGGTCGGCTACGGCAGCGCCTTCGCCCTGTCCACCGCGTTCAAGCGCGAGTACGGAGTGAGCCGGCAGGAGCACCGGGCCGGGCCGATGCGGGAGGTGGGGCCCGGCGGCGTCGGCGACGTAGGCTGGCCCCCGTGTACAGGGAGCGGGCGTCCCGGCTGACCGGCGCGGTCGTGTGGACGAACACCCCGGACGGGGCCGGTGGCGGGCCGGTACTGCCCGACGGCTGCATGGACCTGCTGTGGAGCGAGGGCCGGCTGCTGGTCGCGGGCCCCGACACTGGCCCGTACGTCCCCGGCGGCCCGCCCCGCTCCTGGGCCGGCGTCCGCTTCTTCCCCGGCACCGCGCCCGCCCTGCTCGGCGTACCCGCGCACGAACTGCTCGACCTGCGCGTCGACTTGGCCGACCTCTGGCCCGCCGCCCGGGTCCGGCGGCTGCGCGAGTGCGTCGAGGCGGCGGCCGACCCGGCGACGGCGCTGGAGGACATCGCCCTGGACCGGGCAGCGCGGACCGCGGCCCCCGACCGGCTGCTGCACCGGCTGGTCCAACGCCTGGACGAGGGCCGCCCGGTGTCGGCCACGGCCGCCGAACTAGGCATCGCCACAAGGACCTTGCACCGCCATTGCCTGGGCGCGTTCGGCTACGGCCCGAAGACCCTGGCCCGCATCCTGCGGCTGCAGCGGGCGCTGGCACTGGCCCGCTCCGGGACGCCGTACGCCGAGACGGCCGTGCGCGCCGGGTATGCGGACCAGCCCCACCTCGCCCGCGAGGTGCGGGAGCTGACCGGCATGCCGCTCGGCGAGCTACTCGGCGGTGGGTAGCGGGGCGAACAGGTCGACGCCGTTGCCGTCGGGGTCGTGCACGGTGGCGTACCGCTGGCCCCAGAAGGCGTCCCAGGGCTTCAGCTCGCCGTGGTAGCCGGCGTCCACCAGGTCCTCGTACCGGGCGTCGACCTCGGCGGGCGAGTCGCAGCGGAAGGCGAGCCCGACGCGGCCACCGCGCACGGGCGGCTGCCAGCCGGAGTGGAAGGAGCGGACGGTCTTCTCGGTGTCCAGGGCGAAGATCAGCCCGCCGGGCAGCTCGGCATCGACGTGCGGCTGTTCTTCGGACCCCTCGGGAAAGACGAGTCCGAGGAGACGGTAGAAGGCGAGCGCGGCGGCCATGTCGGACGTCACCACGCCGATCAGCGCGAATCGTGGAGTCATGCCGTCACCGTAGGCGGGCGGCCGTCGGCCGGTCTTGAAGGAATCGGACACGCGGCCCGCCTCAGCCGAAGGTGACCGGACCGTTGGGGGTGTCCACCGTGAAGGAGAGTGCGAGGGGGCCCGCGGTGAGGGCCAGCGCCGTGCCCAGGGCCGCGAGCCGGCCGCGTACCTCCTCCGGGTCCGGCACCGTGGCGGAGACCGCCAGCAGCGGGGTGACCGGCAGCCCCGACGCCGTGGGGTGGCGGGACTCGCCCCAGTCGATGAGGAACGGGACCGGACCGGAGGGGTGCGCGGGTCCGCCGTCGGTCAGCCGCCACCGCAGTACGGTGCCGTCGGGGGTGCGGCGGCTCATCGGGTGTGCGGGCCCGGGGTCGTAGCCCCGCTCGCGGGCCGTCGTGATCGCCGCGTCCAGGTCGGGCGGGCTGATCGCCCAGGTCAGTGTGCGCGGGCCGGTCAGCCCGTCGACCCCGAACGGCCGCGGACCGTCGGGCCCGGGCTGCTCGGGATCGGGGCCGAGGATCTCCAGATAGCTGCGGCCGCCCAGCCCCACCAGATGGTTGCGCGTGCCGAGGCCGGGATGCGCACCGCCGGGCACGGGCGTCACCCCGGTCCGCCGCGCGAAGTCGGCGACGGTCGCCGCCAGATCGGGCGTGGCGAGGACGAGATGGTCCAGTAACGGGGGAACGGCGCTCATGCCCGGCGAGGCTACGGTCAGCCGCCCTGCGCTTCAAGGGGAGTTGGAGCGGACGCGGGCGACGGCGGCTTGGGGACGTCGCCTGGCCGCGCGACTGCTGCTGTGCACCCGCACCACGGACTACCGCCACGGCGGCGCCCTGCACCGAGTACGGCCGGCCGTACTACGGCGAACTCCTCGGCGCCCGCCGGCGTCGTACGACGGCGGCGGGATGGGCGGGACGGCTCCATGCGTGACGTTTCTCCGGTGAACCGGTTCGACCATTGGAGTGAGTAAAGCTCGCGTATGCAGAGAGTCACGTGAATATCTAGAGATGCTCTTGCCTTGGCAAAGGGCGTCGAGACGCGTCGGCCATCCGGCCCAGCGTCACCCACCCACAGGAGGAGCCGGACCTTGACTTACGGTAAGAAGCTGCGCGAGCGCATCGCCGGGCCCGGGACCACACCGCTGATCGGCGTGTACGACATGTACTCGGCGTCGATCGCGGCCAAGCACTACGACGGGATGTTCGTTTCGGGCTTCGGCTTCGCGGCCTCGTACTACGGGCTGCCGGACATCGGTTTCATCGCATGGCCCGACATGGTGGCCTTCGTCCAGCGGCTGCGGGGCGCGTTCCCGCACCATCACCTGCTGGTCGACATCGACGACGGGTATGTCGACCCCGAGGTCGCCTGTCACGTCGTCGAGGGGCTGGAGCGCATCGGCGCCTCCGGTGTGATCCTCGAGGACCAGAAACGGCCCCGCCGCTGCGGTCATGCCGACGGAAAGCAGGTGCTGCCGCTGGAGGAGTACCTGGAGAAGCTGCACCAGGTCCTGCGGACCCGCAAGGACCTGGTGGTCGTCGCCCGTACGGACGCCACCGACGAGCACGACATCCTGCACCGCTCCGAGCGGCTGGCCGCGACCGACGCCGACGTGGTGCTGGTCGACGGGGTGCGCAGCGTCGAGTGGATCAAGCGCATCCGGGAGGTCGTCGGAGACAAGCCGCTGCTGTTCAACCAGATCGCCGGCGGCAAGTCGCCCCGGCTGTCCCTCGGTGAGCTGTCCGACCTCGGCGTGGACGTCGCGATCTACAGCACCCCGTGCCTGTTCGCCGCGCACCAGGCGATGGACTCCGCGCTCGCCGGCCTGAAGGCGGCCGACGGCCGGCTGCCGGAGGTGGACCCGGCGAGCGGGATCGGGGTGAAGGCCTCCACCACCCTGCTGGAGCGCAACATCGCCCGCGAGCGGCTCACCCCCGAGGGGGTGGGCGTGTGACCGGCGCCGTATCCCGGCTCGGGATGGTGGCGGCGGTCGCCGCCGCGGTGCTCGGGGCCGGTGCGGCACCGGCGGCCGCGTCCGGCAGCCTGATCACCGTGATCGACAACTCGCGCGCGGACTCCTGGCTGGAGGTCGACCGCACGGCCAATGTCCAGACCGGCGAGGGCACCGCCGGCAGCGACCACGACGGCAGCGCCGTGGACGCGATCGAGGCCCTCGTCGGCGCCGCCCACCGCCACCGCGGGGAGGACTGACCGGCGCCCGTCACTCCTTCACCACGACCGGACACGGCAGACGGCATACGACGGCGGCCGGGCACCCCTGCGGGAGGTGTCCGGCCGTCGCCGTGGTGTGGTCCCGGCGGGCCGGGGTCTGTTCAGTCCTCGCCGAGGTCGGGCCGACCGGTCTGGTCGAGCTCCACGTCCTCCTTCGGGTCTTGCTCGTCGCCGGGTGGCCACGGTGGCCCGGTGCGGTCCGGGAGCCACGGTGTGGCAGGCGGCGTGGGCCGCGCCGTAGGCGGTGACCAGGGCGACTGCGGCCACGGCGAGGCCCGCTGCGGTGCGCGTGGTGAGGTCCATGCCCGGAAAACGATTCCGCGCTGGACGCCGTCACCGTCCTGCGCCCGAAAGGGCGCCGCACATCACGCAGTGGGCCGCTCCTCGTCACGAAGACCAACCCCGCCGGCCGGGGCCCGCTGTCGCAGACCGCCTCCGCCGCCATGCCGACCCCGTCGGTACCCCGACTCGCCTCTGCCACAACTGCCTTCGCCAGCAAGGGAGTTTACTTCCAGCACCTCCTGCGGGCCGCGCGCGAACCTACCCGGTTCACGGCGGACGGTCTCCCCGACGGCCTGCGCCTCGACTCCCGCACCGGCCTGATCTCCGGAACACCCACCGGCACCGGCGAGTTCACCGTCACCACCACGGCGGGCAACGCGGCCGGCGACACCGGCGGCGCCCTCACCCTCACCGTCGGCAACCCGCGCGCGCCGCGGACCTACGGCGACCTCGGCGACGTGATCCTCGACGACCGCGCCCACGGCACGCTCGGCGTGGTCGCCGTCCGGACACCCGGCAGCACCGCCCACCAGGACGGGACCTTCGTGGTGCGGGGCGCCGGGACCGACCTCGGCGTCAACGACCAGGCCATGACCGGCCAGTTCGTACGGCGGCCCGTCACCGGCGACTGCGAGATCACCTCCGGGCTGGTCTACCGCAGCGGGGCGAGCGGCGACCGGGTCGGGCTGCTCATGGCCAAGTCCCCGTCACCCTTCGACCAGGCGGCCGGGGCCATCGGCACCGGCGCCCAGCTGGCCGCCGCACGGAAAGCGACAGCTCCCTCACCTACCGTACCGGGGTAGCCCGAACGGCCCTCCCGCGCGCACGTGCGCCGGAATACCGGGCGCTCTTGTGATGCTCTGATGGTGCACGGTGCACGAGCGCGCGGCGAAGGGCTGGTGGGCGATGACGGCGGACCAGGCGAACCCCGTGGTCAGAACGCCGTACGGGGCCGTACGCGGCCGGTACGAGCAGGGTGTCGCGGTGTTCCGGGGCATCCCGTACGCCGCCCCGCCCTTCGGCCCCCGGCGGTTCCGTCCGCCCGAGCCGCCCGAGCCCTGGGACGGGGTGCGCGACGCCGGCGCCTTCGGTCCCACCGCGCCGAAACCGCCGTACTCCGAGGCTTTCGCCCAGTACCTGTCCGACCTGGAGATCCCCGGCGACGACTGCCTCAACCTCAACGTATGGACCCCGCAGCCGGACCCCGGCGCCCGCCTACCGGTCCTGGTCTGGCTCCACGGCGGCGCCCTGACCAGGGGATCCTCCGCCGTGCCCGTCTATGACGGCGCCACCTTCGCCCGGGACGGCGTCATCTGTGTCTCCGTCAACTACCGGCTCGGCGTCGAGGGCTACGGGCTCTTCCCCGACGCACCGCCCAACCCCGGCCTGTGCGACCAGCTCGCCGCTCTGCGCTGGGTGCACGACGCGATCGGCGCCTTCGGCGGCGACCCGGACCAGGTCACCCTGTGCGGTCAGTCGGCCGGCGCCATCAGCGCGGGTGCCCTGCTCGCCGCACCCGCGAGCCGGGGCCTGATCCGGCGCGCGGTGCTGCAGAGCGGGCCACCGGAGGCGTCCGAACGCGACAAGGTACGGCGCATGGTGCGCCGCATGGCCACCCGGCTGAAGATCCCCGCCACCGCCGAGGCCTTCGCCGCCGTCGACCGCGACCTGCTGCTGCGCACCCAGGCCGAGGTCGGGCGGCTCAGCAGCCCGGTACTGGGCGGACCCGCGTTCGGCATCGTCGTGGACGGCGACCTCGTGCCCCGCGACCCCCTCCAGGCCCTGATCGACGGCGACGCGGCCCAGGGCGTCGAGCTGCTCATGGGCTGGACCCGGGACGAGTACCGGCTCTGGCTCGTGCCCGGCGGGCTGCTGGAACGCGTCGACCGGCTCGGGCCCGTCGCCCTCGCCGGAGCCATGGCCCGCTGCCGCGCCGGCCACGAGGTGCCCCGCGGCTACCGGGCCCTGCGCCCCGACGCCGGCGCCGCCGAGATCGTCGGCCAGATGGTCACCGACCACCTGCTGCGCCTCCCGCTGCACCGCCTCGCCGACGCCCGCCCCGGCGCTTCCTACGTGTACGAGTTCGCCTGGCCGTCCAACGTCCCCGAGCTCGGCGCCTGCCACGCCCTGGAACTGGGGTTCGTCTTCGACTCCGGTGACCTGCCCGAGTCGAAGAAACTCGCGGGCGAGGGCGCCCCGCGGGAGCTGGCCGAGGCGATGCACGCGGCCTGGGTACGCTTCGCGACGAGCGGGGACCCCGGCTGGCAGGCCTGGGACGCGTCCCATCCGGTGCGGATCTTTGGCGACGGCGAACCGTATACCGCACACGGTCCGCGGGACGCGGAAATCGCCCTCTGGTCGGCCGCCCCCACCGTCCCGGAACCCGGCCCCGCCTCGGACATCCGGGCCCCGGGAGCGGAGCTGGCGGGGGCGGTACGGCGCCTGCGGCGGTCGGTGGGGGCCCGGCGGCGGTGATGGCCGACGGGCGACGGCCGGTCGTCGCCGGCCGACCGACGCGGGGTGCGACGAGCTGATCGTCCACGGTGGCCGGTTGTCAGGCGCCGATCGGCGGTTGTCGGCCGTCTGTTGTCGGTCGTGTCCGGTCAGGGCACCGGCGATACGACGTGCGCGCTCCCGGTACTCGGGCGTGTCCGCCGCACCGCCGACCAGGATCACCGCCGCCGCCCGCTGGGCGCGCATCGTCTCGATGAAGTCCCGTTCCTGCCGCAGGCCACCGTCCGTGCTGCAGACCAGGCACAGATGCCCGAGCCGCGCGGCCTCGCGCTCCACCCCCCGTGCCATGTGCGCGAACGACGGCCCCGTGATGTCCTCCAGCACGAACGCCGGGGTCGGCGTGCCGACCCCGGCGACGGCCTTGGCGCGCGCGTCGGCCACGTAGTCCATCTCGCGCACGGCCCGCATCACCCGGGTCCGGGTCGTCGAGCTCACCGGACACACCCCGCCCAGCACCCGGGACACCGTCGACGCGGACACCCCTGCCCGCGCCGCGACATCCCGGATCGTGCTCCGCCCGGCGGCCTCGCTCCTCCTGGTCATGCCCAGCCCCTCCGCACCGTCGGGAACTGCGGCAACACCATAGAAACCGGTTCCCACGCGGGAGGCCGGCGCCCGGAAGGAGGCGGGGCCGGTGTCACGTTCAGCCCGTGCCCAGGGCCCGCCTGATCGACGCGATCGCCTCCGGCCCCACCCGGCAGCACCCCCCGACGAGCTTCGCTCCCGCGTCCCGCCACGTCTTCACCCGGTCGGCGCCGAAGCTCGTCCGCCCCGTCCAGGCGCGCGCCTCGGCGTCCCAGGCCTCGCCGCTGTTGGGATAGACCACCACCGGCTTGCCGGTCACCCGCGCCGCGATCCGGACCGCGGGCTCCACGTCTTCCGGCGCACAGCAGTTCACGCCGACCGCGATCACCTCGTCCACGTCGGCGGCCAGGGCGAAGGCCTCCTCCAGCGGCTGCCCGGCCCGCGTGTGCCGACCGTCGACCGTGTAGGACAGCCAGGCCGGCACCCCCAGTCCGCGCACCGCCCTGAGCAGCGCGGCGCCCTCGTCGGCGTCCGGCACCGTCTCCAGCGCGAGGACGTCCGGCGCGGCGGCGGCCAGCACCTCCATCCGCGGCCGGTGGAAGCGCTCCAGCTCGGCCACGCTCAGCCCGTACCGCCCGCGGTACTCGGAGCCGTCCGCGAGCATCGCGCCGTACGGCCCGACGGACGCGGCCACCCACAGCGGCCGGTCGACGCCCTCGTCCCCGACCCGCCGGGCGGCCTCTCGGGCGAGGTCCACGCTCAGCGCGAGCAGCCGCGCGGCCTCGTCATGGCCGATCCCGCGCCGTGCGAAACCCTCGAAGGTGGCCTGGTAGCTCGCGGTGATGGCCACGTCCGCGCCCGCCCGGAAGTAGGCGAGATGCGCCTGCGTCACCGCTTCCGGCCGTTCGGCGAGCAGCCGAGCCGACCACAGCTCGTCGCTGAGCTCGTGTCCGACCGACTCCAGCTGGTTCGACATGCCGCCGTCGAGCACGACCGTCCCGGCGGCGAGGGCGGAGGCGAGGCTGGGGGAGGTGTCGCTGGTCATGTCACGACGCTAGTCGACGCCGAACGCCGGCGGACCCCGGAGTCCGGCTGGTGAGCGTCCCGCCGCGCCACGACACCTGCTGGCTGGGCGACGGTGACGGGAGGGACACCCTGCGCCGCCTGGAGGCCTACCGACAGGCCGGTGCCGACGGGGTGTTCGTGCCCGCGCTGACCGACCCCCACCGGATCGCCGGGCTCGTCCGGCACCTCGACGCCCCGCTCAACATCCGCTACCAGCCCACCGGGCCCGGCGTCGCCCAGCTCGCGGACCTGGGCGTACGCCGAATCAGCCTCGGCTCGCTGCTCTACCGGCGGGCGCTCGGCGCGGCCCTGGACGCGGTGACCGACATCGCCGCCGGACGCGCCCCGGGCGGCACCACCCCCACCTACGCCGAGGTTTGCGGACTGGAGCGCAGCGTGTCGGCGAGGAGGTCCGCGAACGCGGAGGGGTGATCCAACGTGCCCAGATGCCCGCCCGGGGACTCCGTGAACGCACCGCCCAGCCGCCCGGCGAGCGACACGGCCGTCCGGTGCAGCACCCCGTCGCGCGAGTCGGCGCCGGCGGCGAGCGTGAGCGTGCCCGGTGCGGCGGTGAAGGCCGGTACGTACGACGTGAACGGGCGCAGCACCCGGGCCAGGAACACGCCGAACGGCGTCGCCGACTCGCCCTCCGCGGGCGGGCGTCCGGGGCCGTCCAGCTGCCCGATCAGCTCGGCCCGCCGCTCCTGACCGTCCGGCAGCACCGTCACGCACGGCGGCTCGTGCGCGACCACGTGCGCCAGCCGCCCGGGGTGCCGGGCGAGCAGGTCCAGGGCGGTGATGCCGCCGGAGCTGGTCCCGAACACATACGCGGATCCGCCCTCCGGCAGCACGGCCTCCAGTACCCGGTGCGCGCGCTCGCTCCAGTCCGCCACCCGCTGCCCGGCAACCGGCAGGCCGAGCCGGCCGTGGGCGAGGCCCAGCGGATCGTACGTCACCACGGTGAAGTGCGCGGCCAGCCGCTCGGTCAGCGGCCCGAGCCCCATCGGATGCCCGGCCCCGCCCGGCAGGACCAGCAAGACCGGACCGCGGCCCGAGACGTCGTAGTGCAGCGGTTCAGTCATCGTTCCTCTCCCGGGGCCAGTGGGTGAGGGCCAGGTGCAGGGCGTCGATCGCCTTGTCCCAGGAGGCCCGTACGTCCCGGTCCGCGCCGAAGCCGCCGGCGGACTCCAGGGCGCAGTAGCCGTGGAAGGTGCTGCGCAGCAGACGTACGGCGTCGGTCAGGTCGGGCTCCTCCAGGCCGTAGGCGCGCAGCATGCCGTGGGTGATCTCAGCGGTGCGGCGCATCGCCGGGGAGCCGGCGATCAGGGACTGGTCGATGCGGATCTGGGTGGCCGCGTACCGGCCGGGGTGCTCCAGGGCGTAGGCGCGGTAGGCGCCGGCGAAGGCGGCCAGCGCGTCCTTGCCCGCGCGGCCCGCCACGGCCGCCGCGATCCAGTCGATCAGCTCGCCGCCCGCGTGCAGCGCGAGCCGGGTGCGCAGGTCCGCGAGGCCCCGGACGTGCGAGTACAGGCTGGCGTCCTTCACGCCGAAGCGGCGGGCCAGCGCGGACAGGGTGACGTTCTCGAAGCCCGCCTCGTCGGCGAGTTCGGCGGCGGCCGCGACGACACGGTCGGCGGTGAGGCCAGCTCGGGCCATGGGAAGCCCCCCTTCCCTAGTCACTCTAGGCTATACCCTAGACGTAACAGGAATTCCACCACGCCGGCGGCACCGCGGGCGCCTTCCGCGGCTGGCCGGACCTGCTCGGCCCCGGCATCGAGATCGTCCCCCGCGCAACTGCCGGGCCGCGAGGGCCGGATCCGCGAACCCCGCTTCACGACACCCACACGGCGCGCACGCCCCGTCCCGGAGCCTGGTCCGGTGACGGGGCGAACGCCCCACGACAGGCGCTCCTCGCGGGCGAGGAGGCCGGGTGTCCGGGTTGTGTGGTCAGTCGGCCTCCGGGGCGGGGGCGGTGGAGAACACGAAGGAGAACTCCGCCGGTTCGGCCCGCAGGTGGTACTGGGGCAGCGGGCCCGGGCCGCAGGACTGGGAGCCGATGCCGTGCTGGCCGTGGTCCAGGTTGACCCACACCGTGTCACCGGGGGTGAGATCGGTGCGGTGCGCGGCGGCGTCCAACTGCTCCGTGGTCCAGCGGCGGGCGGTGAGCCAGAACGCCGGGTCGCCCTCGATGCGCAGGCCACCGAGCTCGGCCCAGCGGACGTCGATACGGGCGCCGTTCTCCTGGGGACGGACGTACGGCGTCTGCATACCGTCCACCGTCGACTGCCAGCGGCCGACCGCCGACGCCGCCCTGGTGTCCGGATACGCCTCGCCGGGGCCGCCGCCGTACCACCGCACACGGTCGGCCGCGGACAGTCCGAAGCGGATGCCGAGCCGGGGCAGGGGGACGGTCCAGTCGCCCTCGGGGGTGGTGCGCACGGTCAGCCGCAGCCGATCTCCGTCCGAGGTCCAGCGGTACACGGTCGACAGCCCCAGCTCCCGTGCGGCCGGCGCCACGCGGGTACGGACCGTCAGGGTGTGTTCGCCGGTCTCCACCGCGTCCAGCCGGTGCCGCATCCGGTGCAGGCCGAGCCCCCGCCACAGCAGGCCGTAGCGCAGGTCGGGCTGCCAGGGGGCGCCGTCGTCGTTGTCGGTGGTGGCCCGCCACACGTCCAGCCGCAGCCCGGAGACGGACACGTCGCCCACGGCCGTCAGGGCGCCGGTGCGGGCGTCGAAGGTACCGGGGCCTAGGGTGATCACCCGGTCGCCCGACACCGGCCGGGCGGTCGCCGCGACCGTGGGCACCCGGCGCTCCGCCACCGGCACCTGCCCCCAGGCCACGACATGGCCCTTCGGCGCCCAGGCGCTGTCCGTCGCGAGCACCGCCCGGACCGTCCAGAGGGCCTCGCCGGCCGGCGCCCCGGCCGGCGGCGCGGGCAGCTTGACGTCGGCGGACTCGCCGGGCGCCAGCGCCGGCACCGACAGCGTGCCGGACTCCACCGTCTCCCCGTCGACCTCGTACGACCACGAGAACGCCAGCGCCGACAGATCGGCGAAGTCCTGCTTGTTGGTGACCCGGACCGTGCCGTCGCCGAAGTCGCCGGCGATGCCCACCGGTTCGATCACCTTCTTGAACTCGACCAGGCCGGGGGACGGCTCCCGGTCCGGGAAGAGCAGGCCGTCGCAGACGAAGTTGCCGTCGTGCAGCTCCTCGTCGAAGTCGCCGCCGTAGGCGTGGCCCAGCTCCGGATGGGCGATGCCGTGGTCGATCCACTCCCACACGAAGGCGCCCTGCAGCCGGTCGTACGACTCGAACAGCCGCTGGTAGTCCGCGAGCCCGCCGGGGCCGTTGCCCATGGCGTGCGCGTACTCGCACAGGATGAAGGGGAGGCGGCGTCGCTTGAGGGCGCCGCCGTCCAGGCCCCGGCCGATCCGCTCGACCTCGGCGTGGCCGGCGTACATCCGTGAGTACATGTCCGTGTCACGGCAGTTGTGGTCGCCCTCGTAGTGCACCAGCCGGGAGGAGTCCCGGCCGCGGATCCACTCGGCCATCGCGGTCAGGCCGCGGCCGGTGCCGGCCTCGTTGCCGAGGGACCAGACGACGACCGACGGGTGGTTCTTGTCCCGTTCGACCATGCGGGACGCCCGGTCCAGCAGGGCCGGGGTCCAGCGGTCGTCGTCGACGGGGTTGTCCCGCCAGCCCTGCTCGGTGAAGCCGTGGGTCTCCAGGTCGCACTCGTCGATCACCCACAGCCCGTACTCGTCGCACAGGTCGAGGAAGGCCGGGTGCGGCGGGTAGTGCGAGGTACGGACGGCGTTGACGTTGTGCCGTTTCATCAGCAGCACGTCCTCGCGCATGGTGGCGAGGTCCAGCGCGCGGCCCTTCTCCGGATGCCACTCGTGCCGGTTGACGCCCTTGAAGAGGACCGGCCTGCCGTTGACCTTGATCAGCCCGTCCGACAGTTCGGCGGTGCGGAAACCGATGCGCAGCGGCACCCGCTCGCCCTCGGTGGCCAGTTCCCCCTCGTACAGCCTGGGTGTTTCCGCCGACCACGGCTCGACCGGCATGGTCACGCTCTCGCCCGTCGCGATGTCGATACCGAGCCCGGAAACGGTTACCCGGCCGTCCACGTCGGAGTCGACGCGCAGGGTGCCGGTGCCGGACCGGTGGTCGTAGGAGGCGTGCACGAAGAAGTCGAGGGCGGCGCCGGCCGGGCGGTGCAGCAGGGTGACGTCACGGAAGATGCCCGGCAGCCACCACTGGTCCTGGTCCTCCAGATAGGAGCCGGCCGACCACTGGTGGACCCGGACCGCCAGGACGTTGCCCTCGGGCCTGAGCAGATGGCCGACGGCGAACTCGTGCGGCAGCCGGGAGCCCTTGAACTCGCCGAGGTCCGTGCCGTTCAGCCACACCCGGGCGCAGGACTCCACCCCGTCGAAGCGCAGCACCGCGCCCCCGTCGGTGCGGTCCGGCCAGTTCTGAGGCAGGTCGAAGACCCGCAGATGGTCGCCGGTGGGGTTCTCGGTCGGCACGCGGGGCGGGTCGACGGGGAAGGGGTAGAGGTGGTTGGTGTAGATCGGGGCGCCGTGCCCCTGGAGGACCCAGTGGCCGGGGACCTGGATCTCCGCCCAGTCTCCGGCGTCGTATCCCTCCTCGGCGAAGGAGTCGTCCTCGGCGTCGACCGTCGGTGACAGCCGGAAGCGCCAGCTGCCGTTCAGGGTGAGGGACTTGGCGTCCGAGGACGCGTACCAGGCACGGGGTGGCAGCGTCCCCGAGCCCGGCGAGACGTCCTCGACGTAATCGGCGACGGTGCGGTTGCTCAACGACATCGGTCTCCTAGCGAGCGGCGCGGCGGCGGCCCGGAGTATCGAGCGGTGGTCTCAGGTGCTGTTGCTCTGTGCCGACATGGTGACGTCCTTGTCTGTCGGGGGCCGCCGGGGCAGGGGAGTGGCCGGCGGCCCTCGGTCAGGGAAGAGTGGCGGTTACCCCCGGGCCCAGGCCTCGTTGGCGCCGCCGTTGCAGCTGTACAGAATCACCTTGCTGCCGTCGGCGGTCGCCTGTCCGCTGACGTCCAGGCACTTGCCCGAGGCCTCGTTCACGATCTGCCCGTTGCCGTTCAGCAGCCACTGCTGAGTGCCGTCGTCCTTGGCGGCCGCGGTGGTGGTCAGGCCCGAACCGCTCGCTGTCAGATAGCCCTTGGCGCCCTTCAGGGTGCCCTTCGCGTCGTACGACCACGACTGGCCCGACGCGCCCGTGCAGGAGGCGAGCGTGGCCCCCGAGGCGCCGGCGGTCAGGCACTTGCCGGACTGCTTGCCGACCAGGGAGCCGGTGAGCGCCGTACTGCCCTGGCCCTTCTGGTCGAGGACGTAGGTCGTGATGGAGCGGGCGGCCAGGGTCGTGGACACCGTTGCGCCGCTGACGGCCGGCTTCGCGACCTTTGCCCAGTTCTCGTCCGCCGAGGTCCGCACCGCCTGGGTCGCCCGCACCGGCGCCTCGCTGTTGAAGTGCAGGTTCAGCGCGGTGTCGGTGGTGTTGTGGTTGTTCACCACGACCACCCACTGCCCGTTCCGGTCGTACGACGACACCTCCACCCCGTCCGGGGCGCCGGTCACGTTGTGCGCGACCGCGCCCGGCCGGACGAACCGGCTGTACTGGCCGAGCGCGTAGTACCGCTTGGTGAAGTACAGCTTCTGGTTGCCGTTCGTCGCGTAGTCGGGGTCGTAGTAGATCAGGCCGTCGTTCCAGCCCTGGTCGTTCCTGGTGTTCGGATCGGTGCCGTAACCGCTGGCGAGCGCCACCCACCACTGGAACGCCGAGTCGTGGGCGACCGCGAAGTCCTTGTAGATGATCCGCGACATCAGCAGGGCGTTGTCGATGGTCGGGTCGTACTCCTGGTTCCAGCCCGTGGTGCCCTTGCCGAAGCAGCAGATCTCGGTGGCCCAGGGCGTCTTCCCGAGCGACTTCGCCGTTTCGTAAACGTTTCCGAGCTGGCCGTCGTCCGGGTTGTTGTACGTGTGATGGGCCAGCTTGGACACGTACTGGGCGGTGCCGGGCTGCGTGATCCACTGCGGGACCTCGCTGGTGAACTGCGTGGTCTTGCTGGACTCGTCCGCGATGATGCCCGTCTTCTGGTGCCGGGCCCGCTGCTCGGCGCCCAGCGCGCGCACGATGTCGTCGCGCTGGTCGACGGGCACCGGCATGCCCTCCTGACCGCAGTCGGCGAAGCTGTTGTCCGGCTCGTTGAAAGGGCTGATGTAGTCCAGCCGCACGCCCTGCCGCGCGAAGTGATCGGTCACGTCGGCGATGTACTTCGCGAAGTCGCTCTCGTTCTCCGCCTTCAACCGGCCGCCGCAGCTCTTGCCGTTGGTCGTCCACTGGGCGGGCGCGCTGTTGACGAAGGCGATCAGATCCCGCACGCCGTATCGCGCGGCGTACTTCAGGAAGGTCCGGCCGCCGTCGTCCCTGCTCCAGTCGTAGGAGCCGTCGGAGGCGAGGAAGTCCTGGGCGGCGCGGGCCGGAGTGGTGACCGCGACACCACCGCCGCCGATGTTGTACCGGTACGAGCTGAGGGCCAACCCCTGCTGGGAGAAGAGGAGTCGGCCGACCCGTGCCTGGACCTCGGGGGCGAAGTGCTGGAGGTCGTTGACCCACCAGGCGCCGGACGCGCCGATGTTGTCGATGGTCTGCGCGGCGTGGGGGGAGACCTCGGCGGCGGCCGGGGCGGCGGCGTCGGCACTCGCGGTCGGGGAACTGAGGAGGGCCCCGGTGACGGCAAGTGCGGCGGAGGCTGTCAGCAGCAGGAATCTCTTGCGGGGGTGAGACACGTGCATCCCTTCCGTCGTCATGAAGGCGGTGCGGTACGGCTCCTTGCGTTGCTGCCTCTTGCTGACCTCTGCCCGACGGACTGCAGCGCCCCCTCCAGCGCGAACGTGGCCGCGCCGAGGGACACGGGGTCGGTGGGGATCGGGGAGAGGACGATCTCGGTGGCGGCCAGCGGCCGGCGCAGCGCGTGCCGGGCGACGGCCTGGCGGACCTCGCCGAGCAGCGGCTCGCCCAGCCGGGCGGCGACCCAGCTGCTGAGCACGACCACTTCGGGGTTGAGGAGGTTGATCAGGTCGGAGATGCCGGCGCCCAGGTAACGGGCGGTGTCCCGGACCACCTTGAGGGCCACCGGATCGCCCGCGGTGACCGCGCGGGCCAGGGCGTCGACGGTGGCGGTCTGGTCCTCGGGGTGCAACAGGGGGGACTGCGGGCTGAGTTCGCGCAGGTTCTGCATGATGCCGGGCGCGCCGACGTACGTCTCGACGCAGCCGTGATTGCCGCAGTGGCACAGCCGCCCGTCCAGCACGAGCGTGGTGTGGCCCCATTCGCCGGCGCTGTTGCTCACGCCGCGGTGCAGGCCGCCGCCGAGGGCGAGACCGGCGCCGACCCCCGTGCCCAGATTGACCACGAGCGCGTCCCCGCGGCCCCGTGCGGCTCCGAACCACAGCTCGGCCACCGCGCAGGCGCGCAGCGGATTGTCCAAGTGCAGGGGGTACGCGATGTGTTCGGCGAGCAGGTCGAGCAACGGCACGTCGTGCCAGTCCCAGTTGGGCGCGTACTCGGCGACGCCGGTGTCCCGGTCCACCTGGCCCGGCACGCTCACCCCGACGCCGAGCACCCGGGCCGCCTCGACCCCGGCCTGCGCCACCACCGAGCCGACGGCCGCGGCCACATGGCCGACCACCTGTTCCGGGCGGCTCTCTCCGGGCCGCATGTCCTCGTCGGCCCGGGCCAGCACGTTCAACGCCAGGTCGAACAGCTCGACATGGACGTATGTCTCCGCGATGTCGACGCCGATCAACGCGCCCCCCGACGCGTTGACGGCGACCAGGCCCCGGGGCCGGCCGCCGGCGGAGTCCTCGAACCCCACTTCGGTGATCATGCGGAGGTCGAGCAGTTCGCCGACCAGCGTGGCGACCGTGGCCAGGCTCAGTCCGGTGGCGGCGGCCAACTCCTGCCGGGAGGTGGGAGACTCGGCGATGATCTGGCGCAGCACCTCGTAGCGGTTCGCGGTGCGGATGTCACGTGATGTGCGCTTCAATGCGGCTGCCCCTCCCATCCCGTCCAGCCGGACCTGGCCGGGGCGACATCGGCACCGGCACGGGCGCCAGGCTAGGGGCCGGGACGACGTTTCGACAAGGAGTTAGGAAAGGGGCTGGAGAAAGTCCGCCGCGGCGAGGTCGCGAAAGAGTCAGTCAGTCGTCCAGAAGATCCCGTACGAAGGTGTTCGTGAACTTGCCGGCCGGGTCCAGGGAGCGGGCGAGGTCGCGGAAATCGTGGACGCGTGCATACCGCCGACGGACCACCGCCGGTGGGATCTCGTACACCTTCCCCCAGTGCGGCCGTGGATCGAACCGGACCAGCGCCTCCTCCAGCCGGCGTACCACCGGCAGTACGGCCGCCTCGTCCCGCACCCAGGTGAAGTGCAGCGCCACCGAGTTCCGCGCGTGGGCGGGGCTGAGCCACTGCGTGTCGGCGGCGACCGTCCGTACCTCGCAGGTCTGCAGGACACCGGCGATCGCCGACCGGATGGCGTCGATGCGCTCCAGAGCCTCCACCGCTGCCGTCCGTGGCAGCAGATACTCCGACTGGATCTCCGCCCCGCTGCTCGGCGTGAACTCCGCGCGGAAGTGCGGCAGTCGTTCGTGCCACGGACCCGGCACGCCCAGCTGCTCGGTGCAGTTGCCCGCGGGCATGCCGGGCACCGGGTGCAGCGGCACCTTCGCGGGCGCCGCCCACGGGAAGTCCACCGCCGGCTGGTCGGTACGCCGCTTGACCCACACCTGCCGGAAGCCCGGCTGCCGCCAGTCGGTGAACAGGCTCACGCTGTATCCGGCGGCGGCCACGGCGGAGAAGTCCAGCCCCTCCAGCGGCAGTTCGGTGAACACGTGCTGCTCGACCTCGTACGCCGGCTCCAGATCGAGCGTGAGCGCGGCGACGACGCCGAGCGCGCCGAGCGAGGTCACGGCACCGTCGAAGCGCTCGTCCCCCCGGCCGATCGTCACCGTCGAGCCGTCCGCCACGACCAGTTCCACTTCCCGCACGGCCGAGGCGAGGGGCCCGTTGCCGACGCCCGAGCCATGGGTGCCGGTCGCCACCGACCCGGCCACCGAGATGTGCGGCAGGGACGCCATGTTGGCCAGGGCGAGCCCGTGCGCGTGGACCGTCCGGGCCAGTTCGGCGTAACGGACCCCGCCCGCGACCCGGACCGTGCGCGCGGCCGTGTCGACCTCGATCACCGGCGGCAGACCCGCGGTGGACAGCAGGACCCCGTCCGCGCCGGGGTCGGCGATCCGGTTGAAGGAGTGCCCGCTGCCCAGCACCCGCACCCGCGCACTGCCCGCCACCAGCGCCGCGAGCGTGTCGAGGTCGCGCGGACGGTGGACGTCCTGCGCGGCATAGGTGATGGTGCGCGCCCAGTTGCTGACCGTCCCGGCGGTCTCGGCCGTCCCTGTCACAGTTGCGTCCCTCCCGGAGAGTCCGTGTGCCCCGACCCTCTCATCCGGCATGGCCCAGGAGGGAGGTCGGCTGCGGATTTCGTTGTCGAAATCGCATTCATCAACGTATCCGAAATTCCATTGCTCTCATGAATGCGATATCGGTACCTTCTCGCTCCATGACTCAGGAACCGCTTCCCGCCCGCCTGCCCGTCACCGACCGCACCCGCCACCGCCGGCTGCGCGAGCAGGGCAGCCGGGAGCGGGCGGAGCTGGAGGCGATCCTCGACGCCGCCTTCGTCTGTCACCTCGGGGTGCTGGTCGAGGGGCGGCCCGTCGTCGTGCCCACGGTGTACGGGCGGGACGAGCGGTGGCTGTATCTGCACGGCTCGGTGGCCAGCCGCAGCCTCGCCGGTGACACGCCGGTGTGTGTGACGGTCACCCATGTGGACGGGCTCGTGCTCGCCCGGTCCGTCTTCGAGCACGGCGTCAACTACCGCAGCGCCATGGTCCACGGCACCGCCCGCAAGGTCACCGACCCCGAGGAGAAGCTGGAAGGTCTGCGCCGGCTCACCGAGCACTCCGCGCCGGGCCAGTGGTCGTACGCCCGCCGCCCCAGCCGCAAGGAACTGGCCGCCACCACCCTCCTCGCCCTCTCCCTCGAAGAGGCCTCCGTCAAGATCCGCACCGGCGCCCCGGACGACGGTGACGGCCCCGACGCGGCGCTCGGCCTGTGGGCCGGGGTCCTGCCGCTGACCACGGTCTGGGGCACTCCGGAGCCCGACCCGGCGCTGCCGGCCCGGGCCGCCGTACCGGACCACATCGCGCGCCGGGCGGGGACCCGGCACGGCTGAGCCGCGGGCGGGGGCATACGGTGTGAGACGTACGCCTGAACCGGGAGGAGACAGACGGATGGGCAGTCGTACCGCGCTGGTCGAGGATCTGATGGAGCGGTTCCCGCACGTGCCACGGGAAGCCGTCTTCAAGGAGGACCTGCTCCGCGGCGGCGTCGCCTTCGACCCGTCCGCCCTCAGCGACAACGAGAACGGCGAGGTCAAGCCGAAGTCGTACTTCATCTTCTCCTTCGACCACGGCACCCTGCCCGAACTCGGCGAGGCGGCGCTGCGGCGCCCGCCGGAGGAGATCATCCTCACCGGCGGCCCGTACGACCTGCGCCGTACCGTCGTCTCCGTACGGGTGAACCCGGCCTCGCCGTACCGGGTGGCGGCCGACGAGGAGGGGCTGCTCGGGCTCTACCTCGACGGGAAGCGGATCGCGGACGTCGGCGTGCCGCCCATGCCGGAGTACTACCGGCACACCCTCTCCAACGGGAAGTCCGTGATGGAGGTGGCCCCGACCATCCAGTGGGGTTACCTGATCTATCTCACCGTTTTCCGGGTCTGCCAGTACTTCGGCGCCAAGGAGGAGTGCCAGTACTGCGACATCAACCACAACTGGCGCCAGCACAAGGCGGCGGGCCGGCCGTACACCGGCGTCAAGGACGTCGAGGAGGTCCTGGAGGCCCTGGAGATCATCGACCGGTACGACACCCAGAAGGCCTCCACCGCCTACACACTGACCGGCGGCGCCATTACGAAAACGGTTGCCGGGCGCGACGAGGCCGACTTCTACGGCCACTACGCCAAGGCCATCGAGGAGCGCTTCCCGGGCCGCTGGATCGGCAAGGTCGTCGCCCAGGCGCTGCCCAAGGCGGACGTGCAGCGGTTCAAGGACTACGGCGTGCAGATCTACCACCCCAACTTCGAGGTGTGGGACCGCCGGCTGTTCGAGCTGTACTGCCCCGGCAAGGAGCGGTACGTCGGCCGCGACGAGTGGCACAAGCGCATCCTGGACTCCGCCGAGGTCTTCGGCGCGCGCAATGTGATCCCGAACTTCGTGGCGGGCGTGGAGATGGCCGAGCCGTTCGGGTTCACGACGGTGGACGAGGCGATCGCGTCGACCACCGAGGGCCTGCGCTTCTTCATGTCACACGGCATCACGCCCCGCTTCACCACCTGGTGCCCGGAGCCCACCACTCCGCTCGGCAAGGCCAACCCCCAGGGCGCGCCACTGGAGTACCACATCAGGCTGCTCCAGGCCTACCGGCAGACGATGGAGGACTTCGGGCTCTCCTCCCCGCCCGGCTACGGCCCGCCCGGACCCGGCCGCGCCGTCTTCTCCGTCAGCTCCTTCATGGACAGCCTGCCCGCGGTCGAACCCGCCGAGGCGGAGACGCCGGCCGAGGTGTGATCCAGCGCACCGGGCCCGCCCCGCGTTGAGCGCGACGGAGTCCGCATCCGTACTTCAGGCCGGAGTCGTGGGCTCGTCGCGTCACGCATCCGTCCCGCCACCATCGGTAACCGGATGTGAACAGGCCGCTTGTCAGTTGTGTCCAGGACGTGAAAGGCTCTGTGCCCTGCCGCGAGGTTCCCCGCAACTCCCTTCCGTCTGTGGTGAGTTGACCTCGCTCGTGGATGCAGGAGTCCCATGCCCGACCTGCCGACCCCCAAGGACGCCACCGAGTCCGCGCTGTTCTCGGAGGGCTGGGACGCGGTGCTCAGTCACGCGGACCTGTGCACCTCCGGGTCCCTGACGGCCCATCAACTGGCGACCGAGGCCTTCGCGCTCGGCATGCGCGAGATCCGCGCCGCCGCGAGCACCCATGTGCGCGGCGCGGGCCGCCGCACAGCCCGGCTGCCCACGATCCCGGGGCTGCTCACGGCCGTGCGCGACACCGCCGCCGCCTGGGAGGCCGACGGGCAGGGCCACAAACTCGACCCCGACCTCAGGCTGTGGCTCAACTCCGGCAGCGCCGCACGCTATACGGGACCACCGCTGGAGCGGCCGGTCGCGCTGCGCGGCCTCAGGGACATGCAGGAGGCCGACGCGTCGCTGCTGTGGCTGGCCGAGGTGGAGGCGCTGCCCCTGCCCACCGTCGCCCGTCGGCTCGGCCTGGACCCGGCCACGGTCGCCGACGAACTCGACCAGGTCCGCACCCTGTTCCGGGACCGCTGCCACCGCGCCCATCTCGACACCCCGATGGACGCGCGGTGCCGCTCCTACGCCCGCCTGCTGGACGCGGTCACCCGCTCCCCGGCCGCCGACACCCCCGAAGACCTCTCCCGGCACCTCGCGACCTGCGTGCGGTGCGCCGAGGCCGCCGCGTGCCTGCGGCTGCACGGCGGCGGGCTGCCCGCAGCGCTGGCCGGCGGGGTCATCGGCTGGGGCGGCCTCGCCTACCTGGAACGCCGCCGCCGCGCCGCCGAGGTCCGCCTCGGCGCGGGCCGCCCCGCCGACCCCGCCGCCGGTGATCCGCAGGAGGGCACCGGCCGCAGCCGTGCGCTGCGCGGCGGCCTGCTCGCCGCCGCGGTGCTGCTCTCCGCGCTGGCGCTCGGCGTGTCGATGATGCCGTTCGGCGGCTCCGGCGACGACAGCGCCGCCGCCCGCGACGACCGGCAGCCGGTCGCCGCCGAGCCCAGCGTCTCCCGGACCGGCACCCCGTCCGGCTCGCCGACGGCATCCGCCCCCACCCCCTCCGCCACGCGGGCCGCATCCGGCTCCGGCCACCGGCAGCCCGACCCCGAACCACAGGGCAGCACCTCCTCGGCCGCGCACCACCCCGGCCCCGCCCGCTCCAGCGCCCCCACGGCCGGCTGCCGGGTCGCCTACGACCTCGTCGACCAGTGGTCCAACGGCTTCCAGGCCGCCGTCACCGTCACCACCGACCGGCCCCTCGACGGCTGGACCCTGTCCTGGGCCTTCCGCGACGGGCAGCAGGTGGGCCAGATGTGGGACGCCACCGTCCACCAGAGCGGCGCCCGGGTCACCGCCACCGCCGCCGACTACAACAAGACCGTCGCCGCGCACGGCACGCTGTCCCTGGGGTTCATCGGCACCTGGCAGGGCAGAAACCGCACGCCGTACGGTTTCACGCTCAACGGGGCGTCCTGCACGGGTGGGTGAGCGCGCGCTGGCTCCCTGCGGCTGGGGCGAGGCTGGGCCGACGCGTTCGCCCCGCACGCCGCCGAAGGGCTGGCGCCCGGCCGTGTCGTTCGTCGTGGGACTGGGTCGCTGTCGCCCCGACGGTGATCCGCAGTACGTCCGTGCGGCAACCCTCTCGCATTTTTGACTGCCCTTTTCGCCACCCTGGTGTTGAGTAAGACTTCGCTAAACTCATTCATAGTGAAACCACGGTGAACCGCATGTAGGGCCGTCCAGGGGAGAAGGGCGCCTGATCGCCAATCAGCTGTGCAGGTTCCGTGAATTCCCTGTGATGGCGCTCATTTTGTTTCCGTATCTGACGTCGTTTTAGGGTCGCGATCGACCACTTATTTTTGCCGGGTGTACGACCAGTTCACGGGCCCCGACTGGATGCCGCTCGATGGCTGGAAGACCGAATGGTCATATCCAGAGGACCACGACTGGACCCTCGTCTCCCCAAGCCCTTGAGATTGGCAGACCTGTGAGCAAGCTTCAAGAAGTGCTCGACATCCTCGAGCGTCGCGTCGGAATGTACACGATGACCCAGTCGTTCAGTGAGGTCTGTGCCTTTCTGGATGGGTTCGACATGTGCTCGGAGTCAGCCACGATGAAGAAATTCCGCGCCTGGCTGGCCGAGCGCGGGACCGGCAGCAGGGAACTGACGTGGTGGGGCCTGGTGTTGTGTGAAGTGGACCCGGCACTGAGGGTGTCCGACGTCCGCTCGTTCTCTCCCGAGCAACATCAAGACGCGGTGGCGGCATTGTTCTCGCTGCTGCGGGACTACTTGCAGACACTCGGCACGGACTGACCGGCTCCCGTTGGCCGGCGGGAGATCACCAGGGTTCACGAGGGTGCCCCTGCCCCGTCAACGGCGGGGCAGGGGCACCCTCAGGGCCCCGGAGGCAAGTGGACACCGCTGTGGTTCGCGGCCACGCCCGGCCTGCCGATGCGACGCGATCTTCGAAAGAACTGACCTGTAAATCGGTGGCACTCGGGTGTGTGCCGCTCTAGGGTGTGGACTGCTTCGCGCGGTGGCCGTTGGTCGCCGCTGTCGGCCGAGTGAGGAACGGGAGGTGTGACCGATGACCGTCTCTGTGATGGGCGCTGCCCGCAACCAGAAGATCATCCACTCCATCTCCGTGGTCTCCGGCTGAACTCACCGCGCATCGAACGCGCCTGCCCGGGGCCACCCTTGTGAAGGGTCTCCCTTGACTTCCACCTCTGCAGTGTCCTCCGCGCTGGCTCCCTACGGCTGGGACGAGGCCTGGGCCGACGCGTTCGCCCCGTACGCCGCCGAAGGGCTGGTGCCCGGCCGCGTCGTCCGGGTCGACCGCGGCCAGTGCGACGTCGTCACCGCCGGCGGGACCGTCCGCGCCGACACCGAGTTCGTCGTGCCCCGTGACCCGATGAAGGTCGTGTGCACCGGGGACTGGGTCGCCGTAGACCCCGACGGTGATCCGCAGTACGTCCGCGCGTATCTGCCGCGCCGCACCGCCTTCGTCCGCTCCACCTCCTCCAAGCG
Organism: Streptomyces sp. NPDC007856; assembly: GCF_042868225.1. Classification (NCBI taxonomy): domain Bacteria; kingdom Bacillati; phylum Actinomycetota; class Actinomycetes; order Kitasatosporales; family Streptomycetaceae; genus Streptomyces; species Streptomyces sp. NPDC007856. The sequence continues at coordinate 111,003 of NZ_JBIAEC010000004.1, read as the reverse complement.
GTCCGACGGGCAGATCCTCGCCGCCAACGTCGACCACGCCGTGGTCGCCGTGTCGCTCGCCCTCGACCTCGACCTCGGCCGGATCGAACGCTTCCTCGCCCTGGCCTGGGAGTCCGGCGCCCAGCCCGTCGTCGTCCTCACCAAGGCCGACCTGGTGCCGGACCCGCTCACCCTCGCCCACCTGGTGCAGGACGTGGAGACGAGCGCGCCCGGCGTGCCGGTGCTCACCGTCAGCGCCCTGCACGGCGAGGGGCTCGACGTCCTCGTGGCGCTGGTCGGCTCCGGTACGTCCGTGCTGCTCGGCCAGTCCGGCGCGGGCAAGTCCACACTGGCCAACGCCGTCGTCGGGGCGGACGTCATGGATGTGCGGGCCGCGCGGGACGTCGACGGCAAGGGCCGGCACACCACGACCACCCGCAATCTGCTCACTCTGCCTTCGGGCGGGGTGCTGATCGACACCCCCGGACTGCGGGGTGTGGGCTTGTACGACGCCGAGAGCGGGGTCGGCCAGGTGTTCTCCGAGATCGAGGAACTGGCCGAGCGGTGCCGTTTCCACGACTGCGCCCACGAGACCGAGCCGGACTGCGCGGTGCGCTCCGCCGTGGAGAGCGGCGAGCTCCCCCAGCGCCGGCTGGAGAGCTACCGGAAGCTGGTGCGCGAGAACCAGTGGATCGTGGCCAAGACCGATGCGCGGGTCCGTGCGGAGCTCCGGCGGGACTGGCGGAGGAAGGGCGCCGAGGGGAGGGCGGCGATGGAGATCAAGCGGAGGCGTCGGATGTAGGGCGCACCGGGCAAGCCCACCATCGCCATGTCCGATTCCCGCCAGCCCCATCCCTCGCCCCGGTCCACACTGGAACACGTGATGGACGAAGAGACCAGGTACGAGGCGGTGCGGAGCCGGGACGGGCGGTTCGACGGAGTGTTCTTCTTCGCCGTCGAGACCACCGGCATCTACTGCCGGCCCAGCTGCCCGGCGGTGACGCCGAAGCGGCACAACGTGCGGTTCTTCGCGACGGCCGCCGCCGCGCAGCGCTCCGGGTTCCGGGCCTGCCGGCGGTGCCGGCCGGACGCCGTGCCCGGGTCGGCGGAGTGGAACGTGCGGGCGGACGCCGTCGGGCGGGCCATGCGGCTGATCGCCGACGGCGTCGTGGACCGCGAGGGCGTCGCCGGGCTCGCCGCGCGGCTCGGCTACAGCGCGCGGCAGGTCCAGCGGCAGCTCACCGCGGAACTCGGCGCCGGCCCCGTGGCGCTCGCCCGGGCCCAGCGGGCGCACACCGCGCGGGTGCTGCTGCAGACCACCGAGCTGCCGGTCACCGAGATCGCGTTCGCGTCCGGCTTCGCCAGCGTGCGGCAGTTCAACGACACCGTCCGGGAGGTGTACGCCTCGACGCCGACCGAACTGCGGGCCGCCGCCCCGCGGGGCAGGGGCGCCTCCCGGGGCCGGGCCGCTCCGGGCGCCGGGATACCGCTGCGTCTCGCCCACCGCGGGCCCTACCAGGCCGCCGCCGTCTTCGACCAGCTCGCGGCGGAGGCGGTAACCGGTGTCGAGGAGGTTTCCGGCGCGCCGGGCGGCCGTACCTACCGGCGCACGCTGCGGCTGCCGTACGGCACCGGGATCGTCGCCGTCGAGGAGCGCACCGGGGCGCCGAGGACCGGTACCGGCACCCGTCCGGGCGGCTGGCTCGACGCGCGGCTGCACCTCACCGACCCCCGGGATCTCACCACCGCCGTGCAGCGGCTGCGCCGCCTGTTCGACCTCGACGCCGACCCGTACGCCGTCGACGAGCGGCTCGGCGCCGACCCCCGGCTCGGCCCGCTGGTCGCCGCGCGGCCCGGACTGCGCTCGCCCGGCGCCGTGGACCCGCCGGAGGCCGCCGTCCGCGCCCTGGTCGGTAAGGAAGGCGCGCAGGAACTGGTACGGCGGTACGGCAAGGCCCTCGACGCGCCCTGCGGCAGCCTCACCCATCTCTTCCCCGAGCCGGCCGTCCTCGCCGAGGCCGAGCCGGACGGGCCACTGGGCGCACTGACCGCTGCCCTCGCCGACGGCACCGTACGGCTGGACCCGGGCGCCGACCGGGACGACGCCCAGCAGGCCCTGCTCGCCCTGCCCGCGCTGGACCCGGTCACCATCGCCGCCCTACGCGTACGCGCCCTCGGCGATCCGGACGTCGCCCCGCCCGGCGCCGAGGTGCCGGACGACTGGCGGCCCTGGCGCTCGTACGCCGTCCAGCATCTGCGTGTGGCAGGAGAGTGGAACGACCGATGACAACCGTTTACTGGACCGGACTCGACGCCCCCGTGGGCCACTTGCTGCTCACCGCAGACGCGGACGGGGCGCTCACCTCGCTGTCCGTGCCCGGGCAGAAGGGCGGGCAGAGCGTGCAGGACGGATGGCGGCACGACGCCGGGCCGTTCCGCGCCGCAGCGGACCAGCTCGCCGCCTACTTCGCCGGTGAACTCAAGGAATTCCGGGTGCCGTCGAGTCCACGCGGCACCGAGTTCCGGCAGCGGGTGTGGGCCGCGCTGGACGAGGTGCCGTACGGCGCCACCGTCACCTACGGGGAGATCGCCGCACGGATCGGCGCCTCCCGCGCGGCGGTTCGCGCCGTCGGCGGAGCGATCGGTGCCAACCCCCTGCTGATCGTGCGCCCGTGCCACCGGGTCATCGGCGCGGACGGCTCGATGACCGGGTACGCGGGCGGAGTCGAACGGAAGGTGTGGCTGCTGACCCTGGAGGGCGGGCTCACCGGCTCGGCCCGGTCCGGCGGACTACAACACCTCCCCGGCCGGCCGGGATCGCCTCCTCGCTGAACGTGCGGGCCCAAGTCGTGAGGTCCGCCGAGGAGTTCGGCCTCGTCGTGCAGCCGCCGGTCAGGGTCGTGCCGTCGTCCTGGACGAGGAAGCCCACGGGGTCCGCCTGCGGCCGGCCGTGCGGGTCGGCCGTGGCCTGCGGCCCGGCCGCTGCGACGCCGGACAGGCGCGTTCCGCCTCGCCGAATGCGGTCATGAGGCCGGCCGAGCACACCCGCCCCCCCCGCACTTCGACTGCGTGTCCCAGGGCCGCCGTGCCGCGTCCGGTTGCGCCGAGCGGGTGGACCGCCGTCGCGGATGCGGTGGCGCGGCCCGGGCGTGTGGCACGGTCTGCTCCGAGGGGCAACGGGGAAGGGCGGGTGCGGAGATGGCCGGGGCCGGACGGATCCTCGCGGTGCTGTTGCTGACGATGCTGCCGGCCACGACGGTGCCGGCCGGGGCGGAGCCGGCGGCGCCGCACTGGACGGGCAGCTGGGAGACCGCGCCGTCGGGAACCGTTTCCGCACTGCCCGGCGCCGCGATCCGCAACGTCGTCCACCTCAGCGTCGGCGGTACGGCCGTGCGCATCCGCCTCGGCAACCGTTTCGGCACCGGGCCCCTGCGGCTCGGCGCGGTCACCGTCGCGCTGCGCCGGGGCACCGGCCCGGACGCCGTGCCCGGCACCCTGCGCACCGCCACCTTCCACGGCACCGCGACGGCCACCGTGCCGCCCGGCCAGGACACGGTCACCGACCCGGTGCCGCTGCCCGTCCCGGCCGCCGCCGACCTCCTCGTCACCGTGTACACCCCCGGCGACAGCGGGCCCGCCACCTCCCACCGGACCGCCCTGCAGACCAGCTACGTCGCCCCGCACGGCGCGGGCCGGGCCGCCGACCAGGACGGCGCCGCCTACACCATCCTCATCAGCCGCTGGTACTACGTCACCGGCGTCGACGTCCTCGGCTCCGCCGCGGGCAGCATCGTCGCGTTCGGCGACTCCCTCACCGACGGAAACGGTTCCACCCCCGACACCAACCACCGCTGGCCCGACCGCCTGGCCGAACAGGTCCTCGCGGACCGGCTCGGCGTCCTCAACGCCGGCATCTCCGGAAACCGGCTGCTGCGCGACGGCGTCGGACCGAGCGCCCTCGCCCGCCTGGACACAGACGCCCTGGACCGGGCCGGGGTACGGGTCCTGGTCGTCCTGGAGGGCATCAACGACATCAAGGGCACACCGACGGCCGGCGACGTCACCGCCTACGCCGACGCCTACCGCACCCTCGTCGCCCGCGCCCACGCCCGGGGCATCCGGGTCGTCGGTGTCACCCTCACCCCGTACCGGGGCTTCGCCGCCTACACGGACGCCCGCGAGGCCGTACGGCAGCAGGTGAACGCCTTCATCCGCACCGGCGGCGCCTTCGACGCGGTCGCCGACGCCGACGCAGCCCTCCGCGACCCGGTCGCCCCGACCCGCCTCCTGCCCGCCTACGACCCCGGCGACCACCTGCACTTCAACGACACCGGCATGGCCGTGGTGGCCGAGACGGTACGGCGGGCCCTCGCCGGATCCCCCTCGTGACCGCTCCCTCGTCACCGCTCAACCCCACAGCACCGCCCCCAGCCAGGCGCCCGCGATCAGCAGGCAGGCGAACAGTTCGGCCAGCACGCTGGAGCCGCCCGAGCGCATCGTCGTACGGAGGGCGGCCGTCGCCTCGCCGTGCCCGCCCAGGCGCAGCCGCTCGTGCAGATAGACCCGGCCACGAAGCCCAGCAGGGCGCCCAGCACCGGCAGCAGGACGAAGCCGAGGAACGCCCCGGCGCCCGCGTACACCCCCATCCGCGGTGTGGCGCCGCTCCGGCGGAGCCGGCGCGGGGGCAGGGCCGCGCGCACCGCCGGCGACAGCAGCAGCACCGCGGTGGCGCCCACCAGGGGCCACTTGGGATGTCGCCGGGCGGTCCTCCCGTGGGGGGTGGGGCCGCCCGGCGGCCATCCGCCCCCTTCCGTACGGCTGTTCACTCCCTCACCCGACACGCCGTTCGACGCCGCCGGGTGCGCCGGATTTTCCCGATGCCCCGTTTTCATACGGCCCGTGCGGTGGACAATTGGGGGCATGAGCCAGCAGGGGGGAAGGCCCGCCCGTCCTGAGGACGACTGGTGGGGACAGCTGTACGACGACTCCACCGAGGACACGGGACCCACGGCCGGGCCCGATTCCCTGGACGACCGCTTCGCCTCCGCGAAGCACACGGTGACGGGGCCGCCGGCTACGACACCACCGCACGAGGCCGTGCCGCCGCGTGATCCGGTGCCGCCGCGCGATCCGGCGCCGGGCAGGCGGAACGGAGACGGCGACGCGCGCAGTGCGGACGGTGGCTCGGCCCGGGACGCCGGAGGCGCGGGGGTGACGGACCGAGGAGCGGAAGGCGCGGAAGGCGCGCCGGGAACGGAGTCCCGGGAGCCCGCGGTGCCGACGCAACGCGCGGCCAAGGACCCCGCTGCCCCACCACCCGTCCCACCGCCACCTGTCCCCCCACATCCCGTCCCCCCGGCCCCGGCGCCCGACCGCCCCGACCAGTTCCCGTCGGCGCAAGCGGCCTCCCCTGAGCCGCAGACCCCGTCGGCACCCCCCTCGCCCCCACCCCCCTCCGCCGTCGACTACGTCGGCTCCGGTCCGCCCACCTACGACCCCGAGCCCACCGCGCTGCCGGTCGCCGATCCGGACGGGCTGGGGGAGTTGGTCGCGGACACCGTGCTGGACGGTGCCCGGTACGGGGCCTGCACGCTGCGGGCCGTGTCGTTGCGCGGGGACTCGGCGCGGTATCGGGGCGAGCCGCGCCGGGACTCGTTGCTCACCGCCCGGTTCGGGTCGGGGGAGCAGGCGCTGGTGCTCGTCGCGATGGCGACCGGAGTGCGGGGCACCCCGGCCGCGCATCTGGCGGCGGCCGATGCGTGCCGGTGGATCGGGCGGGCCGTGGGCCGCAGTCATCACCGGCTCGTGGAGGACATCCGGGCGGCCCGGCGCGGCGACCTGAAGTCGGGTCTGCACCGGCTGACCGACCGCAGCCTCGGCAAGCTCCGGGCGAGCGCCGACGAGCAGGGCATCGACCCGGAGGAGTACACGGCGAGCCTGCGCTGTCTGCTGCTGCCCGCCGACCCCGACTGCCGTACGCGCGTGTTCTTCGGCGTGGGCGACGGCGGCCTGTTCCGGCTGCGGGACGGCGCGTGGCAGGACATCGAGCCGACGGCGTCGCCCGCCGACACCACCGGCGATCCCGTCGTCGGCTTCGGCTCCCCGCCCCTGAAAACGTTTGCCGAAACTCCCGAGGGCGACCGGCTCACCATGGACTTCGGCATCCCCACCCCGCCGAGCCCGTACGAACCCGCGCCCGAGCCGCCCCGCGAGCCGTTCCGTTTCCGTGCCTCGGTGGCCCGCCCGGGTGATGCCCTGGTGATGTGCACCGGGGGCCTGGCCGATCCGCTGCGCGGCGAGGCCGCCCTCTGCGCCTACCTGGCCCGCCGCTGGTCCGGCCGTACCCCGCCCGGGCTCGCCGCGTTCCTCGCCGACGCCCAGGTACGGGTGAAGGGTTACGCCGACGACCGTACGGCGGCGGCCGTGTGGGAGGCGTAACCTGCGCCTGATCAACGGCCTGTACGACGCGCACCGCTCCACGGCCCCGGTGCTCGCGCTCGCCTCGCACATCCCGTCGAGCGAGATGGGCCTCGGCTACTTCCAGGAGACCGGCGGCGTCGGCCGTACGGTCCGGATGGCCCGCTCCAATATGGGCAACGTGCCGCGTCCCCGAATCCGGAGGCGGAGGGGCGGATTTCGGCCACTTTCACGGCGTGTGACGGTGTGCCGACGGCCGGTGCCGGGCGCATCTGCCTTGCCGTCCCGGGACGTCCGTGGCGGGCAGAGCCCTGCGGGGAGCCGGCCACCCCGGTGCGGCAGGGCCCGGCGGCCGGCTCGTACGCCGTACAGCCGTGGCCGAACCGCCGGTCGTCGGGCATGTGTGATGACTGCCCGTGTGCGTGCTGGGCATGGATCCCCCGTGAACGTGTTCGACCAGGAGGGGCAGGGTCCAGCGGCGTGCGGGCGGGGGTCATGAAGAGTCAGGCACGAGGGGGCGGTCCCGCGGTCGTCGGGGGCTCCTCGGCGACGACGGGGGAAGAGGCCGGCACCATCACGGAACACGCGCACCGGCTCCGGCGCAGGCTGGGGCGGGCGGATCTGAAGGCGGTGCCCGAGGCCCGCCGGGAGCTGCGAGAACTGCTGCGGCACTGGGGGAAACCGGGCCGTTCGGAGATCGCCGAACTCCTCACCAGCGAACTGGTCACCAACGCGCTCGTCCACACCGACGACGACGCGGTCCTCACGGCGGTCGTGCAGCCGGGCGGACTGCGCGTGGAGGTACGGGACTTCCTGGCCCGCAGACCGGAGCTGAGAGGCCCGGACTCGGACGACGACACCCATGGGCGGGGCCTGGTGCTGGTGCAGTCCCTGGCGGACGCCTGGGGGGTACGGCCGCACGGGGTGGGCAAGGCGGTGTGGTTCGAACTGGGCGCCGAGGCGGCGTGACGCTCCGAAACGGGCCGGGGGTGCGACCCGTGCGGTCACACCCCCGGCCCGTCATGAGCGGTGATTCCGACTGGACTGCCCTGCGCGGCGGTCCTAGCCGAACTGCTGCTCCAAGTCCTTCAGCTTGCGCTCAAGGGAGTCCAGGCGCGGCAGGGCCATGGTGTCGTCCTCGGCGGTGAGGTCGACGGTCACCTGCTCAGCGGACCCGCTGCGGACCGGCTGCAGGGAGGGTCGGGCGCGTACGGGCAGCTGTTCCGCGGTCGATATGGCAGGCTCCGCGGTCGCCGGGGCGGGGCCGCGCTCCACCGCCTGCACCTCGACCTCGACCTGCCGTCCGCCCCGGTTGACGAAGCCGCGGTGGCCCCGGCTGATGGCCTTCAGCTGGGCGCGCTCGATGCGCTGCTGCTCGCGCCGGCGCTGCCGCTGCTCCTCTTTCTGCCGCTTGTCGTCGCGAACCTCATCGACCGCCTCGTCCAGGCTGCGCACGCCCTCCAGGAGCATCAGCGACCAGGCCCGGTAGGTCTCGCGGGGGGCGCGCAGCCAGCGCACGATGCGGATCTGCGGCAGCGGACGCGGCACCAGGCCCTGCTCGCGCAGCGCGGCCCGGCGGGTCTGCTTCAGCGCGCGGTCGAACAGGACGGCCGCCGACAGCGACATACCGGAGAAGAACTGCGGCGCGCCCGCGTGGCCGACGCCCCGGGGCGCGTGCACCCAGTTGAACCAGGCCGCCGCCGCGGCGAACATCCATACGAGGATCCGGGAGCCGAGGGCCGCGTCACCGTGGCTGGCCTCGCGCACCGCGAGGACGGAGCAGAACATCGCCGCGCCGTCCAGGCCGAACGGCACGAGGTACTGCCAGCCGCCGGTCAGCCCCAGGTTCTGTTCGCCGAAGCCGACGAGGCCGTGGAAGGACAGGGCGGCCGCGACCGCCGCACAGCAGAACAGGAGCACATAGGAGGCTGTGCCGTAGATGGCCTCCTTGCGTCTGCGGCGCTCCTCGCTGCGCTCCCACGAGTCGTCCGCGCTCGCGTTCTCCCCGGAGGAGCGCTTGCCGCGCGCGAGCACCGCCACCGCCGCCAGCATTCCCAGGAGCAGTACGGCGCCCGGTAGGAGCCAGTTCAGCGATATGTCGGTCAGTCTCATCAGGGGTCCCTTGCATTGGGATAGGGCGTAACGCCCGCCATAGTGGCCCACTCCCGACGGCCCTCAGGGGGTTTCGGGGCAAGAGGCCGCCAAGGAAGTGCAAGGGAATGCCCTGGGCGGCGTTCTGCTCGAACTGCCGCATGAGGGGCGGGAGTTGAGTTCGAATAAGACTACCCGTACGGGTGGTTCCTCGGAAAGTTCCCGCGACAGGTGAGGAAGTTGTGAATCACCTGCCCGCGGGGCCCGCCCGTCGGTGGCCGGTCCGCCCCGGTGATCCTAGTGGACCCGGGACCGTGCTCAGTCCCTGAGGGGGCCTCAAGCCGCCGCGTGGGCCCCGAGTTTCGCGATCCGCTCGCGGTGGCTGGTGGGCGGCCAGTGGCACAGGTGCCCTCGGCGCGCACGGTGTGGAACGCGCGGCAGCTCGTCCGGTCCCGAGTGGGCAGCCGCTCGCCGCGCGGGCCGGTCGGCGAGCGCAACGGGGGCGAGCCGGCGTACGGCCGGGCCGCGCTGGGCAGCGGCCGCTCGGGCTCCCGTACTCCTGCCCCCGCCGCACCCGCGGCCCGAAGGCGGCCGGCACGGCTCCGGATGCCCGGCGACGGCCGCCCGCACCTCGGACCGCAGCGCCTCCGCGTCCGGTACGACGACGGCGCCTGGCGGCGCCGCGGCCGGGTCGCCCGGCGGCAGGCGAAGGCGGCGGACCGGCGTACGGCCGTACGCCCGGCGGTGCGGTCGTACGAGACGTGTGTCACGGGCAGCGGGGACACCCAGGCTCCGCCATGGCTAGGTAAGCCTGGCCTTGGCTACTCATCGGTGAATTTGAACTACCGGCTCGGGCGCCTATGGTGCTTGACGGACAAGTGACAACCCACCGTTAATGACCCAAGTGCCGACAAGCCGCCAGGAGGGACCCGTGAAGCAGCGCGCGCAGGGCTCCGCCGGTGCGGGGACGCCGCCCGGTGACGCCCGGGTGCCCGCGCAGCCGCGCCCGGCGGACGCCCCCGACGGCTTCCGTGAGCGGGACACCGCCGTGCCCGCCGCGCGCGCCGCCCGCGGGGAGCACACGCACAGTGAGCGCCCGATTCCGGAGCCCCGGCCGGCGGTGCAGCGCTCCTCGGTGCGCGGGCAGATCCTGGACGCGCTGCGTACGGCGCTGGTGACCGGGGAGCTGAAGCCGGGCGAGGTCTACTCGGGGCCGGTCCTCGGTGACCGGTTCGGTGTCTCGGCCACGCCGGTGCGCGAGGCCATGCAGCAGCTCGCCCTGGAGGGGGCCGTCGAGGTCGTGCCCAACCGTGGGTTCCGGGTGGTCGAGCGGGGGGCGCGGGAACTGGCCGAGCTGGCGGAGGTGCGGGCGCTCATCGAGGTGCCGGTGATGCTGCGGCTCGCCCGGACCGTACCGGGCGAGCGGTGGACCGAACTGCGGCCGCTCGCCGAGGAGACGGTACGGGCGGCGGGCACCGGCTGCCCGGCGACGTACGCGGAGTCCGACCGCGCCTTCCATCGCGCCCTGCTCGCGCTGTCGGGCAACGAGCAGCTGGTCGGCATCGCGGCCGATCTGCACCGGCGCTCGCAGTGGCCGCCGGTTCGGCGGGGCCGGGCGTACCTGGTGGCGGACGCGGCTGAGCACATGGCTCTGCTGGACGCGCTGATCTCCGGGGATGTGGATGGGGTGCGGGGGTTGGTGTCCCAGCACTTCGCCGGGGCCGGATGAGGGATTGCCGGGAGGCACGACCGCCCGCGGCAGTGGCGCCGCGCCGGCCCACGAGACCGGCCCCACCCGCCCCTACGCCGTAGCCACCCCCGGAGCCGGCGGCGCCAGCTGCCGTGCCAGCCATGTCGGTACACCCCCGAGCAGCCGGAACAACCGTCGCGCCTCCTCCCGCAACCGCGAAGCCTCCGGCTCGGACTCCGCGTCGGCCAGCGAGGCCAGCGCGGGGGCCGTGCCCACCAGATAGCCCAACTCCTCGCGGATCCGCAGCGATTCGGCGAAGCCGTGCCGCGCCTCGGGCAGCTCGCCGTCGCGCAGGGCGAGTCCGGCGAGGTGGCGCCACGTGAAGGACAGCAGCAGCTGATCCGCGTGCGCGGCGGCGCCCGCGTGCGCCCGGCGGTACGCGGCGCGCGCCGCCTGCGGGGAACGGGTCAGGTTCTCCGCGACAAGGCCCCGGCGGAAGTCCAGCAGGGCCCGGCCCGGTGCCCCCGGTGGGATCAGCGCCGCCGCCCGCCCCAGCGCGGCCCGCGCCTCGTCCGCGCGGTCCCGGACGCCGTGCAGCGTTGCCGTGTAGGCGAGTTGGCCGCGCTCACAGGCGGCGGCGCCGCGCTCCTCGTCGGTGTGCGCGAGCGCCTCCGCCGTCCGCAGGGCGTCCTCCGCGTGCTCCCAGCCCCGCTCGGTGTACAGGCACCGTTCGACCAGCAGCGCGGCCCGTTGCAGGGACGCGGCGGGGGTGTCCGGCGGCAGCAGGGCCGCCGCGTCCGCCCAGCAGGCCCGCGAGCGCAACCGCCATACCGCGGTCTGGAGCGGATCGTCACCGGCGGTCGTTCCGTTGCCAGACATGGCGGGATGCGCCACGTTGCCCTCCCCGAGCACGCCATCGAGCTGTTGAGTGGTGGCGGCATTCCAGCACCAATCGCGGGGCGGGGCCAAGAGGGTGGGTGAAAGATTTCACAAAGTCGTGGGGCGCGGGCGTGACCGGGTTTGGCCGCCGCGCGCCCCCGCCGGCCTCAGCTCATGCGCAGGGCGAGGAAGAAGTCGAGCTTGTCCTCCAGGCGCGACAGGTCCCGTCCCGTCAACTGCTCGATCCGGCCGACCCGGTAGCGCAGCGTGTTGACGTGCAGGTGGAGCCGGGTGGCGCAGCGGGTCCAGGAGCCGTCGCAGTCCAGGAACGCCTCCAGGGTCGGTATCAGCTCGGCCCGGTGGCGGCGGTCGTAGTCCGTCAGCGGGTCCAGCAGGCGCGCGGTGAAGGCGCGGCGCACGTCGTCCGGGACGAAGGGGAGCAGCAGGACGTGCGACGCCAGCTCCTGGTGCCCCGCCGCGCAGACCCGGCCGGGGCGGGCGGCCGCCACCCGGCGGGCGTGCCGGGCCTCCTCCAGGGCGCCGCGCAGCCCCTCCGCGGAGTGCACGGCCGCGCTGACGCCGAGGGTGAGCCGTCCGTCGTCGTGCAGGCCCGCCGAGAGCGTCTCCCGCACCGACCGCAGCAGGGAGTCGGCCAGCAGCCCGGTCTCCGAGCCGTCGTGCTCGGTGGAGACCGCCGGCAGCGGCACCAGGGCGATCGCCTCGTCGCCGGTGTGCGCGACGGCGATCCGGTCGGACGGCTCCGGCCCGGTCGCCTGTGGGTCGACCAGCACTTCCTCCAGGAGCGACTGGGCGACCGGGCCGCCCTCGACCTCGCCGCCGTCCCACTCCACGCGGGCCACCACGACCTGCCAGTGCGGGGCCGCCCCGAGCCCGGGCAGCAGCACCGGGGCGGCCACCCGCAGGCGGGCCGCGATCTCGGCCGGCGCCGCGCCCGTCTGGACCAGTTCCAGCACCTCCTGGGCGAGCCGGCGCCGCACCGTGCGCGCCGCGTCCCGGCGGTCCCGCTCGACCGAGATCAGCTGGGTGACGCCCTGCAGCAGGTCCAGCCGCTCCTCGGGCCAGTCGCCGGCGTCCGCCTCGACGGCCAGCAGCCAGTCCGACAGCACCGACTCGCGCACATCGCGGGCGGCCTGCGGGGAGCGGCCGGAGGAGCGGATCGGGAAGAGGGAGTAGGTGCTGCCGCCGAGCAGGACGCGGTGCGGGCCGCGGCGGCCGGTGCGGGTGGCCGCCAGGTGCTCGGCGGCGAGCCTGGCGCAGGTCTCGGCCGGCAGCGCCGGGCCCGCGACCTTGGAGCCCGCGATCAGCCGGCCGGTCGGGGCGAGCACCCAGGCGCGCAGGTCCAGGTCGGTGCCGAGCAGGTCCAGGACCACGTCCGGGCCGCCGCCCGCCGGGCCCGAGGTCATCATCCGCCGGTGCCGGTCGACCACGGCCGCCAGGTCTCCGGCGCGCTCGCCGGAGACCTGCCGGACGACGTGCTCGGTGATCGTGGCGAAAGCCACCGACTCGTGCACCGCGAACAGCGGCAGCCGGTGTCTGGCGCAGGCCAGGACCAGGTCGTCCGGCACATCGCCCAGCTCCGCCTCACCGGCGGCGAGCGCCGCCACCCCGGCCTGCACCAGGATCCGTACGAACGGCTCGGAGTCGGCGGCGTCCCGGCGCCAGGCCAGGCCGGTCAGCACCAGCTCGCCGCCGGAGAGATAGCGGCTCGGGTCGCGCAGGTCCGTGGTCATGACCCCGCGCACCGACCGGTCCAGTTCCTCCTCGCCGCCGAGCAGCCGCAGGCCCAGCGCATCGGTGTCCAGAAGTGCGCGCAGCCGCATCTCGTCGCCGCCGTTCTATGTCTCGAAACCTACGATGAATCTTGGAGGGTGACGGGGAAGTCACCCGGAACCTGCCGCCCGGGAACGCGTTCGGCGGTCCTCCTGCTGTTTCCTGCGTTTCTCCAGGAAAACGGAGAGGTTACCGATGACCTCCGTTCATACGAATCTACAAGATGCTCGCCGTGGCCAGCGAACTCCTTCATGGTTTCGGTGACTGACCCCGCCGGAGCACCGGGCGGTGTACTGAGTCCACTGCGCGTTAACAGCACATGAACGAGCCGCGCCCGCCGCACACGGATTGGCTCAATCTGTACGACCCACGAGACGAAGAAGAGAGCCGGTCATGGACTTCCTTCGCCCCGCCAGCTGGGAGGAGGCGCTCGCCGCGAAGGCCGAGCACCCCACCGCTGTGCCGATTGCGGGTGGCACCGATGTGATGGTCGAGATCAACTTCGACCACCGCCGGCCCGAGTATCTGCTGGACCTCAACCGCATCGGTGACCTCTACGAGTGGGAGGTCGGCGAGGAGAGCGTGCGGCTGGGCGCCTCCGTCCCGTACACCAGCATCATGCAGAACCTCCGTGCCGAGCTGCCGGGCCTCGCGCTCGCCTCGCACACGGTCGCCTCCCCGCAGATCCGCAACCGCGGCGGCGTCGGCGGCAACCTCGGCACGGCCTCGCCCGCCGGTGACGCCCACCCCGCCCTGCTCGCGGCGGGCGCCGAGGTCGAGGTGGAGTCGGCGGCCCGCGGCACCCGGCTGATCCCGATCGACGAGTTCTACACGGGCGTCAAGCGCAACGCGCTCCAGCCCGACGAGCTGATCCGCGCCGTGCACATCGAGAAGGCCGACGGACCGCAGCAGTACTCGAAGGTCGGCACGCGCAACGCCATGGTCATCGCCGTGTGCGCCTTCGGCCTCGCCCTGCACCCCGGGACCCGTACGGTCCGGACCGGCATCGGCTCGGCCGCCCCGACCCCGGTCCGGGCCAAGGCCGCCGAGGAGTTCCTGAACGCGGCGCTCGACGAGGGGGGCTTCTGGGACAACGGGAAGATCATCACCCCGTCGGTCGCCAAGCAGTTCGCCGACCTGTGCTCGGCCGCCTGCAACCCGATCGACGACGTCCGGGGCACCGCGAGCTACCGCCGCCACGCGGTCGGCGTGATGGCCCGCCGGACGCTGACCTGGACCTGGGAGTCGTACCGCGGCACCCGCCGCACCACTGAGGGAGCTGCGTGATGCGCGTCAACTTCACCGTCAACGGTCGCCCTCAGGAGGCCGACGACGTCTGGGAGGGCGAGTCCCTGCTGTACGTCCTGCGCGAGCGCCTCGGCCTGCCGGGTTCCAAGAACGCCTGTGAGCAGGGCGAGTGCGGCTCCTGCACCGTCCGCCTGGACGGCGTGCCGGTGTGCTCCTGCCTGGTCGCGGCCGGCCAGGTCGAGGGCCGCGACGTGGTGACCGTCGAGGGCCTGGCGGACTTCGCCAAGCAGCGCGCCGAGGGCGGCTGCGCCTCCGGCGCGTGCGGTACGACCCTCCAGGACGCCCAGCTGGGGGTCCCCCCGGGCGAAGCCTGGAAGAGGCAGGCCAAGGGCACCGACTCCCAGACCGGCGAGGGCGCCATCTCCCCGGGCGCAGCCCTCTCGCCCATCCAGCAGGCGTTCATCGACGCCGGCGCGGTCCAGTGCGGCTTCTGCACCCCGGGTCTGCTCGTCGCCTCCGACGAACTCCTGGAGCGCAACCCGAACCCGTCCGACGCCGACATCCGTGAGGCGCTGTCGGGCAACCTGTGCCGCTGCACGGGCTACGAGAAGATCATGGACGCGGTCCGCCTGGCGGCCGCCCGCCAGTCCGAGGGGGTCTGACCATGCCGGCCAACGGCGCTCCTACGAAGATCACGCAGGGCTCCCAGACCAAGGGCGGCATCGGCGAGTCCACGCTCCGCCCGGACGGCACCCTCAAGGTCACCGGCGAGTTCGCGTACTCGTCCGACATGTGGCACGAGGACATGCTGTGGGGCCAGATCCTGCGCTCCACCGTCGCGCACGCCGAGATCGTCTCGATCGACACCGGCGAGGCGCTGAAGACCCCGGGCGTCTACGCCGTCCTGACGTACGACGACCTGCCCACCGAGGTGAAGAACTACGGCCTGGAGATCCAGGACACCCCGGTCCTCGCCCACGGCAAGGTACGCCACCACGGCGAGCCGGTCGCCCTCGTCGCGGCCGACCACCCGGAGACGGCCCGCCGCGCCGCCGCCAAGATCAAGGTCGAGTACCGCGAACTCCCGGTCATCACCGACGAGAAGTCGGCGCTGGCCCCGGACGCGATCCTCGTCCACGAGAACCGCGACGACCACCACTTCGGGCACGTCCCGCACCCGAACATCGTGCACCGCCAGCCGATCGTCCGCGGCAACGCGGACGAGGCAGCCAAGCGGGCCGACGTGATCGTCAAGGGCGAGTACACCTTCGGCATGCAGGACCAGGCCTTCCTCGGCCCCGAGTCCGGGCTCGCCGTGCCCGAGGAGGACGGCGGCGTCCACCTCTACATCGCCACCCAGTGGCTGCACTCCGACCTGCGCCAGATCGCGCCCGTCCTCGGTCTGCCCGAGGACAAGGTGCGCATGACGCTGGCCGGTGTCGGCGGCGCGTTCGGCGGCCGCGAGGACCTGTCGATGCAGATCCATGCGTGCCTGCTCGCGCTGCGCACCGGCAAGCCCGTCAAGATCGTCTACAACCGCTTCGAGTCCTTCTTCGGGCACGTCCACCGCCACCCGGCCAAGCTGTACTACGAGCACGGGGCCACGCGCGACGGCAAGCTGACCCACCTCAAGTGCCGGATCGTCCTGGACGGCGGCGCCTACGCCTCCGCCTCCCCGGCGGTCGTCGGCAACGCCTCGTCCCTGTCGGTGGGCCCGTACGTGGTGGACGACGTCGACATCGAGGCCATCGCCCTCTACACCAACAACCCGCCCTGCGGCGCCATGCGCGGCTTCGGCGCGGTCCAGGCGTGTTTCGCCTACGAGGCGCAGATGGACAAGCTGGCCAAGGAGCTGGGCATGGACCCGGTGGAGTTCCGGCAGCTCAACGCGATGGAGCAGGGCACCATCATGCCGACGGGCCAGCCCGTCGACTCGCCCGCCCCGGTCGCCGAACTGCTGCGCCGCGTCAAGGCGATGCCGCTGCCGCCCGAGCGTCAGTGGGAGTCCAGCGAGGGCGCCGACGTTCGGCAGCTGCCCGGCGGTCTGTCCAACACCACGCACGGCGAGGGCGTCGTACGCGGGATCGGTTACGCGGTCGGTATCAAGAACGTCGGCTTCTCCGAGGGCTTCGACGACTACTCCACGGCCAAGGTGCGCATGGAGGTCGTGGGCGGCGAGCCCGTCGCCACCGTGCACACCGCGATGGCGGAGGTCGGCCAGGGCGGTGTCACCGTCCACGCGCAGATCGCCCGCACCGAGCTCGGCGTCACCCAGGTGACCATCCACCCGGCCGACACCCAGGTGGGCTCGGCGGGTTCGACCTCGGCCTCCCGGCAGACGTACGTCACCGGCGGCGCCGTGAAGAACGCCTGCGAGCTGGTCCGCGAGAAGGTCCTGGAGATCGGCCGGCGCAAGTTCGGCACCTACCACCCGGCCTGGGCCACCGCCGAACTCCTGCTGGAGGGCGGCAAGGTCGTCACCGACGGCGGCGAGATCCTCGGCGACCTGGTCGACGTGCTGGAGGACGAGGTCGTCGAGGTCGAGGAGGAGTGGCGGCACCGGCCGACCGAGGCCTTCGACCTGCGCACCGGCCAGGGCAACGGCCACGTCCAGTACTCCTTCGCCGCGCACCGCGCGGTCGTCGAGGTCGACACCGAGCTCGGCCTGGTCAAGGTCATCGAGCTGGCCTGCGCCCAGGACGTCGGCAAGGCGCTCAACCCGCTCTCCGTCATCGGCCAGATCCAGGGGGGTACGACCCAGGGCCTGGGCGTGGCGGTGATGGAGGAGATCATCGTCGACCCGAAGACCGCGAAGGTCCGGAACCCCTCCTTCACGGACTATCTGATCCCCACGATCCTCGACACGCCGACCATCCCGGTCGACGTGCTCGAACTCGCCGACGAGCACGCCCCCTACGGGCTGCGCGGCATCGGCGAGGCCCCGACCCTGTCGTCCACCCCGGCCGTCCTCGCGGCGATCCGGAACGCGACCGGGCTGGAGCTCAACCGCACGCCGGTGCGGCCCGAGCACCTCACGGGAACCGCGTAGCACCCCACAGCTCTCCGGGCGGCGCAGGGAACGTCACACACTCCGCCGCGCCGCCCGGAGGAACCCCTTTGAGTTCCGCACCGCTCGCGGTCCTTGAAGTACCAGGAAATTCGTTCGTCTCGGGCCGTCCCCCGGGTCGTCCATTCCCCAAATCCCGTGACCGTCAAGGCGGTTGCACGGGTGCCCCTGTGAACCTTGGGAGATGGCACCATGACCCAGCAGTCAGTGGAGCCCACGACCACCGCCGAAGACGCGGGCGCGGGTTCGCGCCCGCCGGCCGGCAGGTCGTGGCTCGACCGGTACTTCCACATATCCGAAAGAGGATCCACCGTCGCGACCGAGGTCCGCGGTGGCGTCACCACCTTCATGGCGATGGCGTACATCCTTCTCCTCAACCCCGTGATCCTCAGCGGCGCGGACAAGTCGGGCGACTCCTTGGCCCAGAAGGCCCTCATCACGGCCACCGCGCTCGGCGCGGCGGGCACCACTCTCCTGATGGGCTGGATCGGCAAGGTGCCGCTCGCCATGGCCGCCGGACTCTCCGTCTCCGGAGTGCTGGCCGGACTGGTCCTGGGGACCAAGACCCTGACATGGGGTCAGGGGCTGGGCATGTGTGTCGCGTACGGCGCCGTGATCATGCTGTTGGTGGTCACGGGACTCCGCGAGATGATCATGAACGCAATCCCGCTCCCGCTCAAGCACGGCATCACCATCGGCATCGGCCTGTTCATCGCGTTCATCGGCCTGGTCAAGGCCGGCTTCGTGCACGCCGGTACGGCGACCCCGGTCACCCTCGGCGACGCGGGCGAACTCTCCGGCTGGCCCGTCCTGCTCTTCGCGGTCACGCTCCTGCTGATCTTCGCGCTGCAGTCCCGGAACATCCCGGGCGCCATCCTCATCGGCATCGTCACCGGCACCGTGCTCGCGGTGGTCGTCAACGCGGCCGGCCTCGTCGGCGACAAGGGCTGGGCCAACGGCGAGGGCCCCGCGCTGCACGGCAGCGCCGTGTCGATGCCGGACTTCTCGCTCATCGGCAAGGTGTCCTTCAGCGGCCTGGGCGACGTCGGCTACATGACGGTGACCTTCATCGTCTTCACGCTGGTGCTCGCCGGCTTCTTCGACGCGATGGCCACCATCATCGGCATCGGTACCGAGGCCGGACTCGCCGACGCCCAGGGGCGGATGCCGGGCCTGTCCAAGGCGCTGTTCATCGACGGTGCCGGCGGCGCCATGGGCGGCGTGGTGGGCGGCTCCGGCCAGACCGTGTTCATCGAGTCCGCGACCGGCGTCGGCGAGGGCGCCCGCACCGGACTGGCCTCGGTCGTCACCGGTGGGTTCTTCGCCCTCTGCCTCTTCTTCACACCGATCACGGCGATCGTGCCGCGCGAGGTGGCCTCGGCCGCCCTCGTCACCATCGGCGCGATGATGATGATGAACGCCCGGCACGTGGACTGGGGCGACCGCTCCGTCGCGATCCCGGTCTTCCTCACCGTCGTGATCATGCCGTTCACGTACTCGATCACCCCCGGTGTCGCCGCCGGTGTGATCTCCTACGTGGTCATCAGGCTCGCCCAGGGCAAGTGGCGGGAGATCGGTCCCTTCATGTGGGGTCTGACGGTGCTCTTCCTCGTCTACTTCTCCCTGCATCCGCTCCGATCCCTGCTGGGCGTGCACTAGCCGGTTGAACGTCCCTTCCACGCAATCCCGTTAGGAGACCGACAGATGCTGGACATCGCCGAAGAGCTGAACCGGTGGGTCGAGCAGGGCCGTGACTTCGCCGTCGCCACCGTGGTGGCCGTCGGCGGCAGCGCCCCGCGCCAGCCCGGCGCCGCCCTCGCGGTGGACGCCGCGGGCACGGCCATCGGCTCGGTCTCCGGCGGGTGCGTGGAGGGCGCCGTGTACGAGCTGTGCCGACAGGCGCTGGAGGACGGCGAGACCGTGCTCGAACGCTTCGGCTACAGCGACGAGGACGCCTTCGCCGTCGGCCTGACCTGTGGCGGCGTCATCGACATCCTCGTCACGCCGGTCCGGGCGGACGGTCCCGCCCGGCCGGTGCTCGCCGCCGCGCTGGCCGCCGCCGCCCGCGGGGAGGCGGCGGCGGTCGCGCGGATCGTGGAGGGACCGGCAAAGCTGCGGGGCCGGGCCCTCCTCGTCCGCCCCGACGGCCCCTACGACGGCGGTTTCGGCGCCCATCCCGAACTGGACCGCACGGTCGCCGCCGAGGCCGGCGCCTTCCTGGACGCGGGCCGCACCGGCACCCTGGAGATCGGCGAACAGGGCTCGCGCTGCGGCGCCCCGCTGACCGTACTGGTCGAGTCCTCCGTCCCCGCCCCCCGCCTGATCGTCTTCGGCGCGATCGACTTCGCCTCCGCACTGGTCCGCGTCGGCAAGTTCCTCGGCTACCGCGTCACGGTGTGCGACGCCCGCCCGGTGTTCGCCACGAAGGCCCGCTTCCCGGAGGCGGACGAGATCGTGGTCGAGTGGCCCCACAAGTACCTGGAGCGCACCGAGACCGACGGCCGTACGGTCCTCTGCGTCCTCACCCACGACGCCAAGTTCGACGTGCCGCTGCTCAAGCTGGCCCTGCGGCTGCCGGTCGCCTACGTCGGCGCGATGGGCTCCCGCCGCACCCACCTCGACCGCAACGAGCGGCTGCGCGAGGTCGGCGTGACCGAGCTGGAACTGGCCCGGCTGCGCTCGCCGATCGGCCTCGACCTCGGCGCCCGTACGCCGGAGGAGACGGCCCTGTCCATCGGCGCGGAGATCGTCGCCGGCCGGCGGGGCGGCTCGGGCGTGTCGCTGACCGGTGCGCACACGCCGATCCACCATGACACGAACCCGGCACCTGTCGGCCGCATCGGCTCGGTGGCCTGAGGTCGCTTCGGCCGTCCTCCATGCCGCCCGGGGAGACCGCGCCGGGAAAACGGTTTCCGGGCGCCGCGGCCGCCGTATTGCATGAGGGCATGGCGTCCACCGACCGGCTGGCTGCGTTCGCCGCCCTGTCCTTCCTGCTGATCGTGATCCCCGGCCCGAGCGTGCTCTTCGTCGTCGGGCGGGCGCTGGCGCACGGGCGGCGCGCCGCGCTGACCACGGTCCTCGGCAACACCCTGGGGGCGTACGTGCTCGTGGCGGCCGTGGCGCTCGGCATCGGCTCGATCGTGGAGCGCTCGGTGCTCGTCTTCACCGCCCTGAAGCTCGCCGGCGCCGCCTACCTCGTGCACCTCGGGATCAAGGCATGGTGGCAGCGGGGCTCCCTGCGGGCCGCGTTCACGGAGTCCGGACCGGCCCACGGCAACCTGCGCACCCTCTGGGAGGGGTTCGCGGTCGGCGTGGCCAACCCCAAGACGGCGGTGTTCTTCGCCGCCGTGCTGCCTCAGTTCGTGGACCGCGAGCAGGGCCATGTGCCGGTGCAGATGCTGATTCTCGGCCTGGTCTTCAACGCCATCGCGGTGGCCTCCGACAGCCTGTGGGGACTGGTGGCCTCCGCTGCCCGCGACTGGTTCGCCCGTTCGCCCCGGCGGCTCGCCGCCGTCGGCGGGATCGGCGGGCTGACCATGGTCGGGCTCGGGGTGACGGTGGCGGTGACGGGGCGCAAGGACTGAGCGCTCCCCGGGGTGCCGTGCGGGGCCGTCCGGCGTCCGCGGCACCGTCGTGGCCGGTTGCGCCGCTCCTCGCCCCCGGGCGCTCACTCCCGCCGCAGCAGCCGGTTCACGGCCCGCCCGAACACCGTACGGGCCGTGCGCTCCACCAGGCCGTCCAAGGCCGAGGGGTTGCGCCGCTCCTCGCCCCCGGGCGCTCACTCCCGCCGCAGCAGCCGGTTCACGGCCCGCCCGAACAACGTACGGGCCGTGCGCTCCACCAGGCCGTCCAAGGCCGAGGGCAGGAAGCGCAGGCGCACCTCCTCGCGCCACACGACCCGGCTACGGCCGCCCGGCCCCGGCCGCACCTCGATCTCCGCCCAGCCGAGGATCACCCGGCCGCGCTTCTCCAGGCGGCACAGCCCGGCTTCGCCGTCGGCCGGGGGGCACCAGAGGGTGACCTCCATCAGGTCGTCGAAGGCGAGCGGGCCGATGCCCGACCGGGCCACGAAACGCGTGCCCACACGGGTCGGCGGGGGCGTGAGCAGCGTGATCCGGGTGAGCGGGACCACGTCGGCGTGGCGGGGCCACTGCGTGAGCCGGCGCCAGGCCTCGTCCAGGGCGAGCGGGGCCGTACGTTCGAAGGAGAAGGTGGGCACGGCACGATCGTAGGCAATGAAGGGCCCTGCTACTTTCCGCGTATATAGAGCGCAGGTTCGAATATCTCCACGACGCCCGACCGGGAGCACCATGGAAGGAGAGGCACCGCGGAGGAGGACGACCATGCGCTTCCGGGACCGTGCCGAAGCCGGACGGGAACTCGCCGGACTGCTGAGCGACCTGCGTGAACAGGGCGCCCTCGTCGATCCGCTCGTCCTCGCCCTGCCGCGCGGCGGCATCGCCGTCGCCGAGCCCGTCGCCCGCGCCCTGGGCGCCCAGCTCGATGTGCTCATCGTGCGCAAGATCGGCGCCCCCCACCACCAGGAGTTCGCCGTCGGCGCGCTCGTCGGGGACGACCCGCCCCTCTTCAACGCCGGCACCCTGGACCGGCTCGGCCTGACCGAGCAGTCCATGGCCCCGGTGGTGGAACGAGAGCGGCGGGAACTGCGTCGCCGCGAGCAGCGGTACCGCGGCGACCGTCCGGCGCCGGACCCTGCCGGGCGCACGGTGATCGTCGTCGACGACGGCCTGGCCACCGGCGCCACGGCCCGCGCGGCCCTGCGGCACCTACGGCGGCGCGGGCCCGCGCACCTGGTGCTGGCCGTGCCCGTCGGCGCGCCGGACTCCGTGGACCAACTCGCCGCCGAGGCCGACACGATCGTGTGCCCGCACCGGCCGGCCGGGTTCACCGCGGTGGGGCAGTGGTACGAGGACTTCGAGCAGTTGACGGACACGGAGGTGCTGGCCGCACTGGGGCGGTGACGGGGGGCGCCGTCGGAGTGTTCCGCCGTTGCCGGGTGGGGGGTTCGGTGTGGTTTCTCGCGCAGTGCCCCGCGCCCCTTCGGGGCGCTCGTTCACCGCCCCTCCGTAACACTCCCGTGCACACCAGTAGTACCGGGCCGGTACTCGGAGTAACCTCGGGGCCATGACGCGCACGGGGGAGCGAGCCGTCAAGTCGCGGTTACGGACGCCGTCCTGGATCGCGCGCATCGAGGCGCCGGACGGGCAGGTCCTCGGTGCCGGGGTGCTGCTCGCCCCGGACCGGGTGCTCACCGCGGGGCATGTCGCCGGGCCCGGCCGCCACTACACCGTCCGCCTGATCGGCGTACCCGGCCTGGGCGCCGTACCCGCCACGGTCCGCGAGGACGAGTACGTGCCGGAGCAGGAGGACGCCTTCGGTGACCGCAGCGGTGATCTCGCCCTGCTGCGGCTGGCCGCACCACTGCCGGCGGCGCACACCACCCGGCTCTACCGGCTCGCCTCACCGCACGGACCGGTGAGCATGTACGGCTTCCCGGCCGGTGACGACGGCGGCCGCTGGCACGGCGCCACCCTGGTCGCCGCCCGCGGCCGGGACAGCCAGGTGCAGCTGCGCCCGCTGGCCCCGGGCGAGCTGGCCGCACCCGGCTTCAGCGGCGGCGGAGTGGTCGACCATGCCACTGACCAGGTCATCGGGATCGTCCTCAGCGTGGACGAGGGGCCGGGGTGGGCCTTCAGCTATATGAGTCCCACCGAGACCATCCTCCGGCATCTGCCGCAGGTCGCCGCCTGGACCGACGGCGCCGAGGCGGTCGACCCCCGACTGCGCACCGGAGCCGCGGAGGCGGCCGGCGCGCTGGACGTGCCGTTCGCCACCGAGCTCGCCTCCTGGTTCCGCGGCGAGGGCTGGCCGGTCCTCGTCACCGTCGCCCCCGCCCGCGGCGACCGCGCCTGGACCCTGAACCGGGCCGTCACCCTCGCCGACCGGGAGCTGCGCACCGACCGCAACACCAGCGGCTTCAGCCATGACCCGCCCGAGACCGTGCCCCCGGCCGGCGCGCACGATCTCGCCCTGGAGGTCAAGGGGCTGACGGCTGGTCAGGTCATGGAGCGCATCGCCGCCCGGCTGGGCATCCGCGACGACATCCGGCCCGAACGGTTCGGCGCCCTGCGCGTCCCGCTCGCCGCCGTCCTGGTCGGCGTCGACCAGGCCGCCGAACCCGACGCCCTGCTCGGCCTGCTGGACCGGCTCGCCCGGCAGGGGGCCCGGCTGTTGCTGGTCTTCCGCCGCCGGGGCGAGCGCGCGGAGCAGGCCGCCGAGTCCCTCGTGCACCGCCCGCTGCGCGACCGCTGGAGCCGACTGCACGGCGAACTCGACCGGATCGTGGACGAGTTGGGGCCGGGCCTGGACCGGCTCCGGGACCGGGTGCTGCCCGGCCCCGGCACCCGGCAGCTGGTGGAGCAGGCCGAGGCCGGAGTACGGCGGACCCGGATGCTGCGCGCCTGGGTCGCCCACACCCCCGAGCGGGAGCGCGAACCCGGCCGCGCCGACCTGCTGTTCACCTTCGAGGCCGCCGCCGACCGCCGCAGACAGCGCCTGGAACAGGCCATCGGCGTCCTCGACGCCCGGCTGCGCCGCCGCGAGGAACTCCTCGGCCGGGTCAGCGCCGAGTGGCCGCTGTGCCGCAGACGGGCCGCCGCGCACGGCGACCGGGTCATGGAGGCCTACCGGCTCTACGAGCACGCCCTGTCCCTGCTGCGGCACACCCCCTGCGACATCGAGCGGGCCGAGACCGCCGTCGAGCGCTTCGTCGGTTTCTGCTCGGCCTCCGCTCCGCCCGCCCCGGCCACGCCGCCGCGGCCCGCCGCCCCCGGCGCACCCCGGAAGGAGAGCGCACCGTGACCTCGTGCCTCCGGCCCGGCTGCTCGGGCCACATCATGGGCACCGGCTACTGCGACACCTGCGGCCGCCGCCACGCCGAACCGAACCCCGCGACACACCCGGAGCCACCGGCACCGGCCGGAGCGCGCACCGAACCGCGGACCCCGCCCCCGGGCACCCCGGCCGAGGAGAGCCCCGGCCCGCCGGCCGTGCACGCCGTCGCCGGGGTCGGGGACCTCGACCAGCACGGACTGGTCGTACTGCCCGAGGTGCCCGCGCCCGACGACGTGCTCGTGACCGACCCCCGCCCGCCCACCGGCGGCCGCCGCTGCGGTGCGAACGGCTGCACCATGACCATCGGCGTCGGCTACGGCGGCCGGCCCGCCCCCGCCACCGGCCACTGCCCCCGCTGCGGCACGCCCTACTCCCTGCTGCCCCAGCTGGGCGAGGGTGACCTGGTCGACGACCACTACCGCGTCCTCGGCTGCCTCGGCGGCGGCGGGCTCGGCTGGATCCATCTCGCGGAGGACACCCGCGCCGACGGCCACCGTGTCGTCCTCAAGGGCCAGATCGACGCCCACGACGCGCTCGCCCGCCGCACCGCCGTCGAGGAGCGCCGCTCGCTGACCGACCTGCACCACCCCGACATCGTCCGGCTCATCACCTACGCCGACCACCACGTCCCGGGCCGTCCACCCACCGGATACCTGGTCATGGACTACATCGGCGGCCGTTCCCTGCAGCAGTTGTTCGCCGCCGACGACGTCGAACGGATCTTCCACGGCCGTCCCCGCCTGGACCACGTCCTCACCTACGGCTGCAAGATCCTCGGCGCCCTCCAGTACATGCACGAACGCGGGCTGCTCTACTGCGACATGAAGCCCGCCAACGTCATCCACTTCGGCCGGGCGATCAAGGTCATCGACCTCGGCGCGGTCCGCGCGATCGGCGACCGCACCTCCGCCTACGTCTGCACGGCCCCGTTCGCCCCGCCCCAGGAGGAGATCGGCCGGCGCGGCTGGCACGTCGACAGCGATCTCTACACCGTCGGCATGACCCTCCAGGCGCTCTGTCACGGCACCGAACCGGCCCGCGGCCTGGCCCCGGACTCCTTCCGCCGGCTGATCGACCGCGCCACCCACCCGGAGCCGGGAGCCAGGTTCCGCTCGGCAGCCGAGATGTCCCGGCAACTCTGGGAAGTCCTCCGGGAGTTCCGCTCCCTCCAGTTCGGCGAGCAGTTGCCGGAGAGCTCCACCCGGTTCCGCGCCACCGGCGCCAGCCTCGACGCCGGACTCGGCGCGATCCCGGCCCTGGACCACTTCCCCGCCCACCCCGGCGGGCAGCCGCCCGGCCTCGACGTCTCCCCGCCCTCCGCCGCCGAGGTCGCCGGCGCCCTGCCGGAGCCGGTCCCCGACCCCGACGACGGCGCCGCCCTGCTGCTGGACACCTTCCCGCCCGACGCCCCCGACCGGGTCGCCCGGCAGTGGCCCCGCGAGTCCCGCCTCGGCACCCCGGAGACCGCGCTGTGGCTGTGCCGCGCCTATCTCAGACGAGGCGAGCGGGACCAGGCCGAGAGCTGGCTCGCCGAGGCCGAGACCCAGCTCGGCGAACACGCCGCAGCACACGACTGGCGCATCGCCTGGCACCGCGGCGTCCTCCACCTCAGCAGAGGGGAGGTGCGCCGGGCCGGCAGCCGCTTCGACGCCGTCTACCGGGCCCTGCCCGGCGAGTACGTGCCCAAGCTCGCCCTCGCCTACTGCGCGGAACACGAGGCCGGGGCCGCAGGACCGCAGCGCGTCCAGCGGGCCATGCGGTTCTACGAGGCCGTCTGGAAACGGGACTTCGCGCACACCGCCGCCGCCTTCGGGCTGGCCCGCGGCCATCTGGCCGGCGGTGACCGGGACGCCGCCGTCCGCGTCCTCGACGACGTGCCCGCCACCTCCCGGCACCACGACGCAGCCCGGATCGCGGCCGTCCGCGTCCGCGCCGGCATCCTGCGCGGCGGCCCGCCCACACCGGCCGACCTGCGCGACGCCGCCCGGCGGCTGCCCGGACTGCGCCTGGACGGCGGCGCCGCCGACGGCGAGTCCCGGGCCCGGCTGGTCGCCGAGGTCCGCGAGAACGCCCTGCGCTGCCGGCCGGAACAGGGCTGGGGGCCGGAGTTCCCCACCGGCGACCTCCTCGGACCCGGCGACGAGGACGGCCTGCGCCGCCTGCTGGAGCACTCCTTCCGCCTGCTGGCCGCGCAGGCCCGCACCGCCGACGAGCACGGCCGGCTGCTCGACCTGGCCCACGCGGTCCGGCCGGTCACCACCTTCTGACACCGAGCACGCCCGTGAGCACCTGGGGGACACACGATGACCGAGGCAGGGGAGATCGCCGAGGAGATCGAGGTGACACTCGCGGTCGGTCAGCAGAAGGAACTGCCTGCCGCGCCCGCGCCCGGCCAGTCCGCCGACCGCGAGATGCACGCCATCCTGGAGATCGGTGTCCGCAGCCACGGCGGCCCCGGCGGCCCGGGATCCGGCCCCGCCCCCGCGCACGGGGCGGGCCCCGCGCTCGCCGAGGTGCTGATCGTCGACACGTCCCGCTCCATGCTCCACCCCGCCGCCAAACTGCACGCGGCGAAGGACGCCACCGCCGCGGCGGTCCGGCTGCTGCCCGACGGCACCGCATTCGCCGTGCTCTCCGGGCGGTTCGACGCCACCGTGGTCCATCCCGGCCCCGGCCGCGCCCCGATGGCCGTCGCCGGACCCGCCGAACGGGAGGCCGCCGAGCGGGCCGTACGGATCCTGGACGCGGACGGCGGCACCGCCCTCGGCACCTGGCTCGACCTCGCCCGGCGGCTGCTGAAGGAGCAGCCCGCCCCCGTCAAGCACGTCCTGCTCCTCACCGACGGGCGCAACGAGCACGACCACCGGGCCGCGATGTCGCTGGACACCGCCCTGGACGCCTGCGAGGGCCGGTTCGTCTGTGACGCCTGGGGCATCGGCGACGACTGGGACGCCGAGCTGCTGCTGCGCATCGCCCGGCGGCTGCACGGCCGCGCCGGAGCGGTCCGCGAGGAATCCGAACTTCCCGCCGCCTACGAGGAGCTGGTGACCGGACTGCTCGGCACCGCGATCCCCGAGCTGCGCATCAGGATCACCCCCACCCCCGGCACGGTGATCCGCCGGGTCAAGCAGGTGGTGCCCGGCGAGCAGGAACTGGCCGCCGTCCCGGCCGGCTCCGGCGGCCGCGGCGCCGAGTACGTCACCCGCGCCTGGGGCGACGAGACACGGCACTACCAGGTCGTCCTGACCGCCGACCCGGCCGGCCGCGAGACCGGCGAGGACCTTCAGCTCGCCGCTGTGGAGGTTGCCGTACCGCACTTCGGGCGCCCGGTACGGCTGCCCGCGCCGCGGCCCGTCCTGGTCCGCTGGACCGACAACCCGCTCGACGCCTCCCGGCAGCATCCCGGAGTCCGCCGGCACGAGCTGTACCAGCAGGCGAGCGCCGCCGTCGCGGGCGCCTACCGGGCCTGGCTGCGCGGCGCCGGCGGCCGGACCGAGGCGGACCGGCATCTGGCGCGCGCCCTGGCCCTCGCCGGTGAGCTGGGCGACGCCCAGTTCCTCGGCGCACTGCGGCGGATGGAGGAACCGGGCACCGGCCGGGTCCGGGCCGGCCTGAAGGACGTCGACTGGCAGCACCTGATCCTCTCCAGCGCCCTGACGACCCCGCCGCAGCCCCCCAGCCCCGGCCCGCCGGCCACGCCCCCACCCGGCACCGCCACGCCCCCGGACGCCGACGCCCTGGTCGAGTGCCCGCACTGCAGGTGGCTCGGCCCCGCCGACTCCGTCTACTGCGGGGGCGACTGCGGCCGCCGGCTGAGGGAGCCGACCTCATGACCCCCGGCAGGGGCGCGACGCCTTCCGGCGGCGAACCGGGTCACGACGCCGGCCTGCCCGCCGGTACGTCCCTTGCCACCCCGGACGGCCGACGCGCTCCGGCCGACCGACGCGCCCCCGCCGGAAGACCGGCCCGACTCCGCCACCGGCTGCTCCCTCCCGCTCGGCGTCCGGCGGGCGGCGGCAGTACGACCGCCCACGATCTCGCCGTACGCCACCGCCTGCTGCTGGCCCTGTCCGCGCTGCTGACGCTGTCGCTGTTCCTGTCCTACGAGGGCGTGCACGGTGACGCGAACCCGCTGCGCACCTCCAGCGCTCCGGCCGTGCTGTCCATCGACACCGCGCTGTACGCGCTCGGCCAGGCCCAGCAGGACGCCGGCGCGGCGGCACCGACCAGCGACTTCCAGAAGCAGATCTCGGTCGCCGCGCAGAGCCTCGCGGCCGCCGCCGCAGACGACGTCGGGGGGCCGGCGGGCCGACAGGCCCTGCAGACGGTCGCCGGACTGATCACGGTGTACGCCGTCAAGGTCCAGCAGGCCCAACTCCAGCCCGACGACAACGTGTTGCGCGAGGCCTACCTCAGCTACGCCACCAGCATCCTGACCGACAAGGGCTCCGGGATCCAGGCCCGGCTGACGGCTCTGCAACGGCAGCAGCGCGCTGCGGTGCACCGGCAGACCTCGTTCGGCCCGCTGCTGTGGCTCGGCTGGGGTACGACCCTGCTGCTGGCCCTCTCCCTCGGCGCGGCCCTGCTGGAGACCCAGCTGTTGCTGCGCCGGCGCTTCCGGCGCCGGTACAACCGCGGCCTCCTCGCGGCCGGCGCCCTGCTGGCCGCCGGGCTCGTCGCCACGCTGCTGTTCACGGTGTGGACGCACCAGGGGATGGCGCACACCCGCAAGCTGCTCGACCGCCCGCTGACCGGGCGGCTCATCACCGACGCCGGGCGGCACACCGCGTCGTACCTGGCGCACACCGGTTTCCGGGCTTCGGCCGCGGTGTGGATCCTGATAGGAGGCATCCTGCTCATGGCCCTCGCCGAGACGGGGCTGCGGCGGCACATCGACGACTACCGGTTCAGGCCCCGGTGAGCGCCCCGCAGGGCGGCGCCGCGACGCCCACCGCCTCCCGTGCCCGCCGCATCCGCACCCTGACCGTGCTGGCGAGCTGTCTGGTCCTGCTGGCGGCGGCCGTCGTGTTCGCCGTGCGCGCCCTCGGCCAGGAGCCGACCGTCACACTGCTCGCCAACTGGACCGGCACCGACGAGCGGAACTTCCGGGAGTCGGTGATCGAACCCTTCGAGCGCAAGTACCACATCCACGTCGACTACCAGGGCAGCTCTGCCGAGAGCCAGGTGCTCGGCGCCGACGTGGAGGCCGGGACGCCACCGGACGTGGTGGTGCTGACCGGTCCCGGTGAACTCGCCGACTACGCCGGGCGGGGACAGCTGAAACCCCTCGACGACCTCGTGCCCCGGGCGGGCTTCGGCGCGTCCTGGACCACGCCGCTGGACGGGCACGTCTACTGGTTCCCGCTCAAGGCCGACCTGAAGTCCGTCGTCTGGTACCCGGCGAGCACGAGCGAGCGGCAGCGCGCCGAGGCGGCGGGCAAGCCCGGCCAGTGGTGCGTCGGCATGGGCTCCGGGGCGACCAGCGGCTGGCCCGGCACGGACTGGGTCGAGGACATCCTGCTCCAGCAGTACGGCCCCGGCACGTATCAGCGCTGGGCGCGCGGCGAGCTGCCCTGGACGTCCAAGGAGGTGCGGTCGGCCTGGACCACCTGGGGGCGGCTGGTGGGGGCCGGCGGGGACCCCGAACTGGTCCGGCGCGTGCTGAAGACGCCGTACCAGGACGCGTCGAAACCGGTTACCACCAGCCCGCGCGGCTGCACGCTGGAGCACCAGGCGTCCTTCATCCGCAACGAGGACTCCTGGAAACGCGTGGACGGCCGTTACGAGCCCTCGGCCCGGCGGATCCCCGGTGCGCGGGCGAGCGACGCCTGGGAGGTCTCCGGGGACCTGGTCGCCCTGCTGCACGACACCCCGCAGGCCAAGACGCTGATCCGGCACCTCGCCTCGGCGGACGCCCAACGTGCCTGGAACGCCAGGGAATCCGGTTTCTCGGTCAGCCCCGGGGCGCAGCCGGCGCCCTCCGCCGCCGGCCCGGCCTGGCACCGCTCCCTCGCCGCGATCCTCCTCGACGGCCGGGCAGTGCACTGCTTCGACGCCTCCGACGCGATGCCGCCCTCGGTACGGGACGCGTTCGCGGAGGCCACGATCGAGTTCCTCGCCCACCCCGGCCATCTGAACACCCTGCTGGCCTCCCTGGACACCCTCACCCGCACCCAGGGCCTGACCTGGCTCCCCTCGGTCTGCGACCACACACCATGACCGACCCGGAGAGACCGCGGGTTCCCGTGCGGACCCCCCCGGAGGGCCGGCCGGGGACGGCGAGTACGCGGCCCGGCCCACGGTGGGGTGGGTGCGGCGCCCGGCGCTGAGCCAGGGCCGGCTTGTGGGTCGGCGTGGCGGGTACGGCGTTCGGGGGCTGGCGCCCGGCGGGGCTGGTACCGAGGGAGTCCAGGCATGCCGATCGTCACCATCCAGCAGGGCCCGCGCGATGCGGCATGGGCTCCGGGGCGACCAGCGGCCGGCCCGGCACCACGAGGTCCCGGCGGACAGCTGGGGCGCGGCCGGGAAGCTCACGGCCGACAAGTAGCCCCCGCGTTCCACGGGGGTGAACGTGGAGAGGGGGGCGCTGCGGGCCGCTCGTGGTGGCTCGCAGCGCCCCCCTGGCATCTACCTGAGGGGTGCTCAGGTGTCCTTCTTCCGGGTCACGAGTTGACCTGCGCGGTCACCAGGTCCGAGAAGGCGGTCAGCCGGGTGTACACACCCGGGTGACCCGCCTCCGCGCACCCCTCGCCCCAGGAAGTGATCCCTGCCAGGACGCCCCCGATGAGCAGGGGACCGCCGCTGTCGCCCTGGCAGGTGTCTACGCCGCCGGAGGAGTATCCGGCGCACACCATGTCGGACTGGACGAAGTCCGAACCGTAGGAGGAACGGCAGCTGGAGTCGGACACGACCGGGACGGTCGCGGTCCGCAGCTGGTTGGAGGGGCCGCCGATCTCCGAGGTGGTCCCCCAGCCGAGGATCCGGGCCGTGGTGCCGGCCGCGTACACGCCCGTCTGGGAGGAGGAGACGTACGACACCGGTTGGTACGGCATCGCCGTCGACAGGGTCAGTACGGCCACGTCGTGGCCGCCGGTGGCGTCCGTGTAGTCCGGGTTGACCCAGATCCTGCTGACGTTGCTGACCGTGCCGTCGGTGCCGTTGAGTTCGGTCCGGCCGCCGACCACACGGACGTTGCTCACCGGCTGGCCGGCCATGCAGTGCGCGGCCGTCACCACCTTCGTGGCGGACACCAGGGTGCCGCCGCAGAACAGGCCGCCGGACGCGTCGGTGATCTGCATGACGAACGGGTACGCCGCCGTCGACGTGGTCGTACCGCCGACGATGGGCTGGGGTGCGGCGCTCGCCGTGGGGGAGGCGAGCAGCGCGGTCACCGCGGCGGCGGCGCCGGCCACCAGGGTCGCGGCGGCCTGTCTTGCGCGTCTGGGCCCGAACATGAGTCTCCTGAGTGGGTTGCACCGGTGGGGGATCGCACGGGTGTGGGGTTTGCACGGGGGTCGCGGGACCGACCCCCGTATGCCCGGGCGAGCGGCACGCCCATTACGCTAGGACCCGGCACCCTCGGCTCCCAATGAGGGAACCCCCTAGGGGGTTGGGTGAGGGAAAACCCTCGGTCCGGTTCAGTTAACCGGCCGCGTTCTCACTTCGCGCGGCGAGCCGCCGCCAATCGGACGATATCCACCCGCGACCGGATCCCCAGCTTGCGGTAGACCCGGGTCAGGGTCGCCTCCACCGTCTTGACGCTGATGAACAGCCGGGCGGCGATCTCCCGGTTGGTGGCGCCCTCCATGACCAGCGCGGCGACCTGACGCTCCATCGCGGCCAGCACGTCCAGCGCGTCCAGGGCGCCCGGCACGGGACGCGCGGGTTCCGGCTCGGGGGCGGTGAGGGATTCGTCCACTTGGCGCAGCCAGGGCAGTGCCCGGCAGCGGCGGAACATCCGGGTGGCCTCGTCGTACGCCGCGGAGCCGGGGCCCCTGCCGCGCAGCCGGGCGAGGGCGAACGCGGCGCGCGCCTCCTCCAGCCCGTAGCCGAGTTTGCCGAGCCGGTCCTGAGCGGACGTCAGCTGGGCGATCGCCGCCTCCAGCTCGCCCCGGGCGGCCCGCACCAGGGCCTCGGAGCGGTCCAGGACGGCGAGGACGCTCTCCCGGCCGAGCCTCAGGGCGTGCTCGCGGCTCACGTCGATGACGTCCTGCGCCTCGGCCGGTTCACCGATCCGGACCAGCGCCTCGGCGAGATCGCCGTGCCAGCGGCCGCGCGCCGGGTCGGTGATGCCGAGCCCCAGCTCCAGGGTCCGCACCCGGCGCAGCGAGCGGACCGTGCCCGCCGGGTCCCCGGCCACCAGCTGGGCGTACCCGAGCGCGCCCAGGGCCCGGGAGAGGTACATCTGGTCGCCGTCCTCCTCGGCGTGCTCGACCGCCTCCCGGGCGAGGGCGAGGGCCCGGTCCACGTCGCCGCCGGAGGCCTCGGCGAGCGAGGTGAGCATCGCCGAGGCGGTCTCGCCGATCCCGGAGTCCCGGGCCAGCCGCAGGCTCTCGCGGGCCAGCTCCAGGGCGCGTCCGCAGTGCCCGGCGCGCAGCTCGGTCTCGGCGATGCCGCGCAGGAAGTGCACCTCGCTCTCCACCGAGCCGCGCCGGCGCACCTCCCGCAGCAGCGCGGTGACCGCCACCCGGGCCTCCGTCAGCTGGTCGCTCATCACCAGCCAGCGGAACCGGGCGCTGCCCGCCCCGTTGTGGTGCCAGGCCACCCTGGGGTCCTGAGGCTCCTTCAGGGCGCGTTTGATGGTCCGGGGCGCCTCCGGATGGCCCATCAGGGTCTCGGTCTGGGCCTGGAAGGCGAGGGAGAGCAGTTCGGTGCGCCGGTCCTTGCCGCGCGCGGCCAGCTCGGCGGCGTGCGCGGCGGCCTCGCGGGCCTCGGTGAAGTCACCCTCCACGATCAGCGCCCGCCAGGCCAGCTGATAGTGCACCAGGGCCAGCAGCCGGGGGTCGTCGCCGGCGTCGGCGAGAGCCTGCGGGAAGACGGCATCGACCTCGGCCATGGTGTGACCGGCGGTGTCGATGACGATGATCCAGGCCCGCACCCGTTCGGCGGGCACACTCGCCCGCGACAGCACCTCACGGGCGATGTCCCGGGCCAGGTCGATCTCGCCCGCGGTGATCGCGTCCTCGGCGGCCTGCAGCCGGCGCTCCTCCGGGCCGGGCGCCCCGTCGGCGGGGGTGTGCCGGGCGGCGAGCAGTCCTAGGTGGGCGGCGACCGAGGGGGCGCCGCGGTCCCGGGCGAGGGCGGCGGCCTCGGCGAGCCGGGCGGCGACGTCCGGGTCGGTGCCGGTGGTGGCCAGGGCCAGGTGCCGGGCCCGTTCGATCGGGTCGGAGGCGGCCGTGGACAGGGCCGCGTGCGCGGCACGCCGCTCGTGCGCGGGCGCCTCCGCGTACAGCGCGGCCGATATCAGCGGGTGTGCGAACCGTACGGCGGGGGCGTCGGGCTCGGTGGCCAGCAGCCCGAGTTCGGCGGCCTGGGCGCACTCGGCCTCGGCGTTCTCCCGGCCGGCGGCGTGCAGCAGTGCCGGGGTGGGGCGGGCGCCTGCGCTGGCCACCAGCAGGGTGCGGCGGGCCTCGACCGACAGCATGTCCAGGCGGCTGAGCACCAGGGCGCGCAGGCTGGTCGGCACCGGCAGCGGTTCGCCCGGCCGGGGCGGGGTGGGGCTGTCGGCGAGGGCGCGGCCGAGTTCCAGGGCGAACAGCGGATTGCCGCCGCTGGTGCGGTGGATCTCGCGGACGGTGGAGCGGGGCAGGCCGCCGTGGCCGCGGTGGTCGAGGAGCTGGGCGACCTGGGCGCGGGACAGCGGTCCGAGCCGGACCGCGAGGGTGCCGGGCGGGCAGGCGCGCAGATGCCGGTCGTACTCCTGGCTCTCCTGGCCCTCGGTGCGTACCGCGCACAGCAGCTGCACCGGGGTGCCCTCCAGCCGGCGGGCGGCGAAGCCGAGCAGTTCGGCGCTGGCCGGGTCCAGCCACTGCAGGTCGTCGGCGACGACGAGGACACCGCCGTGCGCGGCCAGTGCGCGCAGCGCGGAGAGCACCGCGAGGCGCAGGGCGAGTCCGTCGCGCTGGAGGCTGGACTCGCCGCGGCCGGTGAGCGCCGACTCCAGGGCGGTGCGCTGCGCGGCAGGCAGCCGGGGGGAGACGTCGTCGAGGACCAGGCCGAACAGGTCGGCGAGGGCCAGGAAGGGAAGATGGGATTCGGACTCGGTGGCGGAGCAGCGCAGGACGGTGCGGGCGGTGGCGCCGTATTCCTCGGCCAACTCCCGCAGGACGGTGGATTTCCCTATTCCCGCGGGACCGTGGAGCAGCACACTGCCGCCCGAGGCGAGTTGGTCCCGGGCGCCGGCGAGCAGGTCCTCGCGGCCGATGACCAGGTCGGGGCGGCACCTGGCAGGCTCCTGGAAGTCCCGTCGCACGGTCACCGCTCCCCTCGTGTGTCGTGTCCTGGCCAAATTCTAGGCAACGATCGCTGAAATTCGGACGGAAACCGTGGTGAGGGAAATAACAAATGATCAAGCATAACGAAATTCAAGACTGACCCGCTTGAATGGGCAGGTTTCCCAACGGTCCGCCGTCATGGCAGCAGCCCCGCCCTGCGGGCCGCGGTCACCGCCTCCCCCCGGGTGTGCGCGCCCAGCTTCCGCATCGCCGAGCGCAGATAGCCCTTCACCGTCTCCGCACGCAGTCCCAGCCGTTCGGCCACGGCCGCGTTGGTCGCCCCCGCCGCCACCCAGGACAGCACGTCCAGCTCGCGTGGCGCCAGGGCCACGCCGCCGGACCGTGCCGGCGCCGTCAGCATTCCGCAGGCCGCCAGCAGTTCGGCCCGCAGCTCCGGATCGGTGATCCGGGGGGCCAGGGCCCGCAGCGCCGCATGCGCCTCGCGCACCTGCTCCCAGGCGGCACCCTGGTCGCCCCCGGCGGGCTCCGGCCGGGCCGCCGCCAGCAGCCCGCGCGCCTCGTCCCGCACCACCAGCGCCTGCTCCACGTCCCGGGCGACGGTCATGGCCGCGCCCAGCGTGCGGTCACCCAGCGGCTGGGCCGTGCGCAGCGCGCCGTAGAGCACGCCGCGCACCCGGCGCCGTACCACCACCGGCACCGCGACGACCGAGCGGATGCCCTCCGCGGCCACCGGGACGTCGTACTCGTGGCTGATCTGCCGGGAGCTGGAGTAGTCCGTGACCGCGCACGGCCGGGCCAGCGCCACCGCCTTGCCGCCGAGTCCGTTTCCGGAGGTCACCGCGAGCGAGCGCAGGGCGGCCGTGGTCGTGCCGCTCAGCTCGCTGATCCGGATCTGCGGCCGGCCGGACTCGACCAGGCCGCCGAAGGCGACGGGAAGCCCCGTGGCACGCCGCAGCCGGACCAGTGCGCCGCCGATCTCCACCGTTCCCGCCGCGTCCGCCGTCACGTGTTCGCCCCTTCTGCCGTCCACACCCCCGTTCGGGGGTAGTGAGACCTGCATCACGGATTAGACGATGCCAGAGAGCCGCCCGGCAATGGTCCGGAACAGCGGGAGTGAGCCGCAGGCCCAGGGCGCGCCGGTGATGCGAGGAGTGTGTGATGACAACGGCGACCGAGTCGTTCCGGAAGGCCCGGGACTTTCTGCTGGCGCACCGAGAGGACTATGCCGCCGCCTACGACGGCTTCGTCTGGCCGCGGCCCGGGCAGTTCAACTGGGCGCTGGACTGGTTCGACGCGATCGCCGCCGACAACGACCGGACCGCGCTGCACATCGTCGAGGAGGACGGCGTCGAGACGCGACTGTCCTTCGCCGAGATGTCCGAGCGGTCCAACCGGGTCGCGAACCATCTGCGGGCGCGGGGTGTCGCCGCCGAGGACCGGATCCTGGTCATGCTCGGCAACCAGGCCGAGCTGTGGGAGACCGCCCTGGCCGCGATGAAGCTGCGCGCGGTGGTCATCCCCGCCACCCCGCTGCTCGGTCCGGCCGATCTGCGCGACCGCGTGGACCGGGGCCGGGTGAAGCACGTGATCGTACGGGCCGAGGACGCCGCGAAGTTCGCCGAGGTGCCCGGCGGATACACCCGGATCACGGTCGGCGGCCCGCCGCAGGAGGGCTGGGAGCCGTACGAGGACGCGTACACCGCCCCCGCCGAGTTCGTGCCCGACGGCCCCACCCTGGCCGACGACCCGCTGATGCTCTACTTCACCTCCGGCACGACCGCCCGCCCCAAGCTGGTCGAGCACACCCACACCTCGTACCCGATCGGGCATCTGGCCACCATGTACTGGATCGGCCTGAAACCCGGTGATGTGCATCTGAACATCTCCTCGCCGGGCTGGGCCAAGCACGCCTGGTCCAATCTGTTCGCGCCGTGGAACGCCGAGGCGACCGTCTTCCTCTTCAACTACACACGGTTCGACGCGGCCCGCCTGATGGCCGAGATGGACCGGGCCGAAGTCACCACCTTCTGCGCCCCGCCGACCGTGTGGCGCATGCTCATCCAGGCCGACCTGAGCCTCCTCGCCACCCCGCCCCGCGAGGTGGTGGCCGCCGGAGAGCCGCTCAACCCCGAGGTCATCGAACAGGTCCGGCGGGCCTGGGGCGTGACCATCCGGGACGGCTTCGGGCAGACCGAGACCGCGGTGCAGGTCTCCAACAGCCCCGGCCAGCCGCTGAAGACCGGTTCCATGGGCCGCCCGAGCCCCGGCTACCGCGTCGAGCTCCTCGACCCGGTCTCCGGTGCACCCGGCGCCACCGAGGGCGAGATCGCCCTCGACCTCTCCGAGCGCCCGGTCGGCCTGATGACCGGCTACCACGGCGACCCGGACCGCACGGCGGACGCCATGGCGGGCGGCTACTACCGCACCGGGGACATCGCCTCCCGTGACGAGGACGGCTATCTGACCTACGTCGGCCGCGCGGACGACGTCTTCAAGGCGTCCGACTACAAGATCAGCCCGTTCGAGCTGGAGAGCGCGCTGCTGGAGCACGAGGCGGTGGCCGAGGCCGCCGTGGTGCCCGCGCCGGACGAGCTGCGGCTCGCGGTGCCGAAGGCCTACGTCGTGCTCGCCGAAGGCTGGGAGCCCGGACCGGACACCGCGAAGGTTCTCTTCGAGCACTCCCGCCAGGTGCTCGCCCCCTACAAACGCATCCGCCGGCTGGAGTTCGGCGCGCTACCCAAGACCGTCTCCGGCAAGATCCGCCGGATCGAGCTGCGCGAGGCGACCGCCCAGGGCTCGGAGCACGAGTACCGCGAGGAGGACTTCCGGTGACCGCATCGCTGTCGTACACCCACGGAACCGGTTCCACCGCCCTGCTCGGGGACACCATCGGCGCCAACCTCGACCGCGCCGTGGCCGCCTGGCCGGACCGCGAGGCCCTGGTCGACGTGCCGTCGGGGCGGCGCTGGACGTACGCCGAATTCGGCGCGGCCGTCGAGGAGTTGGCCCAGGCGCTGATGGCGAGCGGAGTCGTCAAGGGCGACCGGGTGGGCATCTGGGCGGTCAACTGCCCGGAGTGGGTGTTGGTCCAGTACGCCACCGCCCGCATCGGCGCGATCATGGTGAACATCAACCCGGCCTACCGCACCCACGAGGTCGAGTACGTGCTCAACCAGGCCGGGATCTCCCTGCTGTTCGCCTCGCTGAGCCACAAGAGCAGCCACTACCACGCGATGGTCGAGGAGGTGCGCGGCCGGTGCCCGGCGCTGCGCGAGGTCGTGTACATCGGCGACCCGAGCTGGGAGGCGCTGCTCGGGCGGGGCACCGGTGACGCCCCGTACGCGGAACTGTCCTGCGACGACCCGATCAACATCCAGTACACCTCGGGGACCACCGGCTTCCCGAAGGGCGCCACCCTGTCCCACCACAACATCCTCAACAACGGTTACTTCGTGGGGGAGTTGATCGCCTACAGCGAGCAGGACAGAATCTGCATTCCCGTCCCGTTCTACCACTGTTTCGGCATGGTGATGGGCAACCTGGCGGCCACCTCGCACGGCGCCTGCATGGTCATCCCGGCCCCGTCCTTCGAGCCCAGGGCCACCCTGGAGGCCGTGCAGCAGGAGCGCTGTACGTCCCTGTACGGCGTGCCGACCATGTTCATAGCCGAGCTGAACCTCCCCGACTTCGCCACGTACGACCTCTCGACGCTGCGCACCGGCATCATGGCGGGCTCGCCGTGCCCGGTGGAGGTGATGAAGCGGGTCGTCGCCGAGATGCACATGGCGGAGGTCTCCATCTGCTACGGGATGACCGAGACGTCGCCGGTGTCCCTGCAGACCCGCCGGGACGACGACCTGGAGCACCGCACCGGCACCGTCGGCCGCGTGCTGCCGCACCTGGAGGTCAAGGTCGTCGACCCGGCCACCGGGGTCACCCAACCGCGCGGCACCGCAGGGGAGTTGTGCACCCGCGGCTACAGCGTGATGCTCGGCTACTGGAACGAGCCCGAGAAGACCGCCGAGGCCGTCGACGCGGGCCGCTGGATGCACACCGGGGACCTGGCGGTGATGCGCGAGGACGGGTACGTCGAGATCGTCGGCCGGATCAAGGACATGATCATCCGGGGCGGCGAGAACATCTACCCGCGCGAGATCGAGGAGTTCCTCTACGCCCACCCGAAGATCAGGGACGTCCAGGTCGTCGGAGTGCCGCACGGGACGTACGGCGAGGAGGTCCTGGCCTGTGTGATCCCGCACGACGCGACCGACCCGCTCAGCCTGGAGGAACTGCGCGCCTTCTGCCGGGGCCGGCTCGCGCACTACAAGATCCCCAGCCGGCTCCAGCTCCTCGACTCCTTCCCGATGACGGTGTCCGGAAAGGTGCGCAAGGTCGAACTGCGCGAGACGTACGGGGCGTGAGTCCCGCTCGGTACGGGCGGTGAGCCCGTCGCGGCACGACCGGTGAGCCCGTCTCCGCCGCACGGCGGAGGCGGGTTCCCCGTGCAGCCGGACGCGGCCGGCCGGCCCCGCGGGACGGCATCGGGCCTGTCGAGAAGGGCCCGCTTGCGAAGGGGCCCCTCCCATGGCCACGGCCGCGCCCGCCACCACCCGCCCCGCCCCCGGACCGCACCGCAGGTCCCCCGCTGGGCCCGGTGGGCCGCCGCTGCTGCCGTCCCCGCGGCCGTCGTGCCCGCCGGACTCGGTGCGCCGGCCTGCTCGGTCCACGGGGTGCTGTTCGTGCGGACGACCCTGCGCGCGGATGGACATCACCCCGTGGGGGGCAATGGTGCTGAACGCTTGCTGTCCGCCGTTGTTCGGCGCCGGCACCCTGTACTACTGCAGGCGCCGCCGCGTCCATGGCCGACCGCCCGGCGCGCCCGCCTCGTTCAGGGCGTCGGCCGCGTCGTTCACCGGCTGCGGGACGCCCGCGAGGTCCAGGGCGAAGAGGGGGATGCCCAGGG
Source organism: Streptomyces sp. NPDC007856 (assembly GCF_042868225.1). Taxonomy (NCBI): domain Bacteria; kingdom Bacillati; phylum Actinomycetota; class Actinomycetes; order Kitasatosporales; family Streptomycetaceae; genus Streptomyces; species Streptomyces sp. NPDC007856. The sequence continues at coordinate 71,509 of NZ_JBIAEC010000004.1, read as the reverse complement.
TGTTCGCACGGGCCCGGGCGTCGTCGGTGTAGCCCGCGAGGGAGAAGTACACACAGTCCGCGGACTCCGTCATCGCCGTCAGCCACAGGCATTCCACGTCCCGCGGCGCCGCCGGGCGCACGGTCGGGTCCACCTGGGCGAGGAGTCCGTGCGCGGCGAGCCCGATGCCGTTCGGGGGCCGCTGTTCGGCGCGGCGGAGGTCCCGGTAACCGAGCCAGCGCAGATAGAGCGCGGCGGCGGTGACGGCGTCGCAGGCGGTGCGGATGGCGCGCGGCTGGAAGGCGGGGCGGTGGGCGGGGGATCCCGGCTGGGCCACCGCCGACCGCCTACCGCTGTCCGACGGGGCTCTGCCGGCCGCCGCTGACGGCATGCCGCGGTCCGCCGGAGGCGTCGTCCCCACCGGGATGCGCAGGACCGTGCCGCAGGTACAGCCCAGTTCCGGGCGCGGCCACTGATTGCTGCGCCCGCAAACGGCGCACGGCACGGAGATCCACTCATCGTCCCAGGCCCGGTGGGCCGCCACGGCCGGTTCGGCGGCCGGATCCAGCCGCGGCGCGGTGGGCGCGCCGCATGCGCACGGATACGACGGCGCGGTGTAGACGTGCTCGCGCCGGCAGGCCGGGCAGCGCACCGGCACGCTCTCGGGCATGGCCCACCCCCAGGCGTCACGTCGGAACCGTCGCGTCGGGACAGCGGCTCCCATGGTCCTCCTCTCCCGCCCCGCCTGTCCGGCTCTTGCCATGTCTCGCCCTCTCTTGACGACACTTGGCGCGCACTTCTACATTGATTCCAGATAGTAGAAGTTAAGTTCCGTGATACGGAAATAGGCTCGCGGAACTTCGACAATCTGGAGACTGTGCTCACCGCGGGGCGCGACGGGAGTACGCATCCGAGAAGCCGAAGCAGGAGTACTCGATGGCTCGTATGACCGCTGCCCGCGCGGCAGTTGAGATCCTCAAGCGCGAGGGCGTCACCGACGCCTTCGGTGTGCCGGGCGCGGCGATCAACCCCTTCTACAAAGCTCTCAAGGAGGGTGGCGGCATCAGCCACACCCTCGCCCGCCATGTCGAGGGCGCCTCGCACATGGCCGAGGGGTACACCCGCACCGAGCCGGGCAACATCGGCGTCTGCATCGGCACTTCCGGTCCCGCCGGCACCGACATGATCACCGGCCTGTACTCGGCCATCGGCGACTCCATCCCGATCCTGTGCATCACGGGCCAGGCGCCCACCCATGTGATCCACAAGGAGGACTTCCAGGCCGTCGACATCGCCTCGATCGCCAAGCCGGTGACGAAGATGGCGGTCACTGTCCTGGAGGCCGCGCAGGTCCCCGGCGTCTTCCAGCAGGCCTTCCACCTGATGCGCTCGGGTCGTCCCGGCCCGGTCCTGATCGACCTGCCGATCGACGTCCAGCTCACCGAGATCGAGTTCGACCCGGAGACGTACGAGCCGCTGCCCGTCTACAAGCCGGCCGCGACCCGCGCCCAGATCGAGAAGGCGATCTCCTTCCTGCTGAGCTCCGAGCGCCCGGTCATCGTGGCCGGCGGCGGCATCATCGGCGCCGACGCCGCCGACCTGCTCGTCGAGTTCGCCGAGCTGACCCGGACCCCGGTCATCCCCACCCTGATGGGCTGGGGCGCGCTGCCCGACGACCACGAGCTGAACGCCGGCATGGTCGGCGTCCAGACCTCGCACCGCTACGGCAACGCCAACTTCCTGGAGTCGGACTTCGTCCTCGGCATCGGCAACCGCTGGGCCAACCGCCACACCGGCTACAAGCTCGACGTCTACCGCGGCGAGCGCAAGTTCGTCCACGTCGACATCGATCCCACCCAGATCGGCAAGATCTTCCCGCCGGACTACGGTGTCGTCTCCGACGCGAAGGTGGCGCTGGAGCTGTTCGTCGAGGTGGCGAAGGAGCTGAAGGCCGAGGGCAGGCTCCCCGACCGCTCCGCCTGGGTCGCCGACACCCAGGAGCGCAAGGCCACGCTGCTGCGCCGTACGCACTTCGACAACGTGCCGATGAAACCGCAGCGCGTGTACGAGGAGATGAACAAGGCCTTCGGCCGGGACACCCGGTACGTCACCACCATCGGCCTCTCCCAGATCGCCGGCGCGCAGATGCTGCACGTCTACAAGCCGCGGCACTGGATCAACTGCGGCCAGGCCGGCCCGCTCGGCTGGACCATCCCGGCCGCGATCGGCGTCGCCAAGGCCGACCCGGACAGCCCGGTGGTGGCCCTCTCCGGCGACTACGACTTCCAGTTCCTGATCGAGGAGCTGGCGGTCGCCGCCCAGCACAGGATCCCGTACGTCCATGTGCTGGTGAACAACGCCTACCTGGGCCTGATCCGTCAGGCGCAGCTCGGCCTGGACATGGACTTCCAGGTCAACCTGGAGTTCGAGAACATCAACACGCCGGAGATCGGCGTCTACGGCGTCGACCATGTGAAGGTCGCCGAGGGCCTGGGCTGCAAGGCGATCCGGGTCACCGAGCCTGACCAGCTGGGCGCGGCCTTCGAGCAGGCGAAGAAGCTGGCCGCGGAGTACCGGGTGCCGGTCGTCGTCGAGGCGATCCTGGAGCGGATCACCAACATCTCGATGAGCCGCACCATGGACATCAGCGACATCTCCGAGTTCGAGGACCTGGCCACCGAGCCGGGCCACGCGCCGACGTCGATCAAGCCGCTGAAGGTCTGACCCCCCCGCCACGCACACCAAGGGCGGCCCGTCCAGCAGGACGGGCCGCCCTTACGCGTCCCCCGTGCCTCCCCCGTTGCGGGGCCCGCCGCCCCCGTGCCGGCGGGCCCCGTGCCCGTAACATGCCCGACCGCGGGGGCGGTTGAAGCCTGAGCCGCGGTGTTCAGAGGATGATTTGAGGATGGCGTAGTCCGGCTACGACCGCTGCCGTACACCAGCCGCTACAGCTCGTGCTCCGACAGTCCCGGCCAGTCGTCGGGCCCGCCGCCCTGCCACTCGATGAGATCGCTCTCCTCCACCTCGATCCGGTCCAGATCGGCCAGCCGCAGGATCTCCACGACATCGTCCAGATGCGAGGCGATCCCCAGGGTCACCTCCCCCTCGGTGACCCGCCGGGAGCCGTCCAGTGCCGGGGAGTGGACCACGATGTGCGGGTGGTGCGTCGGATTGCCCATGGGTTCAGCGTCCTGCGCCGGCCGGGTTCTCGCACGTCGGTCGCCGCCCGGCGGTTCGGGGCGCGGGGGCGGGTGCTTTGACGGCCCTGAGCCGCCGCCGCTGGTTTCGGGATCATGTCCGACACCCCACGCCTACCCGGTCCGACGGCGGCCGAGGCGGACCGGCTCGTGCAGGCCGCGCCGGCGGTCGGCGCGGAGCGGGGTTTCCTCCGCCGGCGGTGGCCGTGGTCGATCTGACCGGTGAAGTGGTGGTCCTGCGCCGAGCCGACGGCGGGATGCCGATGACCAGCCGCATCGCCGTGGTCAAGGCGCGCACCGTGCTGCTCGCCCTGCGGTCCTCCGGCCTGATCAAGCTGCCCGGAGGGATCGTCGACAGCCTTCAGCACCTCTACGGCGGCGACTTCGTGCCGTGGGCCGGCGGTGTGCTGGTCACCGACGACGATGTGATCCCCGGTGCCGCGGGTGCGTCCGGGGCCCATGCCGTCGAGGACGAGCAGGCCGTACAGACGGCGGTGCGGCGGTGGCAGGAGACCGCTCCGGCTGACGGCCGGGCGTGCGGAGAAGGCGCCCCGCAACGCCGAACGCTCCCTCTGCGCGGGCGGCGAGCCGGCGTGGGGAGCGTTCTCGATGATGACCGTCCGACGGCGCGAGGCTGGGCGCGACAGGTCGTTCGCGCCGCCGGACGGAGCGGGTGGCCCCCGTCGGAGGGGGCTGGGTGGGACCGTGGGGCGTGCGACGGAGCCGGGGACCCTTCCCTCTGGTCGAGAAGAGGACCCGGTCCTTGACCACCGCACTGGCTCGCATGCCGCCACGGCCCGCGCCCTGCCCGCGCCCACCGCCGCACCACCACCCCTCATCCGGGCCGTACGGCGGTGGGCGCGGGCCGCGTGCGGGGATCCTGACTTCCCGTCAGCTCCCGTACGCTGCTCGCTGGTTCCTGATCTCAGTCCTCGCGCAGGGCGCGGACCGCCTCCTCCACGCGCTTGCCGTACTCCGGGTCGGCGGCGTGGAAGTGGGCCAGGTTCTTCTCGATCACGTCGTCGCGGGAGACCTGTGACAGGCCGCCGGCGATGTTCGCGACGAGGCGGGACTTCTCCTCCGCCGACATCAGGCGGTACAGCTCGCCCGCCTGGTAGAAGTCGTCGTCCTTGGTGTGGAGCGGGGCGGAGTGGTTGCCCGTGTAGCCCGACACCGCCAGGGGTGCCGACAGCGGGCGGCCGGTCTCCACCGGGCCGTCGTAGGAGTTCGGCTCGTAGTTCTTGGCGCCGCGGCCCTGCGCGTTGAACGCCATGTAGCCGTCTCGGCCGTAGTTCCGGGCACCGCCCGGGACCGCCTTGGGGGAGTTGACCGGCAGCAGGGTGTGGTTGACCCCCAGGCGGTAGCGGTGCGCGTCCGCGTAGGCGAACAAGCGGCCCTGGAGCATCTTGTCGGGGGAGGGGCCGATGCCGGGCACGAAGTTGTTCGGGGAGAACGCGGCCTGCTCGACCTCGGCGAAGACGTTGTCCGGGTTGCGGTCCAGCACCAGGCGGCCCACCCGCTGCAGCGGGTAGTCCTGGTGCGGCCACACCTTGGTCAGGTCGAACGGGTTGAAGCGGTAGTCCGCCGCCTCGGCCGCCGGCATGAGCTGGACGTACAGGGTCCACGACGGGTGGACGCCGCGCTCGATCGCCTGCAGCAGGTCCGTCTGGTGGGAGTTCGGGTCCTTGCCCGCGAGCTCCGCGGCCTGCTCGCTGCTCAGCGAGCGGATGCCCTGGTTCGTCTTGAAGTGGTACTTGACGAAGAAGGCCTCGCCCTGGGCGTTCGTCCACTGGTAGGTGTGCGAGCCGTAGCCGTTCATGTGCCGGTACGAAGCCGGGATGCCGCGGTCGCCCATCAGCCAGGTCACCTGGTGTGTGGCCTCGGGGGCGTGCGCCCAGAAGTCCCAGACGTTGTCGGGCTCCTGACGGCCCGTGAAGGGGTCGCGCTTCTGCGAGTGGATGAAGTCGGGGAACTTGATCGGGTCCTTGATGAAGAACACCGGGGTGTTGTTGCCGACGAGGTCGTAGTTCCCCTCCCCGGTGTAGAACTTCACCGCGAAGCCGCGCGGGTCACGGACGGCGTCCGCGCCGCCGAGGGAGTCGGCCACCGTGGAGAAGCGCACGAACACCTCGGTGCGCTTGCCGAGCGTGCTCAGGAAGTCGGCGTGGGTGAAGCCGGTGACGTCGTCCGTCACCTCGAAGTGGCCGTACGCGCCGGAGCCGCGGGCGTGCACCACACGCTCCGGGATCCGCTCGCGGTTGAAGCGCGCGAGCTTCTCCAGGAGGTGCTGGTCCTGGATCAGGAGCGGGCCGCCGACGCCGGCGGAGGCGGAATTCTGGTTGTCGGCGACCGGGGCGCCGGACTCTGTCGTGAGCACGCGCTTCGACATCGGGGACCTTCCGTGCGGGTGTCAGCGGAAACCTGTTTCCGCTTCGTGGAGCCTAAAAGTTGGCGATCCGAGCGTCAACAGTTTGTTGAAGTCGATTCCGGGCCGCGGCGCCGCCTGGGCGCGACAGGACAGGTGTCAGCGGCGCCGCGGCCCGGAAGTCTCTACAGCCGAGCGCCGGAGAGGCGCTCGACCGCGCGCAGCAGGGCCGAGTGGTCCAGGCCGCCGTCGCCCTGGGCGCGCAGCGAGGCGACCAGCTGGGTGACCACGGCACCGACCGGCAGCGCGGCGCCGACGTTGCGGGCGGCGTCGGTGACGATGCCCATGTCCTTGTGGTGCAGGTCGATCCGGAAGCCCGGCTTGAAGTCGCGGTTCAGGAAGTTGTCCTTCTTCCGCGTCAGCACGGTGGAGCCCGCGAGGCCGCCGTTGAGGACGTCCAGCGCGGCCGCCAGGTCCACGCCCGACTTCTCCAGGAAGACGACGGCCTCGGCGCACGCCTGGATGTTCACGGCGACGATCAGCTGGTTGGCCGCCTTCACGGTCTGGCCCGAGCCGTGCGGGCCGCACAGCACGATGGTCCTGCCGAGTGCCTCGAAGATCGGCTTGGCCTGGTCGAAGTCGGCCTGCTCACCGCCGACCATGATCGACAGCACGGCCTCGACGGCGCCGGCCTCGCCGCCGGACACCGGGGCGTCCAGCACCCGGATGCCCTTGTCCCCGGCGGCCTTCGCGAGGTCCACGGAGGTCTGCGGGGTGATCGAGGACATGTCGATCAGCAGGGCGCCCTGCCGGGCGTTCTCCAGGATGCCGTCCGGGCCGTAGGAGATGGCCTCGACCTGCGGTGAGGCGGGGACCATGGTGATCACCACGTCGGCGTCGCGCACGGCCTCGGCGATCGAGGGGGCGGCGGTGCCGCCGGCGGCGGCCAGGCGGTCCAGCTTGTCCTGCTCCAGGGTGAAGCCGGTGACGTCGTAACCCGCCTTGATCAGGTTCTCGGACATGGGGGAGCCCATGATGCCGAGGCCGATCCACGCGATCTTGGGGAGATTGCTGCTCATGATGGGGGTGCCTCTCTCAACTGCCTTGTGAAGTCAGGGGGTTCAGCGCGCCGCGCGGGCTTCGCGCGGGAGCCAGCCGAAGGCCTCGGCGCTCGGGCGGTCGCCCGGCTTGTACTCCAGGCCGACCCAGCCGTCGTAACCGGCCTTCCTGAGCTGGTCGAGCAGCTCCTCCAGTGGGAGCGAACCCGTCCCGGGGGCGCCGCGGCCGGGGTTGTCGGCGATCTGGACGTGGCCGGTCTTCGCCGCGTGCTGCTCGATGACCGACGGCAGGTCCTCGCCGTTCATGGACAGGTGGTACAGGTCCATCAGGAACCTGGCGTTCCCGAGGCCCGTCGCCTCGTTGACCTTGTCCACGACCTCGATGGCGGCGGGCGCGCTCACCAGCGGATACAGCGGGGACTCCGGCCGGTTCAGCGTCTCGATCAGCAGGATGGCGCCGATCCGGTCGGCCGCCCGGGCCGCGAGGACGAGGTTCTCCAGGGCGAGCGCGTCCTGCTCCGCCGGGTCCACGCCCTCGACGCGGTTGCCGTACAGGGCGTTGAGCGCCGTGCAGCCGAGGGAGCCGGCGAAGTCGGCGGCCACGTCGATGTTGGCGCGGAACCTCTCCGACTCCTCGCCCGGGATCGACAGGGCGCCGCGGTCCGGGCCCGGCAGCTGTCCGGCGTAGAAGTTCAGCCCCGTGAGCCGGACGCCCGCGTCCTCGATCGCCTTCTTCAGGGCGTCGAGCTCGGACTGCTCGGGAGTGGGGGAGTCGACCCAGGGCCACCACAGCTCGACCGCCGTGAAGCCCGCCGCGGCGGCGGCCGCGGGGCGCTCCAGGAGCGGGAGTTCCGTGAAGAGGATCGACAGGTTGACGTTGAAGCGCTGGTCTGCGAATCCCACGGGGACGGCGCTCCTTTCGCTGTAATTCCGTATTGTGGAAGTTGCTTTCTGCTGTATGGAAAGATTGCCTGCGGGGGTGGAGGACTGTCAAGAGAGCCCACGAAAAAGTGCCCCCGCGCGATCGCGCAGGGGCACATGGGAAGGCCTGGTCAGAGGGCGTCGACGCCGCTCACCTTCCAGCCGTCGGAGGTGCGGGTGAGCGTCATCCGCACCCGGTTCAGGTCCAGCCGGGGCTCCGGGACCTGGGTGCTCTCGGTGACCTGGTTGACGAAGAGCAGGACGACGGCCCGGTCCGGTGTCGCCGACACGACGGAGGCCGCGGGGGCGCCGCCGTCGGCGGGCGTGGCCACGGTCGCCTTCACCACGCCGTGGTACTTCGTCGCGGTCGGCGCGACCACCGTCTTCGTGGTCCTTCCGTACTCGTCGCGGAAGTGCCCGGTCAGCAGGGCACGGGCCCGGGCGAAGTCGCGGTCCAGATGCCGGTAGTCGTACGACAGCACGGCCGGCGCCGCCTTCTGCGCGGCCGCGAGGGCCTCGCCACGGGCCTGCTCCGCCTGCCGCCCCTCCCGGTACCGCCAGCCGAGTACGGCGGCCACGACCAGGGCCGCCACGAGGACGACGCCCAGTACCGCGATGAGCACGTGCCGTCCGGCCCTGCGCGGGGACGCGCTCTCCTGCGACCCACTCTCCTGCGGCTCGTTCTCGGACGGCTCGGGTGCGTCGGACGACTCGGGTGCGTCGGACGGCTCGGGCTCCGGCGGGTCCTCCCAGCCGTCCGCCGGGGGATCGATGAGCAGCGTGCGCCTGGGGGAGACCTCCTCCTCCCGGCGGGGAGCGCGCTCCGGCCGCCCGGCGCGCTTGGCCGCCGCGCGGGCGGCCGCGGTCAGCGTACGGCGGGCCGGGGAGCCGCTGCCGCGGGTTCGGGTCGGGTTCGCCATGGTCTCTCTCCTCACTGATGGCCTCACCGGCGGGTCAGCCCACGAACGTGACGTCGGAGGTCAGCCAGCGGTCGCCGACCCGCACGAGGTCGAGCTGGAGCCGGTAGGTGCGCGCCTGGCCCTCGGGCGCGGCGGTGTTGGTCACCTTGCTGTCGGCCACGACCAGCACCCGCGCCGAGCGCGCGTCGGACCGCACGATGCCCGCATCCAGCACCTGTCCCTCGGACACCGACTTGTTCTGCGCGACCAGCTTCGTCAACTGGGCTGTCTGCGCCGCGAACTGCTTCTTGAAGTCGCCGGTGGCACTCTCCAGCACAGTGCGGCTGTCCTGGTCGTAGTGCCGGTAGTCGAGCGAGGTGAAGTTCAGCGCCGACTGGCGGGCCGCCGCCAGGACCTCCTGGCGGCGCTGCTCCGTCCCGCGCTGGTCGGCCAGCTTCAGGCCCAGCCAGACGCAGAGCACGGTCGTCAGCACGGTCGCGGCGACAAGGCCGGCCGACAGCAGCCGCATGCGCCCCCCTGTCATGCCATCGGTCCCACGAGCAGCCATTGCCACGACTCCTTTCCGAACACGCTCTGTTCGCCGCCCGCCGAGCCGATCTCGACGGGCGTTCCGTCCGGGCCGGTCAGGGTGCCGGTCTCCGGGTCGTACGGGGCCACGAACGCGGCCTGGTTCGCGCCGTCCGCGCCGGTCCTCGCGCCGGGGGTGTTCTGCGCACCGCGTACCGAGGTCTTGCTGCCGCGCGGCGCCGTGCAACGGGCGTCGGTGTTCGCCGGGCGCGGGCCGGTGTCGGCCGGGTCGCGGCGCTGGGTGCCGTACCCCTGGGTGCAGGCGGGCGGGTCGTCGGCGTTCACGGTCAGCCCGAAGTGGGTGGTGCCGTCGCCCGGGATCACCGTGTAGCTGCCCGCCACGGTGAGCGGGAGCGTGACCAGGGCCTGCTCGACGCCGGGCAGCCGGGCCACGGTGATCTGGCCGCCGCTGATGAGGTTGGCCAGCAGGACCGGCACGTGCGGCCGGGTGGACTTCAGCAGGGAGTCCAGCTCCTGCGTGGCGGGCACCGTGTTGCCGATCAGCCGGCGCAGATCGCCGTCGCTCGACTTCAGCTGCGCGGTGAGCGTAGCCAGATCACGGGAGAACGACTTGATGGCCGAGCCCTGGTCGGCCTGGGTCTTCAGCACCTTCCGCGAGTCCTCGATCAGCGAGACGGTCTGCGGGAGCGATGCGGACGCCGACTCCACCAGGAAGTTGCCGGAGTCGACCAGACGGCTCAGGTTCGGCCCGGTGCCGGCGAACGCCTTGCCCAACTCGTCGACGGTGACCCGCAGATCGTCCTTGCCGACCGAGTTGACCAGCCGGTCGAGGCTGAGGACCAGGTCGGTGACCGGCAGCGGGGTCCGGGTGCGGCTGCGTGGGATCGGGCTGCCGTCGATGAGGTACGGCCCGCCCGACCCGCGCGGCTGGAGGTCGACGTACTGCTCGCCCACCGCCGAACGGTCGGCGATCACCGCGAGTGTGTCGGCCGGGATCCTCGGGGCACCGTCCTCGATCTTCAGCGCCACCGAGACCCCGGACCCGTTCAGCCGCAGATCATCCACCCGGCCCACCGGCACCCCGCGGTAGGTGACCTCCGCGCCGGGGAACACACCCCCGGACTCGGCGAAGTCGGCGCGCACGGTGTATCCACGGTGCAGCACGTCGTCCACCAGGCCCGTGTACCGGGCGCCGACGTACGACACCCCGAGGGCGGTGACGGTCGCGAAGGCGAGCAACTGGGCCCTGACCGTACGTGTGATCACGGCAGTATCCCCTTCAGCATCAGCTCGGCCAGGCCGAGGTCGATCCCGGGTGGGAGGCGACGGGAGCCGTCCCCCGTGCCGTAGGCCGCGGTGCACACCGGCGGACACAGCAGGGTGCTTCCGTCGGAGGGCTTCGAGGGCACGGCGGGTGCGGAGGGCACCGGGAGGGGCGGGGTGGCCGGCAGGGACGGCAGGGGGACCGGCGTGGGGACCCCCGGAAGACGCGGGGTCCCGGGCGCCGGGGTGCTCCTGCCCTTGCCGGGCTTGCCGTTCAGGTTGCCGTAGATGCCCGCCAGGTCGAGGTCGGCGGTGATCCTCAGGTTGACGTAGTCGCCCTTGACCGCGTCCGTGGCGTTGCGCGGGAACGGATATGTGGTCAGCAGTTCGAGGGAGTTGGGCAGGTCGTCGCCCGCCTTGTTCAGCTCCTGCAGGACGGGTTGCAGACTTCTCAGGTCGGCGACGGTGTCGGCGTGGGAGGCGTTCACCACCTTGGTGCCGGTCGTGCCGAGCCGGGACAGGGCGCTGAGCATCTTCGTCAGGTCGCGGCGCTGGTCGGCGAGGGCCTTCAGGGCCGGCGGCATGGTGTCGACGGCGAGGGCGATCGTCTTCTTCTCCTTCTTCAGCCGCTCGGCGAGCCGGTCGACGCCCTTGAGCGCGCGCACGATCTCGCCCCGCTGGTCGTCGAGGCCGCCGAGGAAGGTGTCGAGCTGCTTCAGCAGCGACCTGACCCGGTCCTCACGGCCGTTCAGGGCCTTGTTCAGCTCCACGGTGATCGTCTTCAGCTGGGCCACCCCGCCGCCGTTGAGCAGCGCGGACAGGGCGGACAGCACCTCCTCGACCTCCGCGTTGCGGCCGCTGCGGGAGAGCGGGATGCGGTCGCCGTCGCGGAGCCGCCCGACGGGTGGCGTGCCGGCCGGTGCGGACAGGGCCACGTACTTCTCGCCGAGCATGCTGGTCTGCCGCAGGTCGGCGACCGCGTTGCCGGGCAGCTTCACCGAGTCGGCGATCCGCAGCCGCACCCGCGCGTGCCAGCCGTCCAGCTGCACCTTCTCGACCGTGCCCACGGTGACGTTGTTCACCTTCACCGCCGACTGCGGCACCAGGTCCAGGACGTCCCGGAAGTCGACGGTGACGTGGTAGGCCCGGCCGTCCGAGGCGGCGCCGCCGGGGAGCGGGACGTCGTACCAGCCGTTGAACTCGCAGCCGGTCAGCAGCAGTGAGCCGACCGCCGTCCAGGCGGCCACCCGCCCCAAGCGCCGCGCGCTCATGCCCGGGCCCCCAGGATTCCGCCGAGGGTCTTGTCGACCGTGCCCGTCCCCGCAGGGGCCGACGGCACCTCGGGCAGGGAGTGGAAGAGCTTCTTCAGGTCGGTGCAGTCGGGGTTCTTGCCGCCCTCGTCCCCGGTCGTCCTCAGGATCGAGCAGAGCAGGGACGCGGGGTCCTGCGGGGCTTGCGCGTTGTTGCGGGTGTCGAGGGTGCCGGCTGCGGGGTTGTAGGCGTTCTGCAGGTTCGACAGGCCGGTGGGCGCGACGGTCAACAGCTCCTCCAGTGCGGCCCGTTGGGTGACGAGCACCTTGGTGACCCTGGCCAGGCGCCGTACGTCCGAGGTCAGCGCCTTCTTGTTGCCCTTCACGAAGCCGGAGACGTCGCCGAGGGCCGCGGCCAGGTACTTCAGCGCGGCCGCGAGATCCTTGCGCTCCCCGGCCAGCTGCCCGGCCACGTCGGCGAGGTCGGTGTCGAAGGACCGCACGCTGGTGTCGTCCGCCGCCAGTGCGGCCGTGAACACCTGCAGGTTCCGCACGGTCCCGAACAGGTCGCCGCGCCCGTCGGACAGCGTGGTGACCGCCTCGGAGAGGTCCCCGACCGTCTGGTTCAGGTTCTCGCCCTGCCCCCGGAGGTTGTCGGCGCTCACCCCCAGCAGCCGGGACAGCGAGCCCTTCTTGTTGGCGCCGACCGGCCCGAGTGCCTCCGCCGTGGTGTGCAGGCTGTCGAAGATCCGGTCCAGCTCGACGGGGACGGCCGTACGGGACTCGGGGATGACGTCGCCGTCCCGCATGACCGGGCCCGTCCGGTACACCGGCAGCAGCTGCACGTAACGGTCGCTGACCACCGAGGAGTTGACGATGGCGGCCTGGGCGTTCGCGGGGACCCTGCGGCCCCGGTCGTACTCCAGCTCCACCCGCACCCGGCCGCCCTCCGGCGTGATCTTCCTGACCTCGCCGATGCGGACACCGAGCACCCGGACGTCGGAGCCGGGGTAGATGCCGACGGTGCGCGGGAAGTACGCCGTGACCCGGACGGGGTCGGGGCCGGGCCACAGGAGCACGGCGAGGCCCGCGACGACCGCGAGCGCGGTGAACAGGGCCAGGAGTCTGCGGGTCATCGGGTGCCTCCCGTCCGGGGCGTGACCGGGGCGGCGACCAGGTTCTGGACGTAGGAGTCGAACCAGCGGCCGTTGCCGAGGGTGTTGGTGAACAGCCGCACGTACGGCGCGAGGAGCTGGACGCTGCGGTCGAGGCTCGCCTGGTTGCGTTCGAGCATCTTCACGAAGGTGTCGAGGTTCTTCAGTGCGGGCCCGATGTCCTTGCTGTTGTCGTCGACCAGGCCCGACAGCTCGATGCCCAGCAGGGCGGAGCTCTTGAGCAGGTCGTGGATCGCCGTACGGCGCCGGCCGATCTCCTTGAAGAGCGCGTCGCCGTCCTTCACCAGCGCCGAGAAGTCCTTGGTGTGGCCGGCCAGCACCTTGGTGACCCCGTTCGCGTGGTCGAGGAGCCCGCGCAGCGCCTTGTCACGGGAGGCCACGGTCCGGGAGATCCGCGACAGTCCCTTGATGGACGCCCGCACCTCCGCGGGCGAGTCCTGGAAGGTGACGGAGATCGTGTCCAGCGCCTTCGCGAGCCGGTCCGTGTCGACCTCCTCGGTGGTGGTCGTGAGGTCGCTGAAGGCCTGGACGACGTCGTACGCCGACACCGTCCGGCCGATCGGGATCTCACTGCCCGGCTTCAACTGCCCGGGTCCCCTGGGGGAGAGGGCCAGATACTTCGCTCCGAGGATCGTCTTGACCCGGATCGACGCGCCCGTGTCGGTGCCGAACGCCGGGTGACCCTTCACCTTGAAGGTGACCTTGACGTGGTCGCCGTCCAGGCCGACGTCCTCGACCTTGCCGACCTTGACCCCGGCGATCCGCACCTCGTCGCCCGGCTTGAGCCCGCCGGCCTCCGAGAAGGCGGCGCTGTAGGTGTCGCCGCCGCCGATCAGAGGCAGGCTGTCGGCGTTGAAGGCGGCGACCGTGAGCAGCGCGAGGACGGTGAGACCGACGGCGCCGACGACGACCGGGTTACGCTCCCGGAACGGCTTCAGCCGAGGGCGCCCCAGCCGGATCCTGGGCAGCTTCGGTGGCAGGACGCGCACCTTCACCAGGGGCTGGGGACCGGTCTTGCGCTTCGGCAGCCGCGGCAGGAGCCTCGGCAACCGGGGCGGCAGGACGCGCACTTTCACCAAGGGCTCGGGGCGCGCCTCGCGCCTCGGCAGCCGGGGCAGGAGCCTCGGCAGTCTCGGTGGCAGGACCCGTACCTTCACCAGCGGTTCGGGGCGGCGGACCCTGCGCCGCGGGACGCGCATGCTCATCCGCCGCACCTCGCCCGTGCCACGTGCAGGTCCGGGGTGATCACCTGCTTCGTCTTCGGCAGCACGATCCGGCCGTCGAAGTCGCAGAGGTAGAAGTTGAACCACGAGCCGTAGGACGCCGTCCCGGTCAGCTTGTTGAGCTTGTTCGGCAGCCGTTTCAGGACACCCTCCACGGTGGTCTCGTTCTTGTTCAGCGTTCCGGTGAGATCGCCGAGCCCGGCGATGTCGTCCTTCAGCGGCGGACGTGCGTCCTTCAGCAGCCCCGCCGTGGCGTCCGTGAGATCGCCGATGCTCACCAGGGACTCCCCGATGGGCTTGCGGTCGGCGGACAACCCCGAGACCACCCGGCGCAACTGCGTGAGCAGATCGGAGAAGCGGGAGCCGCGCTTGTCGAGCGTCTTCAGGACGGTGTTGAGGTTGTCGATCACCGAGCCGATCAGCTGGTCGCGGTCGGCGAGGGTCGTGGTGAGCGAGGCCGTGTGCGCGAGCAGGCTGTTCACCGTGCCGCCCTCGCCCTGGAGGGTCTGGACGATCTCGGTGGCGAGCTGGTTGACGTCGCTCGGGCTGAGCGCCGCGAACAGCGGCTTGAAGCCGTTCAGCAGGGCGTTGAGGTCCAGCGCCGGCTGGGTCCGGGACAGCGGGATGGTGCCGCCGGGCCGCAGCCGCCCGCTGCCGCCGGTGCCCTCGGTCAGCGCGATGTACCGCTGCCCGACCAGGTTGCGGTAGCGGACCACCGCGTGGGTGCCGGCGAACAGCGGCCGGTCGGCGGTGACGGTGAACGTGACCTCGGCCAGGGTCCGGTCCTTGATCCGGATGCCCTCGACCTGGCCGACCCGCACTCCGGCCACCCGGATGTCGTCGCCCGTCTCCAGCCCGGTGACGTCGGAGAACACCGCGTGGTAGGTGTCCTTCGGGGTGAAGGAGATGTTGACGATGGTGGCGGCGAGCAGCGCCGTCGCCGCGATGGTGACCAGCGCGAACAGGCTGAACTTGATCAGTGGACCGGCGGTCTGCCGGGCTCCTGCCCTGCTCATGCGACGCTCACCGCCGTTCCGCGTGCGAGCGGCCCGAACAGCAGGGTCGCGACGGGCGGCACCTGGTCCGCGGGGACGCCCATGACGGGGGCCACGAGCGAGCCGACGGCCCGCTGCTCGGCCGCGGTGGCGGACACGTCGACACCTCCGGGGAGTGGTCCGCCCGAACTCCGGGCGGACGTACCGTCGTTCAGATGAGGCTTGGGCCCGGGCACCGGCGGATCCGGCAGCCCACGGCAGTTCGGGCCGGACCGCTCGCCGTACACCGGCTCCTCACCGGGCCGGTACGCGCCCTGCGGCCGGACGACCTCCAGGGTGATCCGCATCTCCCCGCCCCGGAACGCGTCCTCCGACGCCTGCTCCTGCCGGACCAGGCCCTTCAGCAGGCACGGGTACTCGGGGGAGTAGCGGGCGAACAGTTGCAGCGTGGGGCGGGAGACCCGGCCCAGGGCGATCAGCCGGTCGCCGTTCTGGGACAGGAAGTCGTCCGCCGTGCCCGCCACCGCAGCGGTCGAGCGGAGGCCCGCGGCCAGCTGGTCCTTCTTCTCGACGATCGTCCGGCTGGTGGTGACCGTGTTGCGCAGGATCCGCATCAGGTCGGGTGCGGCATCGCCGTAGACCTCGGCGACGTCGGCGAAGCGCGAGATGTCCTCCTTGAGCGACGGCAGGTGCGGGTTGAGGCGGCGCAGATAGCCCTCGACCCGGGTGAGGTTGTCGCCGATCCGGTCGCCGCGGCCTTCCAGCGCGGTGGCGAACGCCGAGAGCGTGGCATTGAGTTCACCGGGCCGGACGGTCCGCAGCAGCGGCAGCAGGTCGTTCATCAGCTGCTGCACCTCGATGCCGACCTTCGTGCGGTCCTGGGTGATGACGTCCCCGGCGCGGATGGACCGGGCCGGCGACTGCGCCGAACGGCCGGGCGCCACGAGGTCGACGTACTTCTCGCCGAACAGGGTCTTCGGCAGCAGCCGCGCATGCACGTCCGCGGGGATGTACGGGACGTACTGCGGCTTGAGCGCGATGTCGAGGGTCGCCTTCGTGCCGTCGGCGTGCACCTCGCGCACCTCGCCGACCAGCACCCCGCGCAGCTTGACGTCGGCGCGCGGATCGAGCTGGTTGCCGAGAGTGTCCGCCTCCAGGGTGATCGGTACGACGGGCGTGAACGCCTGCTGGTAGACGGCCACCGCGAGCGAGAGCAGCGACGCGAGGACGGCGATGAACGCGATGCCGTACAGCCTGAGCCTCAGATGTCTCACCGGTTCACCCCGCGATCCGTACGGTCGTGCTGGCCCCCCAGATCGCGAGGCTCAGGAAGAAGTCCAGGACGTTGATGGCGACGATGGACGTCCGCACCGCCCGGCCCACCGCGACCCCGACGCCCGCCGGACCGCCGCTCGCGTGGTAGCCGTAGTAGCAGTGCACCAGGATGATCAGCACCGCGAAGACGATCACCTTGCCGAAGGACCAGAGCACGTCCACCGGCGGCAGGTACTGCTGGAAGTAGTGGTCGTAGGTACCCGTCGACTGCCCGTAGTAGCCGGTGGTGATGGTTCGCGCGGCGAAGTAGGACGACAGCAGCCCGATCACGTACAGCGGGATCACCGCGACGAAGCCGGCGATCATCCGGGTCGTCACCAGGAACGGCAGCGACGGCACGCCCATCACCTCCAGCGCGTCGGTCTCCTCGCTGATCCGCATCGCGCCGAGCTGTGCGGTGAACCCGGCGCCGACCGTCGCGGACAGGGCGAGTCCGGCCACCAGCGGGGCGATCTCCCGGGTGTTGAAGTACGCCGACAGGAACGCCACGAAGTTGGAGGTGCCGAGCTGGTTCAGGGCCGCGTAGCCCTGGAGGCCGACCTCGGTGCCGGTGAAGAAGGACAGGAAGGCGATCACGCCGACCGTGCCGCCGACGACGGCGAGTGCACCGCGTCCGAAGCTGACCTCGGCGAGCAGCCGCAGGATCTCCTTCTTGTAGCGGCGCAGGGTGCGGCCGGTCCACGCGAGCGAGCGGCCGTAGAAGGAGAGTTGGGTGCCCAGCTCTTCGAGTGAGCGCAAGGGGCGGTCGAGAAGTCTCATTGGCTAACCCCTCTGCGGGACGACCTGGAAGTACACGGCGGTCATCACGAAGTTGGTCACGAACAGCAACATGAAGGTGATGACCACGGACTGGTTGACGGCGTCGCCGACGCCCTTCGGCCCGCCCTTCGCCGTCAGCCCCTTGTACGAGGCGACGATCGCCGCGATGGCCCCGAACACCAGCGCCTTGATCTCGGCCGCCCACAGGTCGGACAGCTGGGCGAGGGTGGTGAAGGACGCCAGGTAGGCGCCGGGGGTGCCGTGCTGGAGGATGACGTTGAAGAAATAGCCGCCCGCGACGCCGACCACCGAGACGAGGCCGTTGAGGAGCACGGCCACGACCATGGACGCCAGCACACGCGGAACGACGAGCCGGTGGATCGGGTCGATGCCGAGCACCTGCATCGCGTCGATCTCGTCCCGGATCTTCCGCGCCCCGAGATCCGCGCAGATCGCCGTACCGCCCGCGCCCGCGATCAGCAGCGCGGTGACGATCGGCGAGGCCTCGCGCAGCACGGCGAGCACGGACGCGGCGCCCGAGAACGACTGGGCGCCGAGCTGCCGGGTCAGGCTGCCGATCTGCAGCGCGATGACCGCCCCGAACGGGATCGAGACCAGCGCCGTCGGCAGGATCGTCACGCTCGCCACGAACCACGCCTGCTGGATGAACTCCCGTGCCTGGAAGGGCCGTCGGGGCAGCGTGCGGACGACGTCCAGCGCCATCGCGAACAGGTTGCCGGAGTGCCTGAGGGCACCGGTCGGGGAGAGGCTCATCCGCCCGTCACCCCCGTCCCGTGCAGCTCGGCCTCCCGGCGCGCGATCGCCTCCCAGCGGGGCGGGCGGGCGATGCCGGGGCTCGGCAGCAGGCGAGGGGTCAGGCCCTCGGCCGACCCGGGCTCGTCCATCTGGGCCAGTTCCTGCTCGACCTGGGCCGCGTCCTTCTCCTCCGCCATGCCGATCGGCCCCTGCATCCGGCCGTTCAGGAACTGCCGTACGACCGGCTCGTCGCTGGTCAGCAGTTGCTCGCGGGGCCCGAACATGACCAGTTCACGCCGGAAGAGCAGCCCGATGTTGTCGGGGACCTGCCGGGCGGAGGCGATGTCGTGGGTGACGATCAGGAAGGTCGCGTCCGTCTGTGCGTTGAGGTCGACGATGAGCTGGTTGAGATAGGCCACACGCACCGGGTCCAGACCCGAGTCCGGCTCGTCGAACAGGATGATCTCCGGGTCGAGGACCAGGGCGCGGGCGAGCCCGGCCCGCTTGCGCATACCGCCGGAGATCTCGCCGGGCAGCTTCTTCTCGGCGCCGATCAGCCCGACCATCTCCATCTTCCCGAGCACGATCCGCCTGATCTCGCTCTCGGACTTGCGGGTGTGCTCGCGCAGCGGAAAGGCGATGTTGTCGTACAGGTCCATGGAGCCGAACAGCGCGCCGTCCTGGAACAGCACGCCGAACAACTTCCGCACCTCGTACAGGTCGCGTTCGCGCAGCCGGGTGACGTCCCGGCCCGCGACCCGCACCGAGCCGTGCTCAGGCTTCAGCAGTCCGACGAGCGTCTTGAGGAACACCGACTTGCCCGTCCCGGACGGCCCGAGCATCACCGAGACCTCCCCGGCGGGCAGCGTCAGCGAGACGTCCTCCCAGATGACCTGGTGACCGAAGGACTTGCTCAGCCCTTCCACACAGATCTCGACACCCATCCGGTTCCACCCTTCGCCCGGGAAGCAGCTGCGACACCTGCTCTACGGGGAGGGGCGGGGCGTCCGTCGCGGCGACCCCGAATTTTTTCCGGGGTGTGTACGGGGCGCTACGGCAGCTGCGGCGAGGGCGTGCCTGAGGGTGTCGGGGCGGAGGCGGGGAGTGGAGCGGTTGGCGGGGCCGGGGGTGGGGAGGCGACGGCGTGGCGGCGGCGGGCTTCGTCGTTTTTCTGGGGCGTGTCTGGGTGCTAGGGCAGGTGTGGCGAGGGCGTGCCTGAGGGTGTCGGGGCGGAGGCGGGGAGTGGAGCGGTTGGCGGGGCCGGGGGTGGGGAGGCGACGGCGCGGTGGGTGCGGGCTTCGCCGTCTTTCCGGGGGCGTGTACGGGCGCTAGGGCAGGTGTGGCGAGGGCGTGCCTGAGGGTGTCGGGGCGGAGGCGGGGAGTGGAGCGGTTGGCGGGGCCGGGGGTGGGGGAGGTGGCGGCGCTGCGGCGGCGGGGGACTTCGTCGGCAGGTCCGGCAGAGTGGGCAGGCCCGGCGCCTGCGGCACCCCGGGCACCCGCGGGATGTGCGGTGCCGGCAGGTCCGGGAGCGAGGACGAGGACACGTCCGGCAGGGACGGTACGGACACCGGCAGCGGCAGGGCCGTGCCCGCGGTGGGCGAGGGCGTCCGGCCGGCCGCCCTCGCCGCCCCGGCCGGCGTCGTGCGCGGCTGCGGGGCGCGTTCCCGGCCCGTGGCCCCGGTCCGCAGGACGTGGGCGTCGCCGGACACGGCCGGCCGGGGCGCGGGACCGCCGCCGTTTCCGCCCGCGTGGAGCGCGTATGGCAGCACGAGTCCCGCCACCACCAGGGTCGCCGCCGTCGAGGTGGCCGCGACCGCCTGTGCCTTGCCGCTCCCGCGCAGCCGCCCGCGCCCGAACAGGAACAGGACGAGCCCGAGCGTGCCGGCCAGCGAGGCGCGCAGGGTCCGCCGGGCCCGGGCGAGCAGCGACTCGACGGTGCGGTAGCTGAGCCCCATCCGCATCGCGACCTGGCTCACGTCCAGGTCCTCGGACTTCAGCCGCAGCGCCTCCGCCTGCCGCGCGGGCAGCTCCCCGCTGCGCACGGCGAGCCACTTCGCCTCGGCCCGGTCGCACACCACCTCCTCGACCGGCACCGGGCCCGGCGCGACGAGCGTGGGGCGACTGCCCACCTCGGCCTCGCGGTTGACCTGCCGGTACCGGTCGACGCACAACCGCATGGTCACCGTCGTCAGCCAGGCGCCGAGCCGCTCGTCGTCGAGGTCCGGGCGCTCCGCGGCCCGCAGCATCGCCTCGTGCACGGCGTCCTCGGCGTCCTCCAGGCTCATCGAGCGGCGCCGGGCCACCTTGAGCAACTGCTCGCGATGGCTCCACATGCGCTGCCAGCGCTCGTCGGCCGCAGCTGTGTCCGCAGGCATGTCCGTCGCCATGAGGGCCCCTTCGCGCTCACCCGCCGGTTCGGTGCTCCCGGCGGGTGGCGACATTACCGCCGGGTATCCGCGGTTGTGGAGGGGGAGGCGCCCATCGTGTTCGAGCTGTTGCCCGTGGTCAGTGGGGCTGTGTCGGACAGCACACCGCCGCCGGGCAGAGTGAGAGTCGGTTCGGGGACGGGAACCGGCGGCGTCCCGGACTCCGTTGGGGCAGCGACCGTACGGGACGGGGCGGGGGAGGGCGAGGCGGGCGGTGCCGACGGCGTGCGCGACGGACCCGGGCGGCCCGGCCTCCGGTCGTCCGACGGCCTCGGCGAGGGTTCCGGAGCCTTCGGGCGGGACGGCTCCGGCCGGGCCCCGGACGCGGCGGGCGCGTCCGGCACCACCCGGTGTCCCGTCAGGTAGTACGCGTACCAGGCCCGGACCGTGCGCAGATAGGCGTCCGAGTGGTTGTAGCCGAGGATCGCCCGGTCCAGGTCGGCGGGGTTCGACAGGTCCCGGCCGCCCGCGCACAGGTAGCGGCCGGCGGCGAGCGCCGCGTCGTACACGTTGTTCGGGTCCGCGCGCCCGTCGCCGTTGCCGTCCGCGCCCCAGCGGGCCCAGGTCGACGGGATGAACTGCATCGGGCCGACCGCACGGTCGTACACCGCGTCCCCGTCGTACGCGCCGCCGTCGGTGTCCGGTACGACGGCGAAGGCGCCGCCGGTCAGCCGGGGACCGAGGACGGGCGTCACGGTCGTACCGTCCGGGGTCACCCGGCCGCCCCGCGCCTGCCCGGACTCCACCTGACCGATCGCGGCCAGAAGTTGCCAGCGCAGCCGGCAGCCGGGCGCGGTGCGCGCCAGCTCCTCCTCGGCCCGCCGGTACGCGTCGAACACGGTCGCGGGGAGGGCGCCGCCCGGCACGGCCTGTGCCGAGGCCCGCTCACGGGTGCGCAGTGGGGGCAGATCGGTGCGGTAGGGCGTGTCACCGGACACGCTGGGCCCCTGCTCGGCGGCGGGTGCCGCCGACCGCGCGGACTCCGCGACCCGCGCCGACACCGCCCCCGGCGCCTGCGACGCGGTCAGCGCGGCCATCGCCACCGCCGCGATCGCCGTACCCCTGGCACCCCTCAACACTCCCTTGAGCTCGCGCGCTGTCACTGCTCAGTCCCCTCCCCGAAACGGATCCGTCGTCCGCTCTACGCGGGCGGACGGCCGGTCCGTCGCACGGAGTGGGGGGAGAGGGAGGAGCGGGGAGACGGCTGGCGTCCGACCGCCGCGCCGCCGCCGTCACCCTCTCTCACCATGTCCAGCCGTGGCCGCCGCTGTTGTGGGAAAGGGCCAGGACGGCGGTGGCCATGGTGAGGTACTCAGTCGCGCGGCCCTGGCTGAACAGGGCCGCCAGGGCCCAGGCGAGAGCCGTGTACCACGGCATCGACCACGGTGCGGCGAGGACCCAGGCGAAGGCCAGCGCGAACGGCAGGGCGGCGACAGCGGGAGCGTCCGGGGCGGCGTGGCGGCGGAGTGCCCATGCCACCGCGAGCATCACCACCGGCCACAGCACGCTGACGATCGACGCAGTCGCGCGTGGGCCCAGGACCGCGGTGCCGAACTGGTCGAATACCGCCCACAAGGACGGTGTGGAGACCAGTCGGGAGGCCGCTGAGAGCGGGGTCAGCGCGTGCGCGCCGTAGACCGCGTAGAGCGCGGCCAGGGTCAGTGCGGCCGCGCACGCCTGCCGGGCGGCCGGTCGCCAGGTGCCTGAACGCAGCAGCGGCCAGACCAGCCCGGCACCCAGCAGACAGGCACTGATCTTCGCGCCGCAGGCAAGGCCGACCAGCATGCCCACGAACAGGTCGTGGTGCCACCGGGTCGTCCTGCGGGCGAGGTGGATCGCGCAGACGGCCAGGCCCGCGACGAGGGTGTCGAGGTGCCCGCCCGCGACCAGCACGGTGATCAGCAGCGGGTTGACGCTCCACAGCAGGCCCGCGCGGACCGGATCGTCGGCGGTACGCAGCAACAGGTACCCGGTGGCCACGAAGACGGCGGCGTTCGCGAGCATCAGCGCCCATATCGTCAGCCACGGCCGCTCCTGGCCGATGAATGCCGCGGCGCCCTGCCACCACGTCGCCACCGGCCCGTACACGGAAGGTGTGTCCCGCCACGCCTTGCTCACCAGGTGGGCGTACGCGCCCCCCAGCCGGGCCGGAGTCGTCACGTACGGGTCACCGCCGAGCGCGGCGATACGGCCGTACGCGGCATAGCTGGCCATGTCGGAGGAGCCGACCGGGGTGAGGTTGGCGACGGCGAGCGCGGTCAGCGCGCCGAGCCGGAACAGGAGCCGGGCATCAGGTCTCCAGCCCTGCTCATGGGCCTTGAGCATGCCCAGCGAACCGCAGCAGGACAGGACGATCGCCGCGATCGTGGCCGTCTGGGAGACGGTGTCGGACATGGCGGGCAGCCGGAGCCACGGGATCGGTGCCCTGAGCGTGTTGTGGTTGGGCGCGCTCGCGCCGACCAGCGCGAAGAGTGCGATACCGGCCCCGGCCATCCACACCGCCGGGCGCGGTGTCGGCCGGTCGACGACCATCAACTTCGGTGAGGGAATTCTCCGCATCGGGCCCGTGAGACGCAGAGCCCAGTGAATATGGTTGGTCGTCAAACTCATTCTCCGAGGCGTTGCTTCAGCTCCCGGCGTGGACTGCCGTGACCGCCTTGCTCGCGACCTTGCGGCCCTTGCACTGTCGGGCATCACGGTCGCCGCCACATCGCCGCTCCTCCAGCCGGCACTCCCTGGTCGAGCATGGGACAGCATGGTCGCCACCCGGAACTCACGGGTTGGTTTCCCTCCCCTCATTGTCTACAGTCCGTGTAGACGTCAGCGTGCCGCCGAGTGTGTCACGCCCTCCTGTGCACCACGCAACCCGGTGCACGGCTCCCCGGTAGTACCGTCGCGGGCCCGGCGCGGTTCGCCACCGCCTCAGGCGGTGCGGTCCGAGAGCCTGAAGGCGGGCACTTCGACCGGATCGGCGGCATCGGGCTCAGGTCGGGTGCGGTCGGCGTCCGGCAGGCCCCCGCACTCGCGTCCCGCGCGATTCTCCGCCGTGAGTTTTCGGGGCGGGGGCGGTCGCCGGCGTATTGCGCACCCGGCTTACTCTTACAACTTGTAGGAGTTGCCAGGAGCGTCAGCCCGTGTGCCTGGCCGAGGAGTGGCGAGTATGAGTGAACACCGGCGCCGATCGTCGGGGAGGACCGGACCGTCCGGCTCGGACGGCATGCCGCACGGCGGCCGGGCAGCGGCGCGCAGGGCTGCCCGGGCCGGGGACGGGCGGGGCCGCCGCGCGGCGGACGCGCGACCTGCGGACGCCAGACGCTCCGGCCGGGCGGAGATGCGTCGTGCGCAGGCCGGGAACTCCGCCCGGCGCGGTCTCATCGACTACCCGCGGGCGGGCAAGCGTGGCCCGCGGCGGTGGCTGCCGTCGTGGAAGCTGGTGACCGGTACCTTCCTGCTGTTCCTGGCCGGCCTGCTGGGCCTCTTCGGCTACGCCTACGCCACGACCACGATCCCCAGCGCGAACCCCAGCACCCAGGCGCAGAGCAACACGTACTACTGGTCGGACGGCTCGGTGATGACCACGCAGGGGTCGACCAACCGGCAGAACGTCGACCTCGCCCAGGTCCCGAAGCTGGTCCAGTGGGACTTCCTGGCCGCGGAGAACGCCACCTTCTACACCGACCCCGGTGTCGACATGCAGGGCATGCTCCGCGCCGTCTACCACATGGCGACGGGCGGCGAGGTGCAGTCCGGGTCCACCATCACCCAGCAGTTCGTGAAGAACACCTACCTCAGCCAGGACCAGTCGGTCACCCGCAAGCTCAGGGAGATCATGATCTCCCTGAAGATCGGTGGCCAGATGTCCAAGCAGCAGATACTCCAGGGGTATCTCAACAGCTGCTACTACGGCCGCGACGCGTACGGCATCGAGGCCGCGGCGCGCACCTACTACCACGAGCCCGTCTCCCAGCTGACCGTCAGCCAGGGCGCCTTCATCGCCGCCACGGTCAACGAACCGAGCCTGTTGATGCACGCCGACACCGACCCGCAGGCCAAGGCCCAGGCCACGGCGCGCTGGAAGTACGTGCTGGACCGCATGGTCAAGATCAACAAGATCACCAGCGCCCAGGAGCAGCAGTACCTCGCCGCCGGGTTCCCCACGCCCAAGCCCTACACGCCGTCGGCGGGGATGTCCGGGCAGACCGGCTACCTGGTGCAGACGGCGGAGAAGTACGTCGAGGCCCACACGTCCCTCACCGACCAGCAGTTGGGCCACGGCGGGTACCAGATCTACACCACCTTCGACAAGAAGAGGGTGAACGCGCTGTCGGCGTCCGTCGCGGCGATGGAGCACAAGCACCTCGACCCGCGACACCGCTCGGCCGACAAGGACGTCCAGGTCGGCGCGGCGTCCATCGATCCCTCCACGGGCGCGGTCGTGGCGCTGTACGGCGGCGCGGGCTGGGACAAGGGCCACTGGACGGACAACGCCGACGCCACCGGTGTGCCGGTCGGCTCCACCTTCAAGCCCATCGACCTGGCCGCCGCCCTCGATCACGGCGCCGTCCTCTCACCCGGGCAGCCCGCCTCACCGATCACCCCGGACTCCAAGTTCAACGGTGACGACGGCATCACCATCAAGAACCAGCAGGGCCAGGAAATGCCGGACCCCGGCGACCCCACCGGACTCCTCCACCAGCGCAACGACGTGCCCACGAAGTGGGGTTACATCACCCTGCGCAAGGCGATGGAGCAGTCGGTCAACACCCCCTACGTCCAGCTCGGCGAGTACGTCGGCTACAGCAACGTGGAGGCCGAGGCCCTCAAGGCGGGTCTGCTGCGCAAGAGCCTTCAGTACGACACCCCCGGCTTCTACATCGGCACCTCCACCCCCTCGGCGATCCGCATGGCCGACGCGTACGCCACCTTCGACGACGAAGGTGTCCAGCACGAGCCGTACTCGGTGACCAAGGTCGTCGCCGACGGCCGGGAGCTGCCCGGATTCGACGCACCCAAGGGCACCACCGCCATGCCCGCGTCCACCGCCGACACCGTCACCGACGTCCTGCAAGGGGTCGTGAAGAGCGGAACCGGCACGAACGCCCAGGCCCTGGGCCGCCCGACGGCCGGCAAGACCGGTACGACCGACGACTACAAGTCCGCCTGGTTCATCGGCTACACCCCGCAGCTGACCACGGCCGTCAGCATGTTCAAGGAGGACCCGAAGAAGGCGGGCCTGCAGTCGATGCAGGGCGTCGGCGGCTACTCCAAGGTCTTCGGCGCCGACATGCCCACCGAGGTGTGGACGGGTTACATGACCGCGGCCCTCGAAGGACAGCCCGTACGGCAGTTCCCGCCCGCTCCCCAACCGGGCCAGAGCACCGACGAACACGGCGCACCCTCACCCACCCCTTCGGTCACCGTCACCCGGAGCACGCCCGCGGCCACCCCGACCGCACCGGTCACACCGAGCCGCAGCACCGGACCGTGTCACGGGCAGAAGAAGCATTGCGTCACCCCGAGTCCGACCGACACCTCCGGCACCACGACCGGCGGCACCACCGGCGGTGCGGGTGACGGCGGGCTGCTCGGCGGCACCACCGGTGGTGGCACCTCACCCACCCCCGCGCCCACGACCAGCCCACCGGCCCAGGCCGGCATCCGCAGAGGTGCGGCGCGCTGATCCCGCCGTACCAGCCTCGGGCGGGGTCGGGCGAAGCGCGCCGGCAGTCAGGATGCGTTCAGGTGCCCGGTGGCATAGTCGGGCAGTGTGACCTATGGAGTGTCTGTGAGCCAGGCGGTTCCGGGGGCCGGTCGCGCCCTCGCTGCTCGGAGCGGCCTGCGTCGGAACAAGGTGCCCGAGGTCACCGTCCACTTCTGGATCATCAAGGTGCTGTGCACGACGGTCGGCGAGAGCGCGGCGGACCTGCTGGACGAGAAGGCGGGTCTCGGGCTCACCGGTGCGTCGGTGCTGATGAGTGCCCTGCTGGCCGTCGTCCTGGTGGTCCAGTTCCGCTCCGGTGCCCACCGGCCGGGCGTGTACTGGCTCGCGGTGGCGCTGGTCAGCGTCGTCGGCACGCTGATCAGCGACAACCTCACCGACGACATGGGCGTGCCGCTGGTGACGAGCACCGCGGTCTTCGCCATCGTCCTCGCGGTCGTGTTCGTCGTCTGGTACCGGCGCGAGCGGACCCTGTCCATCCACCACATCGACACCACCGGCCGCGAGTCCTTCTACTGGCCGGCGGTCCTGTTCACCTTCGCCCTCGGCACCGCGGCCGGTGACCTGGTGTCCGAGCGCATGGCCCTCGGCCACGGGCTGTCCGCCGTCCTGTTCGCGGCGGCCATCGCCGCGGTGGCCATCGCGCACTGCGCGCTGGACCTGGACGCGGTGTGGAGCTTCTGGATCGCCTACGTCCTGACCAGCCCGCTGGGCGCGTCGTTCGGCGATTATCTCTCCCAGCCCACCGGCGACGGCGGCCTCGCCCTGGGCACCGTCGTGACCGGCACTCTGTTCCTGGCGGTCATCCTCGGACTGGTCGTCCACCTCCCCGTCACCCGCAGGGATGCCGCCGAACCGGAGCACCCCGACATCCGCTGACCGGGGTCCGAGCATGGAACACATACACACCGACACCTGACTGGAGACCATGTGGTGACGACCGACACACGGGCCATGCAACCGTCCGAAGAGGTACTCATCAGTATCGTCCTGCCCGTCTACCAGGTGCAGGAGTATCTGCCGGAGTGCCTCGACTCGATCCTCGGGGCGTCGCGGTCCCTTCGGGGTATCGAGGTCGTGGCCGTGGACGACTGTTCCCCTGACGCCAGCGGTGCCCTGCTCGACGAGTACGCGACCCAGGACCAGCGGCTGCGCGTGGTCCACCTGCCGCAGAACGTCGGCCTCGGCCGAGCCCGCGGCGAGGGACTGGCCCGGGCCAGGGGCGAGTACGTGTGGTTCGTCGACAGCGACGACCGGCTGGCCGACGGGGCACTCGCCGCGGTCGCGGAGCGGCTGAAGCGAACCGAGCCCGACGTGCTTCTCGTCGACCACGCCCTCCTCGACCCGGAGGGAGGCATGGAGCGCAATACGCGTGCGCATCTGTTCCGGGACGCCCCCGGGACGTTCACGCTCGCGGAGCGTCCCAGCACCCTGGACCTCATCATGACCGCGTGGAGCAGGGTGGTGCGCCGCGACTTCCTGCTGGGCCTGAACCTGGAGTTCGGGCACGGGTACTACGAGGACATCTCCGTCACCTACCCCGTCCTGCTCGCAGCGCGCCGGCTCAGCGTGCTCGACCGGATCTGCTACCACTACCGGCGCGGGCGCGCGGGAGCGATCACCAACACCTCCAGCCCGAAACACTTCGATCTCTTCGGCCAGTACGAGCGGATCTTCGCGTTCATCGACCGCGAGGCCGAGATCGCCGAGCCCTTCCGCAGGGCGGTGTTCGACCGGACCGTACGCCACGCGACGACGGTGCTCGCCACCCCCGGGCTCGTGCCGGAGGCCATGCGGCGCGACTTCTTCCGGCAGGCGTCGGAGCACTTCCGGAGATTCCGGCCACGTGACTACGCCCACCCGTCCGGGCTGCGCGGCCTGCAGTACCGGCTGGTGGAGCGGGGCGCCTACTCCGCGTACGCGGCCCTGGAACCGGTGAACCGGCTTCGTCTCGCACTTCGTACCGCCCTCGGCCGCGCCCGCCGTACGGCACGGCGGGCACCCCGGCTCGTGGCAACCGCGCTGCGGCGGGCCTACTACCGCGCTTGTCTGCTGCTCCCCGTCGACGACGGCCTTGCCGTCTACGCCGCCTACTGGAACCGCGGTTACGCCTGCAACCCCGCGGCCGTCTTCGAGAAGGCCCGCGAGCTCGCGCCGGGCGTCCGCGGGGTGTGGGTGGTCGCCAAGGACAGAACGGGATCCATCCCGCCAGGGGTGGAGTACGTGGTGGACGGCTCGGCACGCTGCCTGCGCACCATGGCGCGGGCCAAGTACCTGGTCAACAACGTCAACTTCCCCTATGAGCTGCCCAAGCGGCGCGGCACGGTGCTGGTGCAGACACAGCACGGCACCCCCCTCAAGAAGATGGGCACCGACCTGCGGGACCACCCAGCGGCCGCACGCGGCATGAACTTCGGCCGGCTGGTGGAGCAGTGCGGGCGATGGGACTTCCTGGTCTCGCCGAACCCGCACACCACCGAGGTGTTCACCAGGGTCTACCCCGGCACCTACGAGGTGCTCGAGACGGGCTATCCGCGCGTCGACCGGCTGGTCAACGCCTCGCTCGACGAGGTGAACCGTGTCCGGGCCGAACTGGGCATCACCCCTGGGCAGACCGCCGTGCTCTATGCGCCCACCCACCGCGACCACCAGGACCAGGCGGCACCCCTGCTCGACGTGCGGCGGTTCGCCGACCAGCTCGGTGACGACCATGTCCTGCTGGTGCGTGCGCACTACTTCGACGCCCCTCGGGCCGTCCCCCCGCGGGGCGTCCTGGACGTCTCGTCCCACCCGTCGATCGAAGACCTGTGCCTCGCTGCCGACGCGCTGATCACCGACTACTCGTCAGTGATGTTCGACTACGCCGCCCTGGACCGGCCGATCGTGATCTACGCGCCCGACTGGGAGACGTACCGCCGCGCACGAGGCGTCTACTTCGACCTCCTCGCCGAGTCGCCCGGAGTGGTCGCCACCACGCAGGAGCAACTCGCCGAGATCTTCCTCAGCGGCGAGTACACGGGGCCGCACATCGCCGAGCGGCGCTCCGGATTCCGGGCACGCTTCTGCCCCCACGACGACGGGCACGCGGCCGAACGCGTGGTGCGCCGTGTCTTCCTGGGCGAGCGGGCCGACAAGAACGAGCCGGCAAAGGCGGGCAGTTGACCTCGTCGCCGCTCAGCTCCGCACGCGGCGGGCGACCCGTCCCGCGACCACGCGGCGCACCCCGGAAAGGCCGTCCGCGACGCGCACGGCGAGGCAGCCGCTGTTGGTGGCGTACGGCTGGAGCAGCAGCACCCGTCCCCGACGCCCCATCCGCACCAGCCGTCTGAGGCCGGATCCCGCGCGAAGCGGCCTCGTGGCGGACTCGCCGTCCCGGAAGGTCAGGGTCACCCAGGCATCCCAGGTGGTGATCGCGCCGCCTGCACAGAGCGCCGCCACGTCCGCGGCGACGACGGCACGCCAGCCCTCTCCGCCCGGCTCGGCTTCCCACTCGGCCTCGTACCGGTGTGCCGCGCCCGTCACCCGGTGCCGCAACTCGACGGTCGCCCGCACCGGGCCGGCGTGCGCGGTCCTGCCGTAGAGGTCGGCCAGTCGCAGTTCGAGCACGAGCCGGCGACCCGTACCCACGTTCCCGACGACGTGGAAGGGCAGCAGTGCGACAGGGGCGTCGTCGAGACCGTCGAGCACGATCGCGTCCGGTCCCCCGGGGGCGGAATCCGCCTCGTCCCACAGCGGTCGCCGCGCGTCACCGGCGTACGGCGGCGTCAGCCGCGGCGGGTCGGCCGCCAGCTCGGCCAGCCGCCCGATGTCCACGGCCTCCCGCTCGCGTCCGAGCAGCACCCCAGTGCGCCAACGGGCAGCGGGAGTGGCCCGGCGCACGGCCTCCGCGTCGAAGGCGCCCACGTGCTCGCGGGCGATCCGCCACCAGAGGTCCTGGTACTCCGGCGTACGCTGCGGCAGTTCGCTCAGGTAGACGGCGAGATCGAACTCGAGGAATTTCGTCTGCGCGGCGATCAGCAGATCCTGGTCGCCGCTGTCCCGCATGATCTCCAGCACCTGCTGATGGGCGGTGACCCGGTCCTGCCAGTTCTGGATCCGGTCCCGGCGCAGCGAGATCGAGGCCCGGCCGGTGCCATAGCGCACATGCCAGACGTAGACGGTTTCGGGAGTGACGGCGAAACGCGGGCCGGCCGCGTAGACACGGGCGGTGAACACGAAGTCCTCGTAGTGTGCCGCGCCGTCGGGGAAACGGATCCGCCGGGACAGCAGGAAGTCACGGCGGTAGATCTTGTTCACCGACAGCGTGTCCCACAGCGTCTGCGGGCGCCCGGCCACCCCCTCGTGCACCGACTCCGTCGTGAACAACCGCTCCTGCCAGGGGATCTCACGTCCGCCGGGCAGCTCGCGCCGAACGCACAGGCCCGCCGTCACATCGGCGCCATGCCGGCGTGCGACGGCGAGCAGCGTGTCCACGGCCTTCGGCGGAAGCACGTCGTCGCTGTCGAGGAAGACGAGCCACGGGTGGCGGGCCGCGTCGATACCGTCGTTGCGCGGGGTGCCGCAGCCGCCGCTGTTGACCGCGCGGCGTACGACGCGCACGCGCGGCTCGGTGGCCGCGAGCCGTTCCAGTACGTGAGGTGTGTCGTCGGTGGAAGCGTCGTCCACGACGACGACCTCGCCGACCGGATCGCCCTGGGCGAGAGCCGAGGCCACCGCCTCCGCGACGTGCTCCGCGTCGTTGTAGGCGATGACCACCACCGTAACCGCCCCGTCTTGCGCGCTGGACAACTCTGCTCCTGTTCGTGCGGTCGTGACAGGCACCCTCGCTCCCGGGTGACTCGAGCCATGCTGCTCATGCTGCACGAGTGGGGCGAGTGATACATGGTCGCAGTCAGGATGTGTTCAGGTTCCCGCTGGCACAGTCGGGAAGCATGACCCGGTGACTAGGTTGTCTACGCCTTTGTAGACAGTTACCGTTCCGCAGATGCGAGGGGTGTCCCTCCGTGCTGCCGCTCGTTCTATGTGAGGGATACATGACAACTGCGACGACGCCCGAGAGTCTTCGGACGCCTGCCAGGCACATGCTGAACAAGGTTCCCGAGGTCACGATCTGGTTCTGGATCATCAAGATCCTGTGCACCACGGTCGGCGAGAGCTTCGCCGACTGGATCAATATGAACCTCGGCGTCGGCCTGATCAACACCGCATTGATCTTCACCGTCGTTCTGGCGGGCGTCCTGGGCTGGCAGCTCACCACCAAGCGCTACATCCCGTTCGTGTACTGGCTCACCGTCGTGGTGGTGAGCGTGACCGGTACCCTCTACACCGACATCCTCACCGACAGCCAGGGCGTTCCCCTCGCGCTGAGCAGCAGCGTGTTCGCCGTCGTCCTCGCCGTGGTCTTCGGGATCTGGTACGCCCGCGAGCGGACCCTGTCGGTCCACACCATCACCACCCGTCCGCGTGAACTCTTCTACTGGCTCGCGGTCCTGGTCACCTTTGCCCTCGGCACCGCGACCGGCGACTGGACCCTGGACCTGACCGGCTGGACCCCGGGCGTCTCCGTGCTCCTGCCTCTCGGGCTGATCGTCGCGATCGTCCTCGCATGGCGCCTCGGCGCCAACGCGGTGCTCTCCTTCTGGCTGGCCTACATCCTCACCCGCCCGCTCGGCGCCAACCTCGGCGACTGGCTCGGCTCGCCCAGCGGCGACGGCGGCCTGGGCCTCGGCACCGCCGTGACCAGCGTGATCTTCCTGGCCGCGATCCTCGCCACCGTCGTGTACCTCACGCTCAGCCGCAGCGATGTCATCGAGACCCAGGACATGACCCACACCCCACGGACGCCGAACCCGGCGCGCGAGCGGATCATGCTCGGTTACTACGGCGTCGTAGCGGTCGCCACCGCGGCGCTTCTCATCTGGGCACACCAGCAGCCCCACGCGGCCGCGGCCAGCGAGGCCGACAGCCCCGCACCTGTGACCGCCCACCTCACCCCGAAGCAGGCGACGTCACCGTTCCCTCCGGCTGAGATCGCGAAGTTCCGCACGATCACGGCCGACACCCTGGCAAAGCTCAATGCGGGCAACCAGTCCGCCGCGACCACCCGCGTGACCGACCTCGAGACCGCCTGGGACGACGGCCAGCCCACCCTCGAGCCGAAGAGCGAGCAGTCCTGGCACTTCCTCGACAGCGAGATCGACCAGGTCCTGAAGGCGCTGCGCGCCCCGAACCCCGACAAGGCCACCGAGGTCAAGGCACTCAACACCCTCCTCACCTCACTCGGCTGACCAACCACGATCACGGACCGCCCCGACGCACCCCCTGCGCCGGGGCGGTCAGGTTTCCGACTCGGTCGTCGTTCTGCTCGGCCGGTTGCGGCCGGCGGATCTCCTTGTTGAGCGCGGAGGCGTGCGCTGGTCGGTTATGGTCGCCTCGTGACGGGCGAACCGGCTCCGTCGCCGTGAAATCGATCGGCCTGCGGTGCATCGTGGTTGCGGCGTAGCTCGGGGTAAAGGCGCAGGTCAGACGGGTGCTTTGGGGGCTTAATGCGATTGAGAGTGGAGTTCACGACCGAGCCCTTCGACCTGGACGAGGCGCCCGCGCATGCGCTGGCGGCCCGCGAGGTGATCGAGGCGGCAGAGCTGGACGCGGTGGATGTCGGTCCCTTCGGCAACACGGCGGAGGGCGGCGCCGACGCGGTGCTGACCGCCGTGTCGGCGCTGCTGCGCAAGTCCCTGGAAGCCGGTGCCACCCGGATCTCGCTGCAGGTCAACGTGATCGGAGCGGGCGAATGACCGGCACCGGCGACGAGCCCTTCATCGCGGCCGTGAAACCGCTGGTCGACGCCATGGGCGGGGAGATGATCCCGCCCGACGAGGCCGGCGCCGAGGACGTCGTCCTCGCCTGGGAGGGCGTCGACGTCGTCGCCGTACGCCTGCCCCAGCTCGCCGACTCCCTCGACCACATCCTGGCCGCCATGGAGCGCAGACGGGGCCGGCCGCTGGCCGACCTGGACCGCAAGGCGAAACAGGAGGTCGTACGGGTACTGGAGGCGCGCGGCGCCTTCGCCGTGCGGCACGGTGTGGAAACCGTGGCGAGCGCGCTCGGGGTCAGCCGCTTCACGGTCTACAACTACCTCAACCGGGAGAAGGGCGACTGAGCCGGCGCCACGGGCTCCGTAGCGGCGCGGCCGAATTTTCAACAAAGTGTTGACGCCGTGTTTCGGAGGGCGTTAGCTGTTCGCAGCCCGTTCAGCACGAAGGCCGAAACCGGCCACGGAGGCTCCCGTGACTTCGACTTCCACGCCCCCGGGCCTGGCCCGGTTCAACGACCTGGAGGAGCGCGCGGCCCTCGCCGCCCTCCACGAGGCGTGTGCCTCCACCGAGTGGGCCCGGCGACTGCTCGCCGCCCGCCCCTACGCCACCCCCGACGCGCTCTACGCCGCCAGTGACGCCGCCATGGCCGCGCTCGGCACCGCGGACCTGGAGGAGGCGATGGCCGGGCACCCGCCGATCGGGCGCCCCAGGCCCGGGGACCCGACCTCCGCCCGCGAACAGCGCGGCATGGCCGGCGCGTCCGAGGACCTCAAGGCCGAGATGCTCGAACTCAACCTGGCCTACCAGGAGAAGTTCGGCCATGTGTTCCTGATCTGCGCCACCGGCCGCACCGGTGAGCAGATGCGCGACGCGGTCAAGGAGCGGATCGGCAACGCACCGGAGCAGGAGCGGGAGATCGTACGCACCGAGCTGGGCAAGATCAACCGCATCCGACTGGCCCGACTCGTCGAAGAGGACGCCTGACACCATGAGCACCAGCACCACCGCCTCCGTGTCCACCCACATCCTGGACACCTCGATCGGCCGCCCCGCCGAGGGCGTCGCCGTCCAGCTCTCCGCCCGCGCCGGGCGCGGCGCGGACTGGCAGGCGCTCGGCGGCTCCGCGACCGACGCCGACGGCCGGTGCAAGGACCTGCCGGCACTGCCGGAGGGGACCACACACGTACGGCTCGACTTCGCTGTGGAGCCGTATTTCGAGAAGAAGCAAGCCGATGCGCAGCAGGACGCCCCCGCGAATCGGGACAGCGGACCGGCCGTGTTCTTCCCGGAGGTGGCGATCACGTTCGCCGTCGTACCGGGCGAGCACTACCACGTACCGCTGCTGCTCAACCCGTTCGGCTACTCCGTTTACCGAGGGAGCTAGCAGAAATGCCCACGATCCTGGGTCAGAACCAGTACGGCAAGGCCGAGAACCGAGTCGTAAAGATCACGCGGGACGGCGCCACCCACCACATCAAGGACCTCAACGTCTCCGTCGCCCTGAGCGGTGACATGGACGAGGTCCACTACTCCGGCTCCAACGCCAACGTCCTGCCGACCGACACCACCAAGAACACGGTGTTCGCGTTCGCCAAGGAGTACGGCATCGAGTCCGCCGAGCAGTTCGGCATCCACCTCGCCCGCCACTTCGTCACCTCGCAGGAGCCGATCCACCGCGCCCGGATCCGCATCGAGGAGTACGCCTGGGAGCGGATCGAGACCTCCGACGCCAACTCCAGGTTCATCGGCGCGGACGAGGTCAAGCACTCGTTCGTGAAGAAGGGCCAGGAGACCCGGCTCACCCAGGTCACCTACGACGGTGAGAAGTGGGAGGTCGTCTCCGGCCTGAAGGACCTGACGGTCATGAACTCGACGAACT
Organism: Streptomyces sp. NPDC007856; assembly: GCF_042868225.1. NCBI lineage: Bacteria > Bacillati > Actinomycetota > Actinomycetes > Kitasatosporales > Streptomycetaceae > Streptomyces > Streptomyces sp. NPDC007856. The sequence continues at coordinate 36,946 of NZ_JBIAEC010000004.1, read as the reverse complement.
CTGAATTCTGGGGCTACGTCAAGGACAGGTACACCACCCTGCAGGAGGCGTACGACCGGATCCTGGCGACCTCGGTCTCCGGCCGCTGGCGGTTCAACTGGACCGACGACGAGCAGAAGATGCCCAACTGGGAGAAGTCCTACGAGCAGGTCAAGAAGCACATGCTCCAGGCCTTCGCCGAGACCTACTCCCTCTCCCTGCAGCAGACGCTGTACCAGATGGGTGCGCGCATCATCAACAACCGCAGCGAGATCGACGAGGTCCGCTTCTCGCTGCCGAACAAGCACCACTTCCTGGTCGACCTGGAGCCCTTCGGGCTCAAGAACGACAACGAGGTCTACTTCGCCGCCGACCGGCCCTACGGCCTGATCGAGGCGACCATCCTCCGGGACGGCTGTGAGCCGAGGATCCCGGTCGACATGACCAACCTCTGACGCGGGACGCGTGTCCCCGGTCCGCCGGCCGGGGGCACGCCACACCGGAGGGAACACCATGGCACAGCCTGCGAAGGGGCCGGCCCACGCTCTTTGTTCCACCCCGCCGGTGCACACCGAGGACACGGTCGGGTCCGTGCGCCCGGTGACCGCACCGACCTTCCACGCCGGCTTCCCGGCCTGGGCGCAGACCGTGCTCGGCTCCGGCATCAGCGCCGGCGCGCTCGTCGCGGTCCTGCTCAACCTGTTCTTGCACCATCTCGGCACCCGGAGCCGCCATCCGGCCCCGGCACTCAAATCCTCCTAGGGTCCTGCCGTGCCCTCCCCGTGGACACCTCTCCGCCCACGGACCGCCACTGACAGACAAGGAAGCACGATGGCACCATCGGCAGCCCAGCGGATCGTCATCGAGAACTGCGCGATCGCGACCGTGGACACGGGCGACACCGAATACGCCTCCGGGCACCTGGTCCTCGCCGGCAACCGCATCGAGTCGGTCGGCGCGGGCCAGGCCCCCGAGGGCCTTGAGAACGTGGTGCGCCGGATCGACGGACGCGGCCATCTGGCCACGCCCGGTCTGGTCAACACCCACCACCACTTCTACCAGTGGATCACCCGCGGCCTCGCCACCGACCACAACCTGTTCAACTGGCTGGTCGCGCTGTACCCCACCTGGGCACGCATCGACGAGCAGATGACGTACGCGGCCGCACAGGGTTCCCTCGCCATGATGGCCCGCGGCGGTGTCACCACCGCGATGGACCACCACTACGTCTTCCCGCACGGCTCCGGCGACCTGTCCGGCTCGATCATCCGGGCCGCCGCCGAGATGGGCGTCCGCTTCACGCTGGCCCGCGGCTCGATGGACCGCAGCGTGAAGGACGGCGGCCTGCCGCCGGACTTCGCCGTGGAGACGCTGGAGGGCGCGCTCGCGGCGACCGAGGAGACGGTGCGCGAGCACCACGACGCCTCCTTCGACGCCATGACCCAGGTGGCCGTGGCCCCCTGCTCGCCGTTCTCGGTGTCGACCGAACTCCTCAAGCAGGGTGCGGAGTTGGCGCGTCGGCTGGGTGTACGGCTGCACACCCATGGCTCGGAGACCGTGGAGGAGGAGAAGTTCTGCCACGAGCTGTTCGGCATGGGCCCGACGGACTACTTCGAGTCCACGGGCTGGCTCGGTGCGGACGTGTGGATGGCGCACTGCGTCCACATGAACGACTCCGACATCGCCGCGTTCGCCCGGACGAGGACCGGTGTGGCCCACTGCCCGTCCTCCAACGCCCGCCTCGCGGCCGGCATCGCCCGTGTCCCCGACATGCTGGCCGCCGGCGTCCCGGTCGGCCTCGGCGTCGACGGCACCGCCTCCAACGAGTCCGGCGAACTCCACACCGAGCTGCGCAACGCCCTGCTGATCAACCGGCTCGGTGCCCACCGCGAGGCCGCGCTGAACGCCCGCCAGGCGCTCAGGCTCGGCACCTACGGCGGCGCGCAGGTCCTAGGCCGGGCCGACCAGATCGGCTCGCTGGAGCCGGGCAAGCTGGCCGACGTGGTGCTGTGGAAGATGGACACCCTGGCCCACGCGTCCATCGCCGACCCGGTGACCGCACTGGTCTTCGGCGCGGCGGCGCCGGTCACCGCGTCCTTCGTCAATGGTCGGCAGATCGTCACGGACGGCCGCCTGACCACCGTCGACGAGGACGCCATCGCCCGCAGCACCCGCGAGGAGGCCCAGCGCCTCGCCCGGATCGCGGCCCAGCCCTGATCCCCACCCATACGCCGGTGGGCCGGCCCCGCCTACGCCCGGCCCACCGCACACCTTCGGCGACCGCCCCCAGCGGCCCGCCGACAAACCTGGCGGTCGCCCCGTACGGGCGGTCCGCCGAGGCCCCCGGCCGGCGGCCCCACAGCCGACGCGCCACCACCCTCGGCGGACCGGACCTGCGGCCGGTCTGCCGGACACCACGGCGGTCACCTCTCGCGGGGTGGCCCGCCGGAAGGCTTGGCGGTCGCCTCGTAGGGGCGCTCGCCGGAGGACTTCGCTAGTCGCCCACACGGGCGGTGTGCTGGAGGACTTGGCAGGTCGCCCCACACGGGCGGCTTGCCGGGGATCTCGGCGGACCGGGTCATGCGGCCGGTCTGCCGGACACCACGGCGGTCACCTCTCGCGGGGTGGCCCGCCGGAAGGCTTGGCGGTCGCCTCGTAGGGGCGCTCGCCGGAGGACTTCGCTAGTCGCCCACACGGGCGGTGTGCTGGAGGACTTGGCAGGTCGCCCCACACGGGCGGCTTGCCGGGGATCTCGGCGGACCGGGTCATGCGGCCGGTCTGCCGGACACCACGGCGGTCACCTCTCGCGGGGTGGCCCGCCTGAAGACGCGGTGGTCGCCCCTGTGGGCGGATCGCCGGGACGCTCCGGTCGGGAGGGACGGCTCTCGACCGGGGTCCGTGGACCCGAGCGGGGTCCACGGCAGCCGTCTCCGGGGTGCGTGTGGACGCACGCGCCCCGGAGACGGTCACCGCTCGACCCCGTCCTGGTCCCGCACGACCACTCGCACCACCTCCATGAAACCCACGTCGACAAAGACGTGTTAGCCGCTCGGAGGAGCCGCCGTGGCCGCCCATCCTGTTGACGAGAAACTCCCCGCCCTCAAAATGGCGACCAGCGGCCTGCAGCACGTGGCCGCCATGTACGCGGGAGTCGTCGCCCCACCCCTGATCGTCGGCGCGGCCGTAGGGCTGTCCGGCAAAGACCTCACCTTCCTCACCGGAGCCTGTCTGTTCACCGCCGGGCTCGCCACCTTCCTGCAGACCCTAGGTTTCTGGAAGATCGGCGCCCGTCTGCCCTTCGTCAACGGCGTCACCTTCGCCGGTGTCGCCCCCATGACGGCGATCGTGGCGTCCGCCAAGGACAAGTCCTACGCCCTGCCGATGATCTTCGGCGCGGTCATCGTGGCCGGCCTCCTCGGCTTCATAGCGGCCCCCTTCTTCAGCAAGGCGATCCGCTTCTTCCCGCCCGTCGTCACCGGCTCGGTCATCACCCTGATCGGCGTCTCCCTGCTCCCGGTCGCGTTCGGCTGGGCCCAGGGACCGAACTCGGCCGCGCACGACTACGGCTCGATGACCAACCTCTCCCTGGCCGGCATCACCCTCCTCATCGTGTTGCTGGTGCGCCGGTTCACCCGCGGCTTCGTCAAACAGATCGCGGTCCTGCTCGGCCTGGTCCTCGGCACACTCATCGCGATCCCCTTCGGCGTGACCGACTTCAGCCCGGTCGCCCACGCCGCCGTCGTGGGCTTCCCGACCCCCTTCCACTTCGGCACCCCCACCTTCCACATCGCGGCGATCCTGTCGATGTGCGTGGTGATGGTCGTCTCCATGACGGAGTCCACCGCCGACATGCTGGCGCTCGGTGAGATCGTCGAACGCCCCGCGGACGAGAAGACCATCGCGGCCGGCCTGCGCGCCGACACCCTCGGCTCCGCCCTCAGCCCGCTGTTCAACGGCTTCATGTGCAGCGCCTTCGCGCAGAACATCGGCCTCGTCGCCATGACGAGGATCCGCAGCCGCTTCGTCGTCGCCGTCGGCGGCGGCTTCCTCGTCCTGATGGGCCTGTGCCCGATGGCCGCCTCCCTCATCGCGGTCGTGCCCCGCCCGGTCCTCGGCGGCGCCGGCGTCGTCCTGTTCGGCTCGGTCGCCGCGAGCGGCATCCAGACCCTGGTCCGGGCCGGCCTGGAGAAGGACAACAACGTCCTCATCGTCGCCGTCTCCCTCGCGGTCGGCATCGTCCCGATCACCGCACCGGACTTCTACCATGCCTTCCCCGACACCGCGAAGATCGTGCTGGACTCCGGCATCTCCACCGGCTGTGTGTCGGCCGTCGTCCTCAACCTCCTCTTCAACCACATCGGCAAGGGCAAGGAGGCGGAGGACGTCACGCACCCGATGGAGGCGGGGCAGGAACTCACGCCCACCCACTGAACACCCGCTGAACATCCGTGCGGGGCACGGCGATCGCCGTGCCCCGCACGGATGTGTGCGGCAGTCTTGGGCCATGAACGAGTCCGGCCGGGTCGAGGCCTTCAGCGACGGCGTGTTCGCCATCGCCATCACCCTGCTCATCCTGGACATCAAGGTGCCGACGACGGGTGACCACGGCGGCCTGTGGCACGCGATCGGCGCGCAGTGGCCGTCGTACGCCGCCTATGTGGTCAGCTTCCTGGTCATCGGCATCATGTGGGTCAACCACCACCAGTTGTTCAGCTACGTCGCCAAGGTCGACCGGCCGCTGATGTTCCTGAACCTGCTGGTGCTGATGGTCGTGGCCGCCGTGCCCTGGCCGACCGCCATGCTCGCCGAGTACCTGCGCGAGGGCGCCGCCTCGCACGCGGCCGCCGCGGTCTACAGCCTGGTCATGGTCGCCATGGCCCTCACCTTCCAGGCCCTGTGGTGGCACCTCACCCGCACCGGCCACCTCTTCGACGCGCGCGTGGACACCGCGGCGGCCCGGGCCACCCGGGCCCGCTTCGCCCTCGGTTCCCTCGGCTACCCCCTGACCGTGGCTCTCGCCTTCGTCTCCGCGCCCCTCACCCTCGCCGCGCACGGTCTGCTCGCCCTGTACTACGGCTTCAACCAGATCGCGGTACCGACACGTCAGAACCCGGACCGGGCCGCGCCATGAGGTTCGCCGGCAACTCCGCCCGGCGTCCGGCGTGATCGACCCGCGCGACGTCGCCGAGGTGGCGGTGCGGGCCCTGCTCGACGTGGGGCCGGCGGGCCGGACCTACACCCTGACAGGCCCCGAGGCGATCAGTGTCCCGGACCAGGCGGCCGTCCTCGCCGCGGTCCTCGGCCGCCCGGTCACGGTCCGGAACCTGTCCCCGGACGAGACCCGCGACTTCCTCCGCACCGCGTGGAGCATCGACAGGGCTCGGGTGGAAGGAGTCCTGACCGGCATGGCCTACCCCGCCGAGGAGCACAAGGAGGCCTTCGGCGAGGTCTGAACCGGCCTACAAGCCGAACAGGGCGAGGTCCGTCGTCAGCTGCTTGAACACCTCCCGCGGGTCGGCGACCAGCTTGCGCTCCTTGAGGTCCAGCAGACCGCCCACCGCGCTGACCTCGGCCGCCAGGGTGCCGTCGGCCTTGCGTATCTCCTGCACGATCCGGAAGGTCTTGCCGCCGCCCCACTCGAACTCACAGGTCACATCGACCTCGTCACCGGCGAGCAGTTCGCGCCGGAAACGGATGGTCGTCTCCAGCGCCACCGGACCGACCCCCCGGCCCACCAGCCGGGCCTGGCTGATGCCGGCCGCCTGGAGCAGCGACCAGCGGGCGTGCTCCGCGTAGTTGAGGTACACGGACTGATTGAGGTGTCCCTGGGTGTCGGTCTCATAGCCGCGGACGGTCACACGGACGGAAAACGGTTCGGACACTGCTTGCCCTTCTCGCGTTCGAATCTCGGGTCGATCGATCTTGGCACGCCGCTCACACCCGGCGCGGCGAGGCCAGCAGATAGCGCACCCTCGTACGCGGCTCGGTGTACTCGCCGGCCTGCCAGCCCGCGCGCTCCAGCGTGGCCGCGCAGGCCGCCAGGTGCTCCTTGTCCGGCGCGTACACGGCGACCGCCTCCGGCTGCGGGGTCGCCCGCACCCGGTAACCGTCCGCGCTCCCGCTCGCCGGAGGGTGCCCGGCCGCCTCCAGGGCCAGGGCCGCCGCCCGCACCAGATGCGCCCGCTCCCAGCCGCACGGCCGGTCCGCCGCGCCGCCGGGGTTGGTCATCCGACGCAGCTCCAGCAGCCCCTGCCAGGCGCTGTGCACCTCACGCAACCGCGCCGGACCGTCCGCGGGCGGCTCCTCCTCGCCGCCGACCCGCGCCGCGAACACCCCCGCGTCCGGGCCGGGCTGCGCAGACTCCTGTGGCGCCTCGGGCACCGCCTCGCGCAGGCGATGTCCCGCCCGGGTGAGAAAGTGCTCGTGCGGCGGCCGCGGATGCCGGAAGGCCAGCCCCCGCTTCACCAGCGCCGCCAGCTGCGCCTCCGTACCGCGCAGCCGCCCGGTGACCGGATCGGCGGCCTCGATCACCCGCCGCTGCGCGGCGGTCGGCGGTCGGCTCACAGCGCGCTCCTTCCGGTCCCGTCCCTGTCCGGGGCCGCTCGCCGGACGGCCCATTTCGCAGAGTACGACCCGGGTCCGACAACGCGGCCGCAGCCCGCATCGGGCCTCGTACCCGGGGCCTGTCGGGGCCTACTCCGGCGGCCGGATGTTCCACCCCGCCACCACCGGCCGCTCGTGCTCGGTGCCCAGCCGGCACAGCGTCCCCGTCGCCAGCTGGAACAGCGCCCCGTGCTGGGGCCGCAGGCCGAGGCGGCGGGCGGTGAGGACACGGAGGAAGTGGCCGTGGGCGATCAGCACGACGACGCCCTCGGCGTCGGCGAGGGCGGCGTCGACCTTGCCCAGCACCCGGTCGGCGCGCTCGCCGACCTGCTCCGGGGTCTCGCCCGGATGGTCCGGCGGGCCCGGCGCGACCCCGTCCGTGAACAGGAACCAGCCCGGCCGGCTCCGCTGGATCTCCACGGTGGTCACGCCCTCGTACCCGCCGTAGTCCCACTCGCGCAGGTCGGCGTCGACCCGCGCGTCCGGGATCCCGATCAGCTCGGCGGTCTCCCGGGCCCGCTGGAGGGGGCTGACGAACGCGGCCCCGATCCGCTGCGAGCGGATCAGCGGCAGCAGCCGGCGCGCCTCCATCCGCCCGTGCTCGGTGAGGGGTACATCGGTCCAGCCGGTGTGCCGTCCGGACCGCGACCACTCGGTCTCACCGTGCCGGACGAGAAAGAGGTCACCCACGTCAGCGCCCTTCCCGCTCGCCTGTCAGCACGGTGTCACAGGGATCCGGCCGCCCGCAGGACGGACTCGGCCAGACGGCCGTTCTCCGGAGCGGCGCCCACCCCGGAGGGGAAGGCGAACCGGCGCCGGGTGTAGGCGTACGCGATGCCGTTCGCCGGGTCGGCGAAGCCAAGCGAGCCGGTCGCGCCGCTGTGCCCGAAGGTGCCGGCGTCGAGGAACGGATAGAGCGCGGGGATGTACTCGAAGCCGCGCGCGAAGTGGTTCTCGCTGCCGGTGACCAGGTCCGGGCCGCCCGGGGTGCGCAGCGCGCCGAACAGGGCCGCGGTCGCGGGCGTGAGCAGCGGCGGCCTGCCGTCGACGGTGCTGATGGCGGCCGCGAACATCCCGGCGACCCCGCGCGCGTTGCCCACGCCGCCCGAGGAGGCCGGCCCGAGCGCCTTCACCCGGGGGTGATTGCCGAAGGCCACCAGGTCGGTCGGCTCCGGCCCGTGCGCGTTGAAGGCGATGCCCCTGATGCTGTCCGGGGCCGCCACCCGCTCCTTCAGCAGTACGGCCTCCTCCGGGGTCGGCACCAGCGGCTGCACGTCCACCCAGCGCGGCTCCGCCCGAGCCGGCAGACCCAGGTAGTAGTCGAGGCCGTACGGCGCCCGGATCCGCCCCTCGTACAGTTCCTGGATGGACCGGCCGGTCACCCGGCGCACCACCTCGCCGGTGAGGGCGCCGATGACGAAGGCGTGGTAGCCCCAGGCGGTGCCCGGCTGCCACAGCGGCGCGCGTCCCGCAAGCCGCGCGGCGGTGATCCGGTCGTCGGCCAACTCCTCGACGGTGAAGGCCCGTTCGGGGTCGCTGACGAGTCCGGCGCGGTGCTCCAGCAGCTCGCCCAGCGTCAGCCGGTCCTTGCCGTGGGCCCCGAACTCCGGCCAGTACGCGGCGACTTTTCGATCCAGGTCGAGCACCCCGTCCTGCACCAGCAGGGCGACGACCAGATGCGCGGCACCCTTGGCGATGGAGTACAGGTTCGTCAGTGAGTCCCCGTCGATGCCGTCGCCGCCCCACAGGTCCACCACCCGGCGCCCGTGCCGGTACACCACGAGCTGTGCGCCCGGGTCGTCCCGCTCCTCGGCGAGCACCGCCGCGAACTCCTCGCGTACGCCCTCGAATCCCTCCGCGACCGTTCCGTGCACGTCGATCGGCATGTGTCGTTCCCCCTGTTCGGTGATGGCCGGCGGAGACCGTCAACAGACGGTCGTCGCCGGGCATTCCCGGATCGGTGCACGAGCCCGCGGGCTCGATCAGGTGCCGGGTGGGACCAGTGTGTTCTCGGTGCCGAGGGCCTTGGCACCGGTGTCGGCGTACAGCGAGGTCTCGCCGTCGGACCAGCGCACGACGAGGTCGTTGCCGGTGTGGTCGGCGGTGAGGTCGCCAGCGGTCATGACCTGGGCGTGCTGCCAGGTGCCGTTCGGGCCGATCAGCCGGGAGCGGGTGCCGAGCCCGGCGGCCGAGACGCCGGTGTAGCCGTCGAGCGAGCCGTCGGACCAGCGCACGAGCAGGTCCGCGCCGGCCGTGCCCCTGAGGGCGCCGCCGGTCAGCAGCGCGGCCTTGGTCCAGGTGCCGTTCGCCGCGAGGATCCGCTTGCCGGTGCCGAAGGAGCCGGAGCGGATACCGGTGTAGAGCATCAGGCTGCCGTCGGACCGGCGCGCCAGCAGATCGGTCGCACCCTGGGCGCCGTGGAACTGCCCGGCGGTGAGCTGGACGACGTTCTTCCAGTCGGAGTTGGGCTTCGCCATCTGGACCTCGCGGCCCACCCCCGAGGCGCCGAGGTCCGGGTACAGGGTGACCTCGCCGTCGGACCAGCGCACCAGCAGGCCCGGTCGGCTGCCGCCGCCGAACGTCCCGCCGGTGATGCTCCGGGCGTGCGTCCAGGTCGAGTTGGCCTTCAGCAGCCGCTGCTCGGAGCCGAACCCGCCCTGTCCGTCCCCGGGATACAGCGTGACCCCGCCGTCGGACCAGACGACGAGCAGATCGCCGAGGTGGTCGCCGGTGTAGTCGGCCGAGGCCAGCAGCGCGGCCTTCTGCCAGCGGGCCGCGCCACCGGGCAGCTGCAGGCCCTGGTACGGCGGCAGGTCCGCGGGCGGATCCTGGTTCGCCACGGCCTCGGCGAGGAGGTTCGCGGCGTCGTCGCCGAACGCCGGGGCGTAGCTGATGTAGTCGACGTCCGCGTCGTTGCCGCCGCCGTTGTAGCCGCCGAGGTCGCCGATGACATGGCCGGTGCCCGCGTCGTCCTGGTAGTCGGTGATCCACGGGCTGCCGGACACGCCGCCGTAGTAGCCGCCGCAGGTCATCGACATCTGCCGGTAACCGGGAAGCTGGCTGGTCGGCACCGTGCACTTGATGGCGCTTCCCGCGCTGTTGTGCCCGTAGGAGGGGTAGCCGACGACGGTCACGTTCTTGTGCGTGTAGCCGTTCGCGCGGGTGAAGGTCAGTCCGCCGCCGACCGCGTCCTGGAGGCTCTGGCCGCGCTGGTTGGCCGAGACCCTGGCGAACGCGGTGTCCAGGTCCGACACCGGGTTCTTCGTGGTCGACGACCCCTTGTCGGGCACGTACCGGGGATCGATGAAGATCCGCTGGATGTGGAAGATGCCGTACGGCTGTTGGTCCGGTCCCGCGCCCTTCACGAACTTCGGGACGAAGACATAGTCGCCCTTCATGCTCAGGGCGCAGTGGGCCGCGGTGAGGACGACGTCGCGCGCCGGGGTGTCGATCACACTGCCGGTGCAGTGCCAGGTGGTGCCACCGGGACCGTCGGAACCGAAGAAGGTTCCGACGAGGCGGCTCCCGCCGAACATCGTGCCCTGCGGCCGGCCGGCCGCCGCGGCCGACTGCCCCGGCCCGCTCGGCCGCACCCGCGCCGCGTCCAGTGGCCGGGCGGCCGCCATGCGCTGTGCGGTCCAGAACCGCGCGGCCTGCCGGGCCTCCTGCCCGGCGGCCGGCCCCGGCGGCGAGGGCGACGCCGCCTGCGCGGCCGGCGTCGCGAGCCCGGCCGCCGCCCCGCACACCATGGCCACGGCGACGGCCGTCCAACGTATTCGGTACGACAAGATCCTGCTCCCCCTGGTCATATATGGAACCCGGACAGGGAGAACAGCGGCGCGGCGCTGGTCAGACGCGCACCCGAAGGCCGGTGCACCCGCCCCCCCGTGCCGGATCCCCCTGATCATGCCGGGTGATCTTCGCACAGGCGCGACCGGACGGGCTAATGCTGCCGGTACCCGGCGAGGAACCGGCCGATCCGCCCGATCGCCGCCTCCAGGTCCTCCGCGTGCGGCAGGGTGAGGATGCGGAAGTGGTCGGGGGAGGGCCAGTTGAAGCCGGTGCCCTGGACCACCTGGATCTTCTCGCGCAGCAGCAGATCGAGGACGAACTTCTCGTCGTCGTGGATCTTGTGCACCTTGGGGTCGATGCGCGGGAACGCGTACAGCGCGCCCTTGGGCCGTACGCAGGACACGCCCGGGATCTCGTTGAGCTTCTCCCAGGCGGTGTTGCGCTGCTCGTACAACCGGCCGCCGGGAAGCGTGAGCTCACGGATGGACTGGCGGCCGCCGAGCGCGGCCTGGATGGCGTACTGGGCCGGGGCGTTGGCGCACAGACGCATGGAGGCCAGCATGGTCAGGCCCTCCAGATAGTCCTTCGCGTGCTGCCTGGGGCCCGTCACCACAAGCCAGCCGGAACGGAACCCGGCCACCCGGTACGTTTTCGACAGGCCGCAGAAGGTGAGGACGACCAGGTCGGGGGCGAGGGCCGCGGCCGAGTGGTGGACCGCGTCGTCGTACAGGATCTGGTCGTAGATCTCGTCCGCGAACACCATCAGGCCGTGTCGGCGGGCGAGGTCCAGGATGCCCTCGACGACCTCCTTCGGATACACCGCGCCCGTGGGGTTGTTGGGGTTGATGATGACCACGGCCTTCGTGCGGTCCGTGATCTTCGACGCCATGTCGGCCAGGTCCGGGTTCCAGTCGGCCTGTTCGTCGCACAGGTAGTGCACCGCCTTGCCGCCGGCGAGGGTGGTCACGGCGGTCCAGAGCGGGAAGTCCGGTGCGGGGATGAGGATTTCGTCGCCGTCCTCGACCAGTGCCTGTACGGCCATGGAGACCAGCTCCGAGACGCCGTTGCCGAGGAACACGTCGTCGACCCCGACCTCCAGTCCCAGGTTCTGATAGCGCTGGGCGACCGCCCGGCGGGCGGAGAGGATGCCGCGGGAGTCGGTGTAGCCGTGCGCCTGCGGCAGCATCCGGATCATGTCCTGGAGGATCTCCTCCGGCGCCTCGAAGCCGAAGGCCGCGGGGTTGCCGGTGTTCAGGCGCAGCACGCTGTGCCCCGCCTCCTCCAGCGCGTTGGCGTGCTCGATCACCGGGCCGCGGATCTCGTAACAGACCTCGCTGAGCTTGTTCGACTGCCGGAACTCCATGCGCCCCTCCGGAAACTGGTGTTGCTTGGTTTTACCAAGTAGGCGCTTGGAAAGTCCAACATCTTGTCTAGACTGCGTCGCATGTCACCACGCCGAAGCTACGACCAGTACTGCTCCGCAGCCCGCGCCCTCGATCTCGTCGGCGACCGCTGGACCCTGCTGATCGTCCGCGAACTGCTGGCCGGCCCCCGCCGCTACACGGACCTGCACGCGGACCTGCCCGGCGTGAGCACGGACGTACTCGCCTCCCGGCTGAAGGACATGGAGCGCGACGGCCTCACGACCCGCCGGAAGCTGCCTCCGCCCGGCGCGGCCTACGTGTACGAACTCACGGGACGCGGACGCGAGTTGCTGCCGGTGCTCCAGGCGCTCGGGCGATGGGGCGAGGCAGACCTGGGAGAGCGGCGGCCGACCGACGCGGTCCGCGCCCACTGGTTCGCCTTGCCGCTGCTGCGGGGTCTGCACGGCGAGGGCCTGGTCGAAGTCCGGCTGGAGGAAGGGGACTTCCATCTGCGCGTCGGCGCGGAGGAGGGGCCGGTGTACGGCGACGGGCCCGCGCCCGGCGAGCCCGACGCCCGCCTCACCATGGACGCGGCCACCTGCGAGGCCGTGGCCGGGGGGGAGTTGGGTCTTGCCGACGCCGTACGGGCGCGACGCGTGACGGTGACGGGGGACGGCACACTGGCCAAGGCGCTGCGGGAGATCTGAGCACGGAAAGGCGAAGGCCCGCCGGAGGCGGGCCTTCGTGCACATCGGGTCACACGTCGGTCGGCACTCGCGACGGCCGACCGGACCCCCGCGTCAACGCATACCCGCCGATACCGGCGAGAGCCGCGAGCACGCCCCCGATCGCGGTCCACACCCATCGGTCGGACCACCAGCCGGAGGACCAGCCGTCGCCGGAACCGAAGCTGGAGAGCACCGCGGCCTTCGAACCGCCCCCGCTGTGCTGCGACTTGACGGCGATGCCGGGAACCAGCGGCTTGCCCAGCGAGCCGTCCACCGCCGCCGCGCCGCCGATGTCCTCGGCGTTGGCGCGGACCTCGACGCCGACCGGCTTGCCCAGGTCGGCGGAGCCGAGGTCCACCACGGTCAGCCGGATGTAGTACGTGCCCGGCAGCGGGTCGTTGGCCCAGGGCTCCGACCAGCCGCGCACGGTCCGCAGGACGCAGGCCAGCTCGACGGAGGACGCGTCCTGCTCGGCCGTACGGCTCGCCGCGCCGTACTGACAGGCCTGCCGGCGCCGCAGCCCGTCGTACACGTCGATCTGCCAGGTCTGCGCCCCGTGCGTGGCGGGCAGCTTGACCGTCGCCTTGACGGTGGGCCGCTGCCCGGTGTCCGCGGGGAACGACCAGTACAGGTAGTCACCCGTCGAACCGGACGCCGTGGCCCGCTGCCCCTGCTCGATCTCCGTCGCCGTGCGGAAGGACGTGCCCGCCTGGGTGGGTGCCGTCCCGTCGGCGGAGGCACTGGGAGACGGGGAGGAGTCGGCCGCGGCCGGCCCGGCCGCCATCCCGAGTGCCAGCAGCGCGGCACCCAGCACATGTGTGATCCGCATCAGTTCGTCCTCCAGACCGAGACCCGCCAGCGCGACAGCCAGCCCCACAACAGACCGGCGAGGAAGCCGACCAGCACCAGCGCGCCCAGCAGCCACCAGCCGCGCCCGAGGCCGAAGGAGGCCACGTCATGGTGCCCCGACGGCCCGTCCACGACATCGACGGTCAGTTCCAGCGGCAGGCCGGGCGTGGTCTTCACGCCCGCCGCGGCCGAGAAGGAGTTGGTGACCTGGAGGCACACCGTCTCCGCCGTCGCCGTGTCGTCGTCGCTCTCCGGCTTCGGGTACCGCAGACCCGTCGAGATCACGTCCGTACGGCCGTCACCCGCGGCCTCGCCGCGCACGATCTCCCGTCCGTGCACGGTCACCGCCCGCAACAGCACCCCGTAGTCCGGGTTCACGGCGCGGTCGTCGGCCACGCTCACCGAGGCGCGCAGCTCCTTGCCCGGGTCGACGTCGACCTTGTACCAGCGCTGCTGCCCGAACTCCTCACGGTCCGTGTACAGCCCGGACTTCAGCGTCGGCGCCGCCGCGCACTGCGCGGCCCCCTGGGTGGCCACCGGCGTCACGACCGGATCGGCCGCTCGGTCCACCAACTGCCCGACCCGGCTGGACAGTTGCTGCTTGTGCCGTACGTCGGTGTACGTGCCGCCGGTCGCGTCCGCGATGCAGCTGAGCTGGTCGCGGGTCTTGGCGTCCGGCACCAGACCGAGGGTGTCGATGGTCAGACCGATGCCCTTGGCCGCTATCTCGCGGGCGACCTCGCAGGGGTCGAGCGGCTGGCAGGTGTCCTCGCCGTCGCTGATCAGGACGATACGGCGGGTGCCGGTACCGCCGTTCAGGTCGTCCGCCGCCTTCAGCAGCGCGGGCCCGATCGGCGTCCAGCCGGTGGGCTGCAGCGTGGCCACCGCCGTCTTGGCGTCGGTCCGGTTCAGCGGGCCGACCGGGTAGAGCTGCGCGGTGTCCTTGCAGCCCTCCTTGCGGTCGTTGCCGCGGTAGTTGGCGCCCAGGGTGCGGATGCCGAGCTGGACCTCCTGCGGGGTGGCGTCCAGCACGTCGTTGAACGCCTGCTTCGCCGCGGCCATCCGCGAGTCGCCGTCGATGTCCCGCGTCCGCATGGAACCGCTGACGTCCAGCACCAGTTCGACCTTGGGAGCGGGCTGCTCCGTCTCATCGGCGACGGCTCCGCCGGGGAACGCGATCCCGGCCGCCAGGGCGGCGAGGAGAGCACAGACGCCCGCCGCCAGCCGTTGTCTTGTGATCATCGCCGGATCCTATTGATCAGACGCGCCGGGCTCCAAAACGAGCGGGTTCGGCAGGGAGGTCCACTGGTCGCCCGGGGTCTGCGGGGACAGCCGCATCAGGGTCAGCGCCTTCGCCGGCAGCGGCCCTTCGCGCAGGGCGCGCAGATCGGGGGTGTCCGGCAGGTCCGGTACGGCGGCCGACAGGGCCGCTCCCAGCGCCGGGCCCGAACCCGCCGTACCGGCCAGGGCGCCCGCCACCAGGGAGCCGAACAGCTTGCGGCGCAGGGCCGTTTCGTCGTCGGTGATCAGCCGGCCGGTGAGCGGCGGCGGGGTGATGCCGTGCCGGGCCAGGCGGGCCGGGCTGATCCGGATGTCGGCCAGGTCGCGGTAGACGAGCCGTAGCGGGGTGCCGTCGGCCGCCAGGATCACCAGCAGGTTCTGGCCGTGCGCCTCCAGGGCCACGCCGAGGTCGAGGAGGCGCAGCCCCACGGTCAGCGCCAGCCGGGTGAACGCGGCCAGCCAGCAGGGGGAGCCGGGCAGGTCGGTCGTGGCGAGCGCGGCCACGGGGACCACCCGCTCGCCCGGACCGGCGTACACCTCGGGCGACTCCCGCAGCAGCGCGGCCAGGTCGGGGGAGTGGGCCGAGACCGCGGCCAGCGTGCGGGTGATGTGCAGCAGGCCGTCGGTGCGGGCGGCCAGCTCCTCGCCGAGTGCGGACAGGGGCGCGGCGGCCTCGATCGAATAGCGGGAGATGTCCCGCACGGAGGACGTCAGCCGGGCGCTGAGCGCGGTCTTCACATGCGCGCCGTCCGGCAGCGCGAGGGTGCGCAGGGAGAGCAGGGGGCGGGCCGGGCGCCAGGGGGTGTGCGACCGCTTGATGACGTGGTCCGCCTGCCACGGGTGCACCGGCAGCAGCAGCCGTTCGCCGTCCCGCAGTTCCTGCGGCCAGTTGCCGGTCACCAGGCACCCGTCCGCCGGCACCGGCACCGTCCCGAGCCCCACGACGGGCCGGTGCTCCGGGCCGTACGCCAGCTCGTCCGCCACCGAGAAACCGGGCCGGGAACGGCAGCCCGGGTGGTACGGATGCCCGTCGGTCACCCGCTGCTCCCACTCCCAGTCCCTCCCCCACCCTGCGGCCGGGGGGACCCCCACCGGCCACTCCTTCGGGTGATCCGCGTCGGCCCGTGACAGCGCCAACGAGGCGACGCTGCTGTCCAGTTCGGCCGCGAACGCGGCACCGTGCGGCACCCCGAGGGCGGTCATCAGCCCGGCCGGATCCACCTGGCGCTCCCGGTCCAGGCGGACGCCGGTGACGTACGCGCTCGTGGCGTACGGGTCCGCGTGCGGCCCGTACAGCGTCCGGCCGTCGGCGAGCCGCAGCGCGAGGCTGTGGGCGCCGTGCACCCGGCCGGTGACCCACGGCAGCGGCTCATGGGCCAGCGCCCGCCACAGCCGGGTCAGCACCGCGGCCCGGGCGCCCGGCAGCTCCGCCGTGTACCGGGGTAGCAGACCGGGCCGGACGGCGGCCAGCTCCTCGGCGACCCGGGTCTCGGCGGTGGGGGGACGGTGCACGGTCGGCTCCTCGGGTACACGCGGCACGGAGGATGATTGTCGGCGACGACAGACATACTGATCGCGACCACCCCGGCTGATCGCGACCACCCCGGACGAAACGAATGGATCGCGTGGACCTCACAGACCCCACCGGATCCGTCGGCCGCCTGGCCGACGCCTACGCGGCCGCGCCCCTGCTGAACTGCCTGCTGCGCGAGGTGGCCGAGCCGCTCGGCCACCCCGGTGACCCACGGGTCCACCGGCTGCCGAGTGGGCGGCTGCTGCGCGTGCGGGCCGGCCGGCGCCCCGCAGACCCGGAGGTGTGCGCGGCCGGGACCTGGCACCGGGTCGGCCACACCGAGCTGGTCAAACTGGTCGCCGAGGAGCTGCGCCGGCACACCGGGCTGCCGGGCGGCGACCTGCCCGCCGAGATGATCGACAGCCGGGACGCGGTCGCGGCCCTGCTCACCGCCCGCGCCCGGGCCACGGCGCCCGCGGACCCGTATCTGCGCTCCGAGCAGTCCCTGATCACCGGCCACCCGTACCACCCGGCGCCCAAGGCGCGCGGGGGCGGCCCGGTCGCCTCCTGGCTGCCGTACGCCCCCGAGACGCACGCCCGCTTCCCACTGGTGCTGCTCGGCGTCCGCGAGGACCAGGTGGCCGAGGAGGGCGACACCAGCGCCCTGGACGCGCTCGGCCCGGTCCCGCCCGGCTACCGGATGCTGCCGGCCCACCCCTGGCAGCTGGACCTGGTGGGCAGCGAGCTGACGGAGGCCTTCGCCGACGGCCGCCTGCTCCGTCTCGGCACGACCGCCTTCGACACCTGGCCGACGGCGGCGATCCGCACGGTGTACGAGCCCCGGCGCGACCTGTTCCTGAAGTTCAGCCTGGACGTCCGCATCACCAACGACATCCGCCGGCTGTGGCGCCACGACCTGCGAAGACTGCGCCGCACGGACATGGCCGCCCGGCACGCCTTCGCGGCCATGGGACCGCCCGCCGCCTGGCTGAGCGACCGCGGCTACCGCACGGCCTCCTTCGCCTTCGAGGAGCTCGCCGTCCTGGTCCGGGACGGCCTGCGCGGCCATCTGCTGCCGGGCACCACCCCGCTGCTCGCCGCCGGGCTCGCCGAGGGCTTCGACGGCAGTCCGCCGGCCACCGCGGCCGACCCGGCGGCCTGGTGGGAGGCCTATCTGCGCCAGGTCGTGCCGCCCGCCCTCACGGCGTTCGACGACCACGGGGTCGTCCTGGAGGCCCATCTGCAGAACACCCTCGTCGCCGTGGACGCGGCCGGTATGCCCGTCCAGGTGCTGTACCGGGACGCCGAGGGTGCCAAGCTGCTGCCGGACGTGACCCGGGCGGCGGGCTGGGAGCGGCTGGTGTACTGCCTGGTCGTCAACCATCTCACC
Source organism: Streptomyces sp. NPDC007856 (assembly GCF_042868225.1). Classification (NCBI taxonomy): domain Bacteria; kingdom Bacillati; phylum Actinomycetota; class Actinomycetes; order Kitasatosporales; family Streptomycetaceae; genus Streptomyces; species Streptomyces sp. NPDC007856. Next base: position 19,447 of record NZ_JBIAEC010000004.1, on the reverse strand, counting down.
GAGATCGCCGCCGCCCTCGCCGAACACCGTCCCGCACTCGACCCCTGGCCCGCCGTCCGCCGCGAGTTCGCCCGGCACGATCTGCCCGAGATCCCCGCGCTGCTCGGCTCGCCCACGCTGCCCGGCAAGACCAACCTGCTGCTGCGCTGGACCGGCGCGGACGGCGCGGACGCCCGCTACCTGCCGCTGCCGAACCCGCTGGCGGGCGGCTGACCTGCGGTGGGCCTACCGGGCGATGGGGCTATCGGGCGATGGGGCTACCGGGCGGTGCCGAAGTCCTGCGTCCAGTAGCTGCCCGGCTGGGCGAGACCGACTCCGATCTCCTTGTACGAGCAGTTGAGGATGTTGGCCCGGTGTCCGGGGCTGTTCATCCAGCCCGTCATGACCTGCTCCGGGGTGGCGTACCCGTAGGCGACGTTCTCGCCGTAGGCGCTCCAGCTGTAGCCGGCCCGCGTGATGCGGTCACCGGGGGACGATCCGTCGGACCCGGTGTGCGACATGTTCTGGTGGGCCGCCATGTCCGCGCTGTGGGCCTGCGCCGCCTTGGTCAGCTCCGCGTTCACGGTCAGGGGATGGCAACCGACCTTGGCGCGCTCGGCGTTGACGAGCTGCACGACGCGCGCGGTGGCCGAGGAGGCGGTGGGGGTGGCCTTCGGGGTGCTCGGCGTGGCGGTGGGCTTGGGGGCCGCGGGGGTGCTGGGCGCAGCGGTCGGCTGGGGCTTGTGCGTGCTGCTGCTCGGCTGCGCGGTGGGCCGGTGCGTGGGGGACGCGGTGGCCTGCGGGGTGCCGGTGTGGTGGTGGCCGTTGCGGTGGTGATGGTGGTGGTGCCGGTGACCGTGGTGCTCCGGCTGCGGGGACGTGCTCGTCGCCGCGACGTCCGCCTGGTCCGTTCCGCCGTGCGGCCAGTCGGAGCAGGCCAGGGCGACGGAGGGCACGCCCACGGCTCCGATGGCGACGGCGGCGACGACTATGCGCCGGTAGTGCTGCGTCTTGCGATGCTTGGCCATTCGTCAACCTCGTTCGTGGATGCCGGGGCGCTCATTTTCGGGAGGGCTTCACAAGGAGCGCAAAGGGCGGCTTCCACTACCGCGCCTAGTAGGCCCAGAGGGCTCTTGTCAGCCGAGCGAAGAGATGTCGGGTTCGCTTCCGCGACGTTTGCTGATGTCTGGCGCCCCGTCAGAAAAGAGGCAGATCGGGCGGATAGGGGGAGGCGCCGAGCGGGCGTCGCATCCTGGCCCGACGAACCGTTCGCGCCGACGGCAAGCCGGACAAATCCCCTATGTCATCGAAGCCGCATCTACTATGCAGGATGCCTAGATGCCGAGACCGCTGTGATGGATATCACTCTTCCGCCTGCTCCGGCGGGCACTGGTGGACCGCCGGAGCAGGCGGTGGTCAGCAGTCGGGGATGAAGGTGCCGTTGTTGTCCTTGGCCTCGTCGTTGCCCCAGCGGGTGAGGTAGTAGGCGGCGACGTACTGGGCCGCCGGTCCGGCGCCGGGGTCGGTCTTGAGCCACCAGTGGTCGTAGCTCGTGGCTTCACCGATCCGACGGCCCCACATCTTGCAGTAGACGTGGTTGGTGCCCGCGTTCAGGGTGCCGGTCCGGGCGGTGCCGGTCGGCGAGGCATACACCGGCGCGGTGGCGAAGGTGCCCACTCAGGACTTGGCCGACTACGGGGGAACGCTGCCTCCGCCGTCGACGTCGAGGCAGTCGCCGTCGATGTTGACGGTGACGCCGCCCCAGGTCTCGTCGGTCCCGCCGAAGTACTGGTGGATGCGCTGGTGGCCGGCCCAGTCGGCGGCGGGCACGTAGGTGCCGGCGTCGGTGTCGGCGACGCCGTTCCACCAGGCGAACCAGAGGTGGTCCGGCAGGGTGTAGGCGCCGATGGTGTACTGGGCGGCCAGGTAGCGCATGCCGGAGCCGGCGCTGGAGTAGGAACCGGAGCGGTAGCCGCGCGCGTGCAGTTCGCCAGTCCAGGCGGAGAGCTAGTTCAGGACGCCGGTGCTGCAGGAGGAGTTGGTGTTGCCGTAGCCCTCCATGTCGTTGTAGAGGACGCTGTCGGCCGGGATCCCGAGCGCCTGCGCCTGGGCGACGGCGTCGTCGGCCTCCGCGGTGCCCTGGCTGCGGGCGGTGGCCGGATCGGTGGAGGCCGTGTGGCCGAAAGAGGTGCAGGGCGCCTGCGAGCCGACGTACGTCGGGATCAGGTGCCAGCCGTTGCCGGTCACGGTGCTCTCTCATGACGAGGTGAGAGAAGGCTGGTCGCAGGCGCGGGTGTTGCCGCCGATGTACACGCTCACGGCCCGGTAGGGGGAGGCTCCCCAGGCGTTCATCGTGGAGGTGCTCGGGGCGGCGCATGTGTCGAAGCCCTTGCCGGTGTAGGCGCCGGGCTGTGCGGTGCCGGCCAGGGCGGCGGCGGAGGCGGTCGCTTTCGGGGCACGGTCGGCGCCGGGCCGCGTGCCGCTCGCGCCGGGCCGGGCCGTCGAGCCGGCCGGTGCGCAGGATCCGCTCGGCCGACGCCTTGCCGCTGCCGTACGTGGCGGTGGCGATGACCCCGGCGGAGGGCACGGCCAGGCGGATTGTAGGAACGGGGTGAGCGGCTGTCAACGGGCTGCAGCCGCCCCCGGGAAGGGGGACCGGCAGGGGGAAGTGGCGCCGAAGGCTGCGTTCGGGTGTGAGGCGCCTCCACAGGGGATCACAGGGGTGGCAGGTGCGGGAAACGGCGGGCGCTAGGGGCTGTCGTGGCTGCGGTGATGGCCTAGACGTGGATGTATGGAGAACCGCTCGCGTCTGTCCTGGGCGGGCGGGGCGCCTTCGCCGTGCGCATCCGGCGCCGTCGAATGGGGGAGAAGTGATTGAGTTGGCATCTTTCGTGAGGAAAGTGGCTCCGCTGGAGTGGGCCTTTCTCGGCATCGAGCCCGAGCTGAGGGTGATGCATCACCTCGTCGAGGGCGACGGGACGATCTCGCCGAGGCGGCTGACGGCGGCTGTCGCCGCGGCGGCCCGCGTGCATCGCGGGGTCCGGCTGGTCCGGCACGAAGATCGCTGGGTGGACGGCGGCGTGGCCCCCGCCGTACGCGTGCTGGAGGCCGGCTCCCTCGACCCGGCACGGCTCGACGCTCCGGCGCTGCGAGAGCCCTTCGACGAGCTGACCGCGACCGGCGAGGTGCTGTTGGTGCCCGGCAGCCCGGCCACCGTGGTGTTCCGTGCCGACCACGCCGTGATGGACGGCCGCGGCCTGCTGATGTGGGCGCGCGACGTCTTCCGTGCGCTGCGCGGCGAGGACCCGATGGGTGCTGCCGACGACGGCGTCGAGGAGTTGCTGCGGCGGTTGCACCCGGACGGCGAACCGCCCCGCGCCACCGACCGCGCACTGTCGTTCCGCTCGCCGCTCGGTCCCCGACCGCGGGAGCACGGGGGCCTGTTGTGGCGCCGCCGCACCGTTGACGGCACCCATCTCGCGGCCACTTCCAAGGTGGCGGCGGCCGTCGCGGCCGCCCATGGCCCGGGCCGGTTCCACATCCCGGTGGATCTGCGCCGTCACCTGCCGGACCTGCGGTCCACCGCCGTCCTCTCTCACGCCGTCGACCTGGAGGTGGGTGCGGGTGACGGCTGGGAGCAGGTGCAGAGCCGGCTGCTGGCCGCCCTGGCGGACCACCGGGACCTGGCGGGCGGAACCGATCCGGCGATCATGGAGCTGCCGCTGCCGGTGCTGCGCGAGGGCATCGCTCACCTCGACCGCGCCGCCGCCGACGCGGACCGGTACAGCGGTCGGGCCTGCGTCTCGCACCTGGGCGCCGTCGACCCCGACGACTTCAGCGCCGACGGATTCCGGGCCACCGCGGTCTACGCGCTGGGCGGCATGACTCCCGGCGGCCCGCCCGAGATCGGCCTCGTGGAACTTCCCGGACGCACGGAGATCACCGTGAGCTGGTACGACGGTCCTGACGTCGCGGCCCGGGCCGACGCGCTGCTGGACACCGTCGAGGAGGCGCTCTCGCCCCGGGCGCACCGCCGTTGGGCCGGCAACCGCCCGCAACAGCCGCTGCCCGGCGAGGATTCGGTGGTACGGCTCTTCCGCGAGCAGGTCGAGCGCACGCCGTACCGCACCGCACTGAGCGGCCCGGAGGGCGAGGTGAGTTACCTGGAACTCAGCCGCCGCGCCGACGCGGTCGCGGCCGAGCTGCGCCGCCTGGGCGCGGGGCCCGGCACGGTGGTCGGACTGCTCGCCGGCCGCACGGTGGCGTCGATCGCCGGCCTGTGGGGCGTCCTGAGGGCGGGCGCCTGCTATCTCCCGCTGGACGTGCGACACCCGGACAGGCGCCTGTCCGAGCTGCTGACGGACGCGGGCAGCACCCTGTGCCTGGCCGAGGCCCCCTATCAGGAGCGCAACTGCTTCCCGGTCGGCTGCCGCACGCTGCCGCTGGACGCCCTCGCCGCAGGCGGTGCCCCGGCGGACGACCCGCGGCCGGATGACGCGGAGACCCACCCCGGCGACCTTGCCTACGTCATCTACACCTCCGGGTCGACCGGCCGGCCCAAGGGGGTGCAGATCGAGCACCGCCATCTGCTCAACTACGTGCACTGGGCCACCCGCGAGTTCGGCGTCGACGCCGACACCTGCCTGCCGCTGCTCACCTCCCCCTCCTTCGACGTCTCCGGCACCTCCGTCTTCCTGCCGCTGCTGACGGGCGGCGAGGTGGTGCTGATGCGGGACGACCCCCATCACCTGTCGCTGCGCCGCCTGTTGACCGGGACGCGGGCCAACATGCTGAACCTGACCCCCTCCCACCTCGACCTGATCGGCGGGCTGGACATCGCGCCGGACGGTTACCGCAGCGTGGTCGTGGTGGGTGAGCAACTGCGCGTGGAGGTCGCCGCCCGGGCCCAGGAGATGTTCGGGCCGAAGTGCCGGATCATCAACCTGTACGGGCCGACCGAGGCCACCATCGGTTGCACCGCGCACACCTACGACGAGGAGACCGACCTCGAGGGGACGGTCGTACCCATCGGCCTGCCCGCGGACAACACCACGGTGTTCCTGCTCGACGCCGAGCGGCGGTTCGTCGCACCCGGCGAGGTGGGCGAGATGTATCTCGGCGGTGCCCAGCTGGCCCGCGGTTACCTCGGCCGGCCCGACCTCGACCGGGAACGCTTCCCCAGCCTGGCCGACGGCACCCGCGTCTACCGCACCGGCGATCTGGCCCGCGTCCTGCCGTCAGGAGAGCTGCAGTTCGTCGGGCGCATCGACGACCAGGTCAAGATACGTGGTCATCGGGTGGAGCCGGCCGAGGTGGCGCGGGCGCTGGAGGAGCACCCGGCGGTGGACCGGGCCGTGGTGGTTGCGCGAGCAGCGGCGGGCCACACGGGCAAGGCACTGTACGGCTACCTGCTGGTGAACGAAGCGGTCGGTGCTGGGGAGTTGAGGGGGTACCTGGCCGAGCGGCTGCCGGCCCACATGATTCCCGCCGCCCTGGTCGTGGTGCCCGAACTGCCATACACGGTCAGCGGCAAGGTGGACGTACGGGCTCTGCCGGACCCGCACGGGGGCGAACCCGACGGCAGCGTGCACGCCCCGCACGCGGCCTTCCCCGCCGACCCGGTCGCGGAGGCGGTGGCCGAGACATGGGCGCGCACGCTCGGGGTCGAACGGTCCCGGCTGGACGGGCAGTCCGACTTCCACCGACTGGGCGGTGACTCGTTGTCGTTCCTGGCGATGCTCGCCGGCGTGGGCCGCGAACTGCTCGACACCGCCGCCGAGGAGGCCTTCATGGCCAGGCTGCCCGAAATTCTCCGGGAACCGACGCTGGAACGCGTCACCGCGCTCGTCCGGCAGGCGTGCATCGAGCCGACAGGGGTGTGAGTAACGCTACATCGAACACGGGTCGCCAAATGGAACCACCAGTAGCCCCAGTGCCCCGGTCGGTTCCCGCGGAGCGCGGCCCCAAACCTAGGGGTACCCCCTAGATCAAGCCCTCTGCTAGACATGGATTGGTCGAGGCGACGGCAGGAAGTGCCGGAAAAGATTCGGCAGCGATGACCGTGTTCGAGACCGGCACAGGAGGGTCGTCCTTGTCGCTGACAGACAATCTCAGGAAAGAGTTTTGGTGCAGTGGGTGAATTCCAGGACCCCAGCCGATGGATACGCCGTTTCCACCCCGCTGCGGAGAGCGGAGTGCGTCTCGTATGCCTCCCGCACGCCGGCGGGTCGGCACCCTTCTACTTCCCGATGTCACGTGCGCTGTCTCCCGAGGTGGATGTCGTCTCGGTGCAGTACCCGGGACGACAGGATCGCCGCATGGATCCGGCCGTCGAGGACATCGGTGAATACGCGGACGCGATCGCGGCCGAGCTGAAGCCGTGGCTGGACCGCCCGGTGGCGCTGTTCGGGCACAGCATGGGAGCAGTGCTTGCTTTCGAGGTGACCAGGCGTCTGGAACGGGACCTCGGCCTCGTGCCTCTCGCCGTGTTCGCCTCGGGCCGCCGGGCCCCTTCACGGTACCGTGACGAAAACGTCCACCGGCGTGACGACGACGGAATCGTCGAGGAGATGCGGCTGCTGAGCGGAACGGACGCCCAGATCCTCGGCGACGAGGAGATCCTGCGGATGGTGCTGCCCGCGATCCGCAGCGACTACACCGCGATCGAGAACTACCGCGCCGCTCCCGGGCTCACGGTGAGCGCCCCAATCACCGTGCTGACCGGCGACAACGACCCCAGGACCAGCCTGGAGGAAGCCGAGGCGTGGCGCGGTCACACCACCGGGGCCTTCGACCTGCGTGTGTTCTCGGGCGGTCACTTCTTCCTGGCGAACCACCAGGAAGAGATCCTGAAGATCGTCTCGGAAACGCTCAGCACCTCCCTTCCCAGCGCGGGCGCTTCCCTTACCTGACCCCGGGGGACCGCGCTGACCAGCGGTCCCCGGCTGCGATCAGGCCCGCGATGCCCGATTCGCATGCATTCCGCCGCCCCAGAAGTCACCGCTCTTCAGCACACCACCGCCGCGTCCTGCCCCACTCAGTGATTCGGGCGGACAGCGGTTTTCGGGGGATAAAAATGACCTTGTCATCGAAGTTGGTCGAACGAGAGAGCCACCTGAGCGCACTGAACGAGCAGTTGCTCAGCGCCGGCACCGGACGGGGCCGCGTCGCCCTGCTCAGCGGCCCGGTCGCCAGTGGCAAGACCGAACTACTGCAAGCCTTTACCGAGCAGGCGATCGACGAGGGCGCGATACTGCTCGACGCGACTGCTTCTCGCGCCGAAAGCGCTTTGCCCTTCGGCATCCTGAGAAAGATTTTTGACCACACGTCAATGGCCCCCGAAGTCCGCGCCGAGGCGCTGCGACTGATGGACGAGGCCGCGCACGAAACGAGCCAGCGTGACCGAATGCGGCCCATGCCCTATGCCGCCTGGGCCCTTCTGCAACTCGCCCATGAACATCCGATCGTCATCGCGATCGACGATGTCCACTGCTCCGACGAAGAATCTTTGCAATTTCTCCTCTATCTGGCCCGGCGAATACGGCAGGCGCACATCCTGATCGTGCTCACCGAGGCCACCCGGCTGCGCCAGGAACAGCTCGTGTTCCACGCCGAACTACTGCGCCAGCCGCACTGCAGCCGCATCCACGTCGGCATGCTGTCCCCGCAGGGCACCGCGGGCGTCATCGCCGGCCACTTCGTTCCCGCGCTGGCCGCCCGGCTGGCCCCGGAGTTCCACGCCATGACCGGCGGCAACCCGCTGCTGCTGCGTGCGCTGCTCGAGGACTGCCAGGGCACCGCCGATCGCAACGAACCCTTCCAGCGCGTCGTACCGGCCGACAAGTACGCCCAGGCCGTGCGGGACTGTCTGCACCGCGGCGAGCCGGACATGCTGATCGTCGCCCGGGGCGTCGCCGTGCTCGGCGACGCCGGCTCGCCCACCCTGCTCGGCCAGGTCCTCGGCATCCAGGCCCAGCAGGCGGAGCAGGGTGTGCAGGACCTCGTCCGGTGCGCGGTGCTCCACGGCGGAGCCTTCCGCGATCCGTCGGCCCGCGCCGCCGTTCTGGAGGTCACGCCGCCCCAGACCCTCGCGTCGCTGCACCAGCGGGCCGCGGCCCTCCTGCACCGCGACGGCGCCTCGGCCCTGGAGGTGGCCCAGCACCTGCTGTGCGGTCGGCAGGACGTCGACCCCGGCATGATCCCCGTCCTGCAGGAGGCGGCCGAGTACGCGCTGATCGACGACGACATCGAGGTGGCGCTGCGCTGTCTGGAACTGGCCCACCAGGCCTGCCGGGACCGCGTGACGCGGACGGCGATCAAGGCCCGGCTCGTCAGCCTGGTGTGGCGGCTCAACCCCGCAGCCGCCGAGGCCCATCTGCCGCAGCTGACGGCCGAACTCGACCCGGAGCGGCTGCCCGGAGGCGACCTCGCCACGTCGGTGTCCTACCTCGGATGGTCCGGACGGCTCGGCCAGGCGAGTGACGTGGTGCACGCCCTGTCCCAGGGCCCGGAGCAGCCGCCCGCGCACCAGGCGGCCGCCCTGGAGTCCGCGCGCCGCTGGCTGACGATGATCAGCCCCTCGCTGGAACCGGTTCTCCCGGAAGCCGAACCGCGCCGGGACCGGGGCCCCGGCGGCCGCGGCACCGTCGATGACGCCCACGCTCTGGCCGCCTCGGCCATCTCCGCCGCACTGACCGGCACCCTCGGCGACAACGCTGTCGCCGAGGCCCAGCGCCTGCTGCAGCGGCACCGCATCAGCGACAACTCCCTGCAGCCGCTGGTCTTCTCGCTCCTGGCGCTCATCTACGCCGACCGGGCCGACCTGGCGCTGGCCTGGTGCGAGCGGCTGCTCGGCGAGTGCTCCACGCGGCGCGCGCCCGGCTGGCAGGCGCTGCTGTCCGCGGTACGGGGCGACATCGCGCTGCGCCAGGGCGACCTCCCCGGCGCCGCGCACCACGCCCGCGCCGCCCTGTCGCTGATCTCGCTGCAGAGCTGGGGCATTGGCATCGCGCTCCCGCTCAGCACGCTGATCCAGGCGGAAGTCGGCATGGGCCGGCACGACGAGGCCGTGGTCCTGCTGGAGCAGCCCGTGCCCGAAGCGCTGTTCGACACCCTGCTGGGCCTGCAGTACATCCGCGCCAGGGGCCGCTGCCATCTGGCCACCGGCCGCTACCACGCCGCCGTGGAGAACTTCCTGACCTGCGGCAGGCTGATGGAGAAGTGGGGACTCGACGCCCCGGAACTCGTGCCCTGGCGCGTCGACGCCGCCGAGGCGTGGCTGGCCCTCGGCGAGCCGGAGCGAGCCCGTGCCCTGGCCGAACGGCAGCCTCGCCGCGGCGGTGCGGCCCCCAGCCGTACCCGCGGCGCCCAGCTCCTCGTCCTGGCCCGCACCGTGGAGGTCAAGCGCCGGCTGCAGCTGCTCAACGAGTCCGTGGAGATCCTGGAGAACAGCGACGACCGGCTGCACCTGGCCGCTGCCCTGGGCGAACTGGGCAACAGCTACCGGTCGCTCGGCGACTTCAACCGGGCCCGGCTGCTGGTCCGCAAGGCGTGGCACGTGGCCAAGGCATGCGGCGCGGAACCGCTGTGCCAGGAGCTGATGCCGGGCGACGCCGACGCCGATCCGGCCGGCGGCCGCGACGGTGACATCTCGCGCGAGGCCGAGGCCCTCACCGAGGCCGAGTCGCGCGTCGCCGTCCTCGCCGCACACGGGCACACCAACCGGGAGATCGCCACCAAGCTCTACGTCACGGTGAGTACCGTGGAGCAGCATCTGACCCGCATCTACCGGAAGTTGAACGTAAAACGGCGCCGTGATCTGCCGTCCAAGCTCTCCGACAGCAGTCTCGCCGGTATCGCCTGACCCCCGCCCGGGCCACGCGGCCCACCGCCGGGGCCGGCCGTTCCAGGACCTCGCCGCCGTCACAACAGCCCGCGCTCGAACGCGGTGACGGCGGCGGCGGTCCGGTCGGTCACGTCCAGCTTCCGGTAGGCCCGCAGCAGGTGGGTCTTCACGGTCGCCTCGCCGATGAACAGCTTCCGCCCGATCTCCGCGTTCGTCAGTCCCTGGCTGACCAGGCGCAGCACCTCGCACTCGCGCTCCGACAGTTGCGGGACGTCCACCGTCCGGGCCCGGACCAGCTTGCCCGCCAGCGACGGCGTCAGCACGGTCTCACCCCGGGCGGCGGCCAGCACCGCGTTGATCAGCTCCGCCCGGCTGCTGCCCTTGAGCAGATACCCGGCGGCACCCGCCTCCACCGCGCGCAGGATGTCCGCGTCACTCTCGTACGTGGTGACGATGACGACCTTGGTGCGCGGGCACTGGCGCAGGATGTGCCCGGTGGCGGCCACCCCGTCCATGCCGCCCATCCGCAGGTCCAGCAGCACGATGTCGGGTTCCAGCCGGGCCGTGAGCGCGACCGCCTCCTCCCCGGAGCCGGCCTGACCGACGACGCTGATGCCGTCCGCGGATTCCAGGATGGCGCACAGTCCCTCCCGTACCACCGGATGGTCGTCGGCGAGCAGGACCCGCAGGCCGTCCCCGGCCGCCGGCTCGGTGTGCTTCGTCATCTTCTTGCCGTCCGCCTTCTCATCGCTCATCGGCGAGCTCCCCGGCAGCCGCCAACGGGACCGTCACCTCGATGGCCGTGCCCCGGCCGGGCCGGCTCCTGACGGTGGCCTCCCCGTTGATCTCCTGCACCCGTGCCCGCATGCCGCTCAGCCCGAAACCCTTGTCGTCCAGGCGCACTTCGAAACCCTCACCGTCGTCACGGACCAGCAGCCCCACCCTGTCCGGCGCATAGCTCAGCACCACGTCCACGCACCGGGCCCGCGAGGCGTGCTTGCGCACATTCGCGAAGGCCTCCTGCACCGTGCGCAGCAGGACCACGCCGACCGCCATCGGCAGAGGCACCTCCGGACCCTCCACACGGCACCGCACCGTCAGCCCGGTCTGCGCCACCAGGTTGTCCGCCTGCCGCTGGACCGCCTGCGCCAGCGAACTCTCGCGCAGCGAGGGAGGCGTCAGCGCGGCGACGAACTCCCTCGCCTCCACCAGACTGTCCTTCGCCACCCGCCCGGCCAACTCCAGGTGCCTGCAGGCCAGCTCGGGCAACTCGGCCACCTCCGACTCCGCGGCCTGCACCAGACTGATGATGCTGGTCAGCCCCTGAGCCAGCGTGTCGTGGATCTCCCGGGCCAGCCGCTCGCGCTCCGCGGCGATCCCCGCCTCGCGGGACAGCTGAGCCAACTGCTCGCGGCTTTGCCGCAACTCCTCGATCAGCTCGGCGCGTTCCCTGCTCTGCCGCACCACCCGGGTGATCCACAGCCCCTGCAACACCGACAGCGCGATGCCCAGCAGCGAGATGGGCAGCACCGCGCCGATCTGCCCGCCGGTCAGCCACACCACCGTCACCGGCACCAGGTTGGCCAGCAGCACCACCGCGATCGCCGGGGTGGTGGACAGCGCCATCATCAGCATGGGCACCACGGCGAACAACGCGAACGACGCGGCGATGTCGCACGCGGTGGCGACCGTGAACAGCAGGAACAGACCGACCCCGAAGACCACATTGCGCGGGCCGAAGCTCCGGTGGCCCGTGTTGTGCACCATCAGGCCACGGCCGAGCGCCGCGTACCACGGCACGCCCAGCGTCAGGGCGCCGATCGCCATGGCCCGGTAGGCCTGGTCACCGCTGGTGGCGAACAGCAGCACGGTGGTCACGGCGTAGCTGATGGCGAAGTAGCCGTCCCACAGGGCGAACCACCGGTTGCCCGCCTCGGGCGGCCGGCCGCCACGTCGCTCCGCCACGTTCACCTGGGTGTGAGTGCGCACAGCACAAGTCGTACCACCTGCGGCCCCCCGCCGTGTCCACCGGTCGGCGGACAGCCGGTTCAACCGGTCGGTCGTCCCGGCGACGCACCACCCCGGCCTACGTTGGATGCAACGGCGCAGGCAGACGAGCGCCACCACGAAAGGCCACACCTCACATGAGCCCGTTCCTCACTGCGCTCATCGCCAGCGCGACGATCCTCACCATCATTCTCGCCACCGACCTGGGGCGCAGGAAAGTCACCAACATGCGCATGCTGCGCTCGCTCCTCGCGGTCGCCATCGTCATCGCGCTGTTCGTGCACTCGCTGCCGACGGCCGGGAACGACGTGTCGCTGCAGCTCGCCGGTATCGGAGTGGGCGCCATCTGCGGCCTGATCGCCGGAGCACTCCTCCCCGCTCACCGTGAGGCCTCGGGCGAGATCTACACCCGCGGAGGCATCGGATACGCTGTGCTCTGGATCGTCTTGTCCAGCAGCCGCGTGCTGTTCGCCTACGGCACGGAACACTGGTTCCCCCAGGGCATCATCAAGTTCAGCATCGACTACAAGCTCAGCGGGCAGGACGTCTACGCCAACGCCTTCGTGTTCATGTCGCTCGCCATGGTGCTGGCCCGCACCGGAGTCCTGCTGGCCCGTCGCCGCCGGCTGAACGCAGAGGGCGCCGAAACCACCGTCCCCAGCCGGCCCGAACAGCGCGCCGACACCGCCACGCGGTGACCGCCGCCCAACGGCCGGCCGCCCCTCCCGGACTGGAAGCAGAAAGACATGGATGACGTGAGGCTCCGGCCGCCGCGCAATCGCGTCGAGCGCCGAGCCATCGCCTGGTGGACCACGCAGTCGTCGATCTTCGCACTGCCCCTGCCGATCGTGTTCGCGGTGCTCTACCTCTTCATCCCGCCGGCCCGCACCTGGTTCGGCTGGTGCCTGGCGGCGACGCTGGTCCCCGGCCTGGCCTACATGGCGATCATGCCGGCCTGGCGCTACCGGGTGCACCGCTGGGAGACCACCGACGAAGCCGTCTACGCGGCCTCGGGCTGGCTGTGGCAGCGCTGGCGCGTGGTCCCGCTCGCCCGGGTCCAGACCGTCGACATCCTGCGCGGACCGATCCAGCAGATGTTCGGACTGTCCGGCGTGACGGTGACCACCGCCTCCAGCGCCGGAGCGGTGAAGATCAAGGGGCTCGACCAGCGGGTCGCCACCGACGTCGTCGAGCACCTCACCAAGTACGCGCAGGCCGCGCCCGGAGACGCCACATGACCCAGCAGACCGCGGTGGACCGCACGGCGGCCATGGAACCGGCCGACTCCTGGCAGCGGCTCAACGCCCGCCTGATCCTGGTCCACCTGAGCGTCCTGGCCGCGCCGGTCGCGTCCTGCGCCGGCACCCTGCTGGTCTCCGGCGGGACCTTGAACCTGCAAGCACTGATCACTCTCGGCTCCCTGGCGATCACCGCCCTGGTGATCACCGGCATCGGTCTGATGCGGTTCCTGACGACCCGTTACCGCATCACCGACGAGAAGATCGAACTGCGCTCGGGACTGCTCTTCCGCAGCCACCGCTCCGTCCGGCTCGACCGGATCCGCGGCGTCGACCTGACCGCCAACCCGGTCCACCGCCTGTTCGGACTCACCTCGGTCCGTATCGGCACCGGCGACCAGACCTCCGCCTCCAGCCGACGGCTCTCCCTCGACGGCGTCAGCCGGGCACAGGGCGCCGAACTGAGGCAACGGCTGCTCAGCCGCCGTGACGCGGTGCGCGGACACGTCGCCGACGAACACGACGCGACCATCGCCGACCTGGACTGGTCCTGGATCCGCTACGCGCCCCTGACCATCTGGGGCGTCGGCGGTGTCCTGCTCGGCGTCGGCACCGTCTACCGCACGCTGCACGAGATGCGCATCGACCCGCTCGAACTCGGCTTCGTCAAGGGCATCGAGCACCGCTACGGGTCCGTCCCGTTGTGGTTCGGAATCCTGGTCACCGTGCTGATCCTCGTCGTCCTCGGCATGATCGGCTCCACCGCCACCTTCACCGAGGGCTGGTACGGATACCGCCTCGAGCGGGAGGACCCCGGCACCCTCCGAGTGCTGCGCGGACTGCTCGTCACCCGGTCCGTCACCATCGAGGAACGCCGGTTGCGCGGAGTGGAGCTCAGCGAGACCATGCTGCTGCGCTGGGCGGGCGGCGCCCGGCTCAACGCCGTCGCCAGCGGCCTGGGCGACCGGGACGAGAACCGCAAACGGCGGATGCTCACACCCCCCGCACCGCGCGCCGAGGCACTCCGGGTCGCCGCCGACGTACTCGGCGAGAACGAGTCGCCCACCACGGTCACCCGCCTCCGGCCGCATCCGCGCGTCGCCCTGCGCCGCCGCGTCAATCGCGGGCTGACCGTCACGGCGCTGATCACCGCCGTCCCCGCCGTGCTCGGCGCGCTGCTGTGGACACCGCTGCTCTACGTGGCCGCCGCCTGCGCGGTGCTGCTCCTCCCGGTCACCGTAACGCTCGCCCGCGACGCCTACCGCACCCTCGGCCACGGTCTGCACGGCCGCTACCTGGTGACCCGTTACGGCACCTTCTCGCACCGCACGGTCGCTCTGCAGCGCGAGGCGATCATCGGCTGGAGCGTGTCGCGGTCCTTCTTCCAGCGGCGCGCCGGCCTGCTCACCCTGGGAGCCGCCACGGCGGCAGGCGACCACTGCTACAAGGTCCGCGACGTGGCCGTGCCGGACGGGCTGACCCTGGCCGAAGAGGCCGTACCCGGACTGCTCGCGCCCTTCCTGGAGCGACAGCCCGCCCCCCGGCGCGGCCACCGGCGCCGCTGACCCCACAGACCATCTGTCCCTCCCCCGGGAACCGGAGGGGCGACTCCCCCGTCGCCCCTCCGCTTCCGGTGCCCGCAGGACTCAGCCGGCGGCCAGTTCCTCCAGCCGCGGCACCACGAGCGCGGGAGTGGGCATGCCCTCGATCTCCTCCCGCACCTCCGCCGCGACCGCGCGCATCTTGTCGTCCGCCACCAGCTGCCGCAGCAACTGCGCGTCGATGTCCTCGGCCCGGGCACTGATGCCCGCGCCGCGCTCGTGCACCGCGGCCGCGTTGACGAAACGGTCCGCGCCGTCCGGCAGGACGATCTGCGGCACACCGGCGTTCAGCGCCGCCAGCGTGGTCCCCGAACCGCCGTGGTGCACCGCGCCGACACAGGTGCGCAGCAGCATCGTCAGCGGCACCCAGCCCACCACCCGCACGTTCGCGGGCTGTTCACCGAGCGCAGTGGTGTCGACGTCACCGAGGGCCAGCACGAACTCCGCGTCCACCGACTCGGCCGCGGCCAGCAGCCGCTGGACCGGACCCAGCCCTGTGACATGGACCGACGCCGTGCCGAGAGTGACACCGATGCGCGGCCGCTCCGGCCGCCGCAGCACCCAGTCCGGCAGCACCGCACCGCTGTTGTACGGCACCGGCCGCATCGACCAGCCGTCCAACTCGGGTTCCACCATGCTCGGCGGCGCGATGTCGAGGGTCGTGACCCGCTCGGGCACCCCCTCCACACCGTGCCGACGCATGGTCTCACCGAGCTGGGCGACGGTCATCGCACGGATGTCCGCCCCGCGCGCGAAACCGAAGTTGTGCTGCACGGCGGGCACGCCCAGCTTGCGAGCGGCGATCAGCGCCGAGACGAAGATCTGCTCGTAGACCACCAGATCGGGGCGGAAGTCCTCCGCGGTGCGTACGATCGCGTCGGTCAGATGGTCGTTGAGGTGGGCGAACAGCTGGATGCCGGCGATCGGATCCGGACCCTCCGGGTTCCGCACCCGCGTCAGCAGGTCCGGAACGGTTTCCTGGAAGAAGCTCTCCATGTCCAGGCCCGGGGCGACATCCGCCACGTGCAGACCGGCGTTGGCCGCTTCCAGACCGGTGCACCCGGTCGCGACCAGCACCTCGTGACCGGCCGCACGCAGGGCCCAGGCAAGCGGAACCGTCGGGAAGACATGGCCGATGGCCGGATAGGCGACGAACAGGACGCGCATGAGCACGCGCTCCCTTCTGACTGGTGAATTGCAGTCGTATTCTTGACTTTTCGTCCTTGTCGAGCGCATTCTCGACGGGGTGCCGGGAAGCCGTCAAGGCAACGGAAATACCTCCGGAACACCCCCCTCGGTGATCGTCGCGAAACGCAGGGAACTCCCGTTGCGCACCGACGCAGAACCCTTGTCCGGCACCCGAAGATAGGGGTTCATAGGGGGTTTGGAGGGGTTTCTC
Source organism: Streptomyces sp. NPDC007856 (assembly GCF_042868225.1). Lineage (NCBI taxonomy): Bacteria > Bacillati > Actinomycetota > Actinomycetes > Kitasatosporales > Streptomycetaceae > Streptomyces > Streptomyces sp. NPDC007856. The sequence goes on along the minus strand of NZ_JBIAEC010000004.1, from coordinate 3,379 downwards.
GCGCACCCCACCCATGGCAGGCTGTGAAATGGTCGTTGGATTCTGTCTGTCAGGGTAATGGAGCGCGTTGATGAGTGGATCCGAGGATTTCACGCCCGAGCACAGCGACGTGAAGGACCTGGGTCCGAACGACGCGCCGGACCGGACGAGCGAGAACCGGCCGTCCTGGCGGGAGCGGCTCACCGGTCTGGCCGAGGCCGAGCAGGAACAGCAGCTGACCGACTGGGTCGTCACCCTGGTGCGGGCCGCCCTGCGGGACAACGCCCCGCAGGCCCTCGACCCCCACCGCCCCTTCCTCGACCTCGGCTTCGACTCGCTCGCCGCCGTCGACCTGCACAGCAGGCTCACCGCGGCCACCGGCCTGAAGCTGCCGGTCACCCTCGCATTCGACCACCCCACACCGGCGGCCCTGGCCCGCCTGCTGCGCACCGAGATCCTCGGCCTGACCCCGCAGCCCGCCGGCGCCGGCATCCACGCCGCCGGCGCCGCGGACGACGAGCCCGTCGCCATCGTGGGAATCGGCTGCCGCTATCCCGGAAACGTGCACTCGCCCGAGGACCTGTGGCGGCTGGCACTCTCCGGCACCGACGCGATTTCCGAATTCCCCGCCGGACGCGGCTGGGATATTTCCGGCCTGTACGACCCCGACCCCGACAACCCCGGCACCAGCTATGCCCGCGAAGGCGGATTCCTGCACGACGCCGACCGGTTCGACCCCGCATTCTTCGGGATCTCCCCGCGCGAGGCACTCGCAATGGACCCCCAGCAGCGACTGCTGCTGGAAACCTCCTGGGAGGCGTTCGAACGCGCCGGAATCGACCCCGGTGAATTCCGCGGCCATCAGGCAGGTGTCTTCGTCGGCGCGGAGAACCAGGATTACGGCCCCCGCCTCCACGAGGCCGAAGAAGGCATCGAAGGCTATCTGGTCACCGGCAACGCGGCGAGCGTCGCCTCCGGCCGCATCGCCTACACCTTCGGTTTCGAGGGTCCCACCGTCACCGTCGACACCGCCTGCTCCTCCTCCCTGGCCGCCCTGCACCTCGCCGTCCAGGCGCTGCGCAGCGGCGAATGCTCCATCGCCCTCGCCGGCGGCGTGGCCGTCATGGCCAACCCCGGCTCCTTCATCGCCTTCAGCCGGCAGCGCGGCCTCGCCCCCGACGGCCGCTGCAAGCCCTTCGCCGCGGCGGCCGACGGCACCGCCTGGGGCGAAGGCGTCGGCATGCTCCTGGTCGAGCGGCTCTCCGACGCCCGCCGCAACGGCCACCCCGTGCTGGCGGTCGTCCGCGGATCGGCCATCAACCAGGACGGCGCCAGCAACGGCCTGACCGCCCCCAACGGTCCCTCCCAGCAGCGCGTCATCCGCCAGGCCCTGGCCAACGCCGGGCTCTCCGCGGCGGACGTCGACGTGGTCGAGGCCCACGGAACGGGCACCCGGCTCGGCGACCCGATCGAGGCGCAGGCGCTGCTGGCCACCTACGGCCAGGAGCGCCCCGAGGACCGGCCGCTGCTGCTGGGCTCGATCAAGTCGAACATCGGTCACACGCAGGCGGCCGCCGGTGTGGCCGGCGTGATCAAGATGGTGATGGCGATGCGGCACGGCGTACTGCCGGGCACGCTGCACGTCGACGAGCCGACGCCGCATGTGGACTGGTCGGCGGGCGCGGTCGAGCTGCTGACCGAGGCCCAGGACTGGCCGGAGTCCGGCCGCCCGCGCCGGGCGGGCGTGTCCTCCTTCGGAATGAGCGGCACCAACGCCCACACCATCCTCGAGGAGCCGCCGGCGATCGCCGAGGCGGAGCGGGGCGAGACCCCGTCGGCCCGTGTCCCCTCGGTCGTGCCGTGGGTGCTGTCCGCCAAGGACGCGGACGCGCTGCGGGACCAGGCTGCCCGTCTGCGCGCACAACTGCTGGCCGACGAGGACGTGGACCTCGTCGACGTGGGTTACTCCCTCGCCACCGGTCGTGCCGCCTTCGACGAGCGGGCGGTGCTGGTCGCCGGTGACCGCGACGAGTTCCTGCGGCAGCTGAGCGCCCTGGCGAGTGCCGACTCGTCCGCCGGCACGATCAGGGGATCACGCGTCGGCGGCAAGCTGGCGTTCCTGTTCACCGGGCAGGGCAGCCAGCGGCTGGGGATGGGCCGGGAGCTGTACGAGGAGTACCCGGTCTTCGCCGACGCGCTGGACGACGCGCTGTGGTACCTGGACGAGCAGCTCGAACGCCCCCTGGGCGACGTACTGTTCGCCGAGCCGGGCTCGTCCGACGCCGGGCTGATCGACGACACCGCGTATACGCAGCCTGCGTTGTTCGCGGTGGAGGTGGCGCTGTTCCGGCTCCTCGAATCGTGGGGTGTGCGCCCGGACTTCGTGTCCGGTCATTCGATCGGTGAGATCGCTGCGGCGCATTGTGCGGGTGTGCTGTCGCTGGAGGACGCGTGCACGCTGGTGGCGGCGCGTGGCCGTTTGATGCAGGAGTTGCCGTCCGGTGGTGCGATGGTGGCGGTGCAGGCTGCCGAGGACGAGGTGGTGCCGTATCTGACGGACGCGGTGAGCATCGCGGCGGTCAACGGTCCGGCGTCTGTGGTGGTCGCGGGTGACGAGGACGCGGTACTGGAGATCGCGGGCCGCTTCGAGGCGCAGGGCCGGAAGATCAAGCGCCTGACGGTCAGTCACGCGTTCCACTCGCCGCACATGGACGACATGCTCGCGGAGTTCCGGCGCATCGCGCAGGTCCTTGAGTTCCAGGCTCCCCGCATTCCGCTCGTCTCGAACCTCACCGGTTCCGTGGTGGGTGTCGAGGAGATCTGTGCGCCGGAGTTCTGGGTGCGGCATGTGCGGGAGGCTGTGCGGTTCCTGGACGGTGTCCGGGTGCTGGAGGCCGTGGGCGTTACGGCGTTTGTCGAGCTGGGTCCGGACGGTGTGCTGTCGGCGATGGCTCAGGACTGTGTGAGTGGGGCCGGGTATGTGTTCGTGCCCGTGCTGCGCAGGAGCCGTCCTGAGGCGGAAGCGTTTGTTTCGGCTGTTGCCCAGGTTCAGGTCAGGGGCTTCGGAGTCGACTGGGCGGCGTATTTCGCGGGGACGGGTGCGCGTCGGGTGGAGTTGCCGACGTACGCGTTTCAGCGGGAGCGGTTCTGGCTGGAGATTCCGGCCGTTCCTGCTGTCAACTCCGCAGCTGCGGTCGAAGCCGGTTCGGTGGACGCGCGTTTCTGGGAGGCGGTGGAGCTGGGGGATGTGCAGTCGCTGGCTTCGGAGTTGGAGGTTGGTGCCGAGCAGCCGTTGAGTGAGGTCGTGCCGGCGTTGTCGGCGTGGCGGCGGCAGGTGCGTGAGCGGTCGGTGGTGGACGGCTGGCGTTACCGGGTGGTGTGGAAGCCGGTGGCCGGGCGT